>NZ_JACVVP010000160.1 GCF_014534745.1 Flammeovirga sp. EKP202
ATTTGATCAAGTAAAGAACTAAGGTTGTTATTTGATAGATTAAGTAGCTTTAGACGGGTCAAGTCGGTTATAGATTCAGGTAAGATATCAATCTTGTTTTCATTGAGAACTAATGTATCTAATTTTTCTAATTCACCAATTGAATTGGGTAGAGTTTGAATATTTTTATTTGTTAGTTGGATTGTTTTTACCCTAAAGAAGGAAACAGTAATCCCATCCCAAGTTTCAATAGGGGTACTCAAATCCCAGTTTAAGGTGTTAGAAGGGTTATCATTATAAATAGAAGCAACAATAATTGAATCTGCTTTTAA
>NZ_JACVVP010000161.1 GCF_014534745.1 Flammeovirga sp. EKP202
ATAAGATATATAAGAAAAGAGTAATAGTTAGTTTTTGGGTTATGAAAGAGTTTGGAGATTCTCCAAGCTCTTTTTTTATGCCCTCCTCCACCTAAAGAAAATTGAAAGGCTTGATTACACAAGCATGAATCTGTTGGATTAACAAAAAAGTTCAACCATTAAAACTTATTCACTTAAAGTACTAAACATCAATAATATAATATGCGTTTATTTATGTGTAAGTTTTTAGTACATGACAAAAAAAGCTAATCAGAGAAAATGTTTAATTTTAAGTTACCACACAAAAAAGTTAAACTCAGC
>NZ_JACVVP010000162.1 GCF_014534745.1 Flammeovirga sp. EKP202
TCGAACAAGTAGTGTCTAAAGCAGGCATTACATCTATGTCCGATATCTACAAGAAATTAGCTGAACGGTAATCAACCTCCGTATACGCGGTCCGTACGTACGGTGGTGTGAGAGGCTCTCCCCGTCAATTATTGGCGGGGCGGTCTACTCGATTAGCTGTTGTTGTTTATTTTTTTCATATAATCTGTCTGAAAACTTTCTTTTAGTGAATTAATACTTTGAAGCTATTTAAAAATAGATCTTAATATTTCGTATTGCATTTAGAAATAAAAGTCTGAAAGGAGATATTTAATTA
>NZ_JACVVP010000163.1 GCF_014534745.1 Flammeovirga sp. EKP202
CCGGTTTGTGGTTCCGGGGGCCGTGGGTTCGAATCCCATCGTTCGCCCAAAAGCTTTCAAGAAATTGAAAGCTTTTTATATGTTTTTTAAAACAAAGAATAGGTAAATTAATGATATGCAATATTTTGTATTTTGATTAATTTATTTTTCAAAATAAAGTTTTGTTTTGCAGATTTAATGATTACCTTTGCAGAGCAAAAAAATAAATGGCGATCGTAGCTCAGTTGGTTAGAGCACCGGTTTGTGGTTCCGGGGGCCGTGGGTTCGAATCCCATCGTTCG
>NZ_JACVVP010000164.1 GCF_014534745.1 Flammeovirga sp. EKP202
CCGTAGTTGTCAATTTGAGTAGCAACTGATTTTCCGTCATTATCCACCCAATCACGCATTTCAATAGCTTTGTCAGGAGTTGTTCCTAACTCTACGAATAAGTTATAGAGAGCTACAGAATCTTCTTGCCCAAGAGTAAATAACAGGTCGATTTGCTTTGTGAAGATTGTAAGACCAGTGATAGAAGTCGAAGTGATATTCAATCTATAGCTGTCCGCGTTGTCACTAGTCATTGAAGGAATGCTTAACTCCGCCGCTGAGCTTTCCGTTGATCCGTC
>NZ_JACVVP010000165.1 GCF_014534745.1 Flammeovirga sp. EKP202
ATCAGATCTATGATTTGACGTATAAATCGACGGAACATTTACCCAAAAATGACACCGACCGTAAAGCCATTTATGATCTATATTGTGAAAACGAAAATGGTGAAAAATTTATCGTGGAGTTACAACGTGCTGAACAGACTCATTTTAAAGACCGTACTATCTATTACTCAAGCTTTCCTATTCAAGAACAAGCCAAGCGAGGAAAAGGATGGGATTATGAGTTAAAAGCAGTCTATGTGATTTCCATTATGGATTTTATCTTTGATGAGACCGAA
>NZ_JACVVP010000166.1 GCF_014534745.1 Flammeovirga sp. EKP202
GCTCTCCTTCTTGGACTCGAACCAAGGACCCTCTGATTAACAGTCAGATGCTCTAACCAACTGAGCTAAAGGAGAAAATTTATTTTGGGAGCTCCTCTTCTTGGACTCGAACCAAGGACCCTCTGATTAACAGTCAGATGCTCTAACCAACTGAGCTAAAGAGGAATGAATTTGAATAAAGTAGCTCTCCTTCTTGGACTCGAACCAAGGACCCTCTGATTAACAGTCAGATGCTCTAACCAACTGAGCTAAAGGAGAAA
>NZ_JACVVP010000167.1 GCF_014534745.1 Flammeovirga sp. EKP202
CATACGATTTAAAAATGAAGAGTATTTGGAATTTTTGATGGTTTTGCGACAGCCCCCTACAGAACTGCATTTTAGAAGATTATTATAAAACCGTTGTCTTTTGACCTGTAATCAGACCATCATTTAGTAGTATCTCCCTCGGCCTTGAAGGGTAAAGCGTGAAGAATTTCTTGTATTGAGCCGCTAAGTACATGACAAAAAACGTGTAGTTAGAAAATTTTGATCTATATCCACTGGATTTAGTAACTTATCAGAGATAT
>NZ_JACVVP010000168.1 GCF_014534745.1 Flammeovirga sp. EKP202
AGGAATTTCTTTGAACTTTGGGAGCATAGTAAATAATCATTATGTTATAAGTTAAACATAATGATTATTTATTCAAACCTTAGTTTTGCGACAGCCCCCTACAGAACTGCTTTTTAGAAGATAATTATAAGACCTATGTCTTTTGTTTTGTATTTAGGCCATCATTTAGTAGTTTCTAAATCGGCCTTGAAGGGAAAAGCGTTAAGAATTTCATGTATTGAGCCGTTAAAAATGATTTTTTTGTTTGAGCTTTAGCG
>NZ_JACVVP010000169.1 GCF_014534745.1 Flammeovirga sp. EKP202
AAACTGAAAAAGGTAGATGAATGGGTAAGAAACAGGCTCCGGTACTGTATCTGGCATCACTGGAAAAAGGTAGAACGGAAACGTAAAAACTTAATACGTTTAGGAATACCTCATGGTCAGGCGTATGCTTGGAGCAGAACGAGAAAAGGAGGATGGGCAGTTGCTCAAAGTCCTATTCTTATTACCACCATTACCTTGGAACGACTAGAGAAAAGAGGATATATTTCTATGTCCGAGATCTACAAAAA
>NZ_JACVVP010000016.1 GCF_014534745.1 Flammeovirga sp. EKP202
ATCAGAAAATGCAAATAGATTACGAGCAAAAGCCACTCACTTTTTAAAAACGGAAGAAGGGAAAAAGAAAAGTAAAATGAGAGGACATGATATTGAAACCGTTTTTGGCCATCTAAAAAAGAACTTGAAATTAGATTCATTTCTTCTAAGAGGAAAAGATAATGTAAATATAGAAATGCTACTATTTACTATATCTTACAATCTGATAAAGTTATTAAAGTCCGGATTTCTATTAAGGGGAGAACAACTCATAGTTCTTCTTTATGCTTATTTATATCGACGCAATAAATGGTTGAAAATAAAAAACTCTTCATTTTTAAACTGTTTATGTTCATACGATTTAAAAATGAAGAGTATTTGGAATTTTTGATGGTTTTGCGACAGCCCCTTTTTTTTTAAAAAAAAAGAATATATTTTACCAAAAACACTAATAATCCCTTAATAAATGATAACGACTACTAGAATCCATAAATAGCCCTATCAGTACGGAAAATGCATTTTGGAGGGATCTCGAGTAAAAAATTGTCTATTTAGTGGACTGGATACGTTTTCTTTCATTTTTTATTCAAAAATAATTTATTGTTTTCCAATTGGTTAAAAAAATAATACAAAAAACTTTATTTTTTCTTTTGCATTGTTCGAAAACAATCTGCTATATTTGCAACGCTTTCAAGGAAAAGCAGCTCCCATAGCTCAGTTGGTTAGAGCATCTGACTCATAATCAGAGGGTCACAGGTTCGAGCCCTGTTGGGAGCACTTAATGGGGCTAACAATTGTATTGTTAGCCTTTTTTTTGCTTTGTAGAAAATAGATTAGTTATTTAATTCTAATTTATACTGAATATGTCGATTTTATTTACTAAAATTGCATCTTGCATAGTATCTATAATGCATACAGGAAAAAATTTAATGTCAACACTTTAGTTTTACCAATCCCTATGGAGAATACCGTCGCCCAAAGAATCGAGGCGCTTTCGAAAGTTCAACAAATCGACAGCGAACTAGATGCAATCCGCAAATTACGCGGCGACTTGCCGGAAGAAGTTCAAGACTTAGAGGATGAAATCGTACGTTTTGAAACTCGTATCGATAACCTTAATGCAGATCTTGGTAGCACAGAGGCAAATATTGAACAGTTAAAAGGTAAAATTCAAGATTTCAAGAAGCGTATTACATATCTTGAAGAGCAACAAATGAATGTTAGAAATAACAGAGAATTTGATGCCATCAACAAAGAGATGGAAATGCTTGATCTTGATATACAAGTTGCACAAAAGAAAATTCGTGATAACGAGGCTGATGGCAAAGTGAAGCGTGATAAAATCGTTAATACGAAAGAAGCTTTAGAAGAACGTAGAAAAGATCTACAAGCGAAGAAAGCTGAACTTGACGAAATTATGGCGGAAAGTGAAGTGGACGAGCAAAAGCTTTTGAAGCAACGTGATAAGGCAACGAAACATCTTGATGAGAGATTATTAAGATCATATAATAAGATTAGAGAGAATTCTTCAAATGGATTAGCTGTAGTATCTGTAAAAAGAGGTGCTTGTGGTGGTTGTTTCGCAACTGTTCCTCCACAACGTCAAGCAGATATTCGTGAGAAAAAGAAACTAATCGTTTGTGAGCACTGCGGTAGAGTTCTTACTGAAGTAGAAGTGATCGAGGAAGTTGAAGCAGCTCCTAAGAGACGTTCTACAAGAGGTAGAAAAGCTACGGCTAAGAAAAAGTAATTTCATTACTGACAAAAATAGCCCGATAATTACCTATCGGGCTTTTTTTGTTTATTTACTGTACTGACCCTTATTTTTTATTATTATGAAAATCATTTGCATTGGTCGTAATTACGTAGACCACATTGAAGAACTAAACAATGAACGACCAACTCAACCTGTTATTTTCTCTAAGCCAGACACAGCTGTTTTGAGAAATAACGCTCCTTTTTATTATCCAGAATTTTCTGAAGATATACATCATGAGGTTGAATTAGTAATAAAAATCTGCAAAGAGGGAAAATACATTCAAGAAAAATTTGCTCATCGTTACTACGACGAAGTTGCCCTTGGCATTGATTTCACGGCAAGAGATGTTCAAAAACAATTGAAAGACAAAGGACTTCCTTGGGACCTTGCAAAAGGTTTTAATGGCAGTGCACCTATTTCGGCTTTCCAACCCATATCCAATTTCGAATCCATTCAAAATATTAATTTTAGTGTAAAACTAAATGGAGAAGAAAAGCAGAATGGAAATTCAAAGATGATGCTTTGGAATGTAGATGAAATCATTTCATTCGTCTCAAAATATATTACGTTAAGAAAAGGCGATCTCATTTTCACGGGCACACCAAAAGGTGTTTCTCCAGTGAAAATAGGCGACCGTATTGAAGGTTTTATCGAAGATCAAAAATTATTAGACTTCGAGGTTAAATAGTATTTCTTATTTGTGCGTACTTTAAATTCACTCTTTCTTTTACTTTTTTGTTTTTGGATTACTTTGGGGTGCCAAAAACAACAAGAAGTAAAGGAAGAAATAGTAGAAGATAATACCAGCGTCGACATTGATTCTTTATCGAAGGAAGAACTAGATCATTTTCAACATATATTCGACTCTACATTTACTAAACTCCAAAAAACAAGACGATTTAATGGTGTTGTTTTAGGAGCAAAAAATAAACAAATCGTCTACAAAAAGGCATTTGGTTATAGAGATGTTAGGAGAAGAACAAAATTAGAAGAAAGTGATATTTTCCAATTGGCTTCAGTCTCAAAACAGTTTACCGCTAGTGCTATTTTAATGTTGGAGCAAGATTCTTTACTATCTATCAACGACTCCATCAATAAATTCTTTCCCGATTTTCCCTATCCTGGAATCACTATTAAGATGCTTCTTGATCACCGATCTGGGCTACCTAATTACATCTATTTAATGGACAGGGAATTGAAAGATAAACACACTCCTATCGACAATCAATTGTGCATAGATTATATGTACGAGCACAAGCCTGGCAAATATGGATCACCAGACGGTAGGTTCAAATATTCCAATTCAGGTTACATGCTTCTTGCTTCTATTGTCGAAAAGGTATCGGGATATCCATTTTCAACCTTCTTAAAAGAAAGAATTTTCACACCTTTACAGATGGATTCTACATTTACTTTCGATCCTGTAAAAGTACAACAAGATAATATCCCTTATGGACATACAGGCCGGGGCAGAAAGTTTGAAGAATACATGTTGGATGGTGTTTTGGGAGATAAAAGTGTATATTCAAATGTTGAAGATCTTTTCAAATGGCATAAAGCACTTTTAGGAGATTCAATCTTAAGTGTTGAAAGTAAAGAAAAAGCTTTTACCTTTCATAGCCCTAAACGAAAAAGTAAATATAACTATGGTTTTGGATGGAGGTTATTTAAACCTTCTGATGGAACAAAAGTTGTTTACCATGGAGGTTGGTGGAGAGGTTATTCTACCCTCTTTGTACATTATCCTGAGTCAGAAGCATTTTTAATTATCCTAACAAATAGAGTAAATCACTCTTATGTTAATACTAACCATGTTTTTGATGCATTAGAAATTCCAGAATTTAGAAGAAGATAAATTAGATAAGCCAGTGAATAAGCGTTGGAGTAAAGAAACCAGAGCATTATTGCAAAAGAAAAAACGTAAAGAGACTAATCGTTTTATTGTTGAAGGATATAAAAATTTGGAAGAACTTTTTAGGTCGCCCTTAAAAATTCATGCCCTTTTTTATACTGAAAAGCTAAATGCATTACTCAATGAGAATCTTATTAGTTCAATTTCTGTTGTTGATGAAACAACACCTGAATTACTAAAACAAAATGGCAACCTACAAACCAACGACACTGGACTCGCTGTAGTTGAAACTCCTACTTTCGATCTTCCCACAGCTGAAGAACTTCCTAATTTCTGCTTGGCATTAGATGATGTACGTGATCCTGGTAACCTTGGTACTATTCTAAGAGTGGCTGATTGGTATGGCATTAAAGACATCTTCTTATCAAAACAATGTACTGATCCATTTTCTCCAAAAGTTGTCGCTTCTACAATGGGGGCATTCAGTAGAATACAAACACATATTGTAGACCTTCCAGAACTTTTGAGGAAGTATAAAAATGAGGGCATCCAAATTATTGGAGCAGACATGGATGGTAAAGACATTCACCAATTTATTCCTGATCAAAAGTCTATAATGGTAATGGGAAGTGAATCACATGGTATTAGTGAAGAAGTACATCAAGTGCTTTCGACCAAAATCACCATACCAAAATACGGAGAAGCGGAATCTTTAAATGTTGCAATTGCTACAGCTATTATCTGCGATAATATAAAACGTGTTTGACATTTATTGTGAATTCTAAATGAATCATTTATAGTACGATTTATGTTAATACTATAGAATTACTTATAACATAATCAATACTATGAATATCAAATACTTTATCACTATAACTAATCATGCACCAAATTTTGACAACTCAAACATTGTTTCATTCGCACCAACTGGAGGTAACAGTTTAGCAACTTGGGTAAAATTGGATAAGAAATTTAAATGGGTAGATAAAGTATTAAAGATCAACACTGACGTATGTTTATATACAAATGAGGAAATCTCACTTGAAACAGCCGCTCATTGGGTTTTGACTGAGTTTAGGGTAATGGAAAAATTCATTTGGAAAGATACTGTAGCCTATTCACATCAGGAATTAATTAGCATGGCCAACTTAGAAAACAAGCTTCCTTGGAAAGATGTTGCTTTTGCTGATCGTTTGATATTCGATGAAAAATATCCTGAAAATTATCATTTCGCCAAAAAAGTAAATCCCCTAGCATTGTCTATTGACAGAAATATCAATAAGATGCTTAGAAAAGCGGATCGTTCAATACTCGTAAATAAAATTAATGACGAGCTCAATTTATTTATCATACCCTTCCATGACAACCTTGTATTTGAAGAAATTTTACATGTCATGAACAACCTTCTGATAGGTGGTCAAGATGATATTTATAAATTAGAAGCTCGTTTTCAAGAAGCTCAACATGTAGTTGGATTAAAAAAAGTTGGTCAAAAGATTATTCAAAACATCAAAATTTCAAATAAGAAAACGGGAAACTATATTTTTGGTGTTATCAATGCCAATCATCATAAAACAAAAAACCTTCTTGATTTTGCAATTGAAGATCTAGATGATGTATCCAACCACATCCATCAAATTATTGATGAATCGCTCAATCAATAATACAAAGAAGATCTAATTTTATCTTCTTACAAAAATCCAAAAGATATGTACGTCACTATGATGCAAAACTATTTCGTGTATATTTGTAACGCATAATCACAACAAACAATCTTTATAAAAAGTTATACAATACTTTACAAAAATGATTACAGAGTCATCCTCAAATTATAATAACCTTGAGAAGATGGATGTAAATACCCTTTTACATAGCATTAATCAAGAAGATCAAACTGTACCTTTAGCTGTAGAAAAAGCAATCCCTCAAATTGAAGCCTTGGTAAATGAAATTGTACCAAGAATGAAAAAAGGAGGAAGATTATTCTATATCGGTGCAGGAACAAGTGGACGACTAGGAGTTGTTGATGCTTCGGAATGCCCTCCTACTTTTGGTGTTTCTTTTGACTTAGTTGTTGGGTTGATTGCCGGTGGTGATGGTGCTATTCGTAAAGCCGTTGAACATGCAGAAGATGATGATCAACAAGCATGGGTGGATTTAGAAAACGAAAATATATCTGAAAACGATACTTTAATTGGTATTGCTGCCTCTGGTAGAACTCCTTATGTAATTGGTGGACTTGAGAAAGCAAATCAAAATAATATTCTGACGGGTTGTATTGTCTGCAATCCAGGTAGTAAAATGGCAGAAGTTGCTCAATTTCCAATTGAAACGATAGTCGGACCTGAATTTGTAACTGGAAGCACACGAATGAAAGCGGGTACTGCTCAGAAATTAATCTTAAATATGATTTCTACTTCAGTGATGATTCAGCTTGGAAAAGTTGTAGGCAACAAGATGGTCGACATGCAATTGACCAACCACAAATTAGAAGAAAGAGCAATTAAGATGGTGATGGACGAAATTAATGTCGACAGAGAAGTTGCTCAAGAATTATTGAGTAAGCACCCTTCTGTAAGACAAGCTACAGAGGCTTATAAAAATAAATCCTAAAACATCAGCCATTCTTTTTGTCTTTTGTGTATTTTTGATTGAACAACACTCATAATGATATATAAAGTGTTTTACTAAAAATGATAAATAAAAATCTCAACTTCTCATTTTTGATAAAACACTTTAAACCCCAATTCAAAATTGGACTAAAATTTAAGTCTAAAAATCTAATTAGGTCTAAATTTCAAAATTGAAACAATTCCATTACAGCTATGAAGAGATTAATTTAAACAAATGGAAGTTCTATAGTTGAAAAAAATTTATGTACTCCTATCATTATAATAATGGATATTGCGAAAGTGCTGTTTCAATTCTACTCTATATGAGTAAAAACATTGATTTTTTAAAAAACAAAAATAATTATTGTGACATTCGATGATTTTGAGTTAAATGACGATCTTTTAGACGGCATTTACTCCATGAACTTCAGGGAGCCCACTCCCATTCAAGCTCAGGCTATTCCTGCCATTTTAGATGGAAAAGACTTGATTGCTTGCGCTCAGACCGGTACAGGAAAAACGGCTGCTTTCTTACTTCCTATAATGGACCAAATTCATATGTCAGATTATGATGGAACAGAAACGCACACCATTATCATTGTTCCCACTAGAGAATTAGCTTTACAGATTGATTATCAGATCCAAGGATTATCCTATTATACTCCAGTTACGTCAATAGCTGTTTATGGAGGTGATTCAAGTACATTTTCAAATCAAAGAAATGCACTAAAAACGGGCGTTGATATCATTGTTGCTACTCCTGGAAAATTATTATCACATCTCAATATTGGTGCTAACGTTAGTAAGGTTAAAAATCTAATTTTAGATGAAGCTGACCGAATGCTTGATATGGGATTCTATGAGGATATTTTACAAATTGCTTCTCATCTACCGAAGCAGAGACAGAATGTGTTCTTCTCCGCTACAATGCCTCCAAAGATTAGAACGTTAGCAAAAAAGTTATTGCACAACCCCGTTGAGATAACGATTGCAATTTCGAAGACTTCAAAAAATGTCACTCAAAAAGCTTTTCTGGTTTATGAAAATCAGAAAAACTTAATGGTTGACTTCTTGGTGCAACAGGAAAATTATGAAAGTGTCATTATTTTCACTTCCACAAAATCTAAAGTAAAAGAGATCACAGATGCACTTACAAAACGTGGGTTAAGTGTTGAGGGAATAAGTTCCGATTTGGACCAGAAAGAAAGAGAAGATGTTTTGTTGAGATTTAAAGGACAACAAACAAAAATCTTAGTTGGAACGGATATCATTTCAAGAGGTATTGATGTGGATACGGTTGAATTAGTAATCAACTTTGATGTCCCAAAAGACCCCGAAGATTATGTGCACCGAGTAGGTAGAACTGCCAGGGCATCTCGTGAAGGTGAAGCAATCACATTTATCAACGAAAATCCTAAAGAACAACAATCTTTTGCGAAAATTGAAAATCTGATTCAATTAGAAGTAGAAAAACCTCAGAATCCAGCCTTTTTAGGACCAGGTCCATCTTACAACCCCATTGTAAAAAGGAATAATAATAACAGAAGAAAATTCCACGGAAAAAAGAAGAACTTCAATAACAATACTTCCGGAGGTAATAATAGTAATTCAAAGAAAAAATATCACAAAAAACCTTTTAAGAAAGGTCCAAATCGAAATAAAGGTAATTAAATCCTATTTTGTATTTCTTTCAAAAAGTTGGGGTTGTTTTCAAATGCAGTACCTATTACTACTATGTCAGCCCCAGCATCAAATTTTTCCATTACGGTTTCAACATCTCTGATTCCACCTCCCACAAATAACAATCCCTCCACTGCTTTTCTCACACCTTGAATCATTGTATTCGAAACAGGTGTTTTTGCACCACTTCCTCCTTCTAAATAAAAACTTCTCATCCCCATTAATTCTCCAGCCATTGCAGTACTTCTTGCAATATCATCTTTGTTATGCGGAATGGGTTGCGTGTTACTCATATATTGAACAGAAGTAGTCGCCCCACTTTCCACCAAAATATATCCTAAAGGAATCGCCTCAAGATTGGCCTCTTTTACCTTATGAGCAGCATGAACTTGTTGACCAATTAAAAAATCTGGATTTCTTCCCGATATCAAAGACATAAATAAAATTGCATCGGCATCAGGTGTGACTTGCATGGCATTTCCTGGGAACAAAATCACTGGCTTTTTCAATTGTTTTAAATCATTAACAGTTTTATTAAGAATATTTGAAGATAAAAGGCTCCCTCCAACTAAAAATATATCTGGCAGATGATTTTTATTGCCATTTTTTAAGAAAAAAAATAGTTCATTTGTCCACCGATCCGGATCGATCAAAACTGCAAGCGTTTTTTTTTGTGATTTTTTTCGATCCAAAAGAGCTTTTTCTGTTTTTAATTGCATTTGTTAATATAAGATGATTAAACAGGATTTGTTCTATTGTATGAATTTGATAAATTCGCATGTGTTTCAAATATAGAGGACAAAAATAAATAATCAGCACATCTGATTTTGTTATTTTCCCTCGAACAATTTAAAATTATATATTCGTTAATTAAGAACTATGAGTATCGCAATCAACAAGACCAAAATCGTCGCTACGATTGGACCAGCAACAAGAGATAAGCAAAAAATTCTTGAGCTTATTCACGCTGGAGCAGATGTATTTCGTTTAAACTTCTCACACGACGTACATTCTGCACATAAGCAAGTAATCGATTGGGTATCAGAGTACAACTCAAAATTCGGTCATAACATAGCTATCTTACAAGATTTACAAGGACCAAAAATCCGTATCGGTGAAATCGAAGGTGGAGCTGTTGAGATCGTTGAAGGCGAAAAAATTACTATTACAAACAATCCAGTTGTAGGTACTAAAGATAAAGTATCAACTTCTTACACTAACATCGTGAAAGACGTTAAAGCTGGTGACAACATTCTTATCGACGACGGTAACTTGTGTGTTCGCGTTGTTGAAGTTAAAGCAAACGAAATCATTTGTGAAGTTGTTTACGGAGGTAAATTAAAATCACGTAAAGGTATGAACTTACCTGATACTGATATCTCTGAAGCTTCTTTAACTGCAAAAGATAGAAGAGACTTAGAATTCGGTTTAGAGTGTGGTGTAAACTGGGTAGCTTTATCATTCGTAAGAAACCCTGAAGATATCACTTCAGTAAAAGAAATCATCAAATCTAAAGGTTCAAATGCTAAGATCATCGCTAAAATCGAGCGTCCTGAAGCAATTGCTAACTTTGATGAGATCTTAAAAGTAACTGATGCTGTTATGGTTGCTCGTGGTGACCTAGGTGTTGAGATCAACTTTGAAGATGTACCAATGCTTCAAAAAGAAATGATCCAGAAGTGTAACAGAGCTGCTAAGCCAGTTGTTGTTGCTACTCAAATGATGGAATCAATGATCAACAACCCTCGTCCAACTCGTGCAGAGGTAAATGACGTTGCTAACGCAGTAGCTGACGGTACTGACGCAGTAATGTTATCAGCTGAATCAGCAGCAGGTGACTACCCTATCGAAACTGTTCAAGCAATGGTTCGTATCATCACTGCTATCGAGCGTCAAAACGAGAAAATCTACAACAAAACGTATGACTTCGACCCTGAAAGCTCAGCGTTTAGCGGTAACTTAATTGCTCAAGCGGCGTCTAGCATTTCTGCTGACCTAGGTGCTAAAGCAATCATCGGTTTGACTACTTCTGGATTCACTGCTTCAAGAATCTCAAGACACCGTCCTAAGACAAATATCTTTATTTTCTCATCTGACAAGCAATTAGCGGCTACGCTTAATATTGTTTGGGGTGTGAAAGCATTCCATTATGTACCAAAAGGTTCTTCTGAAGAAACTTTCAAAGAGTTAGAAGAGATCTTAGTACAAAAAGGTTTCCTTGCAAAAGGTGATAAATTTGTAAACATCGCTGCTTTACCTCTTACTGAAACAGGTAAAACAAACAGCTTAAAAATCGGTACAGTAGAGTAATTCATTATTCGCTGTAAATAGATGCTGAAGGCCTTTTGAGTGGTTTTACTCAAAAGGCCTTCGTTTTTTAAATAAAATTCATTTTAATTCTTTCTTCATTGATGTGAAACAACGTTAAAAGACACTATTTATATGTATTCTATTGCCTTTTACGTTGGAAAATTAATGAAGGAATTCTTTTTTTGTATTCGGTAAGGCTTTTGCCTTTTAGTCGAATTAAAACACTTACGACAGACAATATGAAACTTCTGGATAAGTATATTCTTAAAAAGTTTTTTAAAACATTTATTTTTGTAGTACTGTTACTAAACATCATTGTTTGTGTAATTGATTACACTGAAAAGCAGGACGACTTTTTAAAACACGGATTAGATTTTGGGTATGTATTCCAAGAATACTATATAAACCTATTTATACACTGGGTAAATACGTTGAGTCCACTTTCTATCTTTATTGCTGTTGTATTTATGACTGCAAGACTTGCAGCACATTCAGAAGTTATTGCAGTATTAAGTAACGGGGTTAGTTACCCAAGATTCTTATTACCTTATGTTGTTGGTGCGTCTGCAGTAGGATTATTAATTTTTACTTTAGTAGGTTATGTAGTCCCTTACAATGCAAAAACAAGAGTAGCTTTTGAGATTGAATACCTAAAAAGCCCCTACTACTTTAACGAAAGAGACATTCACTACAAAGTAAGTGATTCAACTTACTTATATGTAGAAAGCTATAATAACAGAATCAAAAGAGGTTACAGACCTACTTTAGAAACATTTGATGGCAACAAGCTATTAGAAAAAATCTCTGCTAACAGAATTCAATGGGATTCTGCCAAACAAGAGTGGAAATTTGACAAATACGAAAAATATACTTTCAACCCTGATGGCACTCAGAAATTTGCAAAAGGGACTTCATTAACGAAGAAGTTAAATTTAGATCCTAAGTATTTTGAGAGTAAGTACAATCTCCATGAAACGCTTACAAATACTGAATTATCAGATTATATTGAACAAGAAAAAAGTAGAGGAGTTGCTAATCTTGGTGTATATGAAAATGCACTTTATGAAAGATACGCTTATCCTTTTGCCATCTTATTGCTTACACTAATGGGAGTTTGTGTTTCATCAGTTAAATCAAGACATGGTTCAGGTTATCTAATTGCCATGGGATTTGTTCTTGCATTCATTTACCTCCTAATGGTAATTATGAGTAGAGCAATTGCTGAGGCTGAAACCTTAAGTCCATTCTTAGCAGCATGGCTACCAAATATTATTTTCACTTTTGTAACTATTGGATTATACTTTAGAGTACAGAAATAAAGAAAAATAATTTACATAAAGAAGAGTCTAACAGATATGAATGTTAGGCTCTTTTTTTTAGATCAAACCTGAATACCCACTTAATCAGTAAGTGATTTTTAACATAAGAAATACGTGAGGTAATTCATTTGAATAATAACAGATGATTCATTATTTACAGGTTGAAAAGAAATATTCGTTTTGATCTTCTATTTAAGAATTTCCTCTATGTATAGATAAAAATATTAATATGAAAAACGCTGTTGTACTTTGGACTGGTGGTAAAGATTCTGCCCTCGCTTACTTCGAATTAAAAGACAAATACAATATTGTCAAGTTTGTGACTTTTGTACCTAAAACAGACAAAAAATTTGTTGCTCATCCTGTAGAGTTAATGAAAGCCCAATCCTCAAGTATCGGAGCTCAACATGAATTTGTGAGGGTTGGAGAACCTTTCAAAGAAGGATATATTGACGCAATGAAACAATTGAAGAAAGAAGGAATTGAAGTGGTGATTACCGGTGATATTTCAACAATTAATGGTCAACCTAATTTCATTGAAGAATGCTGTAAAGGGCTTTTAGAAATCGATATGCCACTTTGGGAACATGACCGCAGAGCATTACTCGACAAGTTTATTGAAAACAACTTCGAAATTTTGATTTCTCTATCTTATAAAAAAGATTTTGAAGAACATATTACAGGTAGAAAACTCGATAAAACATTAGTTGAAGAACTGAAAGTACTTCAAGATAAAACCGGTATTGATCCGTGTGGAGAAAATGGAGAGTACCATACCAATGTTCTTGATGCCCCCTATTTTAACGATAAAATTGACTTAGATTTCACTGTTGAAGAAAAAGAACATTACCATTCTATCAATATTGTGAATATTACGGTAACTCCAAAAAACTAAATTATCACTCCTAAATTAACTTTCAATTTCACCATCAATCTAAAACATAATTGGGTTGATGGTGAAATAAATTATAAATACTAGCTATATTACAATCCAATTTCAAACAAAACACTAACCCAAAAGTAAACTCTCATTTTTTTACAATAAATATTTCATACACAAAATGAGCAAACTATACTTTAGGTTAATAATTACCTTAATCAGCATTTCAGGATTATCCTTTCATCTTGATGCACAATCATTACCTTTCCCTCAATCTAGTGATGTAAGTGAATTGCACTCCACCACTTTTTTATTCAGTGAAACAAGATCAGGTGACACTGTAATCAACCTCGGTGATATTAATGGAGACGGTTTTAGTGACTATGCAGTGCATAATTATAATTCTTATGAAAGTTACTATCTCGTTCTTGGAAAAGCTGATTACCCCTCCAATGTCAATAATGATCATTTTTCAAGATTCCGAAACACTAACTACTTTAATTTCAATAAAATATATGGTGGTGGCGACATTAATAACGACGGTTATGATGATATTGTCATCTCAGATAAGTGGGACAACGATTGCAATGGTACCTTAACCATTTTATACGGTGGACCCTATGTGCCAGAAGTGATTACAAGAGATAATGTTGGCTTACAATTCAAAACCATTTTAGCTGATGAAGAAGACTACAATGACATTTCAATTACTAGGTTTGCAAATCATGCAGAAATCATCAAGGATATTAATAATGATGGATTTGATGATATTATAGTTACAGAAAACACACGTGGCGCATCGAGTATCTGTCCAAATGAAGTAACCAATAGAACTGATGATAAAAGCTATATTATCTTTGGTAAAGAAAACTTTCCAGATAGTCAAAGGCATATCAGTGACATTGAAGACAAGGTTGAATTCCATAATAAACGAGATAACAGGTCTGTTGACAACCTTAAAGTTCTTGGTGATATAAATGCAGACGGTTTTGATGATTTTGTTTGCTTAATGAAAGAACTAAATGATGAAAATAATGATGGGCATGATGGATATATCGCATTATTAATATTCGGCAAAGAAAATTGGATAGCAGGCAAATACGATATTGCTGACTTAATAGATAAAAAAGAGGCCATCTATCTAAATATAAAATATAGCGACAACCTTGAGTATATCAATTTTAATTTCAGTAAAATTGGAGATATTGACAAGGATGGTTATGATGATTTTGGAATTACATTTGCCTTTAAAGTGGTCACTGGCTTCTGGCATGAGAGGAAATCTATAGTCCTCTATGGCCATAAATCAATTGGGGAAAGTCAAATTGATTTAAAAGATATAAAAAGAGTTCAAGGTTTTGAAATTACAACCGATAGTCAATTCAGCCCTCTTTTTTCTAATAGCAGAGGAGATATAAATGACGATGGTTATGAAGATATTTTATTAACGGACCATAAGGGATCAACTTTTATAATTTATGGCTCTAGTTCTAAATATCACTATCCAAAAATAGTTGATTTTGGTAGTCACTCTACTGAAGCGAATATAGACGGAAACAGGGCTTTCAGAATAGATAACAGTGACAGTGATACTCATCATACCGCAGGAATTACATTTCTCGATGATTTTAATGGAGATGGTGTAAATGATATTGTGCAAGGGGCGATGAGTGATCAAAGTAAACCTCTATTTATTGGAAGATGTTATGTCGTTTATGGTGTGAAAGATGGAATTATTGCTTCAAATGACATCCTTCAAACCAACGCCTCGACTATCAATTTATTCCCTAATCCCGCTTCTGATTTAATAGAATTAAATATCAAAAATGATTTCTTGGGTGATATCGAAATTGAAATCTTTACATTAAAGGGGCAGAACGTCTTATCTTTTATACAAAGAAAAAATAATGAAAACCATCAATCTACCATTGATATAAGACATTTACTCCCTGCAACTTATATTCTCAATGTAAAAGCAGAAGAGACTATTTTCACAAAGAAGTTTATCAAAAAATAAAACTATTTAATACAATTTGAAGTAGAATTAACTTTTCAATCTTTCTCTTATATTAAGAACCTAGACCTACTGATTTTCAAAGACTTTATAGTTCAGTAAGCTTTATTAGTTCTTATACTTTGATTGAATTAGTTAATTCTACTTCCTTTTTATACCTTTGCCGCACAATTATTTAACACCACCTATACTTCCATAAATAATGTTCAACGAACAACTTAAACTTCATATCATTGTTTTTGTCTGGGGATTTACGGCAATCCTTGGGGTATTGATTGAATTAGATTCCTTCCAATTGGTATTTTATAGAACACTCATTGCTGCAGTTTCAATGTGGATTTTCATGAAATTTAAAGGTTGGGAATTGAAAGTGAATTGGAAAGACGCTACAAAACTATTATTAACGGGTGGCTTAGTAGCCTCACATTGGATCCTATTTTTTGCTTCTGCAAAAATCTCAAAAGTCAGTGTTTGCCTAGCTGGCATTGCTACTACAGCCCTATTCACCTCACTATTAGAACCTTTGCTAACGAAATCAAGTATTAAGCCTTATGAAGTTGTATTAGGCCTTTTTGTAATAGTAGGTCTTTACATCATTTTCCAATTTGAATTTGACCATGCTTTAGGACTCACTTTATCGCTTTGTGCTGCATTTGTTGGTTCACTTTTTAGCGTTTTAAATGGTAATTATGTGAAGACCATCTCCTCTCCTAAAATTACACTATACGAAATGATTGGAGGCTGTATTACTGCTTTTATTTGCCTTCCATTTCTTTCTGAAAGCGAGACACTTTTAGCAATTCCTTCAACCCTTGATATCGTTTATTTATTTGTATTAGCTGTAATTTGTACTACAATTGCTTATGCTGTTTGCGTTGAAATTCAAAAAAGTCTAAGTGCCTTCCAAGTAAACTTAACGGTAAACTTAGAACCTATTTATGGTATTATTCTAGCTTTAATTTTCTTTGGAGAAGAAGAAACAATGACGCCAGGGTTTTATGTAGGAGCGGGAATTATTTTACTATCTGTACTCTCCTATCCTTTCTTAAAACAAAATTATAACAGAAGATCTTCCAATAGAAAAAAATTACACGAAGAAGTTATTCAGAATTAATGAAAACAATTCTTGTGTTTTAGAGGTCTTACTTTTAACTTAAAAAAAACAATTAAAAACATGACCTCTAACTTATTTTTTTTAAAGAAATACGCTCTCTATTTCGTCTTATTACTTGTCTCATTTGCCTGTTCAACATCGGATGATGGTGAAGAAATTACGCAAGTCAATAAGACTTTAGTTTCACATGAAGAAAAGAGTAGTTTTACAGAATCTGAAATCAATGTATTAGCACTTTTAGGTGGATTAGGTGAAGTAGCTCCTTTAATACAAAGCGGATTCACAAGCTATAATGTACAATACAATACTACTGATAGAGATGGTAAAACAATAATAGCATCTGGCGTAGTTGCTTTCCCAACAGTAGAAGATCAAATCGACTGGGTTATCCTTAGTCGTGGTACTATACTTGCTGATAGTGAAGCTCCTTCTGTTTCCACTCTACCTTCTTATGAAATTGGTGCAGCTTTAGGTTTTGCTATTGTGGTGCCTGATTTAGTCGGTTTTGGATCTACAGCAGATTATCCTCAATATTATTTTATCAAAGATAAAACAGGTGAACAAACCAATGATTTATTAAAAGCTGCTCAAGAATTAGCATCAGAATTAAATATTACCACTACGCAGAGAGCTTTCATTACAGGATACTCTCAAGGTGGTTATTCTTCGTTGGCTGCAACGGAATACATTGAAAAAAACAACCCAGATCTTGAAGTTTTAGCCATACTTTCTGGAGCTGGAGGCTATAATTTATTAAGAGTAATGGAAGAAGTGCTGCAACAAGAAAGTTATGATTCTCCTTCGTTTTTAGCTTTAATTACGCAAACCTATTATACTTATTACGGCTGGGATCTTAATACTTTCCCTATTTTTCATGAAAATATCACGAACATAGACCAACTTCTTGATGGTAGTTATTCAACTTCTGAATTAAATACTTTACTACCCATGAAGTTAAGTGAGCTCTTTCATGAAGATTTCCTTACAAGTATGAATAATAAAGATACCTCCCATCCAATGTATCAACATTTAATGGAAAATTCTGTACATACAGTCTCGTCCAACTCCCCCTTTTATTTGTATCATTCTCCAAATGATGAAATCATCCCACCTGTGACAAGTGAAGAAACTCACAGTCTACTCCAACAAAATAACAATACTTCCACATATAAATTGATTGAAGGAGAAAGTCATTCAGATGCCGCAGTCTCAATGTTAGTAGAAGCATTTGGTGATATGACAACTGTACTAAATCAATAACGATAATTATTGTATTATTTACGTTTATATTGATTTTCATCAATGTTTAACTTTCACTTTGTTTGTATATTCATGTACTGATTAAGATATAAACATAAAGATCATGGAAATCAAAAATATATTAGTCCCTACGGACTTTTCTCCGGAAGCTACAAATGCTTTAAATGTTGCGATTCAAATTGCAAAAAAATGCAATGCAGCTATTTCATTATTGCATGTCATTGATGTCCCTACTATCAATCATTATGATAGTTTGTCGGTCTTTGGAGCAGGTGATATTGGCATGGAGGATCCTGAGGTTTACACACATTACACTAGAAAACTCTCTGAAATTGTCAACACAAAAGTAGATAAGATCGTTGAAGAAAACCCTGGTGTGGTAATTCAAAAACACATTGAGTTTGATTCTTTACAAAGGCACTTAGCTGATTTTGTAGTGAAAGATGAAACAGACTTGATCATTATTGGCTCTCAAGGAGTTAGTGGTATTGATGAAGTATTAATTGGTTCTAATACTGAAAAAATTATTCGTCACGCTAAAGTTCCTGTACTTACAGTAAAAAGAGAAGAGAAAAACTTCGGACCTAAGAAAATAGTTTTCGCTTCCGATTTCCATAAAATCAATGATAATGTCATCGCTTCATTAAAGCATTTCCAAGATCTATTTGATTCTAAAATTCATCTTGTTAAAGTTATCACTCCAAGTAATTTTGAAGCCACACCGTTCTCTATTGCACAATTGGAAGAATTTGCAAAGGAACATGAATTTAAAAACTACGAAGTGCATACCTTCAATGATTTTTCGGAAGAAGAAGGCATAAGAGGTTTTGCTCAGTTTATTGAAGCAGATATGATCTCATTGATTACACACGGTAGAACAGGTTTACAACATATTCTCTATGGTAGTATTGCGGAAGAAGTCGCCAATCATGCCATCAGACCTGTTTTAACTTTCAATAAAAAGTTAAAGACAAAATAGATTTTTATTACATTTGTCTTAATATAAAATAGTATAAGCTCGTTTCTTTCCGATTCGAGCTTCATTTTTCTAAAAGAGTATGAAAGTCAAAGAGGTAATAAAGATATTAGAAGAATTAGCACCAGCACAATACCAAGAGAGTTATGATAATGCTGGATTAATTACAGGAAGTGGTCAAGAAGAAGTACAAAACGTTTTAGTGACTTTGGATTGTACAGAAGAAATAGTAGAAGAAGCAATACAGAAAGGTTGTAATCTTATTGTAGCGCACCACCCCATTGTTTTCAAAGGATTAAAAAGATTAAATGGCAAAGATTACGTTGAGAGAACTGTCATCAAGGCCATCAAAAACGACATTTGTATTTTTGCGATTCACACCAACCTTGACAATATGATTCATGGTGTGAATAAGAAAATAGCTGATCTTATTGGATTAGAAAATGTAAAAATTTTAAGCCCTATCAAGAATAACCAATTATTCTTAAGTACTTATGTACCAGTTGCAGATATTGATAAAGTTCAAAATGCATTAGCAGTGGCAGGCGCTGGAAAAATAGGAAATTATGATGGGTGTAATTTCCAAATTGAAGGAAAAGGATCATTTACACCTAACGATAATGCTAATCCTGCAATTGGCTTTAAGGGTAAACCAGAATCTGTAAAAGAAATTAAAATCGAAGTACAATTCCCTTCTCACCTAAAAAGTAAAGTGTTATCAGCACTACAAGCTGCTCATCCTTATGAAGAAGTTGTCTATCAATTACAAACTCTAGAGTCTACTTCAAAAGAAATTGGATCTGGAATGTATGGTACATTACCTTCTCCGATTTCTGAAATGGAATTATTAAAGAAGTTAAAAGTAGTATTTAAAGCCGGAGTGATCAAACACACGCCATTACGAAATAAAATGGTAACAAAAGTAGCATTATGCGGTGGCGCAGGGAGTTTCCTTTTAAGAAATGCCATAGGTGTAAATGCTGATTTCTTTGTTTCAGGCGACTTTAAATACCATGAGTTTTTTGATGCTGAAGGAAAAATCGTGATTGCTGATATTGGACATTATGAAAGTGAACAATTTACTTCTGATTTACTAGTAGATCATTTAAGTGATAACTTCCCGTCTATATCATTCATAAAAACAGAAATCAATACCAATCCCGTTAACTGCTTTGTATAGAAAGCAAGAATCAAATAATGATGCATTAATTTCAGGCTAATACCCGGATGAAATTGAAAATAAATAAATATAGCATAATCATATCCACTCTCATTATTTTTGTGAGTGGATATTTTATTTTTCTTAATAAAGATACCGAAGGCACACCTTCCCCATTAGTCAGTCATGAGACCTATCAATACGATTCTCTTGAATTGATATCCTCTACTAGATTCCCTGTAGACCTAGCCCCTAAATCACTCATCCACACTCAAGACAACTCTAAAGTTTATGTACTATGTCTTGAGGCCCTATCTGTCATAGAAATTGATACTAAAACCAAAAAGAGAATCAGAACCCTCAATTTTAAACCTTCAGCAGGAATGGGCTTTGATTATAAAACAAGAAAATGGGTAAAATCCATTCAAGAAAAACCCGTAGAAGGTTTACTTACCCATAATGATCAATACTTATGGGTGAGTCTGCATAATGCTGATGGTATAATTGTTTGGGATTTAAAAGGAAACAACAATGAATCGAAAAGTTATAAAAGTGCCACGGTAGTTGAAAATGATCAAATTAATACAATTAAACTTCCGTTTTTTGATACAGAAACCACTCCCAAATTTTTGGTAAATGACTCCATCAACAATAGAGTAATTGTAAGTAATTGGCATGACAATTCATTAAGTATCATCGAATATAATGCACAAAATCCATCTCACTGGAAAACCTTAAAACATATTCCAACAAAAGTGACACCTCGAGGGTTAGTCGTTGATCAGAAAAATTCGACGCTATGGCTCGGAAATATGGCATCACACAACCTCCAAATTTTTGATTTAAAGACATTCGAACTTAAAACCACAATACAAGATGTCATCTCTCCAAGACATTTTGTAATAAATGATTCATTAATACTAATTTCTCAAAGTAGTAAGGAGATTATATCAGCATACGATCGAAAAACTTTTCAGAAGAAATTTCAGATAAAAACGCTTGATGATCCAAGGTCAATTGCTATTTCTAATAATGGACAATTCCTTTTTTGCACTTCTTACGGAGATAACAAACTAGAAATCTTTGATTTAAAAACTAAAAAGAGGCTCTATAGCCTTACATCGCATGGGGGACCAGTTGGCATCACACTGTTAGAAAGCAAAAAATCGATGCAAGCCTGGGTTTGTAATTATAAATTTTCAACTGTAAATGTCTTTACTTTTGATTTGAAATAATGATATTTACACATCACATATAAAACCGATTATCAAAGATAGTCACATTACTTAACCATATAATTAAATAATAGCCAAACTATGGCAGATAAATCAAGCATTTTTGATATGATTGGACCGATTATGATTGGTCCATCGAGTTCGCATACTGCAGGTGTAGTAAGAATAGGAAGAGTGGGGCACAAAATGATCGGGGGCACACCTGATAAAGCCGAAATTGTATTTTATAATTCATTTGCTCGAACTTATGAAGGGCACGGTTCTGACAAAGCTATCATTGCAGGACTTATGGGACTCAGTACTGATGATCCTGGAATAAAGCAGGCTTTTGATCTAGCAGAACAAGAAAAACTTGAGTATACTTTTAAGCCTGTAGGAAACGCTTCTGCTCATCACCCCAATACCATCCGTTTAATTCTTGAAAAAGACGGAAACAGATTAGAATTGGTTGGCGTAAGTAAAGGTGGTGGCATTATCTCAATTCGAGAGGTGAACGGGTTCACTTCTAACTTTAGTGCCAACTCTCCTACTTTGATCGTAACAGCCGATGACAGAAAAGGAGCGATCTCTTTTATTTCTATGTTACTCTCTCAAGAAGAGGTTAACATTGCAGAGATGACTGTTTCAAGAAGTGGCAAAAATCAAAAAGCGACTCAATTTATAGAAATGGATGAACGTCCAAGAGACATCACTCTTCAATACCTCGAAAGTATTAAATGGGTACATAAAGTCACTTTTTTACCAAATGTAGACGACTAACCTATTAAAGGTTAGTTTTTCTTTTTATATTTTGGATAAAATACAATCATCACACTTCATTTGTTCTAAAGACAAATTTTACAATGTACAAACATAAACTTCTAACTTTATTTTTTCTTTTAAATAGTGTCATAACCTATTCTCAAGACATGGTATGGACTTATCAGCAATGTGTTGAATATGCCATCGAAAATAACCTTTTCGTAAAACTCCAAAATTACGATGTACTGGAACGTACTGAAGAGTACGCTCAGGCTCGCTCTCAAAGATACCCTAACGTTACAGGGTTTTATTCTCATAGTTATAATAGAGGTTTAAATCCTGACCCTATTACCAACCGAAACGATATTCAAAATGTCAATACAGGTAGTATTGGAGCTCAAGTTGGTGTCCCAATTTTTAATGGATTTCGTATTAACAACACTATCAAACAATCTAGAAAGAATATTGAAAGTTCTGAACTGGGTAAAGAAAAGATAGAAAATGACATTATCATTCAGGTTACCGAAAATTATCTGGATGTAATTTATAAATATGAGAATATTGACATCTCCAAAAAGAGAGTGAAAACATTAGAAGAGCAAGTTGAAAGAACTAAAAAATTGGTAGATGCTGGGTCTTCACCTCTTTCTGAATTATTGGATTTAATGTCTCAATTTGCCGATACTGAGCGACAATTAACAGAGGCTGAAAATGCTTATAATATTGCTTTGCTAACGCTAAAACAGTCTATGCAATTGGACTTCTCTACTCCTTTTGAAATTGACATTCCGCAATTTCAAGATCCTGATACCACAGTACAATTCTCATCCAATTCAAACACTGTTTTTGAAGAATCAAAAAATATTATGCCTGAAATCAAACAAGCTGAAGCCAATATTGCAGCTTCTCAATATCAGGTGAAAATTGCAGAAGGAGCCTACTATCCTACTGTAAATTTCAATGGTAACGTTAATACAAGATATGCTTCAAACTATGTAAATCCATTGGACCCTACAGATAGTTCATTGGGCACACAGTTTGAAAATTTCTTTAGTCAGGCAGCAACAGTCCAACTCAACATCCCTATTTACAACAGAAGAGATACTAAAACTCAAGTTAATAAGGCCAAAATCACAACAATGAAAAATGAGGTTCAACTACAACAAGAACTAAATGACCTCAGACAGAAAATTGAGCAAGCTTATATCAATGCATTAAGTGCTCAAAAAACATATATGTCTTCTAAAAAATCAGTAGAATCTCTAGAAGAACAATTCAGATCCGTCAACAAAAGATTTGTTTCTGGTGCAGCAAACACAACTGATTATGTTGTAGCCGAAAACAACTTAAACATTGCGAAAGCAGAGCTAAACAGAGCTAAATACCAATTTATATTCTCTCGTAAAATCCTTGATTTCTATGAGGGCAAACAAATTATCTTAGAATAGAATTAATTTTAATCAAATGAAGAAACTATTATTTTTTGTATTCCTTATTTTTTCATCCTCTCCTCTATTTGCTCAAGAAACATCTGCTTTTGGCGTATGGAAAACAATTGACGATGAAACTAACGAAGCAAAAGCTTATGTAGAAATTTACAAGGTGGGCGATAAAATGCATGGAAAAATCACTAAACTTTTGATGGATCCTGAAGATACTTTGTGTGACAATTGTCCTGGCGATAAGAAAAACAAACCAGTATTAGGGATGGAAATTATCTGGGGAATGGAAAAAGATGGGGATCGTTGGATTGACGGTGAAATTCTCAAGCCTGAAAACGGTAAAGTCTATGATGGAAAAATCTGGGTTGAAGATGGAAAACTTCAAGTCCGTGGATATATTGGTTTTATGTATAAAACACAAACTTGGTTAAGAGTTGAATAAATCTATTCTTGATCAATACTTCAAAAGGTGTCTTTTCAATGTTAAAGGACACCTTTTTGTTTTTTAATATTCTGAGGAATCATAAATAGAGTTTAGTAAATCCCTTGATTTATCTTGTAGATAATGCTGCTCCGTAATTTGGGTGGTAGCGTGTCCTAAAAGCCTTGATGTAGTCAATAATCCAAATTTTTCTAATGAATTATAAGCAAATGTGTGTCTTAAATTATGCAGGCTTATTGAATACAATTCCCCTTCCTTTACCACCTCCTTCAGGTCACATTGGTACAAGAAGTCCGAAAAATATTTAGATAAACTACTTATATTGTTGTTCTTATACCCCAATAAAGCATCTTGCCTTCCTAATTGATTCGTTTCTACAAATTCCAATAAAAAATGGTATACTTCTGGCGGAATAGGCAAGGTCATCGTGTTATTTTTGCCTTTTAACCACACTTCCATTCTTTTCGTTTCAAAATTTATATCAGCTACTTTTAAATTTAACATAGAACTTCCCCTTAACCCCATATTAACACCAAGATGAAGTATTAATTGTTGTTTCTGATTAGCCTTGTTAAATAATACTTTGATTTGTTCATTAGAAAGACCAATACGATTCACCGATTGTAGAGAATCCTCAAACTTCTTTAAACCATTGATTTCTAATGCGATTTTATGTCTACTTTCATCACTTGAAGTATGTTCATAATAAGTTGCAAATCGTTTAATAGCTTTCAAGTATAAATTCAGGGTTGATATTTTTAAATGTGCTTGCTCCCTTAAAAACTTATTAACAGATAAAGCTGAAATGTTGGAATAGGTAGAAGAATTAAGCCATTCCAAATATAAACCGACAATATTAGATAACGTTTTTCCATAATGGGTCTTCCTCGTTAGTTTTGAATTTAAAGCAAGCCAATCTTCAAACCCTTTCGACCATTCATTTTGTAATAACGACTCCTTTTTATTTTCAATTACTTTATAAAAATTATTTTCATAGAGCCATACCAAGTACCCCTCTTTCTCTACCTCTAAATTTATTCGTCTTCCATACATTCTCCTTAATGCTTTTTGAGATGTGGTAAGCGCTCCTATTTCAACTTGTTTCTGTAAATAAGCTGTGTAATAATTAAAACTAGCCTTTGTTAATAATCCATTCCGAAATTCAACAATAAACTTCAAGAAGTAATTCATCTGTGTAATTGCCTTAGAAACAGTATTTAAAGCTTTCTTATCAGAATTACCTCCCTCTAAAAGATATGATCTATACCCTTTCAATAAAAAATCAATGGGCATTCCTTCATTATCCAACGCCAAAGAGGTTGTTTTTGTAATTATTTTATTATTCAATTGAATAAATTTTTATATTTAACACATTATATTATACAGTTATACAAATATAATAATTATTTACTTAACCGATTTATAAATTATTTAATGAATATAATACATATCATATGATATTTACTTCAATATATAAATTTATACTAGTAACAATTGAAGCCCCCTATTTATGAAAATTCAAGCTCCATTAAAGTTGATTTGAAATAAATTAATTTGGTTAGGAAGATCTAAATTTGAACTATTAGATTAATATCTAACAATATGAATAAACAAAAAAAGGGAGTCATTTCTGACTCCCTTAATTATGATATATATTATTTACGCTACTCTATTATATAGTTTCGTAAGTAAATTCATCCATAAATCCTGTATTGAAATCACCTGATTGGTAAACTTCATTATCCATTAATCTTAAATGGAAAGGAATTGTAGTTTTGATTCCCTCAATGATAAACTCTTGAAGAGCTCTCTTCATTCTCTTAATTGCTTCCTCTCTTGTTTCAGCTGTAACAATCAATTTCGCAATCATTGAATCGTAGTTTGGAGGAATCGAGTACCCAGAATAAACGTGAGTATCAACTCTTACACCTGGACCACCTGGTACGTGAAGATTTGTAATCTTACCTGGTGATGGTCTAAAATCAGCTGCTGGATCTTCAGCATTGATTCTACACTCGATTGAGTGTGCTTGTGGCGTATAGTTTTTACCAGAAATCTTCTCACCAGCAGCTACTTTAATTTGCTCTCTGATTAAGTCGAATCCAGTTACTTGCTCCGTTACAGGGTGTTCAACCTGAATACGAGTGTTCATTTCCATGAAATAGAAATCACCGTATTTGTCCACTAGGAATTCTACAGTACCTGCACCTTCGTAGCTAATTTTCTCAGCACCAGCAATTGCTGCTTGACCCATCTTTTCTCTCAATTCAGGAGATAAAGCTGGAGAAGGAACTTCCTCTGTTAATTTTTGGTGACGTCTTTGGATTGAACAGTCTCTTTCTGACAAGTGACATGCACTTCCGTAGCTATCGCCAATAATTTGAATCTCAACGTGACGAGGTTCAACAACGAATTTTTCAAGGTACATACCGTCATTACCAAATGCAGCTGCAGACTCTTGACGAGCAGAATCCCATGCTTTTTGGAACTCATCAGGACCGTTCACGATACGCATACCACGACCGCCACCACCTGCTGTAGCTTTTAAGATAACTGGGTATTTGATTTTTGCAGCGATTTCCAAACCTTGCTCTACTGAGTCTAAAAGACCCTCTGAACCTGGAATTGTAGGAACACCTGCTTCTTTCATTGTAGCTTTTGCAGTCGCTTTATCACCCATACGGTTGATCATGTCAGCTGATGCTCCAATGAATTTGATGTTATTTTCAGCACAAATTGCTGAGAACTGTGCATTTTCAGATAAGAATCCATAACCAGGGTGGATAGCATCACAATTTGTGATTTCTGCTGCCGCCATGATATTAGGAATGCTTAAGTAAGAATCTGTACTTGGTGCAGGACCAATACATACAGCTTCATCTGCAAAACGAACGTGCAGACTGTCTTTGTCAGCTGTAGAGTAAACTGCTACTGTTTTGATCCCCATCTCAGCACAAGTACGGATCACACGCAATGCAATTTCACCTCTATTCGCTATAAGTATTTTTTTAAACACGATACCTTCTTAGTTTAGTTAATAATAAGTATTAGTTGATCTAACTAATAATTAAGATGGATCTACTAAGAATAATGGTTGATCGTATTCTACTGGTGACATATTGTCAACTAAAATCTTAACGATTTTACCTGAAACCTCAGATTCAATCTCGTTGAAAAGTTTCATTGCTTCGATGATACAAACAACGTCACCTTTCTTTACAGAATCACCTACATTCACGAACATATCCGACTCTGGGTTCGGAGCAGTGTAGAATGTACCGATCATTGGAGATTTGATTTCAATGTAGTTAGAAGTATCTGCTGCTGGTGCCGCTGGAGCTTCTGCTACTGGTGCTGCCTCTGCTGCTGGAGCTGAAGCTGGCAACTCAGCTGATGGAGCTGGAGCTGCTGCTAAAGGAGCAACTGGAGCCGCTGCTAATACTGGTGCTGCAGGAGCAATAGCTGGTGCTGAAGCATCAACATTGCGTTTAACGTGAAGTTTGATTTCTGCAGTTTCTACATTTACTTCTTGCAAGCCTGAACCTGCAATAAAGCTGATCAGATCTTTTACCTCTGGTGCTTTCATAATGTGATAGTGTGTGTGTTTGAGAGAAGGCATAAGAAATAACCTTCTCTCAAACCTATTCGATTAAATACTAAAAAATTATTTTTTAACGCGTTCTGAGTAAGAACGATCCGTTGTATTTACTTTGATAACATCGCCTTGATTCACAAACAAAGGAACCATAATGTTCGCACCTGTCTCAACAGTTGCTGGCTTCAATGTGTTTGTTGCAGTATCACCTTTGATACCTGGCTCTGTATAAGTAACTTCTAACTCAACAAACTGAGCTAGTTCACAACCAACGACTTCTTCTACTTCTGCATGGAAAAGAATATCAACATTCATTCCATCTTGTAGCAAATCATTGTTTGGTACTTGTTCTGCAGGTAATGCTACCTCTTCCCAAGTAGTTGTATCCATAAAATGGAATCCCATATCATCTGCATAAGAATACTGATGTTGTCTTCTCTCAATACGGGCTGTTGTTACTTTATGACCTGCAGTAAAAGTATTATCAATCACTTTTCCTGTACGTATACTTTTTAGTTTAGTACGAACAAATGCAGGACCTTTACCTGGCTTTACATGTTGGAATTCGATGATTTGAAAAATATCATTATTGAATTCAATACATAAACCGTTTTTAAAATCAGCTGTAGATGCCATTATATATACTTTTTATTCTATTTCTAATAACTTAAAATTGGCGGGCAAAAAAAATTTCCAACCACAAAAATAAAAAAATTTATTAGTATGCCCACTTAATGTAAGCTGAACCCCACGTAAATCCACCTCCAAAGGCTGCTAAGACAAGATTATCTCCTTTTTTTAACTTATTTTCATAATCCATAAGACATAAAGGAATCGTTGCAGCAGTAGTATTTCCATATTTATGGATATTCATCATTACCTTATCTTCTCCCACATTCATACGTTTTGCAGTGGCATCAATAATTCTTTTGTTAGCTTGATGAGGAACTAAATAAGCAACATCGTCACCACTTAAACTATTTCTTTCCATAATTTCAGCGGCTGCATCTGCCATTGAAACTACTGCATACTTGAATACATGCATTCCTGCTTGATAGATGTAGTGCAAACGTTGGTCAACGGTCTCATGAGATGATGGCATTCTTGAACCACCTGCTTTCATATTCAAGTATTCTTCACCTACACCATCACTTTTCAGGACAAAGTCCATTACACCCTCTTCTTCTTCTGTAGGCTCAAGCAATACTGCACCTGCACCATCACCAAAAAGAACACAAGTAGTACGGTCAGTGTAGTCTACAATACTTGACATCTTATCAGCACCAACAATAACTACTTTTTTATATTTACCAGTCTCAATAAATTGAGCACCTGTGCTAAGAGCATATAAAAAACCAGAACAAGCCGCACCGATATCGTAACTAAAAGAATTGGAAGCTCCCACTCCTTTAGCAATAATGTTAGCAGTTGCTGGGAAGAACATGTCAGGCGTTACAGTTGCACAAATAATTAGGTCAATATCCTCAGGGTTAGTATTTGTTTTTTCTAGTAACTGTTTGACTGCTTGAATACCTAAATACGAAGTACCCATATTCTCGCCCTTAAGTATACGCCTTTCAGATATGCCCGTCCTCTCAAGAATCCATTGATCATTTGTATCAACCATTGTTTCCAGTTCTTGATTGGTAAGAACATAGTCAGGAACGTATCCTCCAACTCCTTTAATTGCTGCTTTTAATGCCATAGTAATATTGGTATTTCTTTTCTTTTTTTGGCTTTAACTTTTCGTCAAAATCAAATTTCAAAAAGCAAAGATAATCAACTCTTTTAAAATCCATATAAAGTATAAAAAAAAGCCAATCCTATTTTTAGGATTGGCTTGATTCTGTGTAGTTTAAAACTACTCAGCAGTTTCGTCTACATCTACAGAGTTATCGATAACCACTTGGCCACGATAGTACATTTTACCGTCTGACCAGAAAGCACGGTGTCTTACGTGTGCTTCACCAGTAGATTGGCAAAAAGAGATTGTAGGTTTATCCATCTTAAGGTGCGTTCTACGCTTACCTCTCGAAGCTTTCGAAATTCTCGACTTAGGATGTGCCATTTTTAATTCTTAAATATATATCATTTGAGTTTTTTCAAAATATCCCAACGAGGGTCAGTTGGTTTCCCTTCTTCTTCCTCATTGATTTCCTCCTCACTTTCTTCGTCATACTCCTCTTCTCCATATGATGAATAAAATAATTCATCCTCTTCATCCTCCTCTGGATGTAAACGCTTAGAAGGTAAGGACACTGCTATTAAATCATAGATTATCTGAGCAAAATCTAAATCTGACTCATTGAAAGGTATTTTAAATAAATCATCTTCCAACATTTCAAACTTATCTGAGAATTTAAAATATATCTTTTGAGTTTCCTCAAGCTGATAATCATACTCTCTTAAGCTCCTATCACTTAATAACACCACTTTTGCATTAAGAGTTAGATCAACATCGATCTGTGTTTCACTCTTAACAAGTTGCAATATCACGCTTCCAGTTATATTTTCCATCAATTCAGATTCAAATATTTCTAAAAGTTGTGATGTTAACTCGATCTCGAATTGGTGTTTACCATTTTTTAAACCTCCAATTCCTATTGTATATGCATTTTTCTTCTTCACCTTCACTGTGATTTGGCTTGCAAAATTACAAAATCAATTCATACTAAGAAAGTATTTTAAAGAAATAATCAAGAAAAATAAAAAATAAAGGTAAATGTCATGTATTTTTGCTCAGAATTAAGAAAAACACAACCTATCCCTAACGATTTATGAGACTTTTTTATCATAATGATATAAATCCTGATCAAAACGAAGTTACATTATCTCCCGAAGACAGTAAACATATTGTAAGGGTGTTACGAATGCAAAATTCAGAACAATTACATTTAATGGACGGTAAGGGAAATAGATATTCATGTACGATCATTGATGCTCATCAAAAGAAGTGTAAGGTTAAAGTCGACAACATAGAATCTTTACCTGCCACGGCATCACATATACATATAGGTATCGCTCCTACTAAAAACATGGATAGAATTGAATTCTTTTTAGAAAAAGCGATAGAAATTGGTGTTGGTAAAATTACATTCTTCTATTCAAAACATTCAGAAAGAAAACAATTAAAACTTGACCGTTTAGAAAGAATTGCTGTTTCAGCCATGAAACAATCAAGAAAATTTTGGTCTCCAGAATTGTCTATAGTCCCCAATTTCAAAGAGGTGATGAATATGGAGGCAGACCAAAAGTTTATCGCTTACGTCCCTACAAATAGTACTGAAAATTTATTCCAAAAGATTAATAAAGATCAAAATATCTTCGTTTTAATCGGACCTGAAGGAGGTTTTAGTGAAGAAGAAGCTGAACAAGCTAAAGAAAGCGGTTTTGAATGGGTTAGTTTAGGAAAAGAAAGACTACGAACTGAGACGGCAGGAATTGTTACCGCTCAAATTTTAAATATGGTCGATTTGAAATAAAAGATTTATTATATTGTATATACTAAGGTGAACTGAATCCATTTTAGTAATAAAAACAAAGCATCATAACTTTAAGATAACGAACCAATCCTGATGAAAAGAACTATCACATTTATACTTTTCCTAATTGTTCCCTTTTTAGCCTTTTCACAAGGTCATAGTAAATTTTCACTCAAAATTGCAAAAGTGAAATATACAGGAGGAGGTGACTGGTATGCCAACAAAACAGCTTTACCAAATCTTGCTGAATTCTGTAACGACAACTTAGGTACAAGCATTGATGTCGATGATGAGATTGTTGAAATTGGAAGCCCTGAACTATTTGACTACAGCTATATTTACCTAACGGGCCACGGCAATGTCGTATTTTCTGACTCTGATGTTGAAAATTTAAGAAGTTACCTTGTTAGTGGCGGTTTTTTACATATCGATGACAACTATGGGTTAGATAAATTTATCCGATTGGAAATGAAAAAGGTTTTTCCTGATCTTGATTTCATTGAAATACCTTTTGATCACCCTATATATCATCAAACATTCAGTTTTCCTGATGGCCTTCCTAAAATCCATGAACATGATGGAAAACCTGCACAAGGTTTTGGTATTTTATATGAAGGAAGGCTCGTTTGTTTCTACAGTTATGAATCTGATTTAGGAAACGGTTGGGAGGATGAATCCATCCACAATGACCCCGAAGAAGTAAGATTAAAAGCACTTCAGATGGGAGCCAACATAATTTCCTTCGCTTTGACAGACTTTTAAATCATTTTTCTTGTTTACTCACATTATTCCTATTTGATTTGCACTGTTTTTAGAAAATAAGAGGAATTATGACGTTGCAAGAAAGAATTAATGCTTTTGTAGCATTAGGAGATAAACTAAGAACTTTAGACGGAGACACTAAAGCTGCACTTACCCAACGAGCAAATGATGACAATGGATGGTTTGATGACTTATCTGTATCAAATGCATTGACAGGTATTGAAAAAATGCTTTCAAAAGAGGTATTGGAAAATTGGGTCAATGATTATTCAAGTTCTGACACTGAAAAACCAAATAAAGTATTAGTAGTAATGGCAGGAAACATCCCTGCTGTCGGTTTCCATGATGCTTTAAGTATTCTTATCTCAGGTCATATCTTGATGGCTAAATTAAGCTCTCAAGACACTTTTCTAATGACAACCCTCTTTAACTGGTTAAAAGAAATTGAGCCTAAATTCAATGATTTTATTGAAATATTAGACGCTCCAGTTAAAGAAATCGATAAAGTTATCGCTACAGGATCAGATAACAGTACAAGATATTTCATCAAATACTTTAGTAAGTACCCTAATATCATCCGCCATAATCGCTCATCAGTAGCCGTTATTAGAGGCGATGAAGACGAGGAAACATTAGCTAAGTTAGCGGATGATATCTTCTTATACTATGGTCTAGGATGCAGAAACATCAGTAAAGTGTATGCTCCTAAGGATTATGATCTTACAAAATTATTAAAAGCTTTAGAGCCAAGAGCTAAAGAAACAATCATCAATCACAAGTACGCCAACAACTATGACTACAACAAGTCGATTTATTTGGTAAATAAAGTGGAGCATTTAGACAATGGTGGTTTGATCTTTACGGAGTCAGAAGAAATGGTTTCCCCTATCTCAGTGCTTTATTATGAAACCTATGAAAATGGATTAGAGTTGAAAGCAAAATTAAGTGATGCTGAAGACAAAATCCAATGTGTTGTCACGGATGGACAATGGCTTGCTGGGTCGGAAGACTTCGGTCAAGCTCAATTCCCAAGCGTTTCTACTTATGCTGACAATGTAGACACAATGGAGTTCCTTTCACCAGTTGTAAAATAATTTATGCAAAAGATTATTCTTGCTTCCGTTTTAAAACCAGTGGATGACACTAGGGTTTATGAGAAGTTTGGAAAATCACTTGCAAAAATAAAGAATACTGAATTAGTCATTTTTGGAACAAAAAGTAATGATACTTCTCTTTATCATTTAGAGGAAAATATACGTTTTGAACCTTATGACATCAATGAAAAGTCTACTCGCAAAGATGCGGGTAGGCTTTTTTATGCTTTATTGAAAAAAGAAAAACCTCAGCATATTATTATTCATACCATTGAGTTACTTCCTTTTTTGATTGGGTATAAAATTCATCATAAAAATGTCAAAATTTACTATGACATATTAGAAAATTACTCCTTAAACTTCACTGCTCAAACTTATCACAAGAAATCCATTAAATATTTATTGGCACTTGGTGCTCAATTGATTGAAAAATTCTCTTTTCCCTTTCTCAATCACATTTTTTTAGCTGAAAAAGCCTATTTGAATGAAAAATCACTACCAGTTTCTAAAACTACTGTACTGGAAAATAAATATGTTCCTATCACCCCTCAATTCAACACTTTAAAATCAAACGAAAAAGTCATTACTTATTGCGGTACTTTATCAAAAGCTTTCGGGATCCTGGAATTTTTAAACTTTGTGGTCGTTCTAAGCAGTTGCAATTCACAACTAAACTTCAAATTCAAAATAATTGGAAAAGCTTATGAAGATGATACTGTAAAATTAATTAATGAATATGCCCAAAAGTATTCCATTGAAATCATTGGAATCACCTCATTTGTACCGCATTTAAAGATCGTAGAAGAAATGCAAAAATCAGACTTCGTGGCTTTACCCTATCCTACTAATGCCTCTACTAAAAATTGCATTCCAACAAAAATGTACGAATGCATGGCTTTGGAAATTCCGATGATCATTCAAGAAAATAATTTATGGAAGAGTATTGCCACTCCATATCAAGCTGGAATATTTCTTGACTTTAACTCTTTTAATAAAACAGAATTAGAAAATAAAATCATTCAACTGAATCCTTACCCAAATGGCTATAATAAAAATGCCCTTTGGACAACCGAAGAGCATAAACTTTTAAAAATTATAAAATAAAGAACATCCAATAAGATAAGCTTAGCACAGCACTTATCCCAATCAGCCAAAATGCTATACCCAAAGCTTTCTCTTGAAACTTATAAAACCATAACTTCTTTTTGAATTTCTTTTTCTCGGCTTCAGATGCCTCTTTAAAACGAAGCGGTTTCTTCTGAAGATTAGTACCCATATTTTTGGATGGAAACCTGCCAGTAGTCACCTGTCTGATTTCTCTTCTGTTGTTTTCTAAACTCTTAATTGCACTCGATTCAAATCCCATTTCGTTAAATTTTTAGTTATCAATAGTTCACCTCTATTCAGTATACAATAGTTCATTTTCATTCTACTGAAAACCTATTATCATTAAACGATAAAACATATTAACAGGTTCAAAAAATGAAATTTTTTCTTCGATAAAAACAATAAATAGTAGATTTAAAATTATGAAAAGTGTGGGCTAACTATTTATTTGCAATTCGCAATTATAATAGCATATATAACACCTTTACATGTTTAGTCATTCAGAAGAAAACTATTTAAAAACCATCTATCATTTATCCGAAAAAGATACGCCTGTTAGTACCAATGCCATTGCTGATCAACTGCGGACGAAAGCTGCGTCTGTTACTGATATGATTAAAAAACTCAACAGCAAAGGGGTAATTCATTATCAAAAATACAAAGGAACAACCCTAACTGAGGCTGGAAATAAGGCCGCCCTCCTAGTCATACGTAAGCATCGCTTATGGGAAGTTTTCTTATTAGAAAAATTGAATTTCAATTGGGATGAGGTACATGAAGTAGCGGAACAATTGGAGCATATTCAATCTCAAAGAATGATCGAACGTCTGGACCAATTCCTTGGTTATCCTAAGCATGACCCACATGGAGACCCAATTCCTGACAAAAACGGCGAATTTAGCAATCTAAAAGCCACAAAACTTTCCAATATTCCATCCAAAGGAAAAGCAACCGTAGTTGCTGTCAAAGATGGGAATAGTAGTCTTTTACAATACTTAGACAAAGTGGGAATTGGCATAGGAACTGAACTAGAAGTGGTAGAAAAAATAGAATTTGACCAATCATTAGAAATAATTATCAATGGTAGAGAACAAAAAATTATCTCTTCCATGGTATCTGAAAATATATTAGTACAATTATGAGTTTAGAAAGAATTGATATTCCATTATTAAAGGAAATAAGTGAAACTGCAGGTGCTCCTGGCTTTGAGAAAAAAGTAAGGCATTTACTTATTGATACCTTAAAGGATATTGTTGACGAATACTATGTTGACAATATGGGCAACCTCATCACCATCAAAAAATCCAAAAATGAGAATGCTAAGAAGTTTATGTTAGCAGCTCACATGGATGAAATCGGTTTTATGGTGAAACATATCGATGATAATGGTTACATCAGATTTCAAACATTAGGTGGTTTTGATCCTAAAACACTTACTTCTTTGAGAGTAAAAGTGCATGGTAAGAAAGACCTTTTAGGTGTGATGGGTTGTAAACCAATTCACTCTATGAGTGCTGCCGAAAGAGCCAAAGTAGTCACAAATGAAGAATACTTTATTGACTGTGGTCTTTCAAAAGAAGAAGTAGAAAAGCATGTGAAAGTTGGTGATTCAATCACTCGCTGGCAAGAGTTAGACATGGTTGGAGACTTGATTAATGGTAAATCCCTGGATGACAGAGTTTGTGTTTATGCACTTGTTGAAATCATGAAGGCATTGAAAGAGCAAGATACTCCTGTAGATGTTTACGGTGTTTTTACAGTTCAGGAAGAAGTTGGCTTAAGAGGTGCTCAAGTAGCAGGTCATGGTGTTTCACCAGATTTCGGAATTGCTTTAGACGTTACTGTAGCTAATGATATCCCAGGTCTTGCTCCACAAGATTATGTTACATCTATGGGTAAAGGTGCTGGTATTAAACATTTTGATGGTGGAACTATCTGCGATAGAAGAATGGTTGAACACCTTGAAAACGTAGCAAAAGAAAAAGAAATTCCTGCTCAACCTGAAGTACTTCCTTTTGGAGGGACTGATACGGCAAACATTCAAAGAATGCCTAAAAATGGTTCAATTGCAGGTGCTCTAAGTATTCCGATGCGTTACTTGCATCAAACCACTGAAATGGCTCACCCGACGGATGTAGTTGCAATGATAGACTTAGTCGTTCAGGCTATTCTTGAAGTTGAAAATGGAGACTGGAGTTATTAATTTATAGATTATAATAATAAAAGACCTCTTGAGAAACTTAATTTTCAAGAGGTCTTTTTTATTTTAATTGACGTTCATTAGTGATCAGTATCGCACTTAAGAACTCTGTTTCTGAAACTTGTTCCTTCATTAATAATTGATGGATTGTTGGATAATTTTCAAAATATACAGCAAATTTTGCCTTAAACAGTTTACTGTTATGAGGAATTCTTATATAATCTGGACAAGTTGCTGTTTTAAAATAAAAAAAACTTGTAGCGTACTCAATAAGGCCTTCGACTGCTCCTACTACTGCCCCAGCAATGATACCTCCTCCATATGTATAATTCACGCTTTTACCTGAAGACATATAATAAGCAAGTTTTATTTCTCCCAATGAAATTACATTTGCGAATCTTCTTGAATTCTCATAAGGTACACTTACATACTCCACTCCATCAGCATAAAAATAACTTACTTCTTCTGCCTTGTATTTTAACGTTCCTTGATCTGTTAAAATTTTAATTTTTTTACCATTCCATTCCGAGTAAGGTGTTATAATATCTCCATAAATCGTAACACCATAAGTAGATGGGTTTTCTTTATATATTAGATAGTCTGGACCATATTGAGCTTGAACACATGTACAACATGTTATAAGAAATAATATGTAGAATATCTGTTTCATTATAAATGATCAATTAAAAATATGTTTGCTTGTAAAAACAATAAATATATTAGATTTCATTTTAAGTATAATACAATCATCAATAAAGATTAACTGCAACCGATTGAATTGCTTTTTTGCATTTCACCATTTCAACGCTGCATTTCACCAAATAAAATTCATACACTGCTCAATTAAGGAGACATTTGATATATCATTAATCAAAACCTCAACTATTATGAACTTAAGTGTCAAATTAATTTTAGCATCTCTTTTACTTACTTCATTGTTTTCTTGTACTTCGGCTACAGATGAAATATCTCCTGAAGTTTCCAATTCTAACCGTTTACCAAGAATTGATAGCTCTCCTCAAAATGCATTCATGACGATTGAATTAGTACCCAATGGCGATGTATGTAACAATAACATCATTGCGAATGTAGAGCTTATCTCTTCTACAGGTTTTGAATTCAAACAAAATATTCAAGCAAAAGACGGCGTATTAACATTTTCATTGGACAACAATTTTGTAGGTGGAAGCTACGCAGTGACTTTCAAAACTATTGATGATGAAGAATTAATGGGTTCAACTTCATTTTATTTAACATCAGATGATTTGAAGAAAGAATATTACACTAAAACTGTTGAATATAGTAATTGTAATTTCTAAATTGAAAAACCTATTTCGAACAAAAGACACCCTGTAACTTTATTTATTTAGAATAACTTTTGTTCTAAGAGAAAAGACTTTTCTGAATCTAAGAGTGTTTTAAAATCTCAATTTGGTTTTGAAACACTCTTTCTTAATTTTTGACAGATGCCTTTAAGAAGTTTTTATTTTTTTACGATTGCATTTTATTATTTAGTCTTTTTCGTTATTGAATTCTTCACGGATTACAGAGCTGAATCAGATCATCAATGGTTAGGACTAAATTATTTGTTAGTACTTGCTTTAGCTACAACATTTTTAAAATGTTTTGGAGCCATTTTTTTTGCTAGGATTTCTAAATATGTATTGATCAAAAAAAGCAGTATTCTAGCTTTTATTATTCTTTTTTCAGGCTTTCTATTAATACTGTTCCTTTACAGTGAAATGACTTGGGTTTATCGTTGGAGTTATTTTTTAGAAGATTTCAGAGGTCCTTTTTATAATATCTACAACCTACAGGCTGCACTTATTCCTTATTTCATTGGCATCTGTATTGAGATTGTTTTTGAATACCTCAAACAATACAATGAACAACAAAGTCTAAAACTTGAAAAGACTAAGGCTGAATTAAGTTTTCTGAAGGCTCAAATAAGTCCTCATTTTTTATTCAATACTATCAATACTATTTTTTGGTTGATTATAAAAGATCCCAAAGGTGCCCAGGAGTTATTATTGAAATTAAGTGATATGCTCCGTTATCAATTGTATGAATGTGATCATGATTTTGTTCCTATTCAAAAGGAAATTGATTACCTCACTCATCTTTGTAAAGTGCAAGGTTACAGAAAAGGAAAGAAAGTAAAAATCACGACCGAATTTGATTGTGAAGATACTGTTTTTCAAATTCCACCATTATTATTTTTACCATTGGTGGAGAATGCAATGAAATATGTATCCCAAAAAGACGATAAAGAGAACTATATTTCTATTTTTTTAAGACAGAGAAGCAACCTTGTTAGTTTTGAAATTGTCAATTCTACAGACAATAGTCATATTGAATTAGAAGAAGACAAAAAGTACAGTGGTATTGGTCTTTCGAATATCAAAAAGCGACTTTCTCTTATTTATGGAAATAATTATAAATTCTCTACCTCTTTAATCAACAACGTATATTATGCAAAAATCGAATTCTAAGATCCGATGTCTCATTGTAGATGATGAAGAACTAGCACGTGATGGAATGGCTCATTATGTATCTCAAGTTCCTTTTCTAGAAACCATCGCTATTTGCGAAAGTGCCATGGAAGCTCAACAAGTTTTGGATGAACAACCTGTTGATTTATGTTTTTGTGATATTAATATGCCCTACCTTTCTGGCATTGATTGGGTAAGATCCATGAAAAACCCACCGATGGTCATCTTCACAACAGCTTATTCTGAATTTGCGATTCAAAGTTATGAAGTCAATACGCTCGATTATCTCTTAAAACCGATATCCTTTGATCGTTTTTATAAAAGTTGTCTCAAAGCAAAAGAAGCTTTCAATACGACTCAAAAAGAGGAAGAATTTGATGATTTTATTTTTGTAAAAGTAGATCTTCAAATCAAAAAAATTTGGTGTAAAGACATTAAGTATATTGAATCTCAAAACAACTACATTAATATTGTCACCACAAAAGGCAACTTCCTCACCCTACTTACTTTAAAAGAAGTCCAAGAAAACCTTCCTTCTTACTTTTTAAAAGTTCAAAAATCCTTTATCATCAATATTCATTTTGTAGAGGCCATTGAAGGAAATAGTGTTGTGATTGCTGACACCTTAATCAGCATTAGTAGAAATAATAAGAACGACATCTTCGATACTTTAACGCAAGGAAAGTTTATCCTCAAAAATTCTAAATGAAAAACACTCTACTCCATATAGTTCTATTTTTATTCCTTTTTGGGTGTACACATACTCCTATTGGTTACCTTATTACCAAGAATGACAAAGAATTGATAGGGTATTATGAAGAGAATGATAACATTGTTTTCAACATTAAGCACTCAGACATCATTAATTATCTAGACATTTCAGAAACGGATTTTTACACTTCACCTTACACTCCAAACTTTAATAACTGGGAAAAATACCTTATTAAGAAAGAAGATGTAGTTATTAATGAACTTCACTTAATTGGCTCATTTAATGATTACAAAATTGATTCTTCCTACTTAATGAAAAAGAAAGCTGATCATTGGGAGCTTATTGTACCCAAAAAGAAAATTTTACCTGCCAGTGGTGATTTCAATTTCATGGTTAATAAAAAATACCTCATTACCCCCAACCATTACAATTCTCTTAATACACATGTACCCGTTTTTGTTGAAAAAGATTTAAGACGAATGTATATCATATGGCTCATGTATATCATTGAGCCCAAAGAGCAAATGGGATATGTAACAACGGATGATAGTATTACATTCATTTTTAATCCAGAAGAATATTCGTTAAGTAATAATAACTATGGTGTACAATCAGCTTATGATCCCGACTTAATCGGTAAAGTACAAGTAGCTGGAAGTTTTAACTCATGGAGTGAATATTTCACGATGGAGAAAAAAGGGGAATTGTATTATTTCTCCTTACCTATTGATGAAAACATCAATAATTGGGGTGAATTTAAGTTCATCGTCAATGATCATAACTGGGTAAATCCTCCTTTTGAAGCAAGAAATAAATTAGGGCATTTTATGGGAATGCGTCATTACAATTTCACTTATAAAACCAACTACAATCATCAGGTTATGGGTTATAGTATTCAAAAAGACGATGTTATTTTTGAATGGAAGTTAAACGACAACGACCTTATGACCTATTATCAAAGATCGGAAGCTAGACAATTCAATATTAGAAATATGTATTTATATGCTAGTTTTCTAGAAAAGGAAAATAGTCATAAAATATTAATGGAAGAAGTTGGATATCGACATTACAGAATCGCATTTAAGAAAAATACATTTGAAAAAGGAAAGCATTACACTTTCAATTTTATGGTCAATGGACTACTTGAACTAACCCCAAATTATGGAGCTTCCAATCTTACAAGAACTGCTTTGTGGGATGAAACCCAAACAGTTCGATATGATTTTCTCCTTAATTGAATAACTAATCCGTAGGCAAGAAAGTAGGCAATAGCAATTTTGATTCTTTGTTTTTTGCCTTCAATGTTTTCAACCTAAACTTGGATACTGTGTTTCTAGACATTCCAATTTCATCTGATAATTGCTGAATACTAAATTCCTCATCGAAATTGGATATAATATAAGACAAATAGAATGCTTTGGTTAAATCAAACTTTAAGCTATGGAAAATTGTATTACTAGTGACAGACTCATTATAACCACACTTTGTGCATCGTTTTGAAAACTGTTTAGTCCCGTCAGAATAGGTATGATTACCACATTGTTTACAAGTAAAACCTCCTTTCCACTTTTGTTTTTCAAGATACCTTAAACACGATAATTGATCAGGAAAAAGTTCTTCAAATTCTTTATGGCTTAGCCTTTTATTTGTAAACCTTCTTTCCCTCTCTTGCTTGATCTCCCCTTTTAAGTTGTAGTTATTTACATCAAGAACACGATTAAGTTTGTCTAGCTTTTCTGTTTTATCCTGTAGTTCTTTATTCAGAGTACTCAGTTCAGCTTCTCTTTTCTGTAAAGAGGATGTCCTCTCTTGTACTTTCTCTTCCAACTCATTATTTACCTTCTCACTCAAAATCATTGTTTTCTTCTGTTCCTCAATGACTTTGTTTTGCATTTCTTCTTTTTCAGATTGATGCTGAATGATCTCCTTTTGAGCAATTCTTTCTCTTTCCTTTAAAAGTCTCAAACTATCATAAAGTCCATAAGAGAACAATAACATTTCTAGTAAAATAGAAATTCTAAGACTGTATAAAGTATATGTATTGAAAGGAACAATAGCATACCATTTTAAAAGCCAAATAAAGAAACCAAAGAAAAATATGATCAAGCCAAAGATAAAATAAGGAGATATTTTTTTGTATTCCCTATAGGCTTTGACAACAAAGTAGAGCAGCGTTAAAATTGTAGTAATTAACAATAAACCTCCCTCTTGTGTACTAAAGAACAGAAGAATTAAAAAGAAGATGACAGTTAAAGCTGACATCAGAATGTTCATTGCCTTTGAATAAAGCGGATTATCACTTTCATCAGAAATAATTTCCTTGATAAAAAAGGCCAATGACATCGTCATTCCAAAAATAAACAGAAGAGTTGAAAAAGAATTAACCCAAGGTGCATCAGGCCATACAAACTGAAATCCCATACCATCTCGCGAGGCCGAGTAAAGCATGATAAACACCAAGTGAATAACGTAAAATAAGTATTTCTTCTCTCTGATATTTGCAAAAAGCATTAAACTATAGACGATCATCAACGCGAAAGCACCATAGTACAAGCCAAAAAACAAATATTTAAGTGTGGATTCTTTTATAAATTCGTCACCATTGGTAAGATTAACTAATAAGTCGACTTTATGAGCGGATTGAATTCGGATATAAAGTGGCTGTGTATAATCGATGTTATCAGCAAGAGGAATAATGTAATTTGTATGTTTAATGTCCCTTTTATCGAAGTCATAATTATCACCCATAAAAATCTTTTCGACTCCACCTTCAACGGTAGGCAAATAGACAATCATATCATCAATGGTTTGATCATAAAATTCTATTAGCCATTCATAAGAACTAAAAGAGTCAATACTAATATTCAATTGTAGCCAGTAATTACCTTCTACATTGAATTTATCCTTACTGTGAGTGGTAGAAGTTTTGAAAGACGGTGATAACTCCAGAATTTCTTCATATGATAATTCCTGAGTGAGGTCCACCCAAAAAGGGATTTGACCTAAATCCAAAACCTTACTATACGCAGAATCATAAAGATGAATAACATCCTTATGATTCTGTCCATAAATTTCATTTTTCGATAAAAGAAATGCCGTAATTAATAAAGCAAATGTAAATAGTTTCTTATTTATCATACAGAGAAAAACGACCATGAGAATCCTAACTTAACTGTTGTAGGCAAATCTACAACATTTGATGATTCAAATGTACGTGAAATATTACTTCTATATATTTTTCTAGTAGAGAAAATATCAACAGCAGTAAGCCAAAGCCTACCTTTTCCCTCATATATACTCTTTGAAACCGAAGCATCAACTCCGGAAGCAGGGGTCATTGTACCATTGTAGCGTATAGTTTGTGATAGGTAGTACCCCGTTAATCTAACTCTAAAGCCATTTAAAAGATTGGCTTTGTATGTCATCTTACCATTGAACATTGTCTGTGACAATGGAAAATCTCCAGTTCTAGTATTATACATATCATGGTAAAGATCACCTGAAAGAATAATACGATGTTTTTTACTTAACTGATATTGAACATAGATATTTGTACCAACTGTATATTTATCAACGATATTGGCAAAAGTTGAATAAATTGTATCTCCTTTGTTCTCGAAAACTCTTTCTACTCCGTCAATTGTACTTCTGAAAAACACCCCACCTCTTGTTGAGAAATTGTCTTGATGATTTGTTACATCAAGCACTAATTTTTGTTTCTTTTGAAGTGTTAGATTAGGGTTACCCGAACTAATGAATAAAGGGTTACTATCGTTAATCGTAGGGTTCAGCATCCACTCTGGAGGTGTATTCATTCTAAAAGAATAAGCAATTCGTCCCATCCAGTTTTCATTAAACTTTTTATTCAAGCTTGCATTAGGGTTAAAAACCCAAAAGTTATTTTGAGTACTGAAAGTATCTTCAAGATTTTCAATATCAGAATTGATCACTGAATTTTCTGCTATACCTCCCACGTTTAAAGTTAGATCATTCACAAACTTATACTTGTATTGGAAATAAGCCGTGAACTTTTGGTTTAAATAGTCTGTATTTTGATAACCTAAACCTCTATTGGTTTCCTCACCATCTTCATCTCTATTATAAAAACGTTCGGTGTTGGTTTGTATTTTTGTCTGATTTCTAAAACCAGTAGTTAAGATACTACTTGGATTAAATGGATGAACATATTTTACGTTTGCAAATAGGTTTTTACTTGGTCGATCTCTTTCAGTTAATCTTTCATCATTGTAACGTAGTTCATCTGTATCCAAATACAATGTATTTGTTTGGTTCGTATTTAATTGATCATAGTCATCGATAGAAAATCGAATTGTAGTTAAAAACTTTCGACCCTCCGTCATAAAATGCTTATCATAATTCAATTGAGCCTGTAATCTTTTCGTTAGCCTATTATTTGAAGCCGTACGATAATTAATTCTAGGATTAATATTATCAGGATCTATATTTTGAACAAGTTCTTCTTCTTCACTTTCAGTCGTGTTTTCTCTGTGAGAATAACTCAGATTAAATCGAAGTTTATCGTTCACTGACAATGCATAAGAAGATGACCAATTGGCATTGAACATTTTTAAACCTTGAGTATACTCACTCTCATTTTCACGAGTATTTGAACCATAATTTAATCGTTCTGAAGAATTTTTGTAAGGAAGTTCGTTTTGAATGTAGCGAACATTGACTGTGGTAGACCATTTGTCGCCTGATCTTGAAATATTAAAACCGGCTTTTGCTTGTGTAGGCATACCACCTTCTACATAAATTCTGGCATTGTTACCGAGTTTTACATTTTCTTTCAATACAATATTAATGGCTGTAGTCGCTGAAGTATATTCAGCTGGAGGATTGTTAAGAAGTTCAACCCTTTCAATTAGTTGCATAGGAATATCTTCCAAAGGGTTTTCTAAGCTGGATTCTTCCCCGTTTACGAGAATCACCACCTGTTCACCGTTTGAGGTGACTTCACCATTTTCGTCCATTGTAATAGAAGGCATACCCGAGACAATATCTTCCATATTGGCTCCCCCACCTTCTTCAACATTAAAACTCATTCCGTCTGCCGTCATATTGACAGACTCTTTTTCGGCTGTAACAGTTACACCTTCCAATTCTGTAATGGTTGATTTAAGTAGAATTTGTCCCAACGAGATATCTAAATCATCATTTACAGTAATAATCCTGCTATTTAATTTATAGCCGGTGTAATGAAACTGAAGCTCATAGTCTCCTTTTTCCTTTACTTCTAGCGTAAATTTTCCATCAAAATCAGTGCTTACAATTGCAATAGTTGCATCAGCTTGCTTACAAGAAACATTCACAAACGGTAATGATTCTTTCGTGTCACCATCTATAACTTCTCCTGAAATGTTTTGAGAATAAGCTGTTAAGATAGATAAATGAAAAAATGTAATTGTTATAAGTAGTAATCTAAACATCATCTAGTAATTAATAATAATTTATTTAGTCTTCGCAGTAGTAATTATGATAAATTTAAGATATAATTGAAATAACTGTATTACAATGACTTATTATTTAATAAATTCTAACAAAAAAGAATACCCTAGATAGTCAACTACCTAGGGTATATGAGTTAATGTAACTTACATCCTAATCAAATCCATGATAAACACATTCTTGAATTAGGGATAATTAGGTTTAATCAGGAAAGTAGCTAACCGAAACTCCAAAAACTTCGGTTAGTTACCTATGATCATATATAGGTTTTAGTACATAGTTTTAGCAATTAGCATCTCATTGGTTTTGTTTTCAGCTAAGTTGTTAAAGGTTCCTTGCTCTATATCGTGGTGAAAAGGAGGTTTAACGCTCCTTTTCTATAAAGTATTTGTTTAGTCCAGTGTAAATTTATGTTTATACTCAATCTTATCTTATTTTTAATTGGCTTGTAGCTCTCCAATTTTCGAAGAGTAGTTGCCCACTCTTCGATAAATTAGAAATAGATAAAATGATAGTTTCTATGTTAGTAGTAGATATATTAAGTGATAATGATTTATGGTTTTAGTTTTAGCTAAGTTTTAAGACTCTATCTGGTTTTGTTTTTAGTATTTAATCTTCCTCTCATTAATAGTACAGCAAATCAATTATTGATATAATATCTTTATCTGTTTCACATTTCAAGTATACTAGCTTCAGTTGTTTTTTGATTCATTTTTCTTGATTTTTCATTGAAAAAACCGAAAAAATGGACACAAAAAAAACATTATAACAACAACAATAAAAACAATCAAAAACACTAAAAAATAGGCTTATCCGCATTGTTATGAAGGTTTATAACCACAATAAAAACAATTCAAAAAAAATATGATAAATCTAAAAAAATCAGTAGTACACCATGTTATTCACTATGTACAACACCTAGGTTACGATCAATGAACTTTATTAAATATTTTATAATACCTATTATATCTTACCATTCATTCTAAGTCAAAAAAGGAACTCCTTATAAAAAAATAGAGCCTCTACTTCAGATTGAAGTAGAGGCTCTATTTTTGGTTGACTATAATCCTAAAGTTTTACCCTTTTCAAGCGAAGTGCATTAGAGATTACAGAGACAGAACTAAAACTCATTGCTAATGTTGCGAGCATTGGACTTAATAGAATCCCAAAAAATGGGAATAAAATCCCTGCCGCTATTGGCACACCTAGCACATTATAGAAGAATGCGAAAATTAAATTCTGTTTTATATTCAACATTACTTTCTCACTTAACTTTCTAGCTTTGGTTAAATTTGAAAGATTACCTTTCAATAAAGTAATTTCAGCACTCTGAATGGCAATGTCGGTACCATCTCCCATTGCTATTCCAATATTTGCTTGGGTGAGAGCTGGTGCATCATTTATTCCATCCCCTGCCATGGCTACATGAAAGCCTTTACTTTGTGCATCTTTGATGTAGTTTAATTTATCTTCAGGAAGGCAATTCGCTTGATAAGAAGTTATCCCGACTTGGTCAGCCACATATTTTGCGGTAGCTTCATTATCTCCAGTGAGCATGACCACTTCTATCCCCTCTTTTTGCAATGCGTTTACTTGCTGTTGAGCATCTCTCTTAATTGGGTCTGTTATGACAATACCTCCAAGCAACACTTTATTTTTTGAAACATAAACGATCGTTGCTCCCTCTACTAAGTGTCTATTTACTTTTTGAAGTTCCTCATGCCCTAAATTTTCAAGGTCAACAAGTTTTTGATTTCCTACAGCAATTTCATCGTTTCCTATCAATGCTTTCCCTCCTTTTCCTATCAAATATTGATACGCTTTTACACCAAGAATATCCATGTTTTCTTGCTTCACTTTTTCCACAATAGCTTTAGCCAAAGGGTGATTGCTATTTTGATCAATACTAGCGGCATAAGTAAGGATCTCCGATGAAGATGTACCATTGAAACAAAGTACTTCCTTTACACTCGGTTTTCCTTCTGTTAGCGTACCGGTTTTATCAATCATCAAAACATCTACCTTACTGAAGTTTTGTAACGCCTCTGCATCTTTAATTAGAATACCATATTGTGCACCTTTTCCGGTTCCAACCATAATAGACATTGGAGTGGCAAGTCCTAGAGCACATGGACAGGCAATCAGTAAAACGGCAACTGCATTAACTAAAGCATAGGTGGCTGCATTTTCTCCATTGTATAAGAAAAACCAAATGAAGAACGTAAGAATAGAAACACTGACAACAATCGGAACAAAATAAGTGGATATTTGATCTGCAATTTTCTGAATGGGAGCTCTAGATCTACTTGCGTCATTGACCATACTAATGACTTTTGAAAGAAGTGTCTCGCCCCCTACTTTCTCAGCTTTCATCAAAAATGAACCATTTATATTAATCGATCCACTGGTCACCTTATCATTTATGGTAACGTCAACAGGAATTGGCTCTCCAGTAATCATAGATTGGTCCACTATGCCATTGCCTTCTGTAATACTACCATCAACTGGAATTTTCTCCCCTGGCTTTATTTTTACAAGATCACCTTTCTCAATATGTTCAATGGCTACTTTAAACTCTTTATTATTTCTAATAATCGTAGATGTGGCAGGGGCCCATTGAAGAAGTGCTTTTAGTGCTGAGTTGGTTTGAGCATGCGCTCTAAGTTCCATAAGTTGACCAATCATCACAAGTAACAAAATGCTACATGTAGCTTCAAAGTAAACATGTACCGCTCCGTTCTCTTTAAATTGATCAGGAAAGGCACTAGGGAATAAAAGAGCTATCACACTAAAACCAAAGGCGACCATTGTTCCTATACCAATTAAAGTCCACATATTAAGGTTTCGGGTCACGATAGAAGACCAGGCTCTTTTAAGAATAATGTTGCCGGTATAGAACACCATAGGTATCGTGAGTAGAAATTGTATCCAATTCCAAGCGGTTTGTGACATAAGGCTCAACATTGCATGATGTATGGGTGGAAATAGATGTCCAAGCATTGCAATGCTCACCACTGGGATTGTCAACAAAAGGCTTAATTGGAACCTTTGTTTCATATCTTCATAAGCCTCATTTTTCTCTTCCTCTAATTCAGGAATAACAGGTTCCAATATCGTTGTACAAATAGGACATTCACCGGGTGCATCATGTAATTCGTCAGGATGATTCGGGCAGGCATATTGAACGGCTGGTTTCGCTTCAGGTATTTTTTCTAAAGGCATTCCACAAACTGTACAATCTCCCGGATCATCAAAAAGCTTATCTTCCCCCTCACACATCATAGGACAATAATATTTACCAGCATCTTCAGAAGAAAATTGAGGGACTTCATATTCAATTTTTGGGATTTCATGTGTGATTTTAAAAGCAAATTGACTTGCATCAACATCTTTAGCTGAAAGCTGTTCTTTTACCTCATAGCCTGCTTCTCCAATTATCTTATTGACGCACTTCTGACATGCTCCTTCGGTGACGACCCTCAGGATATTTCCATCTATTACTTCCCAATCAATCACTCTTGGGTCTTTATCTAGAAGAGGTTGTACTTTGGCTTCACAAGCCTTACACCCCAATGTAGTATCTAACGTTAATTCTCTCATCTGCTTATTGCGATTAGTATACTACAAATATAAGGTGGGTTATGGTTTTTGTTTGTATAGAATTTTTGTAAAAATGTGTAAGATCTTTCCCCAAAAAAAGTCAGTACCTTTTGAAAGCTACTGACTCTTTGATAATCGTTAGTATTGAATTGACCTTGCTATTTCTTTTAATGGAATAAAAACAGGAACATTTTTCTGTTTTAGCCTCGTCTCAACCTCACTTAATTCTCTTATGAAAATATCATTCAAATCTTTCAAGTATTTTTTGGTTGATTCAGAATAGTTGGTCTTCTCAAAATTATATTTCGTATTGTATAAAGTAGAAACATTGGTAGGTTTAAAGAACATCTCTCTTTCCATTCTATACCTAAACATATCTTTGATTGTCATTCCATTTTCCCAATCAATTTCATTATTATGAACCTCTTTAGGATTTACTCTTACTCTTAATGGAACCATATAACTTGGAACTTGAGCAAAACTATGGTGATCGGCCGAGTGAGCAACAGATACATCCCATATGATCATCGTGATTTCCTGAATTAAGTTATCCTTCAAAAGAATTTCATCAGCTGAAGTAAATGTAGGTAACCACTGATTAATATGCCCTGCCCATTCCTTGATAATCAATAATTCTTCATCACTAATGACATTGACTACTTCAGTTACAAATTTCTTTATGACATTATAGTACTCAAGAAGGAAGGTGTAATAAGGTGAATCAAACTTTTCAATTTCTTTAGAATAGTGATACCCATTATAACTGTCATTTCCTTCAATACCACTATAAGCACAAGCCACAAGTGATCTTTGACCATCTCCGTCACCAAGGAAACCAGAATAAGGAAACTTTTGATCATTTTCAACCGGAGAAGCGGTAGAGTTTAGTACTACTTTATTAAGCACCAATGTATGTTCAAAATGGGGCAAAAGTAGTTGCAATACGATAGTATTAATTGGAAGAGAAGATTTACTAATCGCATTGATACAGTCAAATGGAAAATGAAGTAGTGCATGTTCTGACAAAATCAATTTGTAAGCCGCTCCTTGCATAGCATATACCTTTGCGATCGACCAAAGGTCTGCATCAGTAGGTTGAACTATTTTCTTATCCCCTTCAAATTGATCTACATAAATTAGTTTTGCCTCAAGAACATTGTTTACCTTTTCAAATACTACAATTGTACCTGTAGCATAAATTCCTTCAAAAGGCTTCGTAAAAGACATTAATGAAAAGTCGATAATGTAGTATTCCCTTTCATTATGATCTAGTGGAAGAAAATCATTAAAAATAGCTTTTTTTTGATCGCTTAGTCCTTTAATTAAAAACTTACTGAATACGCCCGCACCTAAATAATGATTGAAATCTTCATCGCTGATTTTATGAAGTCCTTTGTGTTTATAAGCATAGTGAAGTGCTTTCGGCCAATAGGTCCACATGTTCTTTACATATCTACGACCTATTTTTTTCTTCCATTCCTCTTTTTCTTTCCTAGGAAGTCTTAGTACTGCGGGCGCTTCACCTTTTGGATTTCTAGGTGAAGGTTGTGGCCATGGCCCCTGCCTTTGGTATAAAAAAGCTTCTTTCGGTAGGTTTACGTTTTTTTTAGAGTCGGATGTTTGTTGATGAGCTAAGCCCGATAATTCATCTAAAGTCTGCATGTTGAAAGTATAAATAAGTTGTAATACACATTTAATACAAAACTAGCTAGAATAATTTTACCATAAAATAGTGAATATTCATTCTCTTTTTATATGCAATCTATATTACAACTCACCCTTTTACATTAGATCACTGAAAAACAGTAAGTTGATTCTTATTTATTGTATTTCTCTTTTCATTTCACCACACTTCAACATCATATCACCGTAATATGGATTAAGAACATCTTTTGTAGTTGAAAGCCAAGATGCACCTTGATCATGATTTGCCATTGGGCAATATAAGAGGAAGACTTTCTCATTGGAAGGTAACCCTAAACGTGTAATTACGTCTGTCAATAACTTAGAAACTGAAACTAAATAACGTCTTCTTGTATCAATGTTATCTGCTTTTTGCATTGCTAACACATCTTCTTTCAGAGTTTTTGATTTTTTCATCCAATAATGATGAGCCTCACCTTTCAATCCTTTCATTTGAACCAAATCCAATTTTTCTGAGAAATCCCCTAGCAATTCTTTTGCTTTATCATCATCACTTGCAACGAGAGCATCTTTCATCAAAATATAGGCTTGGAATGCTTGTTGGAGTTGAGACTGAAATACAGGTGAAACACCTTCTTCAAATTTTGATTTACCATCAGAATACATTTCTTCACTTGACATTTCTCCTTTATGTGGATCAATCATACTTGGTTTCCCCTTAAGCTGAGCGGCAGCATCTACCGTGTAAGTACCTTGAGTGACTACATGTTCTCCCATTTTCAATCCTTCTGTAATGATATAAGCATTGGATAGATTTGTCCCTAAAGTTACTTCCCGCATTTCAAAAGTAGGTTCTTCTTGGTTCTCAACTTTCACATAAATGATGGATCTTGGACCTGTCCATAATACAGCTGATTTAGGAACAACAATTACGTCGTCTTTAGTGGGCAATTTGGCTTTTAAATTTCCTGTTACAAACATTTCCGGTTTCAAAGTTCCTTTATTATTCATAACGTTTCCTCTTATAGATGCCACTCGTGTTTGAGGGTTAATAAAAGGGTCAATAAAGTTGATAGTGGTTTTAAACTCTTGACCAGGGTATGAGGATACCGAAAAAGTAACCTTATCACCTACTTTAATCCACGCCAAATCACTTTCATAGGCGTCAAACTTCACCCAAAGGCGGGAAAGATCTGCTAAATCATACATAATTTGACCTTCCATCACATGGTCTCCTTCCACCACATTCAATTTTGTAATAACCCCCGATATATCTGCTCTAATGACAAACTCAGTCATTACTTTTCCTGATTGATCAATTTCATTGATTTGTTTTTCTGTCAATTTCCATAATCTCAATTTCTCTTTGGCAGCACGTAATAGTTGAGGATTGGTTTCTTTTACCTTTTTGGCTTCAAAATACTCCCTTTGAGCTGTTACTAATTGAGGGGAATAAATTGTTGCGAGCTTCTGTCCTTTTCTTACTCTTTCTCCAATATAATTCACAAAACTTTTCTCAATTCTACCGGAAATATGTGATGCTTGAGAATAGGTTCTTCTTTCATCAACAGCCAACTTTCCTTGTAAAACCAATTCTTTCTCAGGTGAAGATTGAATCACCTCCGTAGTTTGAATGTTTGCAAGTGCAACGGCTGACTTGGACAAAGAAATGTGAGAGAAGTCTTGCCCTGCATCTGAAGTTGAAGCTGGTATCAAATCCATTCCACAAATTGGGCAATCCCCTGGTTCATTTTGGCGTATTTGAGGATGCATAGAACAAGTCCAAACCTCTTCTTCCGAATGTTGATGTTTGTCTTCATGTGTACTTTCTTCTCCACTAAAAAACAACCAACCACTCATTAACCCGACTATAAACACGAGTAATAATGAGCCATAAGATTTTATATATTTTTCCATTGTAATTTCTTTTTAATTGATGCCTGAAATGATTAAACGCCTTGAAGGAAATCGATTTTGGCCAGCGCATCATTTTTACTTTGTTCAGCTTTATGAATTTTGAATTGGTACTCTAAACGTTGCATTTGTAAGCGTAACAATTCAATAAAGGCAGATCCTTGTGTATTTTGTCCAACGGTATAGATTTCACGTTGAATTTTTATTGCTTGATCCACTTTTGCTATTTGCTGATCAATTAAGTTGATATCTCTTTTTGCATCTTCCCTCTGATTTTGAGCTTTCAAATATTCTGATTGAAGTGCATTTTGTAATTCTTGCTTCTGTAATTTGATCGATTGGTTGTTCAAAACTAGCTGTTCTTTTCTGCCGTTGTATTTTTTAGCATTAAAAACAGGAATAGACAAACCGATCATTGGCATTACAGCATTATTTCCGGCATTATCAGATTGCATTTGAGTGTTGCCAATGATACTATAATCTAAAGCGATTTTGATTTTTGGCGATGCTTCTTTTGCTACAGATTGAATTTCGGCGTTCACCACTTTTTGATTGGCCTCTAATTCTAACAACAAAGGGTTATTTCCCAATGAAGTCGAGTCTGGATTGAAAATCAATTGGTCTGACAATTCTATTTTCTTCGTTGGATGATTAAGTACTAAACCAAATTGTTGGTTGAATAGTGTACTATCCGCAATTAAAGCATTAATCTTATTTTGAGCTTCTTCTATTTGCATCTGTACCCTTAATACATCTACCAAAGAACCTTTTGCATTTTCATATTGTGTTAAGGCAATTGATTCAAAACTCTTCAAGATCTCAAAGTTATATCGAGCTGACCCAAGATCTTTTTGATTCTGAAGCATTTGAAAGTACAAAGCCCTCACTGTATATTTTACTGTATTTTCTGTTTGATGCTTTTGCTGTTCCGCTTTTTCAACTTTATGATTCACTACATCGTATTGTTTCGCTCTTGTACCAAACCAAGGCAACATTATTCCCGCTGAAACTTTATGATCAATCGGTCCATTTCTCGTTTCAATTGGAGACACTCCATAACCGTACATTACGTCTAAGTTGGAAGTGGCTTCGCCTTTTATGATCTCTTTTTCTGAGGCTACAGCTTGAATATTCTGGTTTTGAGCTTGAATACCAAAGTTATTTTCCAACGCAACAGAAATGTAATTATCCAAGAATGGGTTTTGAGCATTTCCTGTCAATGCAAATAGCAATAAAACCAGTGTTATACTTTTTTTAAGTTGTTTCATTTCTTTACAATTTCAAATTATACTTACTGATTTTCATTAGTTGTGATGGACTTTGACAAGGCTCCTTCTTTGACAGCACAATATAATGTTGGTACCACAAAGAGAGTCAACAGAGCAATGGTCATTCCACCAAACCCAGGAATTGCCATGGGCTTCATAATATCGGCTCCTCTGCCTGTAGAAGTTAAAATTGGAATGAATGCCAATAATGTGGTCGCTGTTGTCATCAAACTTGGTCTGATTCTTCTCATTCCACCCTCTAGTACTGCTTTTCTGATTTCTTGTACGGATTGAGGTGCGTTTTTTGAAAAGGATTGATCAAGGTAAGTAGCGATAAGCACTCCATCATCGGTTGCAATACCAAACAATGCGATAAAACCCACCCAAACTGCAACACTTAAATTGACTGTTCCAATGTCAAAAAGTGCTCTCATATTTGTACCCAAAAGGGTGAAATCAAGAAACGATGGTTTGCTGTACATCCACAACATCAAAAAGCCTCCACTGAAAGCTACTATTATCCCTGAAAAAACCATCAACGTCGTTTTCACTGAATTGAATTGCAGATAAAGGATGAAGAAAATAAGCATCAAACAGATCGGCATTACAATAGAAAGTCGTTCTGATGCTCTTAACTGATTTTCATAATTTCCAGAAAATTTATAACTGACCCCTTTAGGTACAACCAAATCGCCATTTTTAATTTTTGCTTCAATATAAGCTGTCGCTTCCTCAACTACCTGCACTTCTGAATAGTCAGGAAGTTTGTCCAATAGTACATAACCGGTTAAGAAAGTATCTTCACTTTTGATACTTTGAGGACCCGCAGTATACTTTATTACCGCCAATTCTTCCAAAGGAACTTGAATGCCTAATGGAACATTAACTAAGAACTTTTTCAACACATCAGGATTATCTCTATATTCTCTCGCATATCGAAGGCGGACAGGGAAACGCTCTCTACCTTCTACAGTATACGTCAATGGCATTCCACCAATCACCATCTCCAAAAGCATTTGCATGTCTTTGACATTCATACCATAACGGGCAATTTTCTGGCGATCAATTTCGATTTCCAAATAAGGTTTTCCAACAATACGGTCAGCAAAAACAGCTTCTTTTTTAACAGAAGGCACTTCCTTTAAAAGTTGCTCTAACTGAATTCCAAAGCCCTCTATTGAAGCTAAATCTGGACCATAAACTTTAATTCCCATAGGAGCCCTCATACCCGTTTGAGTCATAATAAGCCGTGTTTCAATTGGTTGCAACTTAGGAGCAGAAGTTAGTCCAGGCAACTGTGTCACTTTTACAATCTCTTGCCAAATATCATCGGGAGATTGAATTTCATCTCTCCATTGTCTGAAATATTGACCATTAGGATCTTCAATTAAATTGCCATTATCATCTTTGAGGTACTTTCCGTCTTCATCCACCTTAAACCTTAATCGGTTCCCTTTTTCATCTACCTTATACTCTGTTTTATAATTGATAATGTTCTCATACATTGATAATGGCGCCGGATCTAAAGGTGATTGGGTTCTCCCTGCCTTTCCAACAACCGATTCAACTTCAGGAATACTTTTCACGGCCATATCCATCAATTGAAGGTTTTTCTTTACCTCTGAAACCCCTGCATTAGGCATAGTTGTGGGCATCAATAAAAAACTTCCTTCTGACAAAGACGGCATAAATTCAGAACCAATCCCTGGGAAAGCCTTACTCATATTTTGGTAAGCTCTTGAGGAGGTTACATCCACATTCATTGAAGAAAAAATACTTTGAATGGGTGAAAATAGAGTTGCAAATCCCTGCCAGGCTGAAATTCCTGAAAAGACAATAAAGAAGACAATCGATAAAAATGTGATTTTATGATCTAAACATTTTGAAAGGATTTTGGGGTAAATTTTAATGAAAAGCTGAAAACCTCCTAATATCAAAATAATCAATCCTGCGACAAAAATAAAATTCTTAAAGTCACTTTCTTGAGCTCCGAGTGGTAACCAATCCATTGCCAATAAATAGATGATAAGGAAAGCCACTATTCCACTTTTTATTCGATCATAATTTACCTCTGAGATGTATTGCTTCAGTTGTTTTTCAAATAGTGAATAAAGCGAAACGAGTACCACACCAAAACCTAAAGTGAACTTGATGAAAAGTAACCCAACACCTATCATCAGAGAAATTATTTTAAAGAGGAATGCCCCCTTTTTCTTTTGGTCTGATTTGAAGAAATAATAGGCAAATGATGGTAAAAAGATTAGTGCTACCACTACAGAAGCACATAATGCAAACGTTTTGGTATAGGCCAAGGGAGTAAAGAGTTTCCCTTCTGATGCTTGTAAAGTGAAAACAGGAATAAAACTAACTACGGTAGTCGCTACTGCAGTAACGATCGCTCCGGAAACCTCCTCTGTTGCATCATAAATTACTTGTATCAGCTTTCGTCCTTTTCTATGATCAAGATGCTTAATCAAGTTTTCGGACATTACTATACCTATATCGACCATGGTTCCTATTGCGATGGCAATTCCACTTAATGAAACAATATTGGCCACAATGCCCATATATTTCATTACTACAAAAACCATCAAAACTGAAATAGGCAATAAACTTGAAATCAAAACAGATGCTCTAAGATTCCAAACCATGATCAAGACTACAATGACGGTGATTAAAACCTCTTGTATTAAAGCCTCATTGAGCGTACCAATTGTTTCTTTGATCAGAGTAGAGCGGTCATAAAAAGGGACAATGGTGACTTTACTTAGCGTTCCATCCTCCAATATTTTCTGAGGCAATCCAGATTGGATCGAATTGATCTTATCTTTTACATGATCAATCACCAGCATTGGGTTTTCTCCAAAACGAGCCGTTACGACTCCTCCTACTGCCTCTGCACCTTCTTTATCCAAAATACCTCTTCGATCTGAAGGACCTTCAACTACTTTGGCTACGTCTTTTATTCTAATGGGAATATTATTATTGACCTTCACAACACTTTCTTCAAGGTCACTTAGGTCTTTGATGTAGCCAATTCCTCTCACAAAATATTCTGCACTATTGACCTCAATTGTACGTGCTCCTACATCTAAATTTGAATTTTGGACAGCATTCATCACTTGCTGTAGCGTAACATCATATGCTTTCAAAGCATTGGGATCCACATCAATTTGATACTCTTTTACGAAACCTCCAACGGATGCAACTTCTGCCACTCCATCAGCAGACATAAGAGCGTATTTCACTAAGAAATCTTGAGTGGATCTTAGTTCCTCTAAATTCCAACCGCCTGTTGGATTTCCTTCTTCATCTCTCCCCTCTAAAGTATACCAAAACACTTGACCAACAGCTGTTGCATCTGGACCTAAAGTGGGTTGAACACCTTCTGGAAGTGTATTAGGTGGAAGGCTATTGATTTTTTCTAAGATTCTAGTTCTTCCAAAATAGAATTCAACATCATCTTTGAAAATTATATTGATGGAAGAAAACCCAAACATTGAGTTACTTCGGATACTCTTCACACCCGGAATGCCCAGCAAACTCGTAGTCAATGGATATGTCACCTGATCTTCTATATCTTGAGGAGATCGGCCGGGCCAATTGGTAAATACAATCTGCTGATTATCTCCTATATCTGGAATAGCATCAACTGCTACAGGATCATAGGGTATATAGTTATTAATTGCTGTTTTGAATGGACTATGAATTAAGCCCCACAATACAAACAATAATAAAACGACAATCGTCACTACTCTGTTATAGAGGAAGAAACGAACGATTTTATTAATCATTTTATCTATTTAGTTTAAAGAAAGGCCCAATAAAGCCTCAATAATAAAAATAATACATTTCACTCGTCTTAAAACTTATGTAAGACGGAAAATGCTTCTTTAAACTAAAATAACTTGATAGGAAATATTGATAGGAACGGTCCTATGGTTTGGAGGGGATTTCGACTCACAAAAAGAAGGAATTAGGTGTACTTCTTTTTCAAGGTTTGTGGTCGGTAGAATAAATGTATAAGCAGATTCCCAAAGGTTCTTCATCATTTCTTGATAGGAGAAGGTTGGCACCTCTACGATATCAATGACTTGATCAAAATGACTTTCTACTTTTACATGATGCTTATTGTTTTTACAACAATCCGATTTCATTTTCATATCCATACTCATTGCACAACACTCGTGAGAGGGTTGCATATTGATGGCTTTTAAAACACCATTACAAATATGAGCATTGCCCACTATTCCAATAGTGCCTAAAATCAATATCAATGATAAGAATATATTTTTCACGGATTTAAGCATATTCAAATTTCAAAGTTTATCCTTAAATATCAAATTTAATTTTTGTTAAGATGATTTTGTATTGAGATTTGAATATGCCTATGTTATTTAGAAATCAGGAGATTTCTTTTGATTTATTGGGCACGAATGATGCTATCGCTTAACATTCGCGCCAGTGCTATTTCTGTAAATTTATAGCGCAAGAGTTAAGCGACAGCGTCTCTTGTGCTTTAAAGATCTTAAGAAGTCTCTGACTTCTAGGTTAATAATGATGTAGTAATATTTATAATTCAAAAACAGCAACTGAATTGACAATATCTCCACCAAGAAATAAAAAACCGTCTTTCTCAACAATTGCCCCTGCCTCTTCTACTACTTTCCCTTCCTCATCTGTAAACACTCTAATAATTTCTCCTTTATCTGAGACTTCCATTACTAATCCATATTTTTCAGGTTTCGGTTTCATAAAATCAGGCATCGCAAAAACCATTTGCTTCATCCAAGGTTTCGGGTGGATATTGTCCAATTGTTGGTTTCTTTTTGTCGTAAAACCTAGCCAGTAATTGCCATTCGAACTCTGTTTTAAGTTGTTTGGAAAGCCCGGTAAATTATCTAAAAACACTTCCGATTGTCCTTTCTTTTCACCTTTAATCCAATATCTTAATATTCTGTATTTTGAGGTTTCTGAGACTAGAATAGATTGCTCATCCTTGCTGACTACAAGACCATTTCCGAAATAATTCCCTGATGATATCACCTCCGTTTTCTTAGTTTTGGGATCAAAACAATACACTCCTCCATCAGGTTTCATTTCTAAAATAAGCTGATTGATGGTAGCAATAGAAGTCTCCATGTGTGACGAAAGATTATTAAAATAGATTTTTCCATCTTGTGCTATATCAAGCCCTGAGCCCATCAAAATTGGTTTCCCATCAGGAGTTTGGGTCAATAAAGTATCAAGAGAGTGATCGGCATTGACTTTCAACAAGCCCACTCCATTCATCAATAGAATCATTTCGTTGTTAGCATTAAAATGCATTCCAGTGACCCATTTATCAGTCTTGATATACTCTTCTACATTCAATAAAGAATCGATTTTTAGGATAGCTCCTCCTGTAAAATCATCATTACTATTGTGAGTACCACAATACAAATTCCCTTCTTGGTCCATCGCAAAATCTTCTGCACCTGAAAAGCCTAAAAGTGATACCGTCTTGGAGTCGGTAAGTTGGTTTGTTGATTGTAATGTGCTAATATCAACTTCTGTTGCTGTTGGCGTCCATTTATTGGGGTGAATCGCACAACTTGAAAGAAGGAAGTTGAATAATAGGATAGAATAAAATGGTAATGCTTTCATAGTACTTTTTGATTTTTAGTGTACCACAAAAGTGACCAACAAGGATTAGTGAAACATTTACATATGTAATTTTAATCCAATTTGCTTTTCAATATACCCTTTCGAATTCTGCTTAATTGAGTGGCAGAAATTCCTAAATAGGATGCAATATGATATTGAGGAATTTGCCGTTCTAAATTAGGAAACTCTTTTTGAAAAATTATATAACGTTCCTCTCCTTCCAATAATCCCATTTCCAATTCCTTTTTTTCCTTTTCTAAAAAATAATGTTCCGCAATTCTTCTCCCTAACTTCTCTAAGACGTGATGTTTTGAATACAAAGCTTCAATATCTTTGTATTCTGCTTCAAGAATTTCACAATCCGTCAATGCTTGCTGAGGAATCAAATTGGGAGTATTTGTTAAAAGCGATGTATAAGGACCAATCAATGATGGCCCTACAAAAAACTGTTTATTGTACTCTTTCCCTTCCTCGTTGAGATAAAATGCACGTATCACTCCTTTCATCAAAAAACCAACCTTATGAGCATATTCTCCTTTTTGTGAAAAGAAATCATTTTTCTCCAATGAACGCACACTAAAACATGCAAACAATTCCGACAAAACATCTTCTTTGAGGTCGCTACTGATAAGCCGACAATAACTAAAAAAATCCTTTTTCATAAATAGCAATTAGAACCAATTGGAAGGTAAAAATAAGCTATTTTTTGAAAAAGGATTTTATCTATTTACTAAGAATGTATTAAACGATCTCTTCAATCGAAGATACATATTCAATATTCAGTTTATCGATCACAAGGTCTTTATATTTTTCTTCTATTTGTGCCCTGCCTGCTTTTACCGATGCTTCAAACCAAGGTAAATTTTGAGGAAGGATTTTCACATGATTGACTAAACCGTACTCTTCATACATTTCTCTTTTCCAAAACACAAAATACCATTCCATTGAAGGCTGATGAAATACTCTAAGGCTTTGTTTATCGAACAGGAACTTGTCTACTTGATCAAACAGTGAGAAGTTTAAGGTGATAAAATGAAAGACTTTTTTAAAATCCTCAATTGGAATATATTCTTGTAGTGCTTCACATACTAACAGGTTTTTCTCTTGGATAAAGTAGACTTTTGTGTATTCATCCTTGTAAAGGCAGTCAAAAAGAGTATTTCTTGTTGTTTTTAATTCACTTGGTGTAGTTACCATGATAAGATTTTTAAAAGATTATAGTTTTATTCCCATTACCAAAACATCATCTGTTTGCACTTTGTTCCCTCTCCATTTTTCAAAAGTGAGGTCTATGATTTTCTGTTGTTTTTCTAGTGGATAATCTGCGATTTTCAACAAAAGGTTCTTGAAATTTTTCCTTTTAAACTTTTCATTATCTTGTCCACCAAACTGATCAATGATACCATCAGTAGACAAATAAATCATGTCTCCCTGTTCAAATTCCAATTGATGATTCATCAACTTTGCTTGTCTTTTGGAAAACTCACCAATGGAATAGGGAGCCCCTTTGTATTCTTCAATAGTTTGAGAAGAAACATGATATAGTCTTTGATGAGTCGATGAAAAATAAATCTTATTAGATGATTTCTCCTTCATACAAAAAGTGATATCCAAACCGTCCTGAATTTTCTTTACACCTTCATTCTTGTTCAAATAATGAAAAAGACGTTCATCCAATTTCTTTAATAAAATATCTGCACGGTTGCTTTTATTTTCCTTTAAAATTGACTCTAATAATGAATTCACAATCAAAGTCAGAAAAGCCCCAGGAACACCATGTCCAGTACAATCAATCACTGCCAAATAGTTGAAGCGATCATCTTCGTCTGCATAATAGAAGTCTCCACTCACCACATCTTTTGGTTTATAAAGCACAAAGGAGTCAGGATACAAACGATGCACTTTCTGATCTGATGGAAGAATTTTCTGTTGAATGCGTTGAGCATAGTTGATACTTTGCTGTACCCGCTTATTCACTTTATCAATCTCATCCTTGGCTTCGGTCAGTTTCTCATTAGCATCTTGGAGAAAACCGATGGTCATTTCAGTCATTTGCTTTTGCGACTCGTATTTCTCCTCTAATTTCCGAAGTTGTTCAGTTAAATCTTTTACACTGTTTTCATTGATACTGGTAGCCTGCATAAGTCAGAATTTTAAATGTACAGATTAGTAACTGACTTTTGGTGAATTTTGTTTAAACAAACATCATCAAAATCAAGCTTTAGACAACAAAAAAGTCATTCCCAGTAATTTGAGAATGACTTCCTTGTTGATGTTAGTGAATTACTACATCGCATATTCAATGATTGGCTTAATGAAAGTAAGCTTACCATTTTTATATTTTAAAAGATCTTTACGTCCACGTCCTAAAGCTGTTCCTTCATAATCTGCTAAGATTAATTTCTTCTTACCCGCTTTTTTTACAGATAAAGTAATAAACTTAAAAGGAGAGTCTTCAGGAGTTATGATGATTGAATCTTTTCCTGCTTCAATTTTTTTCTTGATAAAAGACAGATATGGATATAAGTAATCACCTTCATCTAATCTTTTCTTTTGCATGTATTGTCTAGTTTTGATAACGATTCCTGTAGTTATCGCAGCACCGGCAGCAATAGCAGTAACTAGTGTTGTTGCTTGTCTTCTTTTCATGGTTTTTAAAAATATTATAGTTTCCTAACAAATAATATTACGTCTTTCAGTAATAATTAGTTTTGTGATTAAGTTTTATTTTATGTTAAGTACTATGACAAAAGTATATAACACTAATTCATATTATTTTTGGCTTAGTACTTCAACAGAAATTGTACATTTATAAGATGCCTCAACTTCTTGTTTATAAAAAAAGGTATCAATATTAACTACTGATACCTTATATAATTTTATCCTATAACAATTTAACCTTTTATTGCTTCAGAACCAACTCTATTGACCAACTCTTCTCCTTTTTCAAAGGCTGTTAAGTTACCCAGTGTCACTCTTGCAATTTGAGTTAAAGCTGTATCCGTGAAAAAGGCTTGGTGACCTGTTACTAATACGTTAGGGAATGACATCAAATTCAGCATTTTTTCATCTCTGATCAATGTTTCTGATAAGTCTCTGAAGAATAATTTTTCTTCTTGCTCATACACGTCAATACCAAGGTAACCTAAATGACCTTTTGATAAAGCACGAATAGCTGATTCTGTATCAATTAAACGACCTCTTGATGTGTTGATCAACATCGCTCCTTTCTTCATTCTCCAGATAGAGTGATCATTGATGATATGATGTGTTTGAGGCGTTAATGGACAGTGCAATGAGATAATATCAGAATTTTCTAACAACTCATTTAATGTCACATATTCTAAAACACCTTCTTTTTCAAATTCTTTGTTAGGGTATAAATCAAAGCCCACTACTTTACAACCCATACCTTTCATGATTCTAGCGAAAATCTGACCGATTTTACCAGTACCAATTACACCAACAGTTTTACCGTAAATATCAAATCCCGTTAATCTGTCTAAAGAGAAATTACCTTCACGAACACGGTTGTAGGCTTTGTGTGTTTTTCTATTTAATGTAAGAATTAATGCTAATGTATGCTCTGCAACTGCATAAGGAGAATAAGCTGGTACTCTTAACACTTCAATACCTTGCTTCTCTGCCTCAATCAAGTCAACGTTATTAAAACCAGCACAACGTAATGCAATTACTTTGATACCAAATTCACCTAACATTTTAACTGTTTCTGTATCTACTACATCATTCACAAATACACATACAGCATCAAATCCTCTTGCAAGTGGAGCAGTCTTCACTCTTAAGCGGGATTCAAAGAAAACTAATTCGTGTGTAGTATTTACTCCTTCAAGTTTAAAAAACTCTTTATCGTATGATTTTGTACCAAAGACAGCAACTTTCATATTAATCTTATTTTTTTAAGTGAATTTTTATATGTAATAGTTATTACTTTACCATAGGAAACAAATAAAGTACCACGGTGAAGTAATTGATACAATTTACATTATTATTGGATAACAAAATAGGACTTTTGACAACTCCCTTTCGTTGAAATGACACTTTAAAACTTTGTTATCAGTAATTTACAATCGAGATCAAAAAGGATATGTTTAGTATTCAACTATTTACAATAGTGTCCAAAAGGCCCTTTATCACCTTTATTTTTTTGTGAATAAAGGTGAAATTTTCAATTTAAAAAGTGATTGACATTCCACTCTTCACCAACTTCCCAACAGATTGCTCTGGAATATTCAAGACAATACCGCACATGTAAGCGTGAGCATAAAGCTCGTTGTCTAAAATACTTGGCTGTAACTCCTTTCTTTTATTTAAAAATGCTTTTTGAAAACCTTTCATGGCTTCACCTGTAATGGAGTCTCTTGTAGGTACAGGACAACGCTCACAAGGCTTATACCCTCTCAATTCAGTATCATTGATGAAGAACGACCTCGGTTCACTTTTAGAAGGCCCCATCAAGTTATCTTCTCCAAAAGCAGATTCGTTATCTATAATAAAGTTCATTCTCATTCTTCGCTCCACCTCATCAACAGATAAATCAAACCACTCGCCCACTTTCTCCAAAGTCTGTATCGAAACCAACGATGCTCCTACATTTCCTCCACTATGATCAGGAAAACCAGTCTTGGCATTTTCTAAAACATAAACTTCCTCTTCAAAATAGTCTGACAAATACTGATTCATTTGTGTATAATCTCCTTCTAGCACAAATGAACCGATTCCAACTTTAGAACTTGATATCTCTACTCTGAGATCTTCCAAGTCATACTTTGTTCTTAGTTTATGGATTGTAGGATATTTTTTTCCATTGACGGTTCTACCATCACTTTTGCGGTGAATTCCCCACCTTCTATCCCATTTTAACGTTGCTCCTTCAGAGATTTCAACCTCATCCAGTACTATTGAGTCCAATGATTTAATTGGAAATACATTTATTTTCTTTAATTCCATAAGGCATTTTTCTATTTTTTTGCCCAAATAAGGGCTTTTTCATTAAAAAACGTAAAATAATACGTATTTCATGAATCCTATTTCTATTCAATAACGTTTAATACAAAAACGTATTTCACTTTTAAACCTAAAGCCATGAAGCATTTAATTCTAAAGAAGGAAATCCAACTTGGTAAAGTTATGGCAGTTCCTGAAACAACAAAAATGCCGTTAACATTAAGTGAATTGGTCAACTACATGAGTTTTCCAACAAACAAATTCGCGCTATTGGCCTTAAGCCAACTATTCAAGGATAAAGATAAATTTATTCAGGAGAATTTTAATACAAAATTCAGTGCAGATCAACTTTTAGTTGAAGCAGGGTATTCCTTCAAGCACACAGCAGAAAAAGATGCTCAAAAGTATCTTGAGGAGGTAGAAGAAGCTTGGACGGATTTCCTTAGAAAAATGAAAAGTGCATTAATGAATGTACGCTATCGTTTTCTAGAACAGAGAGTAGACATTAATCCCTCAAAACTATATCAATAAATTGTGACTTGCTTGTTTTCAAAAGAAAGGTTGTCTGATTATAAAAAATCAAGGCGACCTTTTTTTTTGGTCGCCTGTCGATGAATGATTTCTATATGTTTTTATGCTGCTTTGTTTTTTTCTCTTAAGGTTTCCAATGTGTAGTAAAAATCCTTTTTTGAATGGATTTCCGGCATTTTCTCAAACAATATATAAAACTCTGAATCTGACATTTCGGTAATTTCTTCGTTGATTTTGCCAAGGTATTGAGCATACAACTTTGCACTCTCCGTAAGTTCTACTAATGCTTGTTGATCAACGCAAGTATAGTTTTCTGACTTGTAAAGCGGTTCCATCCATGTATTACCATTTTTCTGAAGAAAGAATTCGAAATTAATGTTACAAGAATCATTTAATTTCGCCGATATAGTTTTAGTGATAAGTATATTCATAGTAGTAGAGTTTTAAGCTTTTTATTTTTGCGGAATACAAAATTGACGGTTATGTAATATCACAACACAAAAAGCTGTTTTCACATTGTTATTGTATATATATTACACAATTAATAGACGTAATACCCTACCCTTTGTTCTTAGAAAATTACTATATTCGATTTTATTGACATCTATTTTCTAGCATTTACAAATAAAGGTTAATAAAGTAACTTTTTGTACCCTATGAACCTTTTGTCATCCATTGATAATAGACAATATTTATTTTGTAAAACCTATGATCATTACATCATCCACTTGTTCTTCATCTTGTTTCCAGCTTTCGAATTGGGTTTTCATAAACTGTTTTTGATCTTTAATTGGAAGTGAAGAACATGCTTCAAGAATCTTTCTGAAATTAGGACTCTTTAATTTTTTACCTTTTGGACCGCCAAACTGATCCGCATAGCCATCAGAATAAATAAAGAACATTTTCTGCGATGAATACTCAAAGGTATGTGTCTCGCATGTTGAGAAAGTTGAAACACCACCTACACCTCTTGATGTACCTTTGATGATCTGATGCTTATTATTATCTACTATAGTCATAGACATCCCTGCCCCTGCATATTGGACTGTATTATTCTTATTATCAATCAAACAAACAGAAACATCCATGCCATCCATATTTCCCGACTTCTTCTGCCTTAAAATACTTGACAAACGAGCATGCAATTCCTCTAGAATTTTAGAAGGATAATAGATTTTTTGAGAGTCTACAATATACTCCAATGCTGTCTCTCCTACCATACTCATAAAACCACCTGGTACACCATGACCTGTACAATCGGCTGCAATCAAGATTCCTTTTGAGTTATCTATATTTTTAAACCAGTAGAAATCACCTGAAACAATATCTCTTGGTTCAAAATAAACAAAAGAGTTAGGCAAAAATGTCTTGACATGTGCCCAACTTGGTAGGATAGCTTTCTGAATGCCTTTCGCATAATTGATACTATCCATTATATCTTGAGACTTTGCTTGAAGTAAGTTATTGATACGGTGAATCTCCTTAGATTGTAATTCCAATTCCGATTTTTGGATATGCAATGTATGGTTAATCACCTTCTTATTTTTATTTTCTTTATATAGGTAGTAGATAAAGAAACTCAAAATGATAATCAAAATAAAAGAACCAAACATAATGATGGTATGTCGCTCAATAATAATTTGATTAATCTCCTGATCTTTTTTTAGAATTTCATTCTCTTTCTCTCTTTGAGCTACTAAATACCTTACATTAATTTCCGCCAATTTCAAACGAATTTCTTCATTGAAGATGGAGTCTTTATAGTTCTCAATTAGATCATCATATTCTAATGCTTTTTTGTATCTTCCCTTTGCTCTTTCTATTGTTTTTAACTCCAAAAATGCATTTAAGGCCATGTGCTTAGCTCTAATATTAACAGATATATTGGCTGCTTTTTCTGCTAATTCTTTTGCCTTATCATAATTTGCTTGATTTCTATAGATTCTTGCCATATCAATTAAGGTGCCCACCATTGTATCAGCATCTTCATTATTCTTTTGATTTAAGTCTAAAGAAAGTTTTAGATACCTTAATGCTTCCTCATATTGGCCTGTTTCAGCATAAACTGTCCCCATATCTGAGTAAGTCACGATCTGACCATACAAGTCATTTTCTTTTTTTCTTAAGTCTAATGCTTCATTAAAACTATCCACTGCTTTTTTAAAGAGCTCCGTCGCAAAATAAACCCTGCCATAATTCGTCAATACATAACCAAGCATTCGTTTATCTGATAATTGCTTGCTGATTACCTCCGCCAGTTCAAGATGAATAATGGCTTCATTATAATTATGCTGATAGATGTTGACACTCGCAATGTTGATATGGGCATACCCTTCATCTTCTAGAGATTGGATGGTAGTCGACTTTTCTAAAGCTTGCATAAACAAGTTCATTGCATTCTGGTACTCCCCTCTATTTCTCAATGCAATACCTCCATAACTGATTGCACGGATTTCATATTTTTCAAACTGATTTTGTTTACTTAAATCTTCCGCAATTTTGGCGTATAAATAAGCATTATCAGGTGATACGTTTCGGTACAACCAAGCTAATTTCAAAGCCGTTCCGATTCTGACAGAATCAGATGTTTCCTTACTTTCAAACACAGTCAATAAGCTGTCGAACTGAGGAATTTTATCCACTGTTTTTGGGTATGAAAAACATAAAGTTGAAATAAGTACAAAAGATACAGTAAAGAAAGTTTTCATTTAGAATAGCCTAAAGACACCACACCAAAAATTGAATGTTAGCATCAAAAAATTAACAGATAAAAAAAGATGAAAATAGATCAAATTACTAATTCAAAATCAGCATATTATTACTATTTCCGATCACATTGTACACAATCATTTATGATATTGATTGAGCACTTAAAAATAAATAAAATAACATTACCCCAAAACAAAAGCCCAATATTAGTACTAATATTGGGCTTATATAGAAGAACTAAAGCGTTTTATTGCTTTAATCCTAAAGTATTATTGTCAAAGACTAACCTTTTCTTTCGATTGCTTTTTTAGCTGCCGCAACAACGTCATTTGCAGTTAATCCATATTTCTCCATTAATTGAGCAGGAGTACCTGATTCACCAAATGTATCATTTACTGCTACGAACTCTTGTGGAGCTAATAAGTTTCTAGTTAAGCAAGCTGATACGCTTTCGCCTAAACCACCTGCAATTTGGTGCTCTTCAGCTGTTACTACACAACCAGTTTTAGATACTGACTTCAAGATTGCCTCTTCGTCTAATGGCTTAATAGTGTGAATGTTGATGATTTCAGCAGAGATACCTTCTTCTGCTAATTTCTCTCCTGCTTGAATAGCTTCCCAAACTAAGTGACCAGTTGCTACGATAGTAACATCAGTACCTTCGTTTAACATTACCGCTTTTCCGATTTCGAATTCACCTTCTGGCATGAAAACAGGAATTGACGGACGTCCAAAACGTAAGTATACAGGACCATCATGTTTCGCTGCTGCGATTGTCGCTGCCTTTGTTTGGTTGTAATCACAAGTGTTGATTACAGTCATGTTAGGCAACATTTTCATCATACCAATGTCTTCTAAAACTTGGTGAGTTGCTCCATCTTCTCCTAAAGTAAGACCTGAGTGAGAAGCGGCAATTTTAACGTTCTTTCCAGAGTAAGCGATTGATTGACGGATCTGATCGTAAACACGGCTTGTTGAGAAATTGGCGAAAGTACCCGTAAAAGGAATTTTACCACCAATTGTCATACCTGCTGCTACGTTGATCATGTTTGCTTCAGCGATACCCATTTGAAAGAATCTCTCAGGGAAATCATTTTTGAATGCATCCATTTTTAGAGAACCTGTTAAGTCAGCACATAATGCTACTACATCCTCGTTCGTTTTACCTAGCTCATGTAAGCCCGCACCAAATCCTGAGCGCGTATCTTTTTTCTCTGTGTATGTATACTTCTTCATTTTAATGTTTGAAGCGATTTATGATTCTTTCAAATAAATTCGGATACAAATCTAAGGTTTGTCTTTAATCGGACAAAATTATTTCGACTACAAAAGCGTATATTGTGAAAATGTTGCATAATGAGACGTTCAGAACCCCTATTAATCCTCTTTTTTTTGAGGAAAAGATCAATTTTGATAGTACTATTTTAAGTATTGGGTCTTGCTTTGCCCAAAATATTGGCCAACGACTTCAAGAAAATAGATTCAATATCACCATTAATCCTTACGGAGTACTTTACAACCCAGTAAGTATTTTTGATAATTTACTTCAGGCTTTTACCGATACTGAAAAAGTGGATGAACAGATGATCATTGAAAACGAAGACTTTTTCAAACACTTCAATTTTCATTCGGATATCTCAGGTTTAAGTCAAGAGGACTTAATTGATCAAATCAAGAATATCCAACAATCCACCCAGAACACTTTACAGAAAGTGGATTTTCTCATTATCACTTTAGGTACTTCTTTTGTTTTTAAGCACAATGAACACCAACAATTAGTAGCAAATTGTCATAAAGTACCATCAAAACAGTTTACGCAAGAGTTATTAGAAGTAGACCAAATGATGGAGAAGTTTAGAGAGCTGCACACCCTACTTCCTCAAAGTTGTAAAGTCATTTTTACAGTCTCTCCAATTCGCCATTTCAGAAATGGATTAGTAGATAATAGTCTAAGTAAATCCATATTGAGATACTTCACTCATCTAGTAACCTCAAAATATGAAAACTGCTTCTATTTCCCTGCCTATGAAATAATGTTAGATGAATTGAGAGATTATCGTTTTTATACTGATGATCTTGTTCATCCATCAAAGTTGGCTCAAGACTATATTTGGTCTTATTTTGATCAGGCCTTAATTCATGAAAAAACCAATTCAACAAGACAAAAATTAGATAAAGTACTCAAAGGTTTAAATCACAAACCTTTCAACCCTCAAAGTACACCACATCAAAAGTTTCTTCTAAAATTACTAAATATCAGTAAGTCTATAAAAGAGGTCAATGTTAAGGATTTAATAACTGAAATTGAACAAAGAATCAATTAAATAAGTCGGTTAAAAATAATTCACAATTGATATTTTTATATTATTTAAATAGTAACCTCTTTTGGGGCCAATATTATAATAACATGTTTACACTACCGAACATGTTGACTACAATCCAATATAATTTCTAAAGAATACTATTTAAATGAACATCAAAAAATTACTGATCACCTCCGTCCTTATGGGGACGAGTATGCTGAGTGCTTTTGCTCAGTTTACAGAAGACAAACCCAAAGTTGTTGTAGGAATTATTGTTGATCAAATGAAGTACGATTATATCTCAAGATATTGGGATAGCTTCGGACAAGATGGTTTTAAAAAACTAGTCAACGATGGTTATAACGTCAGAAACGGTCAATATAATTACGCCCCAACCGTAACAGGACCAGGCCACGCTTCTGTTTATTCGGGTACTTCACCTGCGTACCACTCTATTGTCAATAATAATTTCTATGATAGAGAATTACGTAAATCAGTCTATTGTGTAGATGACAAGAGATACCAAACAGTAGGATCTGACAGTAAGAATGGTCAAAAGTCACCATATCGTCTTGCGGTAACTAACTTATCAGATGAATTGAAATGGGCGAGTAATTTCAGATCAAAAGTGGTCACTGTTTCTATTAAAGATAGATCTGCCGTTCTTCCCGCTGGACATAAAGCAGATGCCGCTTATTGGTTAGATGAGAAAAATGGTAATTGGATTACTTCTTCTTTTTATATTGATCAATTACCTGATTGGGTAACGGCTTTGAATGAAGGTAAAAACAGACCTATCGATCAATATATGAAATCTGACTGGACGCTTTCTTTGCCTATCGAGGAATACACTGCATCAACAGAAGATGATACACCTTACGAATCTTTATTCCCAGGAAAAGACAAACCGACTTTCCCTTACAGTATCAAAAAAGCCGTTGTAGCTGATAGAGTAAGAGCAAAGACGGGTAAAAAATACGATATCATAAAAGGTACTCCTTACGGTAATACTATTGTAACTGAAATGGCAATGAGTGTTATTGACAATGAAAATATGGGGCAGGATAACTTTACTGATTTACTAGCAGTAAGCTACTCTTCTACCGATTATGCAGGTCACGCTTATGGTCCTCAGTCTATTGAAGTACAGGATATGTATATCAAACTAGATCAGGAAATTGCCACTTTAATTAATCATTTAGATGAAAAAGTTGGTAAAGGCCAATATGTTATTTTCTTAACTGCCGATCACGCTGGAGCTCAAAACGCTGCATTTATGCGTGATAGAATGAATTTTGAAGCGAAAAATATCAAGAGTAAAGAAGATACCGAATACATTGAAAAAGCTTTAAACGCTCGATTCGGTGAAGGTAAATATGTTGCCTCTAACTACTCAGGTCAACTTTATTTGGATAGAGAATTCATTAAAGAAAAAGGGCTTGACTTAGAAGAGGTTCAAAAAGCGGCAGCAGAAGCATTTATGGAAATGCCTCAGTATACTCATGCATTATTGGGTAAAGACCTTGAACGTAATGAGTATTCTCAAGGATATAAAGGTTTAATTTACAACGCTTTTAACCCTAGATTCTCACCAGATGTATTTGGTGTTCTAAGATCACATTATGTAGATTACGGACCTGCCGGTACTACACATTTTTCTCCTTATAAATATGATACTCATGTTCCTATTCTATTCTATGGTTGGAATATTAAAGCAGGAGAAACACATGCACCTCACACTGTAACTGAGATCGCACCAACAATATGTTCATTCTTGAATATGAACTATCCTTCAGGTTGTTACTCTAATCCTATTTTGATTCCTTTGAAATAGATTCTAAATACCACAAAAAATGGCTATAAGGTTTATCTACCTTGTAGCCATTTTTTATTGATTTGCTATCTCTTTCACTTCAACAGTAGAAAGTCCTGTTCCCTCAGCTACTTGTTCTATCGACAAACCCATAGATAAAAACTTCTTTGCACTTTCAACTTTAGCTTTCTTCTCTCCAATTTCAATACCTTCATCGACTTTATTTTGAAGAGTATTAGTATAATCTCTAAAACGCTTTAAGTCATCATCATATCTATCTTGATCGACTTTAGGTAATGCTGTATACTCAGCTAATTTAAGTACTTTTTTAAAAATACGTTCTTTTAAAATAAGTGGCATTTCATCAAACGAGTCTAAGTTTCTTAATAAATAGAGCCATTTATCAAAATTGGATTCCAAATCTTTTTCTTGTTTTTGAAACTTTGGCAACTCTAGATACACAAACTTTAATTTATCATAAAAGACTTTATTCTTTTGATTCTTTAATTCGACGATATGATGAAAATCTTCTTCATTTTCATCAAAGATAAAATTCATAATAGAGACTACATATACAGCCTTCAATTCATAATCCCATGACATTCCCCTTTCAGCCTGTTCTTGTAGGGGGAAACTAGAATAATAAATCGTTCTATCCTTGAAAAATTTCTGAGAAGCTCTCTGCAATTCAACAATAAACTTTTCACCTTTTTCATTCTCACAATATAAATCATAAATAGCCTTACGGTCTGTATCATTTTTTGGAAGATGTTCAGTTGACTTATAAGTCAAATCCTTGATTTGATCTTCTGCAGGTAATACAGCATTTAAAAAATTGATAAGAATATCCTTATTAGATTCTTCACCAAATATCTTCTTAAAACCGAAATCCGTAAAAGGATTTATATAGCGTGAATTACACATGTTTTTATTTGTTTATTGAATAAGATACTATTTAAAAGTATTGAACTTCCACAACAATTAAAAAATGGCTATCAGATTTTTAACCTAATAGCCATTTTTATATATAATATTTTAGAAAGGAGGATCATTTGACGGAGGAGGTGCTCCTCCATCGTTATCTCTATTCAGTTTTGAAGGAAGCGTCTGAAACTCTTGTCCTCCATCGTCTCCACCTTCATTAAAATCAATATCTGGAGGCATGGCATTCATCTGATCAAAGGTCACTTCACCTGGCATACTACCACCTGCTTCAGGAAGACTTGATGGAATAGCAGGAGCACCAGCAAAACCACCGTGCATGCCTGACATCATATCTTCAGTTGACATAAATGAGCCATCTTCCCAATCAGCAAACTTGGTATACTGACCAATAAATTTCAAGCGAACATTTTCCAAGCCACCACTACGGTTTTTAGAAATGATCACCTCACCCATACCTTTAGTTGAGTTACCCTCTTCATCTTCATCCAAACCATAATATTCAGGACGATATAAGAACATTACCATATCAGCATCTTGCTCAATAGATCCCGATTCACGAAGATCGGAAAGTTGTGGTCTCTTGTCTCCTCCTCTGGTTTCAACAGCACGGCTCAACTGAGAAAGTGCAATAACAGGCACATTTAATTCCTTCGCAATTTGTTTCAATGATCGGGAAATAAAGGCAATTTCCTGTTCACGGTTACCCTTAGATTTACTATCACCACCACTCATCAGCTGAAGGTAGTCAATCACAATCATTTGGATATCATGTTGCGCTTTTAACCTTCTACATTTGGCTCTTAATTCAAGTACCGTAAGTGCTGGCGTATCATCAATATAGATTGGTGCTGAAGACAAACTAGATGTTTTATCTACTAGACGTCTCCACTCCTCATCCGTAAGATTACCTTTCTTCAATTTTTCACTTTCTAACTCTGCTTCAGCGGAAACCAAACGTTTTACCAACTGTGCTGCAGACATCTCCAGTGAGAATATAGCGGTAGGTTTTCCAAAACCAACTGATGCGTTTCTACAAGCCGATAATATAAAGGCTGTTTTACCCATTGCTGGACGAGCGGCAATAATGATCAAATCAGAAGGCTGCCACCCTGAAGTCACCCTATCAAGGTTCGTAAATCCAGAAGGAACACCAGTGAAATCATTATCATTGTCTCTTAATTCTTCCAGTTCATGGAATACCTCCTTCACTACTTCATTCATGCCCATGTAGTTTTTACGTACATTTTCTTCTGACACTTCAAAAAGTGAGGTTTCCATCTTATCTAAAAGATCAAAAACATCAGTGGTATCTTCATATGCTTTGATTTGTATCTCATTAGAAACGTTGATCAGTTTTCTTTTGATCGAATATTCCTGTAAAATACGTGCATAGTGAAGAACATTGGCAGAAGAGGTTACACTCTGTGTAAGACGAGCTATATAACTCACTCCTCCCACTTTCTCTAACTCTCCTGTTTTTCTAAGTTCTGTCACAATCGTCATATGATCAACAGGTTCACTTCTATTGAAAATCCCTACGATTGCATTATATATATATTGATGTGCTTCTCTATCAAAAGTATCCGTCTTCAGCACCTCAATAACTTCGTTGAGGGCTTCCTTCTCTAGAATTAATGCACCTAAGGTCACACGTTCCAACTCGTGATCACATGGTCTTTTTTTAGCATTCATTAATTCTAGACCTACATTGTCTGGTTTATTTTGATTAAAAGCAGATTGAATTAAACTACTTTTACTACTAGACTTCTCCATGGGTACAAAATTAAGGAGATTTATTCTAAAATTTAGGTTTTATTCGAATAGATCTTCAAATAAGTGTCATATCGTATACTAAATTATTGATCTTAAAAAGATTCCTATAACAACTTGTTAATGCTACATACAATATTTCAATAATCAAATACGGATTATCATTATTTCTAGATGAACAAATTAGATGTTATTTATAAAGATTTACAATATGATGGATTGATTTCAATATGAATAGTAGTCTATTCATCAAAATTTAATAAATTTGCACTTCAAAAGTAAAAGAAGGGCTTCCTTTTTATTTTTACTTTGAATACATCATATTATTTGAATTATTTTATTCTACAATAGATATACATGAGAGTTCATTTTATTGCAATAGGTGGAAGCATTATGCACAACCTAGCAATCACATTACAGCAAAAAGGTTACAACGTGAGTGGTTCTGATGATCACATTTATGAACCTGCATATTCTAACCTTAAGGAATTCGATTTACTTCCTGCTGAAATGGGATGGCACCCTGAAAAAATTACAAACGATATCAACGCTGTAATTTTGGGTATGCACGCTCAAAAAGACAATCCAGAATTAGTAAAAGCTAAACAATTAGGACTTAATATTTATTCTTTCCCTGAATATATCTACTCTCAGACTAAGAATAAGCAACGTGTTGTAGTGGCTGGAAGTCATGGTAAGACGTCTGTAACATCAATGATCATTCATGTTCTTAACTATTGGAATATCGAATGTGATTATCTTGTAGGAGCTGCGTTGAAAGGTGTAGAAAGACCTGTAAAAATTACAGATAGTGCTCCTGTAGTAATCCTTGAAGGTGACGAGTATTTATCTTCACCATTGGATGCAAAACCTAAGTTTTTAAATTATCATCATCACATTGGAGTAGTTACTGGGATTGCTTGGGATCATGTTAATGTATACCCTAAGTATGAAGAGTACGAAAAACAATTCGAATTATTTGTCGAAAACTCTCCAAAAGCAGGTGTAATTATTTATAGTGCTGAAGATAAGGCTTTAAAGAAATTAGTCAAGAGACTTGATATCTCAGGTGATGTTGATGTTATCCCTTACGATAAATTAAAGTCGAAGGTAAAAGATGGCAAAACAATTATCACTGCAGGACATGTAAACACTGAAACGAAAGTATTTGGTGATCATAATTTACAAAATATGTCTGCTGCAATGGAAGTTTGTAAGCGCCTGAACGTAAGCAAAGACGAATTCATAGAAGCAATAGCTTCGTTTGAGGGTGCTGCTTTGAGAATGCAGTTGATCAAAGAAACTCCTGATACGAAAGTATTTAGAGACTTCGCTCATTCACCATCAAAAGTGCAAGCCACTGTACATGCGGTAGCAAAACAATATCCAAAAGAAAAGCTTGTGGCTTGTTTGGAATTGCATACCTTTAGTAGCCTTACTTCATCTTTCTTGTCAGAGTATGAAAAAACACTGAAAGAAGCTGATATTCCATTGGTTTACTTTAATCCTAAAGTGGTTGAAAACAAAGGATTAAATTCAATCACAAAAGAAGATGTATTCAATGCTTTCAAACAAAAAAATGTAGAAATTTTTACGGATGAGAAAGCACTTCAGAAAAGATTATTAGAGATTGACTGGAATAAGAAAAATCTATTATTAATGTCTTCTGGACAATTCAACAAAATGCCAATTGATGAGCTAGTGGAAGAAATTACTAAATAGTACTTTTCACTACCAATAATAATACAAGGCGTTGGGTTGATTTCAATTCGAAAATACAACCTAACGCCTTATTTTTTTAAGACCTATGAAAACAAATATTTCACTCCTACCTTACCACACATTTGGTGCTAAAGTAAATGCTGATTTCTTTACGACTTTTTCCAATAAAGAAGAATTAACGACTATCCTTGATCAAAAACCTAATGATCAAAACTTCATTATCCTTGGAGGTGGAAGCAATATACTTTTCACGAAAGATTTCCATGGTTTAATCATTAAAAATGAAATTAGCGGCTTTGAAGTCATCTCCGAAGATGATCATCATATTACATTAAAAATTGGTGCCGGTGAAAATTGGCATGATACGGTAATGCAAACAGTGGAAAAGGGTTGGCAGGGCATTGAAAACCTTGCTTTGATTCCTGGAACTGTTGGGGCAAGCCCTATACAAAATATTGGTGCCTATGGCGTTGAAGTAAAAGATGTAATACAAAAAGTCGAATTTTATCATTTTGATAAAAAAGAAACATTTGAATACAGCAATCAAGAATGTGCGTTTGGATATAGAAATAGTATTTTCAAAAATGAGCTAAAAGGTAAAATTGCTGTTCTTTCCATCACTATTCAGCTAAATAAAAATTGGAACTTCAATACAAGTTATGGTGCTATTGAAGACGAAATTGAGAATCAGGGTATCGAAAACCTTACTCCTCTTGATTTAGCCAATGTGATCATCAAAATTCGTGAATCAAAATTACCAGACCCTAACGAAATTGGTAATTGTGGCAGCTTCTTCAAAAACCCTGTTTTGCCAAAAGAAGATGCTTTAAAAATCATTGAAAAACACCCAGATGCACCTCATTATATTGTAGGTGAAGAAGCGATCAAAATACCTGCCGGATGGTTGATTCAAACGGCTGGATGGAAAGGGAAATCTTTAGGTAATGTAGGAACATACCCTAAACAAGCATTGGTACTCGTCAACAATGGTGGAGCAACAGGTGAAGAAGCTTGGGCTCTAGCACTTCAAATTCAAAAAGATGTAAAATCGCAATTTGGTATCAGCATCGAACCTGAAGTGAATATACTATAGATGAGACCCATAATATCCAAAATATTACCCGCCTTTGGTGTTATTCTCTTTATTTTATTAATGGGAACAATTGGTTTTATGGCAACGTCAAGTACTCCTGTCGATCCAATTGATGCATTCTTTATGACTGCGATTACCATTACAACCATTGGCTATGGTGAAGTAATCCCATTAGACAACAATCCCGTTGGAAGATTTTTTGCTATTTTTATAGCGTTCAGTGGAATTGGTACTTTTACATATATTGCCACTTCTTTGTCGGCTTTCTTTTTGGAAGGACACATACAGGAGGAGTTTATCAAAAGAAGAAGTTTACGTATGATCAACAAACTAGACAAACATCTTATTATTTGCGGTTTAGGAAGAGTTGGACTTAAAATCGCTGAAGAGTTAGATAAAAAGGAAAAAGCTTTCGTGTTTATTGAAAACGACAATCAAGTTTATCTAAAACATAGAAAGGTATATAAACACGCTTACGGTATTGTGGGTGATTGTACCGTTGATGATACATTAATTTCAGCTGGAATTGAAAATGCAGAGGGTGTATTTGTCTGTACTAACGATGACAATATCAACCTTGTAACTACTCTTTCGTCAAGGCAACTTAACCCTACAGCTAGAATTGTTTCTGCTAATAAATTCCCTTCCTTCAAACAGAAATTAAAATCAGTAGGTGCAGACGAGGTAGTATCTCCCCACTCTATTGGAGGTAGAAGAATGGCAATGGAAATGCTTCGTCCAACTATCACTACTTTTATCGATGCCATTAGAAGAGAAAAAACCGACTTTTTCAGACTCGAAGAAATTCATGTCAACGAATCATTTGCCGGTCAAAAACTTGAAGCTTTAGAGATCCATAACTTGCCTTCTACCCTTATTTTGGCCATTAGAAACAATGAGGATTGGCAATTTAAGCCCGACGTCAATACAGTGCTTCAAAGTGAATCTGTATTGGTGATTATGACAAATTCGGAAGAAAAAGCGTATATTCAAGAACGCTTATCAAAAGTATAGATGAACTACAGGAAAATATTTTCAACATTTATTTTTATCTATCTTCTTATTTTTAGTTTTGCTGGAGTAGCTCAAGATAAAGATAGACCACAAACGCTCGCTCATTCTGATGAGGATGAAAACTTTATTACCCAAACTTCCAAAAAACAAATTCTAACAGGCTTTGGATACGGTCTTGGTTTCGCCTATCAAAATCGTAATTTGGGTTTTACAAATAGTAATATTTTAGTCGACGCTTTTGGTACTTTATATGCAGGATATTTCATTATAGATGAGCTAATGATTGGAGGTTTCCTCCATGGAGGGTTGAGAACTTTATCTTTTACCTACGATAATAAAAACATCGAAACTTTCATTGGTGGTGGCCCAAGAGTAAGAAAATACCTAAAAAATGGTATTTTTGGAGAGTTATCTTATGCAAGAAGTAAAACGCGTTTGACTTATACTGTTCAAGACAATACGGCAAAGTTTGATGGATATGGTAATGTATACGGTATAAGTCTTGGGTTTGGTAATTTTTGGACTCCAAGAATTTCTCTTGAAATTGTCCTCAATTACTTCTACATAGAAAGTCATTATGATATTTATACAGTACCTAATACTTCAAGCAATTTTAGTATTACAGCAAGTATCAGCTTTGCCACAAAGAAAAAACATAAAATTCAATGAAGCCAACATTTGGACTTTGTATATATAGTACCCTAGCGGTAAGAGGAGAAGCTGCACATTCATCAGAAATGACAACACAGTTGTTATATGGTGAATTGTATAAAGTTTTATCCGTTGATGAAAAAGAAGAGTGGATCAAGATTAGAATGCTCAAGGATAATTATGAAGGTTGGATTACTTACGGCCAACATAACGAAGTAGCCCCAGAGTATGCTGAAAGGTATAGAAAGGAAGAGCATCCCGTTGTTACCCGATTGATCTACCCTATTTTTGACAATCAAAAAACCATACATTTGTCAGTAGGATCAACATTGCCTTTTCATTATGAAAAATGCAACTCTATGCAATTAAAATATGCTCAATTGCACAGTGTTCTACCTTCAAAAAATGAAGAGCACCCCATTACTACAGCTGAGAAATATATGGGAGTCCCTTATTTATGGGGAGGTCGCTCAATTTTTGGAATTGATTGTTCTGGTTTTGCACAAACAGTCATGGGTGCACATGGTATTCTTCTACCTAGAGATGCTTACCAACAAGCTGAAATTGGAACTAAAGTCTCTTTCTCCGATGCTAAAGCAGGTGACTTAGCCTATTTTAATAATGAAAAAGGGAGAATTACGCATGTTGGAATTGTTTCAGGAGAAGGTAAAATTATACATTCTTCCCATTTTGTAAGAGAAGACATTTTGAATACAAAAGGAATTTTCAGTAATCGTGAAGGTAAGCAAACGCATGAACTATCACATATTATGAGGGTTTCTAAAAGTATTGTTTAAGTTTGAGGAATACTCTTTAATTCACTTCTAACATAAAGTATTCATTAAAAACCTCTTACAAAACCTACAAATAGGCTTTTTTCAGCTATTTATAGGTTTTTGATTTGGAATAAATATTTAATAATATTAAAATTGTATAACATCAATTTGTTACTGCAAATAAAAGGTTAATCATGTTCTCGCCGATTTTTACCCAAAATCATGAGAAATTTTAGTTAACATCACTTATTGATGAAATTACTTTCAACAATTTAGCCGGAACTAGCCGTGGCCATCATGATTTTGATGGCTTTTTTTATTTTTTAAAATTGGATTAAAACATAAAAATTCTTTTCTTACGGATCAAATAAAAACAGGTTCTCTATTGATCCTTCAATATCCCCCTCTTTATAAGCATAGTAATAACCCATTGACTCTAACTTCTCTTTTATTTCTTCCCCTAAACTCCCCCCATTTTCAAGACATTTTTCCATATCATTAGGTTACAAAAACTGGTGTTCCTTTCCACTTATGATTTGCAAAGGAAAACGAGGGAAAGTATTTAACAAAATCACTATTTACTATATTTTGAGGGCTAATAGTTTCAATCTGATATTTACCTACAGAAGAACCCAAAAAGTTGATATTTATATAATCCTGTTCCTCAAAATCAGCTTCAACACCAAGAATATCTCTACTATTTCCCTCCCACCAAACCTCTCTAGAATAACTTGTTAAGTAAAAAAAAGATAGCAACTTCCAAAAAAGAAAGACAGTGATGCTCACCAAAAAAGCAGACCAAGTATACCGTTTTTTCATAATATTGATAAAAAGGAAATGTACCCAAATCAAACAAAGTAAAACCAGCATTATGGTTAAGACTATTGAAATAATCATAAATACATGCATTCAGTTAAAAAAGGAAACTTCATTCCATGATAAATTAAAAAATAATTTAAGTACTACAATTTTTAACTAGATTAATTCCTCTTAATTATAAATCAAAATGTAATGAGGGGAAAATTACTCTTAATTCATGTAATGATATATATTTCAAAGAAAAACAGCACAAGAGACTTCTCTTTGGCTAAAATCATACTACTATTCGTTAAATCAGTACCAATTATATTCATCTGTAAAAGGGATATTTGTTTGAAGCATGAATTATTTCAACAAATATTTTTTATATGGCAACGGTAGCGACACAACAGGAACAACAATCCATTTCATTAAAATCAATTCTAGCTGTTTTTTCAGCAGGAGCCTTCTTTTTTTATAGCTTCATACAAATGACGCTTTTTAGTACTGAAGCGATGAAAGGTTTTTTCATGGACAAATTGGCATTAAGTACAGTTTCAGAATTTGGATCTTTTGCAGGTACTTTTCTTTACGGAACGGTATTATTATTAATTCCTGTTGGCGTACTTCTCGATAAAGTTTCTGTCAAAAAAGTGGTATTAAGTATGTGTGCCGTTGCCGTGGTTAGTGTTTTTGGAACTGCATTAACTGATAACGTTTTAATTGCCTCTGTCCTACGATTCACACTTGGAATAGCACATTGTGTAGCATTTATGGCTCCTTTCCGATTAGCTCCAAGATGGTTTCCTTCTTCTAAACTAGCCTTAGTTTCAGGTCTTTTAGTGACATTTGCGGTTTTTGGAGGTTGGGTTTCAGGCTCACCTGTTTTAATGCTTTTGGATCATTTCGGAGGAGATACAACCATGCTAATCAATGGTGGCATTGGTATTTTCATTCTAGTTTTGATTGCTCTTTTTGTTAAAGACAGTCCTTCTGAAGAGGGTGTTCGTAATGAAAACGAAAACGGTTTATCATTGATAGAAGGATTAAAGTTGGCCGCTTCAAATTCTCAAAACTGGCTAGCGGGTCTTTACATCGGTTTATTAAACCTTTCTGTTCTTCTACTAGGAGCAGTTTGGGGAACCACATATCTTAAATTCGTCAATCCAGATTTTTCAGAAGCTACTTCTACTGGTATTATTGGGATGATTTTTATCGGGACTATGATCGGTTCACCTTTGTGTGGATGGATCTCTGATCAATTACAATCTAGAAAGAAAGCCATGCTGGGAGGCGGTATTTTATCATTAATTATTATGCTGCTGATCATGTTCCCAATTTCCACTGGAGCCACTTACTTTTATACCTTGTTTTTATTATTAGGGATTATCACTGCAGCTCAAACAATTGGTTACCCCGTAATTGGTGAATCAAACAGTGATGAAGTTTTAGGTACAGCAAATGGTTTATCGGCAGTTGTATTAATGGGTATTGGAGCTGTTGGGCAACCTTTATTCGGATGGTTAGTTTCTTATTTTGGTGGACATGAAAATTCAACTCCAGAAGTTTTACAGACAGCTTTTCAAGCTGCAATTTGGGTGATGCCGATAGCTTTTATATTGGCTTGTATCTGTTCAATTGTATTAAAAGAAACATTCAAGAAAGTATAACACTTTTGTCATTGCATATAGTGAGAGACATGTATCAAACATGTCTCTTTTTTATTTTCGTAAGATTTCACACTCCATTTTCATCTAAATAAATCGTACATTTGCTCAAAATAGAATGACAGATTATTTATGATGAATTTATATAAAGTTGGTGGTGCTGAACTGAATCAGACTCCATTGGATTGGAACAACAACTTTCAGAATATATTACAGGCGATTAATACAGCCAAAGATGAAAATGTAAGCATTTTATGTCTTCCTGAATTATGTTTATCAGGGTATGGATGTGAAGATGCTTTTTACTCTCCCAATACCGAACAGCAATCTCTAAAATTACTAGGTGATTTATTGCCTCATACCAAAGATATTGTTATTTCAGTTGGGCTTCCATTACGACATAAAAACAAATTATATAATACTGTTGCTTTGATTGCAGACCAAAAGATTTTAGGGTTTGTGGCAAAGAAACATTTAGCAGGAAACGGCATTCATTATGAACCAAGATGGTTTACGCCTTGGGAAGGTGGTGAGGTTTCAGAAATCAAATTAGATCAATCATACGAAAATACTTTAGGTGCATCTACTTTCCCTATCGGGGATTTATTATTTGATGTGAATGGCATTCGTATTGGTTTTGAGATTTGCGAAGATGCATGGGTAGCCAATCGACCGGGTCGTTCTCTTTATCAAAATGGGGTTGATATTATTCTAAACCCCTCTGCTAGTCACTTTGCTTTTGATAAATTGGATGTTCGTAAGCGTTTTGTATTAGAAGGTTCAAGAGCCTATGGTGTGGGATATATTTATGCCAATTTATTAGGTAACGAATCTGGAAGAGCGATTTATGATGGTGGTGTAATGATCGCCTTATCAGGAAATCTATTAGCAATCAGTAAGCGCTTTTCTTTCAAAAACTGTAAAGTTACAACAGCTACTTTTGATTTGGATATTGCCCGTTTAGCTCAAATTCAGAGCCATACTTCTAATACGGGAACTTCTAATATTGAAGTGATTAATTCTGACTTTACCATTCCTCAAACGGTACCTGAAAAGCATTCTCCTTCTGAAGCATCATGGGAGCATTCAAAGTATATTAAAGAGGAAGAATTTGGACGAGCGGTAGCCTTAGGTCTTTTTGATTATATGCGTAAAAGTTATTCAAAAGGCTTTGTAGTTTCACTTTCAGGTGGCGCTGACTCTTCAGCCATCGTGACGTTAATTCACTTGATGATTGAGATGGGCGTTGAAGATTTAGGATTAGAAGGGTTTAAAGAAAAATTAGGTTACTTCAATTCTTTAAAGGACTGCAACTCTATCAAAGAAATTTGTAATAAAGTATTGACTACTGCTTACCAACCGACTGAAAACAGTGGTGATGTGACATTCAACGCTGCAAAGTCATTAGCGGAAGCAGTTGGAGCTACTTTCTACAATGTAAATGTCAATCCAATGTTCAAAGGTTATTTAAATGCCATTGAAAAAGCCATTGACCGTGAATTGACTTGGGAGCAAGACGATATTACTTTACAAAATATTCAAGCGAGAGTTCGTGCCCCTTCGGTTTGGATGTTGGCAAATATCAACGGAGCCTTACTCCTCTCTACTTCCAACCGTTCTGAAGCTGCCGTGGGTTATGCTACTATGGACGGTGATACGAGTGGAGGTTTAAGCCCAATTGCAGGTATTGACAAGAATTACTTGAGAAGCTGGTTGAGATGGATGGAAAAAGACGGTTTGGATGGTAAATGGAACATCCCTGCACTTTCATTCGTCAATGAACAACAGCCTACTGCTGAACTTCGCCCTGCCGATTCTAAACAAACGGATGAAGCGGATTTAATGCCTTATGATGTATTGGAAGAAATTGAAAAATTAGCCATTCGTGATAAGAAATCACCGCAAGAATGCCTTCTTTTCGTTCAAGCTAATCACCCTGACACTCCTAGAGAAACTGTACATCAATGGATTACGAAGTTCTTTAGACTATGGAGCAGAAATCAATGGAAACGTGAGCGTTATGCTCCTTCTTTCCACTTGGATGACAAAAACCTTGACCCTAAGACTTGGTGTAGATTCCCTATTTTAAGTGGTGGGTTTGCATCTGAGCTTTCTGATTTGAAATAAAAAAACATCATTCCCTTTTTTTACCAATTCATGGGGAATGTACATTAATATCACAAGGGCTAAAACCCTTATTCTGGGCGGGCAGACACTTAGGTCTGCCCCTACGGAACAATTCAATTAACTTCTAATTATTATAAATGAAATTTCAATTAACCAATTTATTAATCCTGCTCTTTGCTTTGGCGACTTTCGCTCAGGAAAAAGAAGAGAAATGGGATATTACGAAACCTCAGCGTGAGGTAAAAAGTGTAGACTTCGAGACAGATGAAGGCACATGGATGAATTTGGATATCAGTCCTGACGGAAAAACTATCGTTTTTGATATGTTAGGCGATATTTACTCAATGCCGATTACCGGAGGTGATGCAAAGTTACTTCGTGGTGGTTTGGCTTGGGAATCACAACCTAAGTTTTCTCCTGATGGAAAGAAAATTGTTTTCACTTCAGATGCAGGTGGTGGTGACAACATTTGGGTAATGGACAGTGATGCTCAAAATCCTAAGCAAGTCACTAAAGAAAAATTCCGTTTGACCAACAACCCTACTTGGAGTGAAGACGGACAATACATTATCGCTCGTAAGCACTATACCTTCACAAGATCTTTGGGAGCTGGTGCATTATGGATGTATCACATTTCTGGTGGTGAAGGTATCGAATTGGTTCCTCGTAAAAATGAGCAACAGGATATCAACCAACCTGTCGTTTCTGCGGATGGGAAATACATGTATTATGTTGAAGACGTTTATCCAGGTGGCTTCTTCCAATACAATAAAGATCCAAACAGTCAGATTTACATCATTAAGTCTTACAACAGAATCAATGGTGAAATCAAAACTGTAGTTAGTGGTCCTGGTGGAGCCATCGGTCCAATGCCTTCTCATGATGGTAAAAAATTATCTTTTATCAGAAGAGTTCGTGACAAATCGGTTTTATTTATCCATGATTTTGAAATGAACAGTCAACGTCCACTTTTTGATCAATTAGAAAAAGATCAACAAGAAGCTTGGGCGATTTTTGGACCTTCTCCAAAATATGCATGGACTCCCGATGATAAATACATTGTACTTTGGGGTAAAGGCGGACAAATTTGGAAAGTAGATGTTGCGACTGGCAAAGGGGAAATCATTCCTTTTAAAGCCAATATTCACCAAGAATTCACTGCATCACTTCGATTCAAACATGAAGTGGCTCCAGATCAATTTACAGCAAAGGCATTGAGAAATGTAATCACTTCAAAGGATGGTAAGAAGATCTATTTCCATGCTGCAGGTTATTTATATGAAAAGAAATTACCTAAAGGAAAACCGGTTCGATTGACTTCTCAAACAGATGCTTTCGAATACGAGCCTCATATTTCACCTGACGGAAGTAAAATGGTTTATACTTCTTGGTCAGATAGCGAAAAGGGTAAAATTCATTTCATTGATTTAACCGCTAAAAAAGTAAACCCTACTACTTTAGAATTACCAAAAGGTATTTACCGTAGACCTCAGTTTTCAAAAGACAATGAAACGATCGTTTTTATTAAAGAAAGAGGGAACAATCAACAAGGCTATGCTTATACAAAGGAAACTGGCATTTATACAGTAAATATTAATGATATAAATACATTAAAAAGAGTAGTTGAAGAAGGAGATTTCCCTCAGTTTAATGTAACTGGCGATCGTATTTTCTATCAAACAGGTGGTTTCTTCTTTGGTAGTTTAAAGAAAGCTTTCAAAAGTGTTGATTTAAACGGCCAAGACAAAAGAGTGCACTTCACTACTAAATATACCAATCAGTTTGTACCATCTCCAGACAACAAATGGATTGCATTTACAGAGTTATTTAAAGTCTATATTGCTCCAATGCCAATGGCTGGAAAAGCAATTGATTTATCATCTGGCACAAAAGCAGTTCCGGTAGCACAAGTGGCTAAAGATGCAGGTTATAATATTCATTGGTCTGGTGATAGCCAAAAATTACATTGGTCATTGGGTAACGAATACTTTACGACTTCACTTCAAGAAGTTTTCTCTTTTGTAGAAGGTGGAAATGAAAAAGCAGTAGAGCCAAAATCGGAAGGTATTGAAATCAACCTTGAATTAGAAAGTGCTAAACCTTCTACATCTTATGCACTAACAAATGCTAGAGTCATTACGGTTAATGCTAAAAATGAAGTGTTAGAAAATGCTACTATTCTTGTAAAAGAAAATAGAATTGTTGCGATTGGAACTGATGTACAAGTTCCATCAGGAGCGAAAGTGATTGATTGCAAAGGGAAAACGATTATGCCGGGTATTGTGGATGCCCACGCTCACTTGGGTGCTTTCCGTTTGGGAATGAGTGCACAACAAAACTGGCCTTATTATGCCAACCTTGCTTACGGTGTAACGACAACACACGATCCTTCTGCTAACTCTGAAATGGTATTCAACCAATCAGAAATGGTGAGAACAGGTGCTATGGTTGGTCCAAGAATCTACTCTACAGGTGTGATTCTTTATGGAGCAGATGGTGATTTCAAAGCCAATATCAACTCATTGGAAGATGCTCGTTCGGCAATCAGAAGAACAAAAGCATGGGGAGCTATTTCTGTAAAGTCTTACAATCAGCCTAGACGTGAGCAAAGACAACAGGTGATCAAAGCTGCGGAAGAAGAAGGAATCATGGTGGTTCCTGAAGGCGGTTCAACTTTCTATCATAATATGACGATGATTTTAGATGGTCATACTGGTGTAGAACACAACATTCCAATTACTCCTGTTTTCAATGATGTTCAAAATCTTTGGGCAAAAACGGAAGTGGGCTACACTCCTACTTTGATTGTGAACTATGGCGGTATTAATGGAGAATATTACTGGTACCAACATACCAACGTTTGGGAAAAAGAAAGATTATTGAACTTCACGCCTAGAGCAATTATTGACAGCCGATCTAGACATAGAACGATGGTTCCAGAAAGCGAATACAAAATTGGTCATATCGCCACTTCTGAATCTGCAAAAATGTTATCAGATAAAGGTGTAAAAGTAAACCTTGGTGCTCACGGTCAAATTCAAGGTATCGGTGCACACTGGGAACTTTGGATGTTAGCACAAGGAGGAATGTCTCCTTTAGAAGCCATCCGTTCTGCTACCTATAATGGTGCTCATTATTTAGGATTAGATGCTGATGTGGGTTCTTTAGAAGAAGGAAAACTAGCAGATCTTATTATTATGGATAAAAACCCATTAGAGGATATTCATAATACTGAATTTATCGATAAAGTAATGATCAACGGAGAGCTTTATGACGCTGAAACGATGCATAATGTAAATGGTGAAGAACGCCATAAATTCTATTGGGAAGAGGAAAGCTATAATGCTTCTTTCCCTTGGCATGAAGCTTCACAAGGCTTTACGGTTCCAAAATGTGGATGTAGTTTGCATTAGAACCTAACCTTATATATAAGAATGCCCCTTTGTCTGATTATCCAAACAAAGGGGCATTTTTCATAAACCCACGACTTAATTCGTGGGCCGTTGATGGAATACTTCTTTATAACGTCATGAATTCAGAAAGAGCTTTCTTTACCTTCTTGTGATCAAAACCCACCTCATTTATAAAGTCTCGAGTTTCCATCAAGGCGAAACCTAACAAATTTAATCCTCTCCAGCTATTGACATCATTTGCACTTTCACTGTCCTTCGTCAAACCTATCCCCCATATAGTATCTACAGGACTCGCCTCCACTAAAACTCTTGATTGAGTGTTTAAAAGATATTTTCCTAAATCTTGATTTTGAGTAAATTTATAAATATTCCCTTTGGTGACAATTTCATATCGATATTGTTTCCATAAAGATTCATCAAAGTTTCTCACTTTCCTCCCTAAAGCCTTCGCTTCACCAGGCTTTTTACAATTGATAATTTGATTATAAATCTCCGTATCATTAAATAGTTTAGCCTTTTGAGCCATCATCCAATGCTCAGTAGATTTAAAAGTAATTCCATCCACTTCAAAGTCACTTTCAAACCACTGACTAAAACAGAAATTACCTACTTCTTGATTTTTTGATTTAGTATGTCCCCAAAAGAAGAGATATTTTACAGATTCATTATTATTGACTTTGTTCTGAAGCCACTCCAAACTATAATTTGCTTTCATTTTATGTTTATGATTAGTTTATTATGGCATAAAGTTAAATATTCCTCTGCTATTATTACTCCTTAACGCTTTAATTCCTTCCAAATCTTCCGATTAAAAAATTATTTTCCTACCTTTGCGTGCTGATTTACACGTACTAGCTCTGTAAGACAGTTGTTAATCCACGTACTAGCTCTGGATTTTCATTAATCATTTATCATAAATCTCTTGCGTAATAGCACTAGCGTAAGGGCGTAAACAGTGCTCATATATTATTATGTCAGAACAATCACAAGACTTCAACTGGGACGAGTTTGAAAACTCACAATCGGCATTCGGCGATGGTTACTCAGCAGCAGAAAAAGAAGAAATGCTTAAAATGTACGAAGGTACATTAAACCAACTTAATGAAAAAGAAGTTGTTAAAGCATCTGTAGTATCTATTACTGATCGTGATGTAGTATTAAACATCGGTTTCAAATCTGATGGTTTAGTTCCTTCAAACGAATTCCGTGACACTCCAGACCTAAAAGTAGGTGATGAAGTTGAGGTATTTGTTGAGCAACAAGAAGACAATAACGGTCAACTTGTTCTTTCTAGAAGAAAAGCAAAAATCGTTCGCGCTTGGGAGAATATCCAAAATGCTCTTGATAACGACGTTGTTATCGAAGGTGTTGTTAAGCGTAGAACTAAAGGTGGTCTTATCACTGATATTTTCGGAATCGAGGCGTTCTTGCCAGGTTCTCAAATTGATGTGAAGCCTATCCGTGACTTCGACGTATTTGTAGGTAAGAAGATGGAATTGAAAGTAGTTAAAATTAACTACGCTAACGATAACGTTGTTGTTTCTCATAAGATCCTTATCGAGAAGGATTTGGAAGAGCAAAAACAACGCATCTTGAACAACCTAGAAAGAGGTCAAATCTTGGAAGGTGTGATCAAAAACATGACAAACTTCGGTGTATTCATCGATTTAGGTGGTGTAGATGGTCTTCTTCACATTACAGACATCTCTTGGGGACGTATCTCTCATCCAGAGGAAGTATTGCAGCTTGACCAAAAAGTTAACGTTGTTGTACTTGACTTTGATGATGATAAGAAGCGTATCTCATTAGGTATGAAACAACTTACTTCTCACCCTTGGGATTCTCTTGGTGCTGATGTTGAAGTTGGAGCTAAAGTTAAAGGTAAAATCGTAAACGTTGCTGATTACGGTGCGTTCTTAGAAATCATGCCAGGCGTTGAAGGTCTGATCCACGTTTCTGAAATGTCATGGTCACAACACTTACGTAACCCTCAAGACTTCATCAAAGTTGGTGACGAAATCGAAGCAGTTGTATTAACTATCGATCGTGACGAGCGTAAGATGTCATTAGGTATCAAGCAATTGACTGAAGATCCTTGGACTAAGAAAGATCTTTTAGAGAAGTATGCTGTAGGTACTAAGCACTCAGGTGTTGTTCGTAACTTAACTAACTTCGGTTTATTCCTTGAGTTAGAAGAAGGTATCGACGGTTTAGTACACGTTTCCGACCTTTCATGGACTAAGAAAATCAAGCACCCATCTGAATTCATCAAGCAAGGTGAAAAATTAGATGTTGTTGTTCTTGAAATCAACCCTGAAGAGCGTCGTTTAGCGTTAGGTCACAAGCAGTTAGAAGAGAACCCTTGGGAACACTTCGAAACAGTATTTACTCCTGATTCTGTACATAAAGGTACAATTATCTCTAAGTCAGATAAAGGTGGTGTGATCGAGTTACCTTACGGTATCGAAGGATTCTCAATCTCTAAGAACCTTAAGAAAGAGGACGGATCTAACCCTGAAACTGGTGAGTCATTAGACTTCAAAGTTTTAGAATTCTCTAAAGAGGACAAGAAGATCATCCTTTCTCACGTTCACGTTTACAACGAGTCAGCAGCTACTTCTGCTCCTAAGAAAGCAGCTTCTAAGAAAGGTGGTGCGAAAGCAGCTCCAGCATCAAACGAAGAAGCTACAACTTCTTTAGGTGATTTAGATGCTCTTGCAAACTTGAAAAGTCAAATGAAAGACAAAAAATAATTAAGACTACTTAATTATAAGTCTTTTATAAGCTATAGGTCCCTCCTAGTTACGACGGTAACTGGGAGGGTTATTTTTTGCCCAAGATTTAATGCTTGAAAACTAATTTCTTTTTTTCTAATCAATCTTTCTACAAGATTCATAAGGTCTACTTTCAAGTTCCCTTAAGAGCCTAATATTTAATTTACACGTTTAATTAAACGAATATTTAAAGTGTTTCTATTTTTCAAAACACTAAGCAAAAGACTACACTATGTTATATGTATAACCTGATAGTATTTGCTTTTACACCTCCTATCACTCAATGTATTTGAATTCAATTACTTAAAATGTATTAAACACTGCACTCCTATTTTGTTAAAAAGAGAAGCTAAACCTCCATTTCACACTTAATTTCTCTTAAATACCTACTAATTCAGTAGAATATAAATGAATAATTACTCATTATGTTAATTTTATAATGATAAATGTAATATCACAACCTTTATACAGTATATTATTTTACATATTCAAGATTGAACAAAATTAACAACATGTAATTCATATTAAATTATATTAATTTTTACAAAAACCAATGTTAAGCCTAAGTAAATTAACGTTTGTTTGATAGTTGTAATTCGCTCATTATCAGTTATATATAATTTTACAGTGATTAAGTTGCATTAATTATGGTAATTATTGTAAAAATATAGCATAGTTTTGCCCTCGAAATCTAATTCAAATTTATTTATCTAATTAAACAAACTTATTCTTTTATGAAAAAGTCGTTTATGTTACTTCTGTCATTCATAGTTTCATTATCTCTTTTTGCACAAGAGGTATCTACAACTATTGAAGGTAAAGTTATTGACGGAGCAACTGGTGAAGCAGTTATCGGTGCTTCAATTGTACTAAAAGGAACTACTGTTGGTACAATCTCTGATTTCGATGGAGAGTTTAAATTAAAAACTTCAAGAAACGGTAAGCAAACTGTTATCATCTCATTTGTTGGCTTGACAACAATTGAGAAAGAGGTCACACTTAATGGTACAGCAGTTAACTTTGGTGAAATTACTTTGGCATCTGATGCTATTGGTCTAGCAGAAGTAGAAGTTATCGCTTCGGTTGCTATTGATCGTAAAACGCCAGTAGCTGTATCAACAATTAATCCTGAGAGATTAGAAACAAAATTAGGAACTAAAGAATTCCCTGAAATATTAAAATCAACTCCTGGTATCTATGCTACAAAGCAAGGTGGTGGATTTGGTGATGCTCGTGTGAACATTCGTGGTTTTAACTCAACTAACGTTGCCGTTATGATCAATGGTGTTCCAGTAAACGACATGGAAAATGGTACTGTATACTGGTCAAACTGGGCAGGTCTTTCTGATGTAGCTCGTACAATCCAAGTACAAAGAGGTTTAGGTGCTTCTAAAGTTGCTGTTCCTTCTGTTGGTGGTACTATTAACGTTATCACAAAAACTACAGACGCTGAAAAAGGTGGTTCATTGTACTATGGTATTGGTAATGATGGTAGACAGAAAATGAGTGTCAACTTATCAACTGGTAAAATGGACAATGGTTTTGCTGTAACTTTTGCAGGGTCAAGAACTACTGGTAACGGATATGTAGATGCAACAGCATTTGAAGGTTATTCTTACTTTATGAATATTTCGAAGGAGATCAATAAAAATCATATGCTTTCATTTACTGCATTTGGTGCTCCTCAAGTTCACGGTCAAAGATCTGGTAGAGATGAGGGCGTTGTTGACTACCAAAAATATGGAAGAAGATACAATCCAGATTGGGGCTACTTAGATGGTCAAGTGTACAACATGAACACTAACTTCTATCACAAACCACAAATCTCACTAAACCACTACTGGAAAATCAATGAGAAATCTAACGTCTCAACTTCAATTTACTACTCTCTAGGAACTGGAGGTGGTACTGGTTTATTAGGTGATGATAAATCAAATAATACTGATTATAGAAGAAATGATGGTTTGATTGACTTTGAAGCAATCAGAGATGATAATATTGCAGCAGCTGCAAGAGGTGAAAGTGCATCAACTATACTTAGGTCTTCGAACAACAATCATACTTGGGTAGGTGGTATATCAACGTATGACAATAAGTTAACGGACTACCTAACAGTAATGGCAGGTATTGATATTAGATACTATTATGGTGAGCATTACCGTCAAGTGGAAGATTTATTAGGCGGCACTTACTTTACAAGTGATGACAATATCAACGACCTTGGCAGAAAAACTGTTGTTGGAGATAAAGTAGGTTACAATAACGATGGTGAAGTATGGTGGACAGGTGCTTTTGGGCAATTAGAATACTCTAAAGACAAATTATCTGCTTTTGTTTCTGGTGCAATTTCAAACACTTCTTATACAAGATATGACTACTTCCAATATACACCTGAAAATCAAGAATCTAAAACACTTGACTTCCTAGGTTTTAGTGGTAAAGGTGGTGTAAACTACAATTTAACTGACAACCATAATGTATTCTTCAATACTGGATATATTTCAAGAGCTCCTTTCTTCGGAACTGCTTTCCCAGGTCACCAAAATATTCCTAATGAAGATGCAGAGAACGAAAAAATCTTATCTTTTGAATTAGGTTATGGTTACCGTTCTGCAAAATTGAAAGCAAATGTGAACATCTACCATACAAAATGGCAAGATCAATCATTTAGAGTTCAAGCTGGTCAGGAAGGTAGTGCTAACATCTTAGGTCTGAATTCAACTCACCAAGGTATTGAAGTTGATGCTAACTACAAAGTGAATCATAAGTTAACATTCACTGCAATGCTTTCAATTGGAGATTGGCAATATGACAATGATATCAGAGACATTCCTGTATTTGATGACAACAACAACATTGAAGAATATATCAATGTATACCTGAAAGATATCAAAGTAGGTAACTCTGCTCAAACTACAGCAGCATTAGGTGCTAACTATGAATTAATCAAAGGTTTAAGAATTGGAGCGGACTTCAACTTCTTCGGCGACAACTATGCTGATTTCGACCCAACAGATCGTACAGATTCAGAAGATAGAGCACAATCTTGGAGATTAGAAGATTACTCAGTTGTTGATATGAACATCAACTACAAATTCAAACTTGGTAAGTTAGATACTTCTATCTTCGGTAACATTGACAACATCTTTGACACTACCTATATCACTGATGCAACTGATGGAACTGATCACACTGCATTATCTGCAAGACAAGTTTACTACGGTTGGGGTAGATCTTGGAGCATGGGTATGAAATTAAAATTCTAATCTGAAACCATTCAATTTATTCGAAAAATGAAAAAATCATTAATATATATTCTTGCTATTGTTGCTGGACTTTATTCATGTGATCCTTACAAGGATTTGAATGATTCAGTAAAACAAGATTTATCAGATCAAAGAGATGATGAGTCTATTCCTGATGCATTTGAAATTTCATCAGAGGATATGGTTTTCTTCAGTGTGAAAGAAGCTCAAGATTCAATTCCTAATTACCTTAAGGAAAACTATACTGCAAGTAAGTTCACTGACGGTAGAATTGTTGAGGTGACTTATACAGTTGAAATGAAAAACATGACTCCTAAGAGTTTCTTTACAGACAGCGATTACGCTATTGCTGGTAACGAGTTTTGTAAAGAAGAGGCAGGTTGGTCTATTGACACATTGAAATTTGAAGATGCAGAAGTAGAAATCACATTAGAAAGTGCTGATTATACTTACCTAGGTTTTAGATTCCCTAACTTCAGTGATGATGACTATGATGAAGGTGCTTACTTAGGTTACACTTACTCAAGCAGAATTGAAGCAATGATCAGTGATGTTCTTGAAACACAACGTAGTGCCGATAGAACAAAATCTACTGCTGTAATCTTTGATGTGTATGATGGTGATACGTTTACAGATACTTTAGTATTCAAAGCTGATACTTTAAAAGGATGTGCATACCACTTCTTACCTTCAGATGATGTAGAAGCTAAGATCACAACAATCTTCAATTCTAAATACCCTGATCAAGCAAAAGACTCTCAAAGTGCAGCAGTGTACAAAGTGGGTGACATCGGAGGTGAAGTAATGGAGTATTCTGAATTTTTCCAAAAAGACGAAACTTCAGTTTGGAAAAAAATCGCTGAAGAAGACTTGACTCAAGAATACTATACACTTGCAAAAGAAGATTATGATAGCTTCGGTTTCAAATATCCTAACTTCTCTAGCTCTGTAAAACAAGAGAATTACCTTCCAAGATTCTTAGCTGGTAAGTTCCCATATGCTCAAGAGAACGATAACATTAGAATCAAATATGATTACTATAGCGGAGGTACTACTGAGCAGATTGTTGAATATACTTTCATGGAAGGAGCTTGGAAACAAGTTGCTCCATATGCTGAAGAAAGTACAAATATGGACAAATTCAAATACAAGCATGACGAAGCTTCTTGGGCTCACTCACAAACTGTTGTAATTGAGCTTAAAGATGCAGACTACGAATTAACTGGAGATGATAAGTACAAAAACTTTGGTTGGGGTGACGAGCCAGGTGAATACAATGGCAAAGAAGTTGACAACATCAACGATGCTAAAATCATCCATATCTTAACAGAAAACTATAGTGACTTAGCAAAACCTGATCAAGAAGTGTCAGTGTCTTACAAATTCTACAATGGTTCACATAGTGTACAAACAAGACTATTTATTTATGACGCTACCTTAGAAACTTGGGTACGTATATAATCTAGCCATTGGCTAATCATAATTTATCCTACTACTCTACTTTTACTTAGTAAAACGTGAGTAGTAGGATTTTTTTAACCAAAGAATTCCATTTGTACTTCTTACCTATTACAGCGAGAGCACTAATTATTTATTACATTAGAAAAAAACATAAGCTACTTACTCCTTTACTATCCAAATTACAACACTAATATTCAATATCTTACATGGCATTTCGTTGTGTTATGGAACTATATAAAGTCTTCATGTAACTTTTTCGTGTTATCCTTTTGAAATTCTACAAACTATACACCTACCTATCGAAGAAATACTTTTAAATATTTATATTAGGTTAAAATTTTAAAGAGAAAATTTTTCAAAAAATTAACTATAAAAATTACTCTTCAATTATTAATTAACTATTTCTTATGAAAAAGGCTACATTGCTGCTTCTATGTACTATAGCAAGTCTTTCGCTTTATGCACAGGAAGTAACTACTGTAATTAAAGGTACCGTAATTGAAAAAGATGTTGCTCAACCTGTCATAGGTGCATCTATCGTAATCGAAGGTACAACTATTGGAACTACATCAGATTTCGATGGGAATTTCATTCTCAAAACCTCCAAATCTGGTGACGCCAACCTAATTATTTCCTTTATAGGATTACAATCTATCAAAAAGCAAATCTCATTAAATGGTAAAGAAACCGACCTTGGGCAAATGGAAATGGCTTCTGATGCAATTGGATTAGCAGAAGTGGAAGTAGTAGCCTCTATTGCCGTCGACCGTAAAACTCCTGTAGCTGTTTCAACGATTAAGCCTGAGGCATTAGAAGAAAAATTAGGTTCACAAGAATTTCCAGAAATCTTAAAGTCAACACCTGGCGTTTATGCTACAAAAGCAGGTGGTGGGTACGGTGATAGTAGAATAAACCTAAGGGGTTTTTCTTCTGAAAATATAGCGGTAATGATCAATGGAGTACCAGTCAATGATATGGAAAATGGAGCGGTTTTCTGGTCAAATTGGGCTGGTTTAGCAGATGTTACAAGATCAATGCAAGTTCAAAGAGGATTAGGAGCATCAAAAGTTGCAGTACCGTCCGTTGGAGGTACAATTAATATTTTAACGAAGACAACAGACGCTGAAAAAGGCGGAAATATTTTCTATGGTATCGGTAACAATGGATACAATAAAGTTGCTTTCACTGCTTCAACAGGTTTGACTGACAATGGTTGGGCAATTAGTATTTCAGGAGCAAGAACAGCAGGAAATGGTTTTGTAGATGGGACGCAATTCGAAGGATATTCTTACTTCGCTAACGTTTCAAAAGAGATCAATAAAAGCCATCAACTTGCCTTTACAGTCTTTGGTGCACCACAGGTACACGGGCAAAGGAGAAATAAGATGTTGTTATCTGATTTTAAGGAATCAGGAAGAGGAATTGTCTACAATGGAGATTGGGGGTATCGAAATGGACAAGTAGCCAATGTAAGAGAAAACTTTTACCACAAACCTCAAATGTCATTGAACTGGTATTGGAATATCAACGAAAAAATGGACCTCGCTACCGTAATATATGCTTCTATCGGTAATGGAGGCGGATCTGGAGGTGCTGGTATTGATAAATTCTCACCTAACATCAATAACCCTTGGAGGAGAGATGGCGTGATTGACTTTGATCGTATTGTCGATGAAAATATCGCTAAAGGCCGAGAAGGTTCGGAAACTGTTTTATATAACAGTGTCAATAATCATAAATGGTACGGCGGATTAGCCACACTTACTACCCAACTTTCAGAGCATATTAATTTTACTGGAGGCCTTGATATTAGATATTATGAAGGAAATCATTATCGTGAATTAAGAGACCTTCTTGGAGGTCAATTTTATACAGACCCATCCGTTGGAGGTGCAGAAGCTGGAGCTGTCGGTGCTGATCCTAGAGCTGTAAAGGTCGGTGATAAGATACAATATAATAACGATGGTAATGTTTGGTGGCAAAGTATAAATGCTCAAGCCGAATATTCTAAAGACGAACTTTCTGCATTTTTATCTGGGTCTATTTCGAATCAATCCTTCAAAAGAATTGATTACTTCCAAAAACGACCTGAAAATCAAGAAACGGAATGGCAAAACTTCTTTGGTTTCAATATAAAAGGTGGAGCTAATTATAATCTAACTGATGTACATAACGTATTTTTCAATGCCGGTTATTTCTCTAGACAACCTTTCTTCAATAGTGTTTTTCCAACATTTACCAATGATGTCAACGAAGGAGTTGTAAATGAAAAAGCACTCAGTTTTGAATTAGGTTATGGCTACAGAGGTAAATTAATATCAGGTAATATTAATTTCTATCACACTACTTGGAAAGATAAATACTATAGAGCATCGGTTCCTGTTGGTGGTGTTTCTTTCTCTGCCAATATTCCTGGTATCGACGCCGTACATATGGGTGTAGAAGTTGATTTTGTCATAAGACCAACCGATAAATTGAATATCACAGGTATGTTATCCGTAGGAGATTGGAAATGGGATAAAGATGTATTAGGCGTCCCTATCTTAGATGACACACAACAAGTTGTAGGTGAAGTGAATGTATTTGCCAAAGGTATTCATGTTGGTGATGCTGCACAAACTACAGCCGCTTTAGGTTTTAACTATAACATTATGGCGGGGTTAAAAGTAGGTGCAGACTGGAATATTTATGATCGTCTATTTGCAGATTTCAATGTTACCCAAATTGATTCAGAAGAAAATAGACAAGATGCTTGGCAAGTCCCTACTTACAACCTATTTGATTTAAATGCGAGTTACAAATTCGGTATTGGTAGCCTTGATGCAACATTTTACGCAAAAGTAAACAATGTATTCAACATCAAATATGTTTCTGATGCCTTTGATGGTGCTTCTCGTGATTGGGACACTGCCCTAGTGTTTTATGGAGCAGGCACTACTTGGACAACTAGTATCAAATTAAACTTCTAGTCATTTATACTCAAGATTATGAAAAGCATTTACAAATATATTGGGATAAGCTTAGCCTTGATATCAATCAATGCTTGTGATCCTTTAAAAGATATCAATGATCAAATTGTTGACGGAAGGCCGTCTAGTAATACAGATTATACACTTGTCGAGGACGATTACGATTTATCATGTAGTGAGGCTGTACAACGATTTAAAAGTTTCAGTAATGATGTACCACCTGATAATGACACATGTGGAGTGGCTCAAATTTTGAATCAAAAATTCCTAGGTGTCGAAGGTGATATTCTTAATGCAACGTATGACTTTTATAACCCTCTTTACAAGGGAACAACGGTACAGTATACAGCCACACAAGCAGATTATGATCGCTTCGGTAATTTCAATAATCTCAACCTCACGCAATCCATTATAGTTTGTGACTCTGTCTTTACACTTACATCAGGAAAACAAGCTGTTAAAACAGATATAGTTGCACTTACTGCTAATTATTACGATGGTAGAAATACAGCAAATGACACTTTAATTGAATATGTCTCTTTCGGAAGTCCTATATGGCATCAGATTTATGTCTTGCAAACCAATGATTATCAATTGATGGATCAGGCCACTAATCCAAATTATTTCACGAGCAAGAGTACAGCTATTGATCGAATTCCGGTGTGGTTAAAACTATACAGTGATCCATTTGCAAGTGCAGGAGACACAAGAATTATCCAATATATCGTTAGAGAGTTTGACGACGATAATAATGCTCAGTACAAAGATTACCTCGCTCAGTTTGATTACAATGGAGCAGAATGGGAGAATATCACTGATACTTCTCCTCAAACTTCGGCATTTAAATGGTCTGCTGAGACTTCTGATTGGGCAATATCACCTGTATATACTTTTATCAGACAGCCTGATGATACCGAACCTACTGATGGGAAAACGTATACACTTCAAGCTTCTGATTATACTTCAGTAGGTGAATCATTCCCTAACTTTGATACTAGAAATAATTCCCAAGAAGATATTGACAGAAAAATCGGTACTATTCTGAATTCTCAATCTGAAATAACTATAGAGGAAAATGATAATATCAAAGTTATCTATGCAGTCTACCCTGCTGGCAGTGCACCTACAGAGGGAGTATATAAAGCTACACTTTAATTGATAAAAGACATTCATAAGAATTATGCTCAAAAAACTATAAATGAGCACTTTAAATAATAGATAATTTTATCGCAGTTTCATTTTCGCAACTTTATTTTAAAAGTCATCTTCACTAAAAAATGGAGATGACTTTTCTTTTCTCAGTTTACTGTTATAATATTTGATTATGTTTATCATTAAAAGTATAAATAAAAACTAATGATTTATTTTCTTCATATTTGCGATGTAACCATTTAAAAACCTATTGCATATGAGTACATTAGAATTAGTTAGTAGAACAGAAGAAAAGAAAGTTAAAGTACCTGTAAAAATTGCTGTTGCTGAAGGAGATAGCATCGGTCCTGAGATCATGAGAGCCACTTTGAACATCTTAAATGAGGCAGGTGCTGAAGTAGAACCAGAGTTTATTGAACTCGGTGAAAAAGCATATTTAGCAGGAAAAACATCAGGTATCGACGAAGATGCTTGGGATATCATCAAGAATAACAAAATCATCCTAAAGGCTCCTATTACAACACCACAAGGAAAAGGATACAAGAGCTTAAATCTTACTCTAAGAAAAACATTGGGTTTATTTGCCAATGTCAGGCCTGTAGAAGCCTACTCTCCTTTTGTTCCTACTCACTTCCCAAAAATGGATGTGGTTATCATAAGAGAAAACGAAGAAAACTTATATGCAGGAATCGAACACAGACAAACCCAAGATGTATATCAATGCTTAAAACTAATTACTAGACCGGGTTGTGAAAGAACCATCAGATACGCTTTTGAGTACGCAAAAGTTTACAATCGAAAGAAGGTAACATGCATGGTTAAAGATAATATCATGAAAATTACCGATGGATTATTCCATAAAGTATTTGATAAAATCGCTCAAGAGTATCCTGAAATTAAAAACGAAGTACAGATTATTGATATTGGTTCTGCCAAACTTGCGGCTCAACCAGAAGATTATGATGTAATGTTTGAAGCAATTCATGGTTCTGCCCCAGATATAGCCGGTAAAAACATCGCCAATCCTTCAGGACTTTTAAATGCTGCTATCTCAATGCTCGCTCACATTGGACAAGCTGAAATTGGAGACAAGATCAAAAATGCTTGGTTATGTACGATCGAACAGGGTTATCATACTGCTGATATCTATAGAGAAGGCGTCAGTAGAAAGAAGGTAGGCACCGAAGAGTTTACAAATATCATTATTTCAAATCTTGAACGCATACCTAACCTTCTCCAAAAAAGTTTTAGTAGCTCGGGAAACAGAATAATAAATATTCCTGACTATATCAGAAAAGAGCAGAAAAAGGAATTGGTGGGTGTTGATGTATTTTTAGATTGGAAAGAAGCTGATCCTGATAAGCTTGGCAGTGTACTATCAAGACTTGACATCTATCAACTAAAGCTAAAAATGATTACAAATAGAGGTGTAAAAGTTTATCCAGAAGGATTAAGCGAAACGTATTGCACTGACCATTGGAGATGTAGGTTTGTGAGTAAAAGTGCCATTATCAATAAAGATGAGCCTGATTATAAGGCCATTGAATTTGAACATATCTTGGCTTTACAATCCGTATTACATCATCTAGGTTACGATGTTATTAAAACTGAGAATCTTTATGAGTTTGAAGGTCATAGAGGTTTCTCTTTAGGCCAAGGCGAGTAAGCAAAAATAAACCCACTGAACGTGTATATCATACTGCATTCAGTGGGTATTTTTATGGTAAATAACCAAAAAATTATAGTTTCACTTATTCAACAATTAGGTTTTGATGTTCTACCATAAAATTAAAGGCTAATTCCTCTAATGTCATTCCATTTACAATTGCACCCCATGGACCATGACCTCTCCCTTCAATACCATAAAAAGAATAATTCGATTTCCTGTTAAATAATTCTTCTCTCAAAGCGATTCCTTCTGCATAGTCTACTGTTGTATCTTCCATACCGTGTACAATAAGAAAAGAAGGAAGTGAAGTTGTTTCAAAACGATTCACCTCTTTTACTTGATTAAGCATATCAACGCCTAATTTACTTCCCCAAAAATCAAGTATTGTTTTAATTGAATAATTGTCATTTTGATTTATAGAAGAAATAGTTGGGTCAACAGTATCTGAAATTTCTTTATTATAATCTTCTTGATTTGTCACGCCTAAACTTGTCGCTATAATTGCACCAGCTGATCCTCCTCCAACAGTTATATATTCTGTATTGATACCATACTTTGATGAATTACTAACAACCCATCTTAATGCCGCTTTTGCATCCCTATGGGCCGGATAAAGAGACAAAGCTGCATTTTGCTCGGCTGTTTCTAAATTTGTTTGTACATAGTCGATCCATTCTTGTGGTACAGTTCCGATATCACCCCTTAACCTGTAATTGATAGAAAAAGCCACCCATCCCCTTTTGGCGTAAAATTGAGCTAGATTGACAATATTTATATCTTCTTTTGAACCTCCAATAAATCCACCTCCGTGAATTAATACTACAGCAGGTCGATTGGTTACAGTGTTTTGAGGTTCATAAATATCTAATTTCAAATCAATCGCTTCAGAGGCAGTAGAATTAATAAATTGATGACTCAAACCTTGAGCATATACTACATTTTCTGTGACTATTACATTATAATTTTCAGTCAGCTTTACCGTTGGGGCTAATTGAGTATCTATAGGTTGAATCTTTTCTTCCTCTGAAGTACAACTATAGAATAAGATGATAAAGAGTAATAAATACTTTCTCATTGTTGTTTGCTTTATAAATAATCAAAAGGGCAAAGCTAAGCGTTTTTCATTACTCTAATATTAATTTTTGAAATTATTCTAAGTAGTCATATAAACAAATAGAAGTTCTTGAATAAAAAAATCTCGATGAGGTATCTATTTAAAGATATCCCACCGAGATTTATATTCTTATTTGTATCAAAAGTACTTTGTATACTCAAAGCATCTTTCGAATTACAAAATCAATTCTAATTAAGAATTAACTAAAAGCTTAGATGATGGCTTGAACTTCGTTAAGTTGATGCCTTTTACTGCTGCTTGGTACTCGACTAAATCAGGAGTTCTACCTAAAATAGTTGAAAGTACTACTACAGGAGTAGATGATAATAATGACTCACCTTTCTTCTCAGAAGAATCTTTTACAACTCTACCTTGGAATAAACGAGTTGAAGTTGCCATTACAGTATCACCTGGCTCAGCTTTCTCTTGGTTACCCATACAAAGGTTACAACCAGGACGCTCTAAGTATAACATGTTCTCATACTTCGTACGAGCAGCACCTTTTGGAGCATCATCATCGAATTCAAAACCAGAGTACTTTTGAAGCACTTCCCAATCTCCTTCTTCTTTTAACTCATCTACAATGTTGTATGTAGGAGGAGCTACTACTAGAGGAGCTTTGAATTCAACTTTACCATGTAACTCTTCAATGTTTTTCAACATTTGAGCAAGAATCTTCATGTCACCTTTGTGAACCATACATGATCCAATGAAACCTAAATCAACTTGTCTGTCTCCACCGTAGTAAGAAAGAGGTCTGATTGTATCGTGTGTATAACGCTTCGATACGTCTTCGTTGTATACATCTGGATCGGCAATCATTGGTTCAACGATCTCATCCAAGTCAACTACTACTTCAGCAAAGTACTTCGCGTCAGCGTCTGGAGTCAATGGAGGTTTAGCACCTGACTTCACCTCTTCGATTCTTGTATTTGCCTTATCGATCAAGCCTTGAAGCACTCCTTTTTCATTGTCCATACCCTTCTCAATCATGATCTGGATTCTAGACTTAGCGATTTCTAATGACTCTACTAATGTTTCATCTTCAGAAATACAGATAGATGCTTTCGCTTTCATTTCTGCAGTCCAGTCAGTGAAAGTAAACGCTTGGTCAGCTGTCAAAGTACCAATGTGTACCTCAATTACTCTACCTTGGAATACGTTGTCACCACCGAATTGCTTCAACATTTGTTGTTGTGTTGCATGAACTACATCACGGAAGTCCATATAAGGCTTCATATCACCTTTGAAAGTCACTTTTACTGACTCAGGAATTGGCATAGTTGCCTCACCTGTTGCCAATGCTAATGCTACTGTACCTGAGTCAGCACCAAAAGCAACACCTTTTGACATTCTTGTATGAGAGTCACCACCGATGATGATATCCCAATCAGAAACAGTGATGTCATTCAATACTTTATGAATAACGTCAGTCATTGAGTGGTAAACGTGTTTAGGGTCACGAGCAGTAATCAAACCGAAGTCGTTCATGAATTTCATCAACTTAGGAATGTTCGCTTGTGCTTTCTTATCCCAAACAGAGGCAGTGTGACATCCTGATTGATAAGCACCATCAACAATTGGAGAAATAACTGTAGCAGCCATTGACTCTAATTCTTGAGAAGTCATCAAACCAGTAGTATCTTGAGAACCAACGATGTTTACTTCTACACGAACGTCTGAACCTGAGTGTAAAGTAACACCTGGAGTAGTTCCTACTGCATTTTTATTAAAGATTTTTTCAACCGCAGTTAAACCTTGACCATCAACTGAGATTTCTTTTGATGGAGCAAATACTACTGGAGCCTCAACTCCTAAAGTCTTCGCTGCGAATGATTGTAATTTCTTACCGAATACAACAGCATAAGAACCACCTGCTTTGATAAACTCAACTTTTTGTGGAGTTAATGAAGCTGAGATGTCGATTAATTCTTGATCTCCGTTGTATAATTTTTTAGTCTTAGTGTTGATTGTTAGCACCGTACCAGTTTCTACTGAGTAAGTTTGCTCTAATACAGGCTCACCATCAGCGTCTAAAACTGTTTTACCGTCAGCATCTTTTTGCTTCACCCAGTTTTGAAGGTCAATACCAATACCACCTGTTACTCCTACTGTAGTTAAGAAGATTGGTGAAATACCGTTTGTACCAGCAATAATTGGAGCGATGTTTACAAATGGAACGTATGGGCTACCAGGGATACCTGTCCATAATGCCACGTTGTTTACACCAGACATTCTTGAAGAACCTACACCCATAGTACCTTTCTCAGCGATTAACATCACTCTCTTGTCAGGGTGCTCTTCTTTTAATGCTTTTAATGCTGCTTGTTGCTCTTTGTCGTGTTCGAAGATACATTGTCCGTGTAATTCACGGTCTGATCTTGAGTGAGCGTCAGCACCAGGAGAAAGTAAATCTGTAGAGATATCTCCCGTTCCAGCAATAAATGTTACGATTTTGATTTCCTCATCAACTTCAGGAAGTTTTGTGAAGAATTCAGCTTGTGCATAGCTTTCTAAAATATCTTTAGCGATAGCGTTACCTTCTTTGAAAGCAACCTCTATACGCTCCATATCCGCTTCATATAAGAAAACTTGTGTTTTCAATACTTTTGAAGCCTCCTCTGCAATTTTAGCATCAGCACCTAAAGCAAGGTCTAAAAGTACTTCGATAGAAGGACCACCTTTCATGTGTGACAATTGCTCAAATGCAAACTCAGAAGAAATCTCAGCTACAGCAACTTCTCCAAGAATAATCTCTTTTAAAAACTTCGCTTTTACACCTGCTGCACTTGTAGTACCAGGTAATGTGTTGTAAATAAAAAAGTTAAGTGAATCTTCACGGTATTCGTTACCAGTGTCTTTGATTTGTTCAATTACTTCTGAAAGTAATTCTGCGTCATCGATCGGTTTCGGGTGAAGTCCTTGCGCTTTTCTCTCTTCAATTTCCTTGAGGTATTCGTTATATCTGCTCATAAAAATTCTCTTTGTGGTGTAAAAGGTAGTTTATAAGTTTGTTTTATGTAAATTAGTAAAATATGTATATTACTGATTACTCGTTAGATAAATAAAATTATCTGTTTTTTCGCAGTGCAAATTTACAAATAAAATTTAATATTTATCCCCTAACCTAGTATAATCGGATATCATACCACTTAATATCCAACTCTATTTTTAGAATTTAAACCAAAATCGTATTAATAAATTATTACAATTTTGAAGCAATATTCATTTATAAAGAACTTACGTGAATTGAATTAATGGTTGAAACTAAACGTTAATCAAATTTGAAGAAAGTTCTTTATTAAGTATTACTACGTAAATTTACGTAAAAAATCTATCAATTCAAACCAAATACAGAAGTGTATTACATATCTTACACCTATCCATTGATTCTGATTCAAATTTAGTAATAAACTCTTTTAATTTTTATTAAAAACAAAAAAGAGAAGCTTTTTTCAAACTTCTCTTCCTTATTTATTTTAATTCTAAAGCAACTACATTCTCCACGTGGTAAGTGTGAGGGAACATATCTACAGGCATTACCTTTGTCACTTTGTATTTCTCATCTAATAGTGCTAAATCTCTCGCTTGCGTTGCTGGGTTACAACTAATGTAAACGATTCGCTTTGGAGCTACTTTCAAGATTTGAGCAACTACCTTTTCATCCATACCAGCTCTCGGAGGGTCAGTGATGATCACATCAGGTTCTCCATGCTTCTTGATGAATGATGGCACCAAGATATCTTTCATATCTCCGGCAAAGAACTTACAGTTTTCAATACCGTTCAAATCTGTATTGACTTTTGCATCTTTGATCGCATCTTTTACATACTCAATACCAATCACCTCTTTTGCTTTTTTAGAAACAAATTGAGCAATTGTACCTGTACCTGTATAAAGGTCATATACTTTTTCCTCACCTGTCAACTCTGCAAAATCACGAGCTACTTTGTATAAATTGTAAGCTTGTTTTGAGTTTGTTTGATAGAAAGATTTAGGTCCCACTCTGAAACGTAACCCTTCCATTTCTTCCTCAATGTAAGGTAAACCATGGTAAGTAATTACATCTAGATCATGGTAACTATCATTTCTCTTACCATTAATCACATATAATAAAGATGTAATTTCTGGGAATTGTTCTTTTACATGATCCAAAAGAGCATTACGTTTCTCTTCGTCATCTTTAAAGAACAATAACATCACCATAATATCACCTGTTGAAGAAGTTCTGATGACCATATTTCTTAAGAAACCATCTTCTTCTTTTTGATCATATACTGTATAATCATTCTTTACAATGAAATCATAAACAGATTTTCTGATATCATCAGAAGGTTTATTTTGAAGGTAGCAATTGTTTAAGTGTAGAATCTTGTTCCACATACCTGGCAAGTGAAGTCCTACACCTCTTTTCTCAATTCCATCAGTATTGGATTCCATTTCTTCTTTTGTCAACCAACGGTTACCCGTAAAGGTAAATTCCATTTTGTTACGGTATTCAAAAGTTTCTGCAGAAGCAAAAATTGGTGTAATTTCAGGTAGCTCTACCTTACCGATTCTTGACAACTGATCTACTACTTGCTTTTGCTTATAGTGCAACTGCCATTTGTAATCCAACATTTGCCACTTACACCCTCCGCAAGTACCAAAGTGCTCACAAAACGGCTCAATTCTTTGATCAGAATATTCATGGAATTGAATAGGACGCGCCTCCATATAGGCTCTTCTCTTCTTTGTCACTTGAAGGTCACAAACATCGCCTGTTACTGCACCTGTCACAAAAACAGTCATGTTGTCTTCTGTTTTTGCAATTGCTTTTCCTTCACTTCCAACATCAATGATATTGACGTTTTCTAAAACTATATTTTTTTTTCTTCTTGCCATTATCTAAAGATAAACCTATTTAATCAACAGCTTTTTTACTGTAAGCGGATCTTTACAGCGCAAAAGTATATCACTTAAGGATTGATTTAAAACTGGATGAACAAAGTTTGGTAATATTTCTGTTAATGGTTCTAATGTGAACCTTCTTTCCTGTATAAAAGGGTGAGGCACTTTTAAATTTTCATCTGAAACCACCTCGCTTTCAATAAACAATATATCAACATCAATAATTCTCGCTCCCCACTTTTCTTTCCTCACTCTCCCTAACTTATGCTCAATATTTTGAGTTGTATTTAATAAATCTTGTGGACTCATCGTTGTTTTACAAACCAAAACTTGATTGTAATAACTCGGTTGATCCTCCTTTCCCCATGCTGCTGTTTCATAGAAATGTGAAAGGCTTAAAACCTCTCCAATATCATTATTAATTTCCATTACAGCCTGACGAAGAGTTTCTTCCTTATTACCAAGATTAGCCCCTAACAAAAGGACAATATTCTTTTCTGACATTTATTCGTTTTAAAATTTCGCACAAAAATAAGAATAATTAGAAAGGATACCCTATACCGATGTTAAATTCAGTAGTCCCTTTTCCAAGAAAATCATACCCTGCCACAAAACGATCTCCTTCCCTTCTTGCTGGGTCATAGATCTTCGTCCCTACATCTAAACGAATAAGCAAGAACGAAAAGTCAATTCTAGCCCCAAGTCCTGCTCCAATTCCAAATTCTTTCCAAAAACGAGTGACATCAAAGTTTCCTCCAGGTCTCGTATTATCTTCTTCCAACAACCATACATTCGTCGCATCAACAAAAAAGGCCCATTGGAAAAGTTGTGATATTTTATAACGCCATTCTACATTGAACTCAATGATCATATCACCGGGCTGCTCAAAACTGTAGTTAAAAGACCCATCTTCATTTTGAGGAGGTGTGTAAGAACCTGGCCCCAATCGTCTAGGTCTCCATGCCCTATTACTGTTACCCCCTCCAGAGAAGAAATATTTTTCATAAGGTAAGGCTTCTACTTCACCATAAGATTTTGCAACACCCATATGTAACCTTGAGGCAAAGAAGTGTTTTTTCTTACTTCCAATTGGTGTCACTTTACGGTAATCAAAATAGAATTTAAAAAACTTGTAGTAACGAAGTCCATAAATCGCCCCAGGTTCACTACCAGACCATTGATTTACTAAATCGAGAATATTACCCCCTACTTCTCCAAAAAGCTTCATATAAGACGCTTTAGAAGAACTGGTCATGTAATCTCCCCTCATGCGTGACATACTGAGGTGGGTACTTGAGACAAATGAGTTATCAAATGAATAGTGTAAGGTGTTTCCTTGTTCCGCTAATTGTTGTAAACGCACTCTGAAATCATTACTCAAAAATGGTGTTCTGACAACATTCAAATCCGCTAGAGACAACTCAAATAAATCTTCTTTACGGTTTCTCCAATCGTATCCAAAAAGCCCTTTTAAATTGAGACGTGTATATTCGGGTCTACTTACATAAGAAACATCCGCCAGCACTTTCGTTTTGGCATTTCTGATATAATAAGACTCATTGAATCGATTATAAAATGGAATTAATGGTCTTGGAATATTTAAGATTGTACTAAAACCATATTCAGTACCATTATAAATTTCGTTGCTGCTTTCTGATACACTGGCTTGTGCTTCTAATGAAAAACGACCTCTAAACTCTATTGACTCAGCACCTCTAAAAACGTTTCTTGATTTTAGAGAAACACTTGCAAAAGGTCCTGGTAAGGATCGGCTCACATTTAAACCTGTTTCAAAAGCATATTGGTACTTATCAAATGAACTTGGATAAATAAAAACATTCAAAGAATCTTTGCCCGTTTTTACATATTCTATGTTTACAAATTTAAAAGCATCCATTTGACTAAGAAAACGCCTTGTATCATTGGATAACAATTCGTTGTAAGGCGTACTTTCTTTTAAGGCTAATTTGCCATCTAAGATTTTAGGTTTATACTTTTTCGCATGCTGAATGTATGTAACATCCTCATATTCCACAGTGTCCGAAAGTACAGGATCAGTAGGGTCCGTTTCAAAAGTAATATCATTGATATGATATCTTGTATGTCGTTCTCCTGACTTTGGAGCATCAACTAAAATTAATATATCTACCTTGCCTTGAACATTATTTGTATCCACCTCATAATGAATATAGTTTGAAGCAAAATCAAAATAACCACTATTTTTCAATACTTTGGTTAATCTACTTCTTTCCAATTGTAAACTATTTTCAGAATAAGGACCATTCTCCTGCAAATAACTTTTTTTACTGTAAGTCAAAAGCTCGTTGTAAATACTGTAACTAGGCGTTTTGTATTTGACCGAATTAACTTTCCATTGTGACTCCTCATTAATGATATATTTTTCAGTAATCAATCGGTAATCTCTATAAATAACCGTATCAACATCCAAATCTACAGAGGCATTCAAATACCCCTTAGCATGTAGTGTCCTTTCGAGAAGTTTTTGAGTATTTTGGGATTCTTCTAAATCAAAATAAGCAGGGGGTTCTCCGGCTGAACGCATCCACCAGTTTCCTTTCTCTACTCTTTCAGCGATTTTTTCTGTTTTGCTGATTGATTTCGATTTTACTTTTCTTAATTTTTTAATGCCACGAACAGAATCTCTTACCGTTTGTCTTTCCACTTTTTTCAGTTCCTTATAAACTAAATATACATCTTGCTGATAAAGACTATCCAAGTATGTTCTGTTATCAATCACATCTTCCTTCCACTCATCTTCCATCGCTTTAATAACTTCCTCAAAATATTCAGTCATATCAGCATACTTAATACTATCCTTTTGATAGTTTCTTTTGTAATATTTCTCACCCCTCATATAAAAGTAAAGAGGCAATCGAATATCCGACTTGAATAAAGATCGATTTGGTTTTAAACGTATGTATGAATAAAGAGTGGATTTATCTATCGCTTTTGAACCTTCAATTTTTTGATCTACCAAAAGACTTCTATCCTGTTCCAAATTTTTATAAGAAACACAACTTGAAATCAACAATAGGTTTGAGAAGAAGATGATAAATATGTATAAATGATTTCTCAAGTGAAGTATTTACAACAGTGAAAAAATATATCTTTTCAGATACTTAGCCTTAATTTAAAAAGCAAATATACCTATTAAAAGCACTTTTTATATTCCTTGAATTGAAATATCACTTTCAAATAGGAAAGTTTTAAATTATTAATGATAAATTAGAAATAAAAAAGCATTAAGCAAGAATTGAAATGAACTCAGAAGCACTAAAAATTCATAAAAAGAAATTCCCCAATATTAATCCTAATTCTTGGGAACACCCCACTGATAAATTAGCGTTATCTGCATTACAAAAAATGCCTGGTTTTGACACTCTACTAAAATTCATTATTAGTAATACCACTGAAAAGTCATTAAGAATGATGACATTAGCTTCATCAGTGAGAGTTAATGGCCTTCAGTTTCCAAAAGTTTATGAGTTATTAATTGAAGCTTGTCAGATTTTTGACATTAAAGATATTCCTGAATTATATATTTCTCAGAGTCCAGTGCTTAATGCTGGTGCAATTGGGGTTGAAAGACCTTTTATTGTACTAAACTCAAGCATGGTAGAAACCTTGAATCAAGAAGAACTTCTTACCGTAATAGCACATGAATTGGGGCATATTCTATCTGGTCATGTTTTATACCACACTTTATTACAAGTTCTACTAAAACTATCAATTATGGACATTGGTATTCCCCTTGGAAAAACGGCCATATTAGGATTGATAATGGGACTAAAAGAATGGGAACGTAAAAGTGAACTTTCTGCCGACAGAGCAAGCTTGCTAGCTTCTCAAAACCCTGAAACTTGTATTCATCTTTTGATGAAAATTGCAGGTGGAGGTATGATTGAAGAAATGAACTTAGGTGAATTTTTAAAGCAAGCGGAGGAATATGAAAGACAATCGGGTATTATGAATAAAACCCATAAGTTTTTAAACACAGTCTTTGAATCTCACCCATTTCCAGTCACACGAATTGCAGAATTATTAAAATGGGTACAAAGTGGTGAGTATGAAAATATTTTGAATGGAAACTATGATAATTCTCCAATCTCAAAAGACAGCACTAAAACGTATAATTTCCAAGAAGACTTCAAGGATTATACCGACCCTATCAACGAAAAAGTAAAAGATGCCACTGATTTTGTGAAGGGCATTTTAAATAAAAAGAGTTTCAAATAATCAACTTATAACGTAAAACTCATAAAACAATAAAGCCTTGGAAATCGATTTCCAAAGCTTTATTGTTTTATTGCTTATAAGTAATGATTAAGTCATCAATACTGCTTTAAAGTTATCTAAGTTCTTCAATGCTTGACCTGTACCACGCACTACAGCTCTCAATGGATCATCTGCAACGTGAACTGGAAGCTTTGTTTTAATCGATAAACGCTTGTCTAATCCTCTCAATAAAGCTCCACCACCTGTTAAGTGAATACCTCTATCATAAATATCTGCTGATAGTTCTGGTGGTGCAGTTTCAAGAGCTCTTAATACTGCTTCCTCGATTTTTGAGATAGATTTATCAATAGCATAAGCTACTTCAGAGTAAGTTACTGTTATCACCTTTGGAATACCAGTCATTAAGTCTCTACCTCTAACCTCAAAAGGCTCAATTTCTTCATCTAACTCTGTCAATGCAGAACCTACCTCTACTTTGATTTTTTCAGCAGAACGCTCCCCTATTAATAGGTTATGCTGACGACGCATATAATCCAAAATATCTCTTGTGAATACATCACCGGCAGTTCTAATTGACTGATCTCCAACAATACCAGATAAAGCAATGACCGCAATTTCGGTCGTACCTCCTCCAATATCTACGATCATACTACCTACGGGTTGTTCAATATCAATACCGATACCTATTGCAGCTGCAATCGGCTCAGGAATCATATAAACCTCTTTTGCTCCTGCATGTTCTGCTGAGTCACGAACGGCACGTTTTTCCACCTCGGTGATACCAGAAGGAATACAAATTACCATACGGTGAGAAGGAGTAAAGAATTTTTTCCCTTGGTTGATCATACGTATCATACCACGTATCATCTGCTCTGCAGCGTGGAAGTCAGCAATAACACCATCACGAAGAGGACGAATAGTTCTGATGTTTTCATGCGTCTTCTCGTGCATTTGCATTGCTTTTGTACCAACAGCAATGACTTTTCCATTCTGACGGTCTAATGCAATGATTGAAGGCTCATCTACAACTACCTTGTCTTTCTGAATAACGAGTGTGTTGGCAGTACCTAAGTCAATTGCCAGGTCGCTAGAAAAGAAATCAAACAATCCCATATATTATTATTTCAGTATATTTCTATTATTGGTCCAATAAAAAAGATCACAATCACCTCATTTTTGATGAAGTTCTGCACAGTTTTAAGGTCAGTTTATCCATTAACTTTGCAAATCTGCAAAAACTACCTCTAAATAGAAAGTAAGAGTACAAATTACATTCGTTTTTTTACATCTGTTTTGTAATTTCTCTATGTATTTTAATTCTATCTCCTTATTATTGGAGGTATTTAAGAACGAAACATAAAATTCATCAGATGCACATTGAAGAAATCTATCAATTAGAAAAAAGTGACCGCCTAGATTTGGAAGCTCATAATATTACTCCAGAAGCAAGCGATTTTATTTTTTCTCTTAATGAGTTTGAATTCTTTAAATCTATTTATGATCAAAGTGAAGAAAGTAATTCTTCTCTTTTCCCTCCTTTTACAGCTTTTGAGTTACAACAAGTAAAAGCAATACTTGATAATATTGACTTCAGTAAAGGAAAGAGGACTCCTGTATACAATGCTATTCAAGAAGTAATCCAAAAAGCAGAACAATTGTCTTTTTTCAAGGATTTAAGTGAAAAACTAGATGAAATAGAAACAGATTGGGAATACGAGGACGAAAACCGATGGGAACTGATTGATTCTCTGAAAAACATTAGTGTTCTTTTCATGATGAATGAGATTGAAAGAGAATTTGGCGATAGTGAATTAACATCGGCGACTACGCTTTCCGATCAAGAATTTGAGTTTTTGTCTATTATTCATGAAGACGAGACAAAGAACAAGAAAGAGGTGAAAATTGGCAATCTCACTTTTAACCTTGCTCAGTTGGATTATGTTCGTGAAATCATCACTACACTTGAATATCCTGAGAACACTCCATTGGACATGGATCAAGAGCATTTCATTCTAAATATTTTAGAAAAGTGCTCACACCTCAATGATGAGGAGCCTAATGAGTTCCACACCTTTAGTATTCAAGAGTTGTATGAGATTGAATCATCAAGCGGCACAACGAATGATGACAATTCTATTTTTGCAGACAATAATTTTTCAAAAGCTGAATTAAAACTTCTGGATGCTGTATTTAATGATAAAACATTCGTTAAAATAGGCGATTCAAAATACAATAAAAAACAACTCAACAGTTTAAAAGAAGCCTTTACTGAAGAGATTGAATGGGAAAGCATCAAGAAGTATTTCTCTGAAAGTCAACAGGAATTAATTACTCATATTTTATTGGTTTATGAGAATCAATTCTTACTTGAAGAGGAAGAAGAAAGTGAGGAAGGTAAAATAGATATTGAAGTCTTTTATCTAATGGATCAGATTGAAAGAAACGAGATGGACAATATTGGTTCTTCAATTGGAGATCTGATTTTCACGGATCCTCAATATGAACTATTAGATGCTATTTATAAAAATAAACCATCATTCGAGAATCAACTTTTGAAGATTAGTTTAAAAAGAGATGAATTGGATAAAGTGGCTAAAATATTTGATCAATTACCGCTCTATCAATCGGGTAAGATGGTGATTTCGCTACCTAAGAAAGCAAAATTCTTTGTAGATGATCTCATTAACACCGCAATAGCAAATGATCCTAAAATCTAGGAATGATAATAAAAAAAGAAAGGAGAGCAATTAAGACTCTCCTTTTTTTATTCTTCTAAAATATGCATATGAATTGGCAATTTGATTACTTCTTTGAAGTCCTCACCAGATTCTTGCATATCTTCATCATCTTCTTCGTAATACCAATTTACTTCAACTTCATGCCCACTCGCTTTTAAAAATTCTAGTTTTCTAAAAACTTCTACTAGACATTTTGAAGAACTTGTATTAAAGTATTCTAATCTCACATCGAACTGCGTTTTCGTCTGTGGTTTAGTGTTATATTCATCCAACCATTCAAATAATGGTCTGTAAAACTCTATCGAATTTTCAGGAATCGATCTACCTGATATTAAAAAATAACCACTCTCATATTCCATTTGTATAAGAGGTGTTTTAGGAGTATCTTTTTTAAGAAAATCTTTCATCTTCTAGTGCGATTATACGGGTACGCTTACTTTGATTGTAAAAAATGAGTTTCTATTATCGTTAGTGATAAAATCATAGTCCAATTTTTGACCAGATTTACGAGCTATATCAATTATGCCTAAGCCTGCGCCTCCTTGCTCTGAAAAATCACCATTACTGAGAACTTTGCGGTAACGCTTCTTAAGTTCTTCTACAGATAGATTGTTAATAGAATCTATTTTTTCTTTTAAAAATTCCGCGGTCTCAATAGGAACATAATTACCTGCTATAATATAATAGGCATCTTTTCCTTTAGATAGCAAGAACATGACAATATTGTGGGAAGGATCGTTAACAGTAGTGGAATCAACCCCCTCAAAATGATGAAATATATTTTGAAGGATTTCTACAGCAATCACATTAATTCGGCGCTGTAGCTTCATTAATGATTCATACTCAGACAAAGTATCTTCCACTCTACTTAAAATCTCACCGAGAATATCGTCATTCATCATGCCTTTAAATGCAAATAGTTCTTCTCCATTCGCACCTCGCATTTTTTGGTATAGTGTATCGACTTCTGAATGCACTTTCAATAGAGTGTTATCCAATTTTTAACTATGTACTCATTTCATCATATCAAAATGAAATGTTATAATTATACAATTACTTCATCTTAATTTGATATTCAAAATGTTTCTTTAAAAATAATTACAAAATTTAAATATTTACCAATTTTGTGCCCTCATTTGTAAATTCTACAACCCCAATTTTGTATAAATAACCCAAAATCTGTTTGAATTGTTTTTTACTCATTTGGAATTCACGCATAATATCTTTCGGATGACTCTTATCGTTAAACGGCATCGACCCCCCTTTTTTTCTCATTAATAGAATTAGTTCTTTTCCTTTTCTGTCAACATCATCTGAGTGATAGCCTTGTTTTGTTAGCGAAAGATCGAGTTTTCCGTCGGGTCGTATGGCAGAAATAAAACCTTTAATCTTACTCCCTTCTTTTAAAGGTTTAAATACTTTATTCTTATATAGTAAACCTCTCCATTTTTTGTTGACAATACATTCATACCCAAGTTCTACTTCATGAGCTATGTATAAAAAAACTTCCTGATCAGTATAAAAAGATGAAGTATCTCTGGATAAATATTTATACAATTTCGTAGAAGCAAAAACCCTTCCTGTTTTCCTATCCAGGTCAATATATACTGTATAATACTTCTTTTTTCTGAGAGCTTCTTCCTGTTCTGCAAAAGGAACGAACAAATCTTTGGATATTCCCCAATCCAAGAAAGCTCCCATTCGGTTGGTATCTTTACATGGTAGAGTTACAAAGTCGCCCACAATCCCTTTCGGTTTTTCATGTGTCGCAACCCACCTTCTATCTTGATCTGTATAAATAAAAACTGTTGTGGTTTCCCCCACTTTCAACTCTCCTTTTGCTAACCTTTTAGGCATAAAAACGTCGCCATCTTCCGTTGCAAAGAAATAACCAAAATCTGTTACTCTAGCAACTTCCAATTCGTTATATACGCCCACGAGTACCTTACTCATAATTAATATCTATTAATGTTAATATCTCTTTAAAATCACTTGGTAGTTCTGCTTTTATCTCCGTCAACTTTTGTGTTATGGGATGTACAAAACTATACTTCCAAGCATGTAACCATAATCGGTCTAATTGAAACTTCTCCAAGAACATATTATTATGGCGATGGTCACCATACCTTCTATCACCAATGATAGGATGATTTTCTCCTCTCAAATGAAGTCTGATTTGATGTGTCTTCCCTGTATAAGGTCTTGACAAAACTAAAGTGTACCTTGAGGTTGGATAAGGCCCCACTGGAATAGGCAACTCTACTCTCTCCAATGGTTCTATATATGTTTTAGCCGACTTATAGACTTTATCGTACCTGTTTTTGATATCTTTAGTCAACATCTTACTTTCCAATAAATGTCCTCTTACTATGGAAAGGTACTCTTTTTTAACTTCTCCACTTTCGTTATTCAACTCTTGAAATTGTTGACACATTTCTGAACTGAATGCAAAAATCAACACTCCTGAAGTAGCTCTATCCAATCGATGACATGGATACACATATTTACCCAACTGATCTCTTAATAAATACATTGCAAACTCTCCTTCACGTCCTGTTAGTTCTGAAGGGTGTACCATTAAGCCTGAGGGTTTATTGATGGCTACAAAATGTTCATCTTGATATAAGATTTCCAACATTTATTAATTTAACCTAAAGAAATTTCAATTATTAAACATAGACACCTTACCTTACGTTATATTAAAGTGTTTATATTTGCAAAAAGACAAATATACAGTTAACTCTTCAATATTTTCATTATTGAAGCTTTAATACAGAAACATTACGAAATTAAATTATACAAATTATACTTATGCTAATAAAAATATTAATTGTTGTCGCTGCATTTGTATTTCTTTTCAAAAGATATTCTAAAGTCATTATTAAGTTCTTAATGGGTATCTTAAGCAAAAGATTGATGAAGATGCAACAGCAACAAGCACAAAACAATCCATATTTTAACCAACAACAACAGTCTAATCCTTCTTATCAGCAACAAAATAATTTTGAGAAAGCGATAAAAGTGGATGATGAGATGACCATTTTCATACCTAAAAAGAAAAAATAAAAAAGAGGCTGTTTCAATTAAAGTTGAAACAGCCTCTTTTTTTTATAGCTTATCATATGAAATACTTCTCCACCTAATGTTGATATATCAATTCTTATAATGATTACAACCCCGTTTTTGTTCTCACAAAATCAATTTTCTTTTCCATCTCCCATTCTACAGGCATCCAATGGATTTGAGTTTTTTTCTCCATTCTCCTAAACCAAGTCATTTGCCTTTTCGAAAACTTACGAATAGAAACCATTAGTATTTCTCTCATTTCTTCAAATGAAATTTCATCCAACAAATACTCAGTTATATGTCTATATTCTAAACCAAAGCTTTTCAATTTCTCTGCTCCCACTTCATCTAATAAAGCTTTCACTTCATCAATCATACCCTCTTTAAATCGCTCATCCAATCGTTTTTCAATTTTTTTCCATCTCGTATCTTTATCAATGAGAATTGCGAAGTTTGAAGTCTGTAATTGTGGTATATCAACAGGTCTGTCATTTGATATTTGATCGCTTTTCAGAAACGACTCTATCTCGATTGCTCTTATTAGTGATCGTTCGCGATGCTCAATCCCTTTATGATCATCGTGATTTGTTTTTATCTCATCATAAATTACCGATAATTCATCTACTGTCTTTCCTTCAAGAGAGACTCTCAATTCTTCATTTCTTGGAATCCAAATATGTTCATAACCTTCCAATGTCACGGCTTCGATATACAACCCCGTTCCACCACTTAAAATTGGAATATTATGGTTCGACTGAATTTGCTGGATAGCTTGTGCATAATATTTCTGAAATTGGTAAACGTTAAAGGTCTCCCCTGGCTCACAAATATCAATTAAATGATAAGGTATTGGTTTCCCATTGACAATATATTCTGATAAATCTTTTCCTGTACCAATATCCATCCGCTTGTAAACTTGTCTAGAATCTGCACTAATTACCTCTCCATTTATTGTAGCAGCCAAGTGTGTTGCCAAAGCTGTTTTACCACTTGCAGTCGGTCCTGTTATTACTACTAATGGAGAATTCAAAGATTTTTCTTGTGACATATTTATAAATGATATCTATTGATAAAAAAAAACACGAAATTAAATATTAACTCCTAAGTCAAAAATTAAATTTCACTTTTGGCTTAGATTAAAAGTGCTAATCTAAATGTATTTCGGTGATTTTACACTAATGTAAATTTACAATAACATTTATTGACCCAATCTATATATCGTGAGCTGTTTGTAATTTCAATTACATAAGGTAGGCCATTAGACAAGAATAACAGATGTCCATTAAACTTGAAATACCTTTAATAAATTACCCGTTGTTGCAATCTATAAAAAAACGAATCTCAGAGCTGTTTGAAGAAGTGACCCAAAGGGAGTCAGATAGAAATTTTTTACTCTTTTCTATTCTTATGACTTTTGGTGGTACAACTTGGAGTGGGCTTTCGTTTTATTTTGATCTTCAAACGGCAGGTTATATCCCATTAGGCTACGTCATTTTCAGTATTATCAATCTCTACTTTTGGGCCACAAAAGATTTTAAAAGATCCTGTAAAGCTTTACAAACCTTCTTTTCAATACTATTGCCTTTTATCTTTCAAATCATTTTAGGAGGAACTCGTTCTACTGGGGTGGTTATGATATGGTCTCTTTTTGCTTTGACTTCGACTTTAGCTTTTTACAGAGGGAAATCTTTATATTATTGGCTTTGCATTTTTGTCTTTTTAATGGGCATTGTGATTTTAATTGATCATGACATTGAACATATCACTCCTAAATCACTGAAAAATTATCATGTTTTCAATATGTTACTCATGATCAATTTCTCTATGATTTCCACGATGCTCTTTTTCTTATCTAAATTTTTTGTTGATCAGCAATTGAGGACATTAAATGAATTAGTAGAAACCAATGGACAGTTAATCTCCGCAGAAGAAGAAGTACGTCAAAACGCTGAAGAAATATCTGTCATGAATGACATGCTCAAGGAGAGTAATAAAAAATTAGAGGATGCTTACATAGAATTAGAGAAAAAGAAAAACGTTCAAATTGAATCTATGAATCATGCCATCCTTGAAAGTATCAATTACGCAAAGCAAATTCAAAGATGTTTCCTCCCTTCTATCCATCGCTTTTCTGAAATTGTCAAAGATGGGTTTATCTTTTTCAAGCCAAGAGATATTGTCAGTGGTGACTTTTACTGGTTTTACAAACAAGAACAATATACAGTCATCGCTGCGGTGGATTGTACAGGTCATGGTGTACCAGGTGCTTTCATGTCACTCTTAGGTTCTGAAGCTTTAACCAATATTGTCATCAACAAACAAGTATTTGACTCTGCTGAAATCCTAAATCAATTGGATCTAACCATTCGAAAAAAACTGAAACAAGAAACCACAAGTAATAAAGATGGTATGGACCTAGCACTCACGGTATTTGATACAAATAATAAAATATGCTCATTTTCAGGAGCTAAAAACCCTTTATTATATACTGATGGTGAAGAGCTTATTTGCATAAAAGGTGATCGCCAACCTATTGGAATGTTTCATCCTGATCAATTGCCTGTTCCTTTTAGCAAACATGAATTTTTATATCATGAAAATATGAGATTTTACATGTATAGTGACGGTTTCCAAGATCAATTCGGTGGTGAAAGACTGAAGAAGTTTATGCCAAAAAGATTAAAAAACACACTATTTGAGAATAGAAATATGGAAATGAAAATGCAAGGCAGTACTCTTGAAAACACCTTCTCAACATGGAAAAAAAGTGAGGAACAAACTGACGATGTGTTAGTAATGGGATTCACCATGGAATAAGAATTCCTTGAAGAATACATTTTTATTAAGATTATAGATTATATTTACAGTCAAATATTTTTTTAAAACTAGCAAATGATCAATGAATCATAGAAAGTATAACCTATTCTACTTTTTAATACTCTTATTCTTCCATTTTTCTTGTACTACAACTAAAAATGGAGAAAATAGTGGAAACGCTAATCAAGAGATTGTTGAAACTGAAATAGAAGAAGAAAAGTTTAGCAATAAAGACTTCCCTGAAATTAAAAGAAGAGGGAAACTAATTGCTTTAACTGCATATAGTTCTACTTCTTATTTTATTTATAAAGGTCAGACCATGGGATATGAGTATGAACTACTCTCAAAATTAGCTCATGATCTTAATTTGGAACTCCATGTTAAAGTTTACAGAAGCATTGACAGTTTATCCATGGCCTTGCAAAAAGGTGATGGAGATTTAATTGCTTATGGACTTGCCATCACAAAAGACCGACAAGAAAGAGTGGATTTCACTACTTCTTTAGCTCAAATCAAACAAGTACTCGTACAAAGAAAACCCGATAATTGGCGAAAAATACCGAAACATAAAACGGATAAACAGCTCATAAGAAATGTAATTGACCTTGCCAATAAAACAGTGACAGTAAGGGAAAACACACCGTATCATTTACGTCTAAAAAACTTAGAAAATGAGCTAGGGGAAGACATCAATATCGTATTAGCGAACAAAACGACAAGTACTGAAGAGCTTATTCATAAGGTGGCTAATAAAGAAATTGAACTCACTGTAGCAGACGAAAATATCGCAAAATTGAATAACACCTACTACCCTAATATTGATATTGAAACTGCAATTAGTTTCCCTCAACGTATTGCTTGGGCCACAAGAAAACAGTCTCCAGAGCTCAAGGCTAAAGTAAGTCACTGGTTAGACAGCATGAAAAACACCACTGACTTTTATGTTATCTATAACAAGTATTTCAAAAATGTAAGAGCTCAATCAAAACGTTTTGACAGTGAATACTTTAGCAGTGTAGACCATAGAGGTTTACTTTCAAAATACGATGAGATCATCAAAGAACAAGCGGATATCTTGGGATGGGATTGGTTACTGCTCGCTTCATTAGTATTCCAAGAATCCAAGTTTGATCCTCATGCTAAATCATGGGTGGGTGCAGTTGGACTTATGCAATTAATGCCTGCAACTGCCAAGATGTATGGTGCCAATAATCCCCGCGATCCAAGACAAAACTTACGTGCAGGTACAAAATATTTGAAATGGCTTGAAGAGTATTGGAAAGATATTCCTGACGAAAAAGAACGTATGAAATTTGTTTTAGCTTCATACAATACAGGACAAGGACATGTAAGGGATGCTCAACGATTGGCTAAAAAATATGAACACGATCCGCTTGTTTGGGATGATAATGTTGAAAAATACCTATTACTCAAAAGTAACAAACATTATTACCATGATGAAGTAGTTAAATTTGGCTATGCAAGAGGAAAAGAACCTGTTCATTACGTTACAGATATTTCAGAACGATACAACAGATATATTGAATTATTAAGAAATAATTAATAAGACTTAACTCTCTCTCCTATAAGAAGTTGTATTTATTCAATTCCTAAAGTGTAAAAAAATTATTCACGTATTTTTTACACTTTAGGAATTTTAGGTTTAAAACCCCACATTTTTCCTTATTTTTGCATCGAATCAATAATGACGAATAGTAAAAATCGTCCTAAATAAAGATGACAAAAAAGCAAATCTCAGAATACACTTTTTCGAAAGAAGAAGTAGTGAATGACCTCAGGATAGCTATTGAGAGTAGACATGCGAGTTTAATTGGTCGAAAAGAAGTCTTCATGGGTAAAGCCAAATTTGGTATTTTTGGAGACGGAAAAGAAGTCGCCCAGCTTGCTATGGCTAAATTCTTCAAGGAAGGCGATTTTCGCTCCGGCTATTACCGAGATCAAACATTTATGTTTGCAATCAATCAATTAACTATCCAAGAGTTTTACGCTCAATTATACGCACATACTGACATAGAAGCCGAACCATCAAGTGGTGGTAGATGTATGAATTCTCATTTCTCTACTAGAAGTATTAATCCAGATGGTTCTTGGAAAGATTTAATTAACCAAAAAAATTCAAGTGCTGATGTTTCTACTACATCTGGCCAAATGCCTAGAATGGTAGGTCTAGCCTACGCTTCTAAGTTGTATAGAAACAACCCTGAGTTATTGGATAATGAGACTGCAAAGAAATTTACAAATAAAGGAAATGAAGTAACATTCGGTAGTATTGGTAATGCCTCATGTGCTGAGGGTGCATTTTTTGAATCTATCAATGCTGCAGGTGTTCTACAGGTTCCAATGGTCTGTGCCGTTTGGGATGACGGATATGGTATCTCCGTTCCAAACGAATATCAAATGACCAAAAATAGTGTTAGTGAAGCTCTAAAAGGTTTCCAAAGAACAAAAGGTTCAAATGGTCTTGAAGTATTTACAGTAGATGGTTGGGACTACCCTGCCCTTGTAAGAACATACAAACAAGCTGTTGACATTGCAAGAAAAGAACACGTACCTTCATTAATTCACGTAGTGAATGTAACACAACCACAAGGTCACTCTACTTCTGGTTCTCATGAACGTTACAAATCAAAAGAACGTTTAGAATGGGAATTAGAATACGACTGCCTCAAGAAAATGAAGGAGTGGGCTGTAGGCGAAGGTTTTATTTCAGAAGAAGGAATTGCAGTCATTGAAAAGGAAAGCCTTGAAAAGGTAAAAAAAGAAAGAAAAGCAGCTTGGGACAGCTTCAAAGTAAGTATGACAAAGGAATACGATGAAGCAATGCAATTGATGAACAGAGCTGTAAGTTCACTTCCTGAGAACAATGAAATCTTACGTTTAGCAAAAGAGCTTAAAAAGACCATCAACCCTATTCGTAAAGATGCCATTTCTGTCATCAGAAAATCTTTAAGAGAACTCCGCAATACTAATTTACCCATCAAAACAGACATGCAAGAATGGGTAAAGAAAGAGAGAAGAGAAAATTACGAAAGATACAGCAGTCACCTATATAGTGAGTCTGCAGCTGCTACAAAACATATCAAAGAAGTACTTCCTATTTACAATGCCAATTCACCTATGGTTGATGGCAGAGAAATTATGCAAGCTTGCTTTGATAAAATGTTTGAACAGAACCCATTAGTTTTCGCCATTGGTGAAGATGTGGGTAAAATTGGTGATGTAAACCAAGCTTTTGCTGACCTGCAAGATAAATATGGTGAAATCCGTATTACTGATACTGGTATTAGAGAAACATCTATTCTCGGTCAAGGTATTGGTGCTGCACTCCGTGGATTAAGACCAATCATTGAAATCCAATATTTGGATTATATCTATTATGCTATCACTGCATTAACCGATGATTTGGCTTGCCTGGAATACAGAACAAAGGGCGGTCAAAAAGCTCCACTGATCATTAGAACACGTGGCCACCGTTTAGAAGGTGTTTGGCACTCTGGTTCACCAATGGCTGCACTCATTCATAGTATGAGAGGTATTAATATTTTAGTACCAAGAAACATGACAAGAGCAGCGGGTTTCTACAATACTATGCTCAAGTCTGATGAACCTGCATTAATTATTGAATGTTTGAATGGCTACCGCTTAAAAGAGAAAATGCCTGAAAACATTGATGAAGTTTGTACACCACTTGGCATCCCTGAAGTCATTAAAGAAGGTCAAGATATCACTATTGTAACGTATGGTTCAATGTGTAGAATCGTGATGGAAGCAGCGGATCAATTGGCTAAAATTGGAATTAGTGCTGAAGTGATTGATGTTCAATCATTATTGCCGTTTGATACAACAGGAATTATTAAAGCTTCTATTCAAAAAACGAATAGAGTCATTTTTGCTGATGAAGATATGCCGGGTGGCGGAACAGGATATATGATGCAACAAGTAATTGATGAACACAAAGCCTATGAATTCTTAGATTCATCTCCAGTATGTGTTTCTGCAATGCCTCATAGACCTGCTTATGCATCGGATGGCGATTATTTCTCTAAGCCGAATACAGAAGATATTTTTGAAGCGGCTTATGAGATCATGTCAGAAGTAAAACCAAATGAATACCCTGAATTATATTAAGAGTATTTTAAGCAGTTGTACAATTAAAATCGGAAGTTTTGGATTTTCTTTTTTAGCCTACTCTTCGTTAGAATATCATCACGTAACTTCAGCTATGTTCTTCTATTCTGCCTTGATTAGACTAAAAAATAATAATCCAACTTATCCCAATTTTAAATGTGCAACTACCTAATAATAAAGGGCTAACAGATCCAAAACGCCTGTGCATTCTTTGTTGTACAGGCGTTTTTGTTTTTCAACCCCAACAACAAAAAAACCACTCCCATAAGAAGTGGTCTAATGCGAAGTAAACGAGTTGCATTTCGAGGTGGATTTACCTCATATTTACCTAGCATTGCAAAGTTATATTTTAATTCGAATCTTTAAAAAGATAAATTTCTAAAAAAACGTAATCGTTAATTAAATTTGATGGACTTGATTGGTGATATACCTAAAACAATAGAAGTAGGCACGAGCAAACTCACTGAGGTCAAGATGATTATTGTGATGTTAATAATGAAAATTGTATCCCAATGAAAACTAAAAGGTACATGATCAAGATAATAAGTGGATGCTTCAAGTGGTATCAATTTGAATTGATTTTGGATTATACCAAAAGAAATAGCGATGAAATTACCAATCAACATTCCTTTTACTGCCATTCGAATTCCATCATAAATAAAAATCCTCTGTAAAAGATTATTTGTAGCACCTAGTGCTTTAAATGTTCCGATCATAGAAGTTCGTTCCATAATCAAAATCAACATAATCGAAATCACATTAAAAATAGCTACACTTGTAATCACAATTAAGAAAATCCAAACATTGTTATAAAGCATTTGGAACCAATCAAAAAAGTGAGCATACTTATCTTTTACGCTTCTTGAAATAAGATGAACATCAACATAATTTTCATCTAAATACTCTGCAGTCGCTTCAATTGTATCAAAATTATGAAGTATCAGTTCCATCCCTCCTACTAAAGAGTCTCCCCAACTATTAAGCCTTCTTACTAAATTTATATCTCCATACGCTACTAGCTCATCAAAATCTTCTAGACCAGTATTGTATATTCCTGAGATTTTCATTTTACGGGCCTTTGGTGGTTGTTGGATAAAATAGATAATAATATCATCTCCAATCTTCAAGTGCATTTTGTTCGCTAGGGCTTTACTGATCACTATTTCCTTTGACCCTTTTTTATCCTTCTCAAACTGAGGAAATCTACCCTCTTCCATCTGACTTTCCCACCTCGATACATCATAATCTTCGGATAATCCTTTTATCAAAATTCCTGACACCTCGTCATTTGATTTTAGTAAACCCCACTTATGTGCGTAACTATATACGTTCTTCACACCAGGAAGATGTTCTTTCTCATTATAGAGAACAGATTTATTTACGTTGACAGGAGGCTCTTCTTTGCTCCTATTCATTGTAAACTTTTCAACATTAAGATGACCTACATGCAAGAAAAGTTTTTCTTCAATACCTTCTTTAAATCCATAAAAGATTGAAAATGCCAAAATTAAGGCACCCACACCCAACGCCACACTACCAATAGCTATTTTTGATATCAGCTTTGTAAATGAATTATTTCTATGTTGACTTAACCTTCTTGATATAAAATAAGGTAAATTCTTTGTTTCTTTCATTCAAAAAAATCTATTGGTCTTCGACAAAAATTTCTGATAATTCCTTATCAATATCCTTCAACTTTTCTTTACACCATTGTACCAAGAATTTTGCTCTTTTGGCCAATTGTGAAAGTTGATCTATTGGAACTTCTTCTGACTCTAATTTCCTTTGAATACTTTCTAATTCCTCAAGGGCAGATTCGTATGATAAATTCTCTTTTTTGTCTGACATTCTTTTCTTTCAATATTGTGGATGCAAGTTAAGAGGTAGTCGAAAAATATTACAATTTTTCGTCTACTTTATCGACTATACTTTCAATAATTTTAAGATGTGTATGCGTTTGGATTTTATCTCCTTTTTTTAATTTTTGTGGGTCAACGAGTTTACCCTCTTTCAAAGTCATCGAATAGCCAAGTGCTAAAACTTCCATTGGGTCTTTAGATTTTACTGTAACCTCTTTCATTGACAGTTTATACTGCTCCTCTTTTACACGGTTTTTTATTGAAATTTGAAAATGCCCCCACAATTGATCTAGTTTTTCTACTTCTCTTTTTGTTGATAATCTCGAAAAGTATACCCTTTTTTGATTTAGTTTAAACTTCTCAAAATCAGCTTTTGTTGTAATTAAACTTTTCAACTTAAGCAGTTGTTTTTCAATCTTAAAGTGTTCTTGTTCAATTTTTTTCTGGAATGCAGGTAATGTTTTCGTAAAATGGAATTTCAAAGTAGATTTTCTAAAATGCACCTTCTCTGTTAGCATTCGGTGGATACGCTCTAATTTTAAATCGATCTTCTTTTCAAATCCAAATGCTTTATCCAATAAGAAATGGGCTACCGCAGTGGGTGTTTTAAAATTTTCAAAAGCAACCCTATCTACAATAGACAAATCTCTTTCGTGTCCAATACCCGACAATACAGGCAATCCACATTTTGCTACTGCATAAGATAAATGATAATCATCAAAGACGACTAAATCTGCTTTTGCTCCTCCTCCTCTAATCATTACTACAACATCAAAATCATCAGTATCAATTTTATGAAGAGCAGCGATTAATTCCTCACTTGCATTTTGCCCTTGTACAGAGGCCTTAAAAAGTTTTATCGAAAATTTATAGTTGTCTTTATTGGATAATAAATGTTGCTTGAAATCCTCAAAACCAGCCGCCTTTGAAGAAGATATTACTGCAATTCTCTGGGGTACAATGGGAAGCTTCATTTGTTTTTGCCATTCAAAAGCACCTAACTGTTCAAGCTTTGCAATATTTTCTTTGCGTATTCTTTCAAGCTCTCCTATACTAAATGTCTCATCGATATCTTCAATTTGTAATGAAAGGCCATAGACTGCGTGGTATTTGATTGACACTTCCACTAAAACATTAACTCCGACCTTCAATACTTCATCAAAAATTGATTTTAAACGATGTCTGAACACCTGCAATTCAGGATTCCAAATAGTTGCCCTATTCCTTGCTATTATCTGGTTTTCATTCTTTTCAATCAATTCTAAAAAAGCATATCCCGAATGATATTGCAACTGGGCAATCTCCGTTTTTATCCAAAAAGAAGACTTCACCTTTAGTAGGTGAAGTTCAATGCTTCGATTCAGCTGAGAAAGAGAATAAATGTTTTTACCACTCGTCATCTTCCTCTAGTTGAAAATTAGTATAAGCAGATTGTAATTCTTTAAAAGCATGATGATCTTTTTCCTGCTGACATATTTTCAAACCCGTCTTATAAGTCCCCTCAGCTTTATCTGATTGTCCATTTTCTGCATAAGCATAAGCTGCATGGTAATATGTACCAGTATAAGTCTCATGCTCTTTTAATAGAATCTCATAATATTTGATGGCTTCCTCCCAGTTTTCTACTGACGCATATTCTGTTGCAATCCCATAGATTACAAAAGGATCTGAGGGATCTTCTTTATAAAAAGCAAATAGTTGATCTAATCTCTTTGTGTTCATTTTTTAATCTTTAACACGAAAGATAAATAATTTCATTTTTGCATCAAACAAAAGAAGGTCAGCTCTTTTTTAAAGAACTGACCCTCTTTTCATAATGTTATCACACTTACTTATGGAAAGGACTAAGGTTTACTAAAAAGTCATTGATATCAATTAAGAACTGACTTAAACCATCAATAAACGAAGCGTCATAAGTGTATGCCAATGTATAGGCGATAAATAGAACGTAAAGAAGGATTAATAAATAACCGCTTTTTGCTCCCAATTTCTTTCTCTTTGCACCATAATAGAAAATCATGGTAGCAAATAAAGTTAAGAAAAGAAGTAAAACTCTGAACTGCCCAATAAAGTTCATCTCATCGTTACCTCCCGTCATCACAATGCTTTTATCGTACACCAACGTATAAATCGTTAGTGGCATACCTAAAGCAAAACAAATATCAAAAATATTACTACCTAGTGCATTGGAAATTGCATCATTGTAAGCACCATTGTTTGCACTCTTTACAGAGATAATTGTATCTGGAACTGATGTTGCTGCTGCAGCAAAAATTAGAGCTACTACGTAGGTATTCCAATTTAAACCATCTCCTAGCATCTCACATCCTGTTACCAAAAGGTGGCAAGATCCTCCAACAATAGAAGTAGATAAAATTAAAAGTATCCATGCTCTAGTTGAATTCATTACGTTGTTACCTAAGATAGCATGAGATAAATCCAATTTCAATAAAGCTTTTATTCTTCCTCCAGATCCTGCTTCATATTCATACTCGTCGTCATCATCACCTTCAGAATCCATTTTGATAAAGAATAGTGAAATAACATAGACAACATAAAGCGACATCAAAAATACACCGTGATACCACTCCAAAGTCTTTTCAGAGACAAAAATAATTAAACAAAGGATAGCGAGCATTAGAGCAATTCCATCTCTCAATATCACTTTCGGGTTAACATTGATATATTGAACTTTTCTATTAATTACAATAACACTCATAATTACTGCCGCTGGAATAATCATAATGTTAAAAACTGCACTACCTGATGTGGTTCCTATACCGCTGGCAAAACCTGCAGCATCACCTGTTAACACTAAGAAGAAGAACGTTGTAAATAACTCTGGCATTGAACTACCGATCGCATCGATTGTTGCTCCCTTTACTCCTCCCTTCATATTACGGCCTAAGAATCCTGATGCATCTTCAAAACCATCGCATGCTTTCCAAATAATAATACATGCAAAAAATATAATAACAAGACCTGAGATTATCTCCATTATTTGTTTAACCTATTAAAAAGTTTCTAGTTCAATTTTTTCTGCCAATACCTTAACAATCCTGCCACACTCATAAATGGTGGATTAGCAGCATCATATTGTTTCAGCATTTCTTCCGTCAAATTTAGTGCCCTTAATGCGTTATCTACATGATTAATGAATAGATCTTCCATTTCTGGAAGGGATAATCCTTGATCAATATAACCTTTAATAATATCAGCAGTTTCATAAAGGTCTTTTTCTAGTGCAATAAGGTGACTTTCTATATCACTAACGGCTCCGAAGTGAGTTAAGTATAAATTTGAAGGAGATATTTCGCGAATTAAATCAATTGAAGCTTGCCATTTCTCCAAATTAATATCTGGTGGTGGACAAGGAGCCACAACTGGACCGTTTTCAATTTTCACTCCTGCCACATCGCCTGTAAATAAGTTATCCCCTATTTGCCATGCAATATGGTGGTTGGCGTGCCCTGGCGTATGCCAAGCTTTGATTTCAATTTCGCCTATCGTGATTGTTTCTTCATGAGCAGTAGCATGTAATAAATTAGCAGGAATCGATTTCATGTCTCCCCAAAGTCGATCCATATCTTCTTTATAGATCTGTTTTGCGGAAGCCATAAGTTTAGTTGGATCGGCCATATGCCTCTCTCCAAAAGGGTGAAGATAAACTTTTGCACCAAATTCTGCAAATTTCCACGCTGCTCCTGCATGGTCTAAATGTATATGTGTAATAAATACATGCTGTACATCTTCCGGCTTATATCCAAATTCATTTAGTTTATTTTCAAGGTTTTTAAATGTCGAATAGGGTCCTGTTTCTACCAAAATAGGACCTTCTGAAGTTTCAATTAGGTAAGAAGCAATTGCTTCCTGATTTTCTAAAAAGTTAAGATCTAAGGTATGTATTGTAAACATCAAAAAATTAATTAAGGTTTATGTTTTTATTACTGAAAGTAGGTTATACTTCAATGTAATTTAACAGAAATCACCTTAGAAATAATTCCGTAATTCTATTATTTGACATTAATTGACCAAAATCAACTACAAGAAATGATATAATATTCAATACCATATAAAAATAAAATAACTGAAAAATAAGAGTCACGAATAATTACTTTGGCACAATTTAGTTATTGACTTATTTTACTCCGCCGTAAGCTCCAAAACACAAATTTTTATGTAAAATCTCTGTAGAAGAAAAACCTATTTTCTTCATCAACTCTAATTGATACGTAATAGATCTAGGAGAATCTTCTTTCTCAATATAATCTAGTACTTTCTCTCTATATTCTACACCTCCAACACTCTCAAGGTATAAACCATATTTCTCCCAAATCATTTTATTAATATTGGGATTTTCTTGAAGTACTAAATCTGAAATCATCAAGCACCCTCCCTTTTTCAACAACTTAAAGAGTTTTGTAAATGTTTCTTCCCAATCCTTATCGTCTCTTAAATGATGTAATACGGCACCTGCCAATATAATATCAAACTTCCCTTCTTCTAGATCAGCTGTTCTAATGTCACCTTGCAATACGGTCACATTACCTTGTGTTTGACTGCTCACTCTTTCTTTTGCTCTTTCCAACATTGGAAGGCTTAAGTCATTAAGTGTACAATTCAAATCAGCAATCTTGGTTAACATTTTAAGGGTGTAATTTCCAGCTCCACAACCAATATCCAATAACTCTTTCGCTTCTGTATTTACATTTTTTGCAGCTTCAGTTATTAGTTCTAAGCTTATTGTTGCATCTATTGTTGAAACTTGGCCAGTCTCTAAGTTAGAGAAGCGTTCTACGTCATTATCGAATCGCTCTTTAATCTCTTCAATTGTTGATTTTTCCATAAGCTATTTCGTTAGTTTAATTATTGAACTTACACCATTTCTCTTTATGATAAAAACTCCATCTTAATAAACGAATTGTACGTTATCCTTTATGAATAGAAAGTTTTTTTCAATAGCGATAAACTGTTTTTATTTGTTTAAAAAAGTGTAATTTCACTTAAAGAGAGGCTTTCAATTGTGTTCTTCGTATTTAAAGTCATGTTAAATTACTAATAGATTCTATAAAATCAACAATATCACCCCTCAATCTTTTTTGTATATTGTATTTAATTGCGTCTTTAATGTAACTTTAGTGCTTCTAAGTTTAATAGCATGAATAACTCACAAAGGATTTTTTTCATATTCGCTTTATTATTTTTTTCTCTGTTGGGCGAAAATACTCACGCTCAAAAAGTAGGGCATTACATTAAAGATATTGAAATCATTAGTGATACTACTATCACTAATCTTACATCTCATGGGATAATACTCAACCGAAAAAGAAGAAATGAAAAAACACTCCCTTTTCATTTTAACAGTATTGATCAGGTTTTTGAAGTTAGAGTCTATCTAAAAAATGATGATAATATTGTCGATCTTAAATTAATTCCCACATCGGAAATCAAAGTCGTTGATTACCCTTTACCGGTTGCTGATAACATCTATAAATTTCGTATTCAGTTTAATAAAGCAACTGCAACGCTCCGCCCAGCAGTGATTATTGCATTGTGGACGGCCGATGGAAAAGAACTGACCTATGAACAGCAACTAATGCCTTTCACCAATACTTCGGTCGAACTGATCGACAAGAAAGGTAGTGAAGTACGTGAATTATATATTGGCGAAGAAAAAGAATATGAAATATTGACCAATCAACCAATGAACATCAGGGTGGACAATATTTGGCACGAACAGGAATTCATGTCTTGGAGGGTTTCTAGAAGAGAGAATAGAATTTTTCTTGGTATTTTACCAAAGTCATTAAATACTTTTTCTACAGAAATAGCTCTTGAAACCTTTGCCCCTAACTTTTTGTTTGGAAAACCCCAATATGAAACGCTTCCTCTAAACTTAAGGTTCACGGTCAAAGCTCCACGTCTTACTTTCCTTTCTACTGATAAAAGTGAGGTCATTTATGACGCAGAAGAACACGGACAAGAAGGGGTAGAAATTCAGATTCAACAAAATAGAAAGCTCCTACTGAATAAAACCTATAGAATTGAGGCACAAGAGGAAAAAGGCGGGAAATTAGTTGCTGAACTTTTCACTAAAAATAATTTAAGTAATAACCGGACAATGTGTGCCTTAAGGGTATACGATTACCACAATTTCCAAGACGGTTATTTGTATATTAAGGATGGTGATGATCCTGTATTTATTACTAACTTCAGCATTAATTCAAAAACAATTATCAATAGTGTTCAAGTGTTACATGCTGGTAAAAACTGGACGGATAATTTAGATGTATTCCCAGGTGAAACTGTCGCGATTAAGTTTGAAGGAGAACAGATGCAACACGCTCGCTTTATGTTTGATGGGCTTCGAAACTTAAGTATCGACTCCGTGAATATCACAAAGAATATGCAAACCATGCAGATTTCTATTCCGATAAATATCAACAGAAAAGAGCTTAAAATTTATAATGGAGATGAGTTTACTGGTCTATCCTTAAAAATCAAAGAAAAGCAATCTCCTAGAGATTTTGATTTTGTCACTATTGATTATGGAAATGCCCCTCGCCTTGTCTCGGAAATAGAAAAACCTATTTTTTATTTTAAGGCAATGACGGATGTAATCCTTCGATTTAACCCTGACTGGATTGACGATGGACTACTTTATGGTAAACAGTATATCACCTTAGACGTCAGAGTCATTGGACCTGCTGGGCAATTAGTTGAAATTGCAAAGGATGATAATATTGTCATTTGTCCTGGTAGCTCTTCACCTCGATACCATAATTACGAAAAAAACAACTGTAGTGACCCTCTGATAACACTCAACAAGTACTTAGGTATAAAAACTCATAGACTAGAAGATTGGTCCAAGATTGAAATTTATCTAAAACACCAAAAAGATAAATATTCTGAACAAATACACACTAAAAAAATAGAAATCTATGCCGCTAGAAAGTCTCAATTTGATGTAGAACTTTCTTTCCCAGCCGGCCTACTCGTGAAGAAAGCTAATGAAGATGATATTTCATCGGGTATTAGTGGTATTAGTATTTCCGCCATTGCACAATTTAAATTCTTTAAGCCAGGAACCATTGGAAAAATTAGGCCTTATAGAGTCGGTGTTGGATCAATAGCATTGAACGCCTTTAACCTTAGCGACAATATCGATGTCGATAGAGACTTAGGAATTGTCGCCTTGGCAAGTGTCCACCCGTTACAACGGCCTGGGAGAAAACTCTCTTTACCACTTTATGTTGGCTTTGGATATTTCTTAAAGGCAGAGACCTTCTTCTGGATGATTGGTCCTGGTATAAGCGTTAGTTTCTAGCTTTTACGCAGTTGTACATTTGAAACTAGAGCAAACAATTGAATCATATTCAACACTGGTTAGACCATTAAAAATTCTACGAAAAAAGAGGTACCATCACCTTCGGTTGTTTCAAACCAAATGCTTCCACCCATTTGCTCGATTCCCCTTTTCGCTACGGCTAAACCAATGCCTGAACCCGTTTCTTTGGTCGTAAAGTTTGGTACAAAAACCTTATTTTGAACATCTTCAGGAATTCCATTACCATTATCAATCACGGTTACAATTGCCTTTTCTCCATTTTCGTAAAGGTCAATAATAATTTTCGACTCCTTATCTCCATCAATCGCCTGTATTCCATTTAATATCAAATTACTCAAAATTCTGGCCGTTAATTTCTCGTCTCCTTCGACAATTACATCAGCACCAATCTGAGTATCTGAAAAATGAATATTGGATTTACTTGAATGCAAAAGAATGGTTTGTTGAATTACTTTTGATAAATTAAATTCTTCTCTTTTTGGAACAGGCATAGTAGCAAATGAAGAGAATGAAGTGACAATACCACTCAATGTATCTACTTGATTTATAAGCATTTTAGTAGCTTTCATCAGCTTCGGATTATCATCGGTATGTGCTACCCTTTCCAGCTGTTGCAAATACAACTTCATTGGAGTCAGAGGGTTTTTAATTTCATGTGCTACCTGTTTTGCTACATCCCTCCATGCACTTTCTCTTTGGCTTTGTTCCAATTCTTTTTTGGACTCTTCTAGCTTAGCAAGCATTTTATTGTATTCCCCTACTAATTGACCAAATTCATCGTGGGCATTATATTGAATAGGCTCATTTTTCTTACTCAAAGTAATTCTATTCAACTCAGGAATAATCAATTTAATTGGACTTAAAAGACCCTGAGCTGCATAGTGCACAATAGGAAGTAAAGTCAAGAATAATATCGTAAATATCATCATGATGGTAGTAATTACCTCCAAAGATCTATCATCCAAACGATTCAATGACTTGAAAAACGGTATACTCACAATCCCCATTACCTTACCTGTATTGAAAGCTTTTACACCAATATATGATGTATTATACTCCAAAGTACCAATCTGTTCTTTAAGTACAACTCTTGTCTTCTTTTCCTCTACAATACCCACATAAGCTTGAGGGTTAATTTCGGTGGATAGAATTTCTTCATCAAAGATCTCATTATCAGAAGCCGATTTTAAAATCCCCTGTTTGTTATAAAAACGAATATCAGCCTGCATAATATCAGACAGTTCTTCAATGAAAACATCCAGCTTTATCGTTTCATTTTCTGAGTAATTTTTTGATAACTCGTGATTTTTGAAAAGGTTACTTGCCACAATTTGAGCTTTCTCTAAGTACTGTCTTTCAACCTCCATTTTTGTAGTTGTTACCATTACTGAACCCATTACTATGGCGAGTAAGAAGATTGGAAAGAAAATCGAAAGGTTCAGGTAGATTTGTACTTTTGTGGAGAAACTTCTCGAATACTCTAAGGGGTTTCTAAGGTAATTTGTGAGGTTGAACGTAAAGAAAACTATAAATACCAGCACTGTAAAATAGGAAGAAAAAGCCTTAAAATAATTGAGGTAATTGAATTCCTTGGAGGAAATCACAACAATTCTATTATTGGTATTAGGTAACAAAAGGTGTTCATATCCATTGAATTTTACGTTTGACAGTAAGTAGATTGTCCCCTCTTTAAAAGACTCTTCTAAGAAGTTATTGGAGTAATTATAATCTCCCGCACTGAAAATTAATTCTCCTTTAAAAAAGATAGCGTAAGAATAATCTTCTTGAGAGTTCCCTATGATAAAATCTTCATCTAATAACGTTGACCTGAAGTATTTACCACCAATTGACTTTTGATAAAGCTCTATAAGACAATATCCTAATGTATCTGTAGATTCAAATTTATCGACAATTGGTATATTACAAAGATAACTGTACGTACCTTTTTGAAGATCCATTTTAGTATTTAACCCCAATGAAATTTTAGAGTCATTATTCTCTTGAAAAGCATTAAGTAGCTGATTATAGTCGTATTCACCTGACACATTTTCTCCATTATCAAAAAGCATATTGACTTTGATGTCAAACCTATTGCCCAACCACTCCACTAATTCTAATTTAATGTTCTTGGACACTTCAATACCATAGGGTTTGTTGAGAAAGGCCATTGCATCTATCACACTGTTATCCTCTTCAATTTGAGCAATTGTTTTTTCTAGAAGAGTTTTTACAAAGTCATCATTATCCATCAACTTTAAGGCAAACTTTTGCTTAAAGGCTTCGTCTTTCTTTGTTTGAACGCCTTCTATCACTATTGCACCCATTGTTGAGAATAAAACAATGTGTGAAATGAGATACATAATTGCAGGAAACCTACCACTAGCGTAATGATTAGGTGATTTGATCATGAGAGAAACCCCAATAAAAATAGCAACGAGGTTTATCAAAATAAGATCAAAAGGCTCAAAGAAAAATTGAAGAATAAATACCGTTAGAATTGAAATTAACAAAGCGATCGATTTTCCATAAAAATCTAACCACCAACAGATCAATCTCATAAAAAAGTGAGCTGTTAATCCCATCATCAAGAAACCCATCAAAGCAATCAATTGCGACAAAAAGATAAGAGTATTCATCTCAAAAAAGGTGAGCTCTACTTCATAAGTCGATATTATTTCAAATACATTGACAAAGACATCTTTAAAACCGTTGATAATAAAGAAATAACCAATGATCATCAACACACTAAGTCCTATTTTCACTCTTGAATCCAGTTCAATAATTGACCGAATAGAAAAGAGGTATTTAAAGTTTTTAGAGATCCATCTAAAAATCAATAAACAAAAAATAAAGTCCAGTAAAATTACGGCCATTGAATCCCATGACCCTACAAATGAAGTTCGAATTGGCTCTAATACTTTATATTCGTCTTTAATTAGAGGATTACTGATAATATCAAGTACTACTTGATGCAAGAAAACCACTCCGACTAAAAAGACCGACAACATCACGAAAACAGAATAACCTTCAAGGATTTTCTCAGTAATATATGTACTAAGAGAAGACAATAGAAAGAAAACGGCAAGTAAAACACAAACCAAAAATGATTGCCAAGGGAAAAACTCTACAATCGTTTTGTTAGACACATCAATTGAGAAAAGATATTTATCTAACTTCGTATTAATATTCCTGTAATTACTATTGACTTTAAATTTTGCTAGCTTAGGTTGTTGCTTACTTCCAAACACGAACTTATTGACATAGTCGGGAAGGATAATAGATTGATAGTTTGATTTAATAAGAAGAGGAACTATTACAAAAATCTCATAATCTTGATTGTAAAGTAAAATGTTGGATTTTCGAACATAGAAGTAAGAATCTTCCTTCTTAATTACATCTTCAACAAAATAGTTGAATAACTTATCTTCTATATATTTTAATTTTAGATTGTTATCGGACCAATAGACCAGCTCTCCTTTTTTAAAAATATATGTAGGGTCAGAATCAACAGACAATAAGGATTTAAATTGAATATTTTCACCTTTTTGACCTTTCAGAGATTGCTTGATCTCATATATTGCATCATCGGCATTTTTACTTAAATCAACAATTCGATCTTGAACATAAGAGTCATACTTATCATCACTGTAGAACTCGATATTAACAAGATAAATAAGGACTGATAATAGCATAAAGACACCTCCAACGATGACTTTATTTTTTACACCGAAAACTTTTCTAAAAAATTGCTTAGCTGTCATAAAAAATCGATTGGAATACCCAATACTACAAAAAAAAACTTCAACAAGGCGAACTTATTGAAGTTTTTTGAAACGGTCAATATTTATTATTACATAGAAAGAGCTTGTTTCTCTTTTTGTGTTTTTCTATACCAAAGATATACGATAGAAGAAATAATAATATATGGCATTACCATAAGGTATAAAATTCCATTATTTAGTCCTGCGCCTACTGCACTTGACCCATCACTGATGTTGTTTTCTACAGTGGCTCTACACATTGCACATTGTGCAAAAATGCTTACAGTAGAAAGTAGAGAAATAACGATTGATAAAAATGTCTTTTTAAGCATAGTATGGGCTAATTAATAAATAAACAATTACACCTGTCACGGCTACATATTCCCAAATAGGGAAAGTCCATTTTACAATTTTTCTGTGAGCATCTAATCTCTTTGAGATTGCAAAATAAATCGCCAATAAAACAAATGGTACTACTACTGCTGATAAAACAATATGAGATAATAGTATCACAATATATATTGTTCTTAATGATCCTGCTTCTGCTTTCTCAGATTCTGACAAGATCCCATCGCCATTCAAGTCACCGAAAACAGTATGTCCACCTTGGAAGTGGTAGATAACGTAAGATACTAAGAAAATTGCTCCCAAAGTAAAAGCAATGTACATCATTAGTTTATGCAATTCTAATTTTCTTTTTTTGGCAAAATATGCTCCTAAAAGAAGTACTACTGCACAAGAAAAATTAATTACTGCATTTAAGTGAGGTAGAAAGGAAACATCAAGATCTCCCAACTTACCTGTTTGTGGTATAAAAAGTAGTAATGCTACAACGATTGGTATTAAAACTGAAACTACCCCGATTACAATCATCGGTAGTTTATCATTTTTGTTTGTTATTACCTGTTCCATTATTTTTCTGTTAATAGTATTGATATCTCAGTTAATAATCTTTTCACATCCTCCTGATCTGTACCACTGTAAAATCCTCGGATTCTTCCTTCAGTATCTACTAATATTAATTTATCAGAATGTGAAAGTGAGGTACTTTGACCAAGTGCTTCCTCTTTGGCAGTAATGTAGAAACCACATTGCCCTAGATCCATAATCGTTTGTTTATCTCCCGTCAAAAGATTCCACTTGTTAGTGTCTATCTTATTTTTTTGAGCATAGTCTTTTAGGACTTGAGGAGTATCGTAATTGGGATCAATAGAAAATGATAGAATTTCTAATCTATCTTCGTTTTTAAAACGCTCTTGTACTCTTAATAAACCTGATGTCATCGCCTTACAGATGTCAGGACAAGACGTAAAAAAGAAATCGGCTACATAAACCTTTCCTTCCAAATTTCTATTTGTAAATCTCACACTATCTTGATTCATGAAATCAAATGAAGGTATTCTATGTACTCCATTGATTTCATTAGGCGTACAATTTACCGACTTTAAGTTGTACACCTGAAGTTCTTCTGGTGATTCTAGTTTGTATTCGTTCGTTCCGAAGTTCTTCAAGAAGAAGAAAATAAATAATGGAGTTCCTATTAGTGCAAACAGAAAAATCCATTTTTTCGCATTAGGTTTATTCATTGATATAGTGCTCTAAAAGTAAATATGGTTTGATTTCTACAAAGGTGAAGAAATCAAACCATATTATTGATTAATATTATCCAAAATTTGGGATTACCAATTCTGAATAGCAGTTACAACTGCTCCACCTTCATCAAAAAGGGCTACTAATAACCATACTAAAAACAGTAATGGGAATAAGATGACAAACTTTAAAAGTTTTGTTTCATGACCTAAGTGCATGAATTCCCAAATAATATAACCTGCTTTCACTAAAGTTAAAGCAACAAAAATAATATTTAACGGTGTTCTGCTTGCGCCATCAGGCCATGCAAAAGCAAAGATAAATTCAATAATAGTTACGATAGCTAAAATTGCAGTTACTTTTACTACAGTTTTCATTTTAGCTGCTTTGATTTGCTCAGGTGTCATTGAAGCATCAAAATGTGCCATATCTTTATTCTTTAATGGTTTTTAATCTAATTTTCTGTCTTATACAAGGTAGAAGAAAGTAAATACGAATACCCACACTAAATCGACAAAGTGCCAGTATAAACCTCCCTTCTCAATCATTTCATAAGTACCTCTTTCCTCGTAAGTACCCATTACTACGTTGTAGAAGATCACGATATTGATAATAACACCACTTGTTACGTGAATACCGTGGAAACCTGTAATAAAGAAGAAGAAACTAGCAAATAATTGAGGACCATATTGGTTCTCTCTTAAGTTAGCACCAAAAATCTGAACGCCATCTCTGATTACACCTTCATCAGTACCGTGAATAAAGTGAGACCATTCCCAAGCTTGACAAGCAAGGAAAGTAATACCACCTACGATTGTCCAAAGCATCCACTTCTCAACTTCCGCTTTTGATTTTCTTTCTCCTGCCTCAACAGCTAATACCATAGTTACTGAAGAAAGGATAAGAATAAATGTCATTAAACCTACGAACATCAATGGAGCATCTACTCCGTGTAATCCAGGGAAAGCATTGAATACTTTTTCTGGAATAGGCCAGTAAAAATTATCTGAACTTGTAGCAAATTCAAAAGCTGAGTAAGGGCCTTCGTACGCTGGGTGCATATACCTAACTACACCGTATGCAATTAATAAAGACGCGAATGTAAAAGCATCCGATACTAAGAAAAACCACATCATCAGTTTTCCATAAGTTGCTTTCATTGGTCTCTCTCCACCATCCCATTTAGTAACTACGGGATTCTTCAAAGTTGTAGATGATGACATAAAAAATTGTAAGTTATTTTTATAGTGTCTGTTTGAATTATATTTCCTAACACAAATAAATGGTCGTTTTTTAACAATAACAACTATTTGATGACATTTGTGTTATTTTTTTATGACGATTGTCATTCTTTAGCGATTTAAAAGTAGAAAAACAAACAGATAAACCCATAATCCACCAAGGAAATGCCAATAGTTGGCACACATCTCCATTCTTACGATAGATGATGAATTGATCTTATTTCTATATGATTCTACTAGTATAATCCCTAAATAAATAATACCACTAACGATATGCAAACCGTGTAATCCCGTCAAAACATACACAAATGAACCCGATGGGTTACCTACAAAGTATACATTAATATCTACTAACTCTTCCCAACCAATAAATTGTAAGAACAAGAAAACAAGTCCGAGCACTGAAGTTAAAGTAATGGCACTTTTCAATTGTGACATATTATCTTTTTTGGCTCCTAAATAAGCCCAGTGCATTGTCAAACTGCTTACTAATATAACAACTGTACTTGCATACAAAATGTTTGGTAATTCAAATGTATACCAATTCCCTTCTGCTTGTCTTACGATGTATGCACTTGTAAGTGCTGCAAAAATCATCACTACACTAACGATGAACAACCACATCGCAAATTTCTTTGGATGCATGCTTAAAGGGCGTTTAGGTGTATTTACTGCCGACATAGTTTCTTAAATCTTATCTATTAAATATACAATTTGAACAATGGGTAAGTAGATAAAGGATGAAAACATAATTTTCAATGCTGCTTTATCTGTTTTATCTTTTATTAGGCCGAATGTTTGGAATAAGAATCCTGCACCAGCCAATGCTGCAATAATCCCAGAAATATGACCAGTTACACCAAATTGTGTAGGCAGGAAGCCCATTGGCAACAAGAACATAGTATAAATCGAGATTTGTATTGCTGTATTTACGTCTTTGTCTCCATTAAAAGGAAGCATCTTGAAACCTGCTTTCTTGTAGTCTTTGTCCGCCACCCAAGCAATCGCCCAGAAGTGAGGGAATTGCCACATAAATTGAATTGCAAACAAGATCAACCCTTCTATACCTATAAACCCTGTCGCTGCTACCCAACCAATCATTGGAGGGAAACCACCTGGAAATGCACCTACTAATACAGACAAAGGTGTAATCCTTTTTAAAGGTGTGTAAACAAAGGCATATAAGATTAAGGACAACAAGGATAACATTGTGGAGTATGCGTTCAAGAAGGTAAACATGATCGCACCTCCTAAAACTGCAAGAACTGCCGCATAAATTGCTGCTTCTTTTCTTGAGATAATCCCCAAAGGCAAAGGTCTATTCATAGTTCTCTTCATCATCTTATCGTATTCTTTTTCAAGAATTTGATTGATGGTATTTGCAGAACCAGTAATTAGAAAACTACCAATGGTTAATGCTAAAATTTCTATTGCAGAAGCATCTTTTGTCCCCAACAAATAACCAAAGATTCCAGAGAAAACGACTACCATTGTAAGCCTTACTTTCAATAAGTCATAGAAATCTCTGAACCGACTCTTCCTCGGTGTTATCAACTGCTCTTTTTCTTTTACTTCTGCTACTAACATATTATGCTGTTGCGTTTTTTTGTTTGAATGTCTTATTGTCATGAGATATAGTGTTCTCTAGAACTTTAGAGTGATTCACTAATAATGCAATGTAGAATTGGCATCCAACGATTAGTGAACCTAAGAGTAAATGTATTGGCTGAAGGAAAGCTGGAATACCGAAATGCCCCATAATAGCTCCCGATGCAATCACAACTCCAAAAAGACCTAACATTACTTTAGACCAGAATCTTGAAGGGTGATTAACTTCTGTACCAGAAAATATATGTTTTACAAAAATGATATTAAGGATCAATACTAGGATTGAAAAAGATCTATGAACTAGGAATGTCCAGCCCAACTGATCTATCCATAATTCTCTTTGTTGCTCATCAAAACTTTTTGCAACGATATCTACAGACTCTCTTACTTGTGTTCCAAGAATGATCTGAAGGAATGACAACATCAAAATCCCAATCATCCATTTATTGATGGTCTTGATGTTATGTGGATCTTTATAGGTCAATTCTTTCTTGTGAGATCTTGCTACAGCGTAGATCAAAACACCAACAATGATTAGTGCGACCAACATGTGTAATGTGATTAATACAGGATGTAGATCTGATGATACTACTTTTGATCCTAACCATCCTTCAAACCCAACAAGAACAAATGCTGTAAATGAGCACCAAGTCACAACTGGGTCTTCCTTTCTGTAAGAGAAAGAAAAAACTAATGTTAGAAAAACGAAGAATCCAATCAATACTCCCACTAAGCGATTGACATATTCAATCCATGTTTTAATCGGTGAAAAGTCTGCAATTTCTCTTCCCTGAACTGCAAAAACTGTTTTATAATCTTCCGGAAGCTGACTGACATCTGTTGGTGGCACCCAAGTACCAAAACATTTAGGCCAATCGGGACATCCCATTCCAGAACCCGTACTTCTCACTATCCCTCCCACTAGAATTAAGAAAAATACTGCGTAGACAGTAATTACTCCAAATCTTCTGTAGAGTGCTCCGTTGTTTGTTAAATTCTTGCTGTTCATACTAAATATCAATTAACCTTTATTAAAAGGAACAAAGATCAACTCATAGGTTGTAACGCAAAAATATAAAAAACATCTGATTTATATGACATTTGTCATGTTTTATTTGTGATAAAATTCACCTTAAAACGGCATAAAAGCTCTTCCAAGGTCAAAAAATCCAAATGATTCTTTATAAGCACGGAACAAATGAGCTGTAAACCTGTCATATATCTCTGCCATGCTTGTCATCATTTTCGCTTTGATTTTATTGTTTTCCTCAAAAATATTGTGAATTACTGCTTGAGGAATTACATAAACATCGGCGTGATCTGAGAAGCAAACGGCATTGTAAGGACGGTTTGTACCTTCCAAAATTGCGTTATCACCAAAAGTTTCCGTAGCCTTTAGGTGAACTAAATCTTCAAATTTATCTTCAATATCAATGTTCAAAGTCACGATACCTCTAGAAATAAGATACAGTGCTTGACTTGGGTCATCTCTAAAAAATATCACTTCCCCTTTAGTATAGTGTCTAAGGTGTAAATGAGGAGTAAACTTCGAGAGTTCATCGTCTGTTAGTTTGGAAAACAAGATGCCTCTTCTCATAAAATCGAAAAGTGTTCTTTCTTCGTTATTATATGTCTTTTTGAAGATATTAAACATGAACGTATATCTAGTATTAATGCTTTTCTATAGAAATCATCATCAATTTGCAAGGAAAATTCGTTATTCTCAAACTTTCTGAATTTCTAATTCCCAAAACGCTCAATATTTCTCCATCCTTGGATTCCAAAACTAAAATTTCACTTCTCAAGTATTGTGGTATTTTTTCATCCTGTAATAAATCAAAAACTTTCTTACTTCCATTTCTCATTCCGAAAGGTTTAATTCTATCTCCTTTTTTTACATTTCTGATTGTTAGAGGAAACAGACTTTCTGGAATGTAGATATCATCCAAACTCATTTCATCTACTGAATGAATCTGCTTTTCCACAACGACTACTTTATTATGCTTATGAAAGAATTCTTTTTCCTCACTTGTAATATTAGTAGCCAAGCTAAAATCAGATTCATGATCAGCAACCTCCTTTAATATTGTATCATTTTGAGTCGTATAAAGTGCCATCACTTTATTCGTTGAATAATAGACTAGAGAAGATTTATCTTTATTTTGATATAAATCCTTCACTGTATTATAATCAAACTGATAAGGTTTTAGATAATAAAACAGCAAAATCTCATCGATACTTTGAATATCTCTAAGTGTGATACTTATCTCTTCTTCCGACTCCTTGACATACTTCTTTTTAAAGATTTCGAGCTGATAAAATAGGTTTTGTTCGACTTTATAAAATAACTCTGATGATAATTGAATTGTTTTCTCAACCGATGGATTTATTTCTTTTAAAATTGGAATTACTAAATGTCTCAGTTTATTTCTAGCATATTTAGTAGATTGATTAGATTGATCTTCTCTCCATTCCCATTTACTTTCTTGAGCAATTTGTATTATTTCCTCTTTTGATAAAAATAAAAGTGGACGAATGATATTACCTCTTTTTGGTAGTATTCCATGAAGACCCTCAATACCAGTCCCTTTAGTTAGATTAAAAAGTATTGTTTCTAAATGATCAGATTTGTGATGTGCTGTAGCAATGAAGTCGTAATTATTTTCTTTAAGAATATACTGAAACCAATCATACCTCAACTTTCTAGCTACCATCTGAATGGATTGCTGATCTTCTTCAACTTTTTTGGCTGTATCTACTTTCTTAACAAAAATTGGAACGTTCATCTTCTTCGCAAAATCTCTTGCAAATTGTTCATCTTGTTCTGAATCCTCTCCTCTTAGCTGAAAATTCATATGTGCCAATGCAAAATCAACTTTATTTACCTTGAGTAATAAGGCAAGAACCACTGAATCTACACCCCCACTAAATGCTAATAATAGCTTATTTTTATGGGTTTGAACGCCGATTCGATTAAGAAAAGTTAAAAATTGGTCATTAACTGTTTTACGAATGTCTATCATATACAAGTAAGCACTTGGTCAAAAATAATTAACAAGAAATTCTAAGTATTTCCAAAGATCCCATCTCTAAAAGACTGTTTTGTTTGATGTTTTTTAGAAGAAGTAATCATAAAACAATATTAAGAATTAATGCGAATTATTTTTATCTCAGTCCTTATTTATTATGCTAACTTAAATTTTACCGCTTGGAGTCAAATTAATTACAAATATTTTTCCATTAAAAGCACACGAAATATTGTTTTTAGACGCAACTAGGATAAATTTGCATTCTTGTAATGTTTACTGAATAGTCTACAAAACATGGATCACCGCTTTTAATTGAGTAATCTTTCTCTCACTAAATTGTGATCACATTTTTAAGCAGCAAAAATACAATGAAGAAACAGATTTTATTTAGCATTTTTATTTTGATTTCCTTACTTCAAAGTTTTCAATCTTATGGACAGCAAGAAGATAAAGTTAGGATAAAAGCTGCTAGATCTAAAGGTATCCCTGGATATAGAGTTTTTTACAGTGCCCCTGGAAAAAGGGTAATACTAACTCAACAATCAACAACTATTTATTGCGATGAAGCGCGTCAAAATAGTAAGACAGAAGATGTAGTTGCTACGGGTAATGTGATTGTTGTTGACAAAAAAACTAAAATATACGGTGACAAACTTGACTATAGAAAAACAAAAGGTGAAGTAGTAATTACTGGCCGAATTGTAAAACTGATAGATGAAGACGTTACATTAACCACTGACAAGCTGTATTACTATACTGCCACTAAAGAAGCTAAATACCTAACAGGTGGTAAAGTTATTCAAGAGTCAATGGTCCTAACATCTATTGAAGGTTATCTTCAAAAGAAAGAATTAATCTTTATCAAAGATGTGGTCATGGATGACTCTGTACAGGTTCAACACCTCGAAACAGAAAAATTAATCTATGACAGAGAAACTAAAATCTCAACATTTAATACACGTACAACCATCACTAGTAAAGATGGAGATGTAGTTGCAAATGCTGGCACGTACAACAATGGCAATGGTATGGTACACTTTGAAGGTTCTGCTGTTGTTGAGAATGAAAAGTACATCCTGATCGGTGATAAAATTGACACTAATAAAGATACAGGAGACAGTAAAGCTTTTGGTAATGTAGTATTCTTCAGTAAGCAAGACACTGCAATGATCTATGCAGATGTCGTTATCCACAAAGACAGTTCAACATTTGCATATGGCGACGCTCTAATGTCGAAACCTATCAAAGGAAACTGGATGGATATGTATTACCTAGCCGCTGATACACTTCACTCTATTAACGATACTACTACGCAAGAAAATACTTTATATGCCTACCATAATGTAGCGATGTGGTCTCACGACATGAAATCAAGATGTGACTCGTTAGTTTACTTCTACAATGACTCAATGATTTATTTCTATGATGATCCTAGAATTTGGGCTCAGAAGTCGCAAATGACAGCAACAACAATTAGAACAGATATCACATCTAAGGGTGTTGAGCGATTGTATTTGAATAGAAATGGCTTTATTATTTCTGAAGATACAATTGAAAACTTCAACCAAGTAAAAGGTAAAAAAATCATTGCACATTTTGAGGATAACGAACTTTATAAAGTAGATGTAAAAGGTAATGGCATGACTAGGTTCTTCCAATTAACAGAAGACAAAAAACATATTTACGCCCTTAACAAATCTTCCTGCCCTTCGATGTCTATTTACTTTGTGCAAGATAACGAAGTAGAAAACATCATCTATAATGCCAAACATAATTCAAATGTATTACCTCCAAGTAAGATCCAAAAACCGGATATGTACTTACCAGGTTTTAAAAATAGGTTTAATGAAATGCCACCTAGAGAGGAACTCCTGGAAAGAATTAGGTTGAGAAGTGATTTACCAGACCCTATGCCTAGGGACCCTGTTAAACAAGCCGATCAGATTAAAATTCTTTGGGATGGGTCTCAGGTATTGAATAAATTCTACAATGGTGAGAAGCTTTTTGATCCTACCCGATTGAGAAAGAAGAAACAATAATCTAAATCAGGTACAAATCATTTGAAATCACAAGAACAAAGAAAAAGGATTGTGCTCTAAGCTCAATCCTTTTTTATAAATTAAAATGAACATGACATTAGTTTGTCAAACAATCTAATTGGAGCATTAATTACTTCTATTAAAATAATTTATTTTACTTTCAATATTAGCACAATCACATTACACTCTAACTTTCTGAAGATGGAGGTATGATACTTTATACTAAGAAATACCAATTCCATTAGAATACTCGCATTAAACTCACCCTTCTTTTAAAGCCTTGATTTTATCTTCCAATTCCTTGGCTTTCTTCACAAACTTTTGTTGTTTTTTCAAGGAAGGTAAGACCTCTAGGTCTTGGTTTAAGGTAGCTAAATGTTGTTCTAATTCTTTTTCTAATTCCTCTAGTTGTTCTTTTTTCGATTTCATATCTTCGGTATTAATATTTTGAATCAATATATTTTTGTCCTTCAAAAAGAAGTGAGCTCAAAGGTAAAAGATAAACTTTATCAGACAAATGCTCATTTTCATTGATTAGGAATTATTCTTTGAAAGAGGAGAATTAATGATCGGATAAAAATTGCGAATCTGAACTTATAAGCATCAAGACAAAAAGAGAATTATTTGTATGACAACTGACATCATTGAAATTAATAATTTTGTGGTTCTAACAGACTCCACCGATGCTAAAGAAGCTGAAGTCTATCAATGTCAATTCGATCAGGAAATGATAGGTATCTCCTTTTATGATTCTGGCAATGTAAAAATAAAAGTGGAGTATAGTGATGGTCAACAAACATTAGAGAGTAGTAAGGGAATGGCCATGTCTTTTTATGGAGATAATACGGTAAAGTTTTCTCATCAAATCGATCAAAAAGAACCTTTGCACTCTGTCAGTATTTTCTCTACTGTCGAGCATATTAATCAGTTACAGGATCAGGAGAAATCACTTTTTGTAACTTATCTCTCTAATTTGCTACACTCCCCCAATGCTTTTGAACTAGGGGCAAAAGTGACAATGAATGCAGAAATGCATCTTACGATTTCAAAGATTTTCCAAACTCCATTTCAAAATTCTACCCGATTACTGTTTCTGAAGAGTCAGGTCCTTGAATTACTTTCTCATTATTTCTCACAAATCGAAGAAAAACCAAAAGTTCTTTTTACAGAAGAAGACCAAGAGCAGCTCTTTAAGGCCAAGGAAATTATCCTTCAAAACATGAACAAACCCCCTACGCTCTCTGAACTTTCCAAACTTGTAGGAATGAATAATAATAAGCTCAATAAAAATTTCAAAATGTTATTTGGTGTCCCAGTCTTTAAGTACCTACAACTACAAAGACTCAGTAAAGCCTATCAACTTCTTAAAGACAATAACATGACTGTACAGGAAGTCGCTTGGTTTGTGGGCTATGATAGTTTGAGCTCTTTTTCCAATGCATTTCAAAAACAATATGGCTGCCGACCAAGTGCAATGATGATATAATTTTTTTGAAACAAATCAGAATTATTTTCAAACAAGTGAAGTAAAAGCGATGACTGTACCTTTGAATTAGTAAAAAATTAAAGATCTGATTCAAATGAAAAATTCAACTATTATTACAGTATTCCTTTCTCTAAGTGCTATTGTAGGACTTTATGTTGGCGGCAGCTTACTCTTCTCTCCTGCAGCATTACAAGCTCAAAGTGATATTATTATCGAAAGCCCAAGTCATTTTAGTGAAACAAGAGCTCCGGGTGCAGCAATATTCTTTTCTACTTTCTTTATCATCTTAGGCATTTTCAAATCAAATTGGCGCTCTAACGCTCTATTTTTATCTGCATTACTATTTAATGCTTACGGGCTAGGTCGGTTATTGAGTTATTTCTTAGATGGAAAACCAGCAGATGGTTTGGTAGCTGCTATGATTGGCGAATTATTTTTTGGGGTTATAGCATTATTCCTTTACATCAAAATAAAAAAAGAGAAAGTGTTTGATAAAGAATTAATCATGAAATAGAATAGTCAATATTATAAGTCTTATCATTGAATTTTATAAAAATTAATTACTGATAAGTACTAAGACAAAAATAAATCATAGTTAATTCTTATTTATTTTTTGTGAGTACAACGCTAAAAAACGTATAAATAGTGGTTCTATTTAAAGTTTTTTGAAGGCAGTAATCGCAAAACAATAAATGGAATTAGTGGTATATAATTTTGTCTTGGTACTTATACTTCAGTTTTCTACATAGAATATCCAAAGTAAACTTTTAAAAGAAAGAAACAGCACTAAGATAAAAACTTAATGCTGTTTCTGTTATTTCAATCTTTAAGAGTTATTTAGAATGAAGCACCTATAACCCTAAATCTATATATAAAGGTAGTAGTTGTCCAATACCAAATGTCAATGAAAATAGTAAAGAAGACATTGCCATTTGTTTTAAATAGGGATCTAACTCTGATGGCTGATCCAATCTTGTCACTGCCATACCATTTTTTCTCAAAAGTGGAAAAGTTAAAATAAACAACCACTGTAAAGGCGATTCGAAATTATAGGAAACATAAAGTAACGCTAATCCCATTGCTGAGAATAATAAGGTCCAGTGGTATAAAACTGCCCATTTTCTTCCAATACGAACAGGAACAGATTTCTTACCAGCCTTAATATCTGATTCAATATCTCTTATATTATTCACGTTGAGTACTGCTACTGCCAATAATCCGCAAGCAGATGCAGGAAACAACAACAATACATCTAACTCTTTCACCTGTAAATAATAGCTACCAATCACTCCTACTAATCCAAAGAAAATATAAACACTCAAATCTCCAAGACCTGCGTATCCATAAGGTTTCTTACCTGCAGTATACGTTATTGCCGCAATGATTGACAAGACTCCTAAACCTAAGAAGTAGAAGAACTCCGTCCATGAGGATAGACTTATATATAATAAGGTCAAACCTGAAAATAAAGACAACGCACTAAAAATGATCATTGCCGTTTTCATTGCACCCAATGAAATGGCTCCAGACTGTACTGCTCTTGAGGGACCTTCTCGCTCTTCATGATCTGCTCCATGCACTGAATCCCCGTAATCATTTGCTAAGTTGGATAGTATTTGTAAAAAAATTGTAGTTAAAACACACAAACCTACAATTTCAAAACTGAAATACTCTTCTAATTGTCTATATGCTAGCAAACTACCAAGAATGATACTTGATAATGCGAGTGGAAGTGTTCGTAATCTAAAGGCCTGGATCCAAGCTTTCATCGTAAAATAAATTATGTTCTTTAAAAAGTTCTGACAATATTACTTTCTTTATACGACAAAAGCACATCTATTTTATAACGTTTAGAGAGAAATTAACATGAAAAGGAAAAAAATTACCGTTTTAACTGGCGCAGGTATATCTGCAGAAAGTGGAATCGCCACTTTTAGAGGCAGTGATGGCCTATGGGAAGGACACGATATTATGGAAGTTGCATCTCCACAAGGTTGGAGTAGAAATAGAGAATTAGTTCTTCACTTTTATAATGAGAGACGAAAAGCGGCAAAAAAAGCAGAACCCAATAAAGGTCATCTCCTATTAGCAGAATTAGAAAAGGATTATGATGTAACCGTCATTACTCAAAATGTAGACAACCTTCATGAACGAGCAGGGTCAAGTAAAATTATTCATTTACATGGGCAGTTATTTCAATCAAGAAGTACGCTAGATGAAAGCTTGGTTTATGAAATGGAACATGATGAAATTAAATTAGGAGATAAATGCGAAAAAGGAAGTCAGTTAAGACCAAATATTGTTTGGTTTGGTGAAGATGTACCTTTAATGGAAGCTGCCGTTGAAATCACCGAGCAAAGTGACATATTCATCGTAGTAGGCACTTCATTACAAGTTTACCCTGCAGCCAATCTTATTCATTACACTCCTGCTCATTGTAAATCCTATTTAATTGATCCTAAGATACCTGCGAATGCAGACTTAAGAAATATCCATCTTATCGAGAAAGGAGGAAGTGAAGGATTAGAGATTCTGAAGGGTTTATTAACAAAAAACTGAAATTTCTTATAATTTTTTAATGAAATAATTGTATAAGTGTAGGTTTTACATTATTATTGTTAATAACTCAATGAGAATCATTGACTTGTGTAATTCGATTGTAAGACTAACGAAACTATCTAAATGGAAAATTTATCAATTAACGCTTCTTTACAAAATAAGCAAATACCACAAATCTTTCTCAATGCAGACAATGGTAAAGGGGAAATAACTGGTGCGTCCTTCCATGAAAATGCATTTTACTTATACAAAGAAGTAACAAATTGGATTAATGAGTATTTGGAAGAAAACAAAACCCTAGCATTAACTTTTGGTGTGAATTACTTTAATACACCATCGGCAAAGGGCATTTACAACATTCTTGCTACATTAAAAGAATGGACGCACGAAAACAAAGAAATATCATTGAAATGGTATGTATTTGAAAATGATGATGACTTATATGAAGACATTGAAACATTAGCTGAAGATGTAGAGCTCAATATTTCTATAATAATGAGTGATAAAAAACATCAGATAGCCAGCTAAACATGTTTTTATCCACTAAAAACAACTATCATCAACTAAAAGGCATTTTTGTGCCTTTTTTTTATTTTAAGTACAAATTCAAAATTATCTAATACTAATTCTATTTTTTGTTTTCCGATTACTTCCTTCATAAAACGCTAAATAGAACCACTATTCAAACGTTTTTTAGCGTTGTACTCACAAAAAATAAATTAGAATTAACTAAGATTTATTTTTGACTTAGTACTTATAAGATTTTGGGCATAAAAAAAAGCTTTCAATTTCTTGAAAGCTTTTGGGCGAACGATGGGATTCGAACCCACGGCCCCCGGAACCACAAACCGGTGCTCTAACCAACTGAGCTACGATCG
>NZ_JACVVP010000170.1 GCF_014534745.1 Flammeovirga sp. EKP202
TGTCAGTACCAACTTTTGCCGTTTGACTTACTTCAGTGCATTCCTCACGGAAAACCACACCTGTAATGCTTCGGGATTGTACTCCGCGCATAAGGGACTTGCACCCTCTAGAAGATTGAACTATATTTAGAAAAATATAGATCGCGCCCATTTTGGGCACACACATTCGGTAAGTTTTATAATTCGAACTACATTTTATAATTTAGAGGATAGTTGAGAGACAAAACTTACCTCAACTGTT
>NZ_JACVVP010000171.1 GCF_014534745.1 Flammeovirga sp. EKP202
GTAATTAAATATCTCCTTTCAGACTTTTATTTCTAAATGCAATACGAAATATTAAGATCTATTTTTAAATAGCTTCACTCTAATTTTGTACTAGGCCAAAAATAGACGATAACTAATTTTGTCTTAAGTATTACACTGTAAACTAAATTTTCGTTAATTAATGTAACTACTTTTTATGAAGGATTAATGGTAGTGTGTTGTGGTTCGCGAGGACGTTGCAATGCAACGTCCCTACAGAACT
>NZ_JACVVP010000172.1 GCF_014534745.1 Flammeovirga sp. EKP202
TTTATTCAAATCTTAGTTTTGCGACAGCCCCCTACAGAACTGCATTTTAGAAAATTATTATAAAACCTTTGTCTTTTTAACATGTAATCAAACAATCATTTAGTAGTATCTCCCTCGGCCTTGAAGGGAAAAGCGTGAAGAATTCCATTTATTGAGCCGTTAAAAATGATTTTGTTGTTTGAGCTTTAGCGAGTTTAAAATCATTTAGGCGAGAGAAATGGAATTTAGC
>NZ_JACVVP010000173.1 GCF_014534745.1 Flammeovirga sp. EKP202
AAAGCCGACCAAGAACTTTATGATGAAGATTTGAAACGCTTCCGTGATTATGTCAATACATTGGAGACAAGCAAGGAAAAAGGGAGAAAAGAAGGAATTGAAATAGGAGAGAAAAAAGGAATTGAGATTGGAGCAAATCTTAAAGCAATAGAAACAGCTAAAAAGTTTTTATCAATGGGTTTGAGTGTGGAGGAAGTAGCAGAAGGAACTGGTTTATCCATCGCAGA
>NZ_JACVVP010000174.1 GCF_014534745.1 Flammeovirga sp. EKP202
CCCCGGGAGAGTAAGTCGGCGCCACATTCATTAAATATAGAAGGTTAGTTAACACAAGATGTTGACTAACCTTTTTTGTGTTTACAGAAAAATGAAATTACTTCATTCTCTAAATCTTTAACTAAAAATACCCTTGGAAGATATGTATGGGTCACTAACAAAAAGTGGGCATAGGTTACCCGAATACCTTTGAAATTCTGAATAAGAAAAACTTTAAATCTGTT
>NZ_JACVVP010000175.1 GCF_014534745.1 Flammeovirga sp. EKP202
GCGATCGTAGCTCAGTTGGTTAGAGCACCGGTTTGTGGTTCCGGGGGCCGTGGGTTCGAATCCCATCGTTCGCCCAACAGTTTTAGCACTTTCAAGCAATTGGAAGTGCTTTTTTTTATGTCTTAGGCTTAGCTTTCCCCTTATTTTGGGTCACTAACAAAAAGTGGGCAAAAAACATAATGTTGTTATCTTTGTCATGTTATGAATGATGATTTATTAGCCTT
>NZ_JACVVP010000176.1 GCF_014534745.1 Flammeovirga sp. EKP202
AAATTCAAGGCTTAGAAGTCAAAAGCTAAATTCCATTTCTCTCACCTAAATGATTTTAAACTCGCTGCGCTCAAACAGCAAAATCATTCTTAACGGCTCAATACATGAAATTCTTGACGCTTTTCACTTCAAGGCCGATTTAGATATTACTAAATGATTGTCTGATTATATGTCAAAAGAAAAGGGTTCTATAATAATCTTCTAAAATGCAGTTCTGTAGGG
>NZ_JACVVP010000177.1 GCF_014534745.1 Flammeovirga sp. EKP202
TCAACATTAAACTGCGTTTTTTGATCATTGGCATTATCAAACGAAGTCAATGCCACATCCTCCAATTGGTTGTCAGAGAGATCTACAGTTTCTAAATACCCGAAGTTTCCAATCGTTAAACTCGTCGGTAAGCTAGTTAAAGCTCTATTCGAAAGATCAAGGTCGATCACTCTACCGTAGTTGTCAATTTGAGTAGCTACCGATTTTCCATCATTATCT
>NZ_JACVVP010000178.1 GCF_014534745.1 Flammeovirga sp. EKP202
AGCACATCATTACGAAGTCCGAACGTGGGAACCACGCTGTAATTCGAAACACAGTGCTGTCTATGTAGATGTCGCAGGGATCAACTGAATTCGTAAGAATCATGATTACCCATAAAAACAAGCCTACCATGAATAAAGAAGGTGTCCTTACTTGGGGAGATCTCTTGGTTGCAGGTTCAACAAGAGAAGTCAGCAGAGGTCATAGTAGGCG
>NZ_JACVVP010000017.1 GCF_014534745.1 Flammeovirga sp. EKP202
GAGCATAGTAAATAATCATTATGTTATAAGTTAAACATAATGATTATTTATTCAAATCTTAGTTTTGCGACAGCCCCTTCATTTTTATCAAGTAGATAATGTATATTATTTCACCAATAAATCTGTAAACTTAAACGTAGAACCATCGAATAGTCCTTTATCACTCAGTTTGAGTTGAGGTATGACAAGTAATGCCATAAAAGATAAAGTCATGTAAGGGTCATGTAATTGACTACCGTATTCTTTCGCTTTATCGAGTAGCTTTTGGTATTGCTCGGCCACAATTTCTCCATTTTCATTTGTCATTAATCCGGCAATCGGTAATTCAAGACTATTTGTTTCGTCGTGAGAAACTATACAAATGCCTCCTTTCATGTCAATGACTTTATTGACCGCTTTGTAAATCTCATAGTCAGATGTACCGACAGCAACAATATTGTGGGAGTCATGTGCTACTGTAGAAGCGATTGCTCCTTTAAATAACCCAAAACCTTTAATAAAGGCAATTGAAGGATCTGTGTCTTCGTATCGGTTTACTACGGTCATTTTAAGTACATCATTTCTTTTGAAAGATTTGTATTCATGCACTTCGGTTGATGTGATAAGTTGACCATCATGAGCAACAATACATCTTATTTTATCTTCGGGTTGGTAATCTACATCAAAAAAGGAGGTGTGTTTTTTGGTGCAGTTAAACTTATTGACTATTTCTGCTTTTGGTGTTGTGAATAGCTCTTTACCATTTTCAGCGACTTTCTCACCATCTATATAAGTGGCAATAATATTAAAGTCCGTAATGCTGTCAACGATGATAAAGTCGGCGTAGTCTCCAACTCTTAATTGTCCCACATCAAGCTTATAGTGATTAATAGGATTGATGGAAGCAATTTTTATAACATTAAAAATGTCATCCCCATTTTCAATAGAGCGATGTACAAACTTATCCATATGATAATCGATCAACTCGTGAGGGTGGGAGTCGTCTGTACAAAACATTAAGGATTCAGGGTTGGTCTTGATCAAAGGAGCAAGGGCTTCATAGTTTTTAGCGGCACTTCCTTCTCTAATCTGTATTTTCATACCCGCTTCTAACTTATCTCTTGCTTCTTCAAGTTCTACGCATTCATGATCGGTAGATATACCCGCACTGGCATATTTTCTTGCCTGTTCTCCTTTTAGTCCAGGGGCATGTCCATCTATGGGTTTGTTAAGTGTTTTGGCGGCAAGGATTTTCTTTTTTACTTCTGCATCTCCATATAAAACACCCGGCCAATTCATCATTTCAGCTAGGTATTTAATGTCTTTACTTTTTAATAAAGATTCAATTGCTCTTGAATTGATGGTCGCTCCTGCACTTTCAAAGTTTGTAGCAGGAACGCATGAAGGGGCACCGAAGTTAAATTTCAGAGGTGTTTTTTTCCCATCATCAATCATGTATTGAACACCTTCTACGCCTAACACATTGGCAATCTCATGAGGATCAGAAACTGTTGCTACCGTACCATGTCTTACTGCAATTTTTGCAAATTCTGATGGAACAAGCATTGAACTTTCAATGTGGATATGTGCATCCACAAACCCAGGCATTATATATTGGTTGCAACCTTTTGCAGATTCGTCGTATTTGATGGAAGTAATTTTTTTTCCACTAAATTTTAACGTTCCAGGAAAGATTACTCTTCCATGGACATCTACAATATAAGCTTGTATTTCTTTTTCCATTGGTTTTTAATTCAACAAAGCCAAAATACCTCATTAGTGTTTGAAGTATTTTGGCTTAGTCTATATTTAATTTAATTGTTGTTGAAATTTTATGTCGTGGTTTTAAGCAGTCATTTAAAAAGAATGATTACTTAAAATACTAAAGCGTAAGCTACAGTTATATCAAATCTAGAGACAGATAAGTCGTTACCTTCTGCTCTTGAAATATCTGAAAAACCAGTAATGTACCTAAAGTCTATCATTATATTATCTATCAATGCTCCAACTCCAAAAACCATAGAGAAGTTAGAGTCATTTAAATATCTCATGCCATCTCTTTCTCCACTGTTTTCAGCAGGACTCAATGTGCCATCCAAAATATTTACAGACCCCTTTTCTTTTGCTCTGGCCAAAATACTTACCATTGGGCCTGCATTGAAGAAAAAGCGCTCTTTTTTTCCAAATGTAAGTTTTGCTAAAATTGGAAAATCAACATAATTCAAATTGATGGTTGTTCCTTCAGATTTTGAACTAATGATAGAGTACATGCATTCTGCCTGTAATGAAAACATATCGTTTGTAGCGGCCTCGACTGCTATACCAAAATTAATATTTGGCTTGTAGTTGAAATCATTCGCACGATTGGTCTTAATGGTTGAAATACTTGTGCCAACCTTTCCTGCTACCATGATACCTTGTCCAAAGACAGAATAAGAGGCGATTAATAAACTAAGGGCCAAAAATATTTTCTTCATATAAGAATAGGTAATTTCAAAAAATATAGTTTTTAAAAGCACAAAATTATTTTTGTAGACTTAAGGGTCATTGTAATAAATTCTGTCTTGCTTAATATTTAAAGTTACTATTCTTTTTATGTAAGAACCAAGCCAAAGATAATCTATAATTAATTCTTCAATGAATTTAATCATAACACTACCCCAAAATACCTTTATTAGTAATTTTCCTTGATAATTCTGAAGATGAAAATTCAAAACAATGAAATAGAAATTAAAGTAATGAGATGCTCTATGACTTGTTAAAATATAAAAAACGAGATTTCAATTCATTAAAAGAAATCTCGTCTCAATAATTATCTAATGAGTAAAATTTGTCCTGTTTTTTCTGTAACAGATCCATCTTTTTGTGATGTGTAACGAATAGTGTAAGTGTAATTACCTGATATCATATCGGCACCTTTATACTGGCCGTCCCATCCATTACCTGGACTACTTGCCTCTGATGATGTCCTATATTCTTTGTGGAATATTGATTCACCCCAATTATTAAAGATGTGAAGATCTATATCAACAGCATAGGCTGGTTCAAGTAAGAACTCGTCATTGATGCCGTCACCGTTTGGAGTAAAGGCATTTGGTGTATTCATCCTTGCTGGACAAATTTGATTAATAAAAATCGTATCAACGGTTGAGCATCTAGTGGTATGTGTCTCATCCGTTACCACAACGGTGTATGTTCCAGATCGATCTCTTGTAACTACTCTAGAGGTTTCTCCTGTATTCCATTGATAGGTGAAGTTTTCCCCTTCAACGGCTCCCACTTGAAGTAAATCGCCAAATTCAAAACAGAAAGTAGTGTCTTCTAAAACCATCTCAGGATTAGGATGGAAAATAGCTTCAAACTCATGGGTAAACTCACACATAGTCCCTGAAGAATGTTCTACCATTGTTCTTACGGTGTAAACTCCATTTTCTAGGACATCAATTGTAGGAGTGGTTTCGCCGGTACTCCAAATGTAAGTCTGAACTGTTTCATCATAATCAGGGATTCTAGCATCGAATGTGATAGCTTCTGTTTCACATGATTCTTGTTCTCTATCCATGTCAATATCAGGGATGATATGCACTGTGATATCATGTGTGTTCACACACCCTTGTGAATTCGTGACTGTTAAGGTGTATGTCGTTTCCTCCTGAGGTGCTACCTCTATCGCTTGAGTAGTTTCGCCAGTACTCCATAAGTAAGTAACAGGAACATCTACTTCTGGCGTAAAAGTAGTGGCCAATCCTTCACAAATCCAAACATCTGATGGTAACGTGACAACAGGAAGCGGTGTGACAGTTATTGAATCGATATATGTATTTGTACACCCTCCATTATTGGTTACTTCTACTAATACGGTGTAAGTGCCTGCTTCTAGATATTGGAAGGACGCATTAGTCTCGTAGGCGTCAAATAATGCACCATTTCTCTCGTTGTAATCAAAGTCCCATTTTACAGCTCTAATACCATGATCTCCACTTTGAGTCAATTGAGGTGTTGTATTGATAAATTGGGCAATTTCTCCAATACAAATATCATTGAACGTAAATGATGGAGTAGGGATTTCATGAATTGGAACGATGGAGGTAAACTTATCAGAAATACATCCTGCAGGAGTAATAATCCTCATCGAAACGGGGTGATCACCTTCAGTTGTGAACGTATATGTTGTATCACCTGAAGTTTGAATTTCATAATTGCCATCATTATTAAAATCCCATTCAAATACACTTCCAGCATGTGGAACTTCAGCATTTCGAGTAGAGAAATGGATTAATTCATTCTGACAACCAAATCCTTGATCCACTACAAAATTCGCAACAGGCGTTCTATGGAATACAATGTTCATCGTATCGATTGCAACACAATTTGAATTTTCTTTGTTTTTAACTCTTAAAACAATAGTACTGTTTACTTCAAAAGAGTTAGAGTTGAAAATTGGCTCTGAAAGTGAAGCAAGGTAAGAGTTCATATTTGATTGGTTATTAATACTTCCTCCCATAGATTCAATCACTTCCCATTCATAATCCATTCCGGTCCAATTTCTTTCATTTGGATTCAAGAAGAATACTCTTTCTTGACAATCTGCCATATCATCTGGTAAACTCACTGTTGGTGTTCGTAAGAAAGTGACCGCAATTTCATCTGTACTCGTACCACAATTATTCAATTGGTTTTCTGTAGTCAATGAAATATAGGCTTTTACCCAAGAAGCATCACCCGGTATAGTTGTTACTTCAAATGTAGGCTGATAAGTGCTAGCATTATTGATGCTCACACTAGCCCTTGTATCTGATGTTCTTTGATCTGTATCAATTCTGTTGATGGTCCAATTGTAATTGAAATTACCAATGAATTCTTCATTTATTGGATTAATAGTCATAATAGATGAATCACAACCAGCCTGAAGGTCTTCCCCTAAAGCACTAATTGGACTTCTGAAGAAGGTTACTTCGATGGAGTCAGAAACAATAGTACAATAAGGGTTTGATGGGCTGGAAACTGTCAACTTGTACCAAGCAGAGAGTTGAGCTGCTCCGTTAGGGAAAGTTGGGTTTTCGACTGTTACTTGATAGTCAGACATTGAACTGATTTGAATGTCTGCTCCATTGATGGAATCAATATCACTACTCAAACTCAAACGTTCCCAAGTGTATGTGAAGTTCTGTACTTCGCTTTGAAGAGGATTTAAAGTAATAGTATTATTATCACATGCATTTGAGTTTGAACTTACAATACTTAATTCTGGTTGTCTATGGAATCTTAGCGTAATGCTTTCTGTATCCGAACATCCACTGTTTCCATTTAAGACTTCTAGGGTAGCTTCAATTTCAATGTAGGAAGCTCCTGTTGGGAATGTTGGGTTGGACACTATTAATGTATGACCTCGACTTCCATTAGAAGTAGAGTCCACTGATCCTGTATTGTTGCCGATATCATCAGTGATATTAAAACTCCAATTGTAATTAAATTCAGAAACGGATTCTTCACCTGTTGTAATTGTGAATTGATTGTTTTCACACAAATCAGTCGCTGATGAATTTAAACTGACTTGAGGCGTTCTATAGAAAGTCAAACTTCTTGTTTCATTCGCAAAACAAGTATTGTATTGATGCGAGTTGTGGGCCATTAAATCAATAGTGAAGTTGATTTCTCCAGAACCTTGATCAAATTCATTGACGTCAATCAAAAGACTATCCAATACGGATACGGTATCAATAGTACCCCCAGTAAGATTATTGATGGACCAATCAAATACATAATTACTTTCTTGGTTAGTATTGATATCGAATGTTAAACCTTTGAGTTTCGCATTGCTACCGCAATTGATTGGCGTAGTTAATAAATCATTTTCAAGTACAGGAGTTTTGAAGAAAGAAACAGCAACTTCTTCAGTCGTAATACATGGCTGAGATGCGTTGACATTATTATTAATTATTTCTAACTGATAACGCAAATCGATTCTAGTTTCTCCTTGATCAAAAATAGGGTTGTTCACTACTAAATCTCTTGCTTGATCATTGACCATTGAAACAGATCCGTTTGTATTCGTAAGTAGTGTCCATTGATAAGAATAATCACTAACTACTTCGTTGAATGGCTGTATTACAATTTCACTAGCACAACTATCATTACTTACTTTTGTGATCGAGAAGTCAATCATTGGAACTCTAAAGAAGACCAAAGTGTGTTGTTGTGTGTCAGAACATCCGCCTTCATTTGGATTGTTGGCTGTTAATTCAAAAGTGACTTCAATTTGTGATCTTCCGGCACTAAAATCATTATTCCCAAAATAGAGGTCAATGTTCTGATTGTTGTTTTGTGCATTTAAAATAGAAGAGGAATTACCACTATATCCATCAATTGAAACAATAGTCCAATTATAATTAAAGCCATTGATCATTTCATCACCAAAAGGTTTGATAGTGACAGAGTCTAATGCACATCCAGAATGATTATCCGTAAATGAAATCATAGGTTGACGGGCAATTGAGATGGTGTAACTAGTATCGGCGTCACAATCGGCATTCAATTGATTTTCTGCATGTACATTATACTTTGCGGTGATTAATGCACTTCCTGAAGGGAAATCAGAAGGGATTCCATCAATTGTCATACTACCGACTGTTGATGTATTGACATTTGTAAGTGCTGTGATATCGGCATTGTTATCAGTGTAAATACTATCAATTGTCCAAGTGTAAGCATAATTGTCAGTTCTTGGCTCTACGGTTTGTAAAGTGATGTCGTTATTGTCACAAGTACTAAAATTATTTGTACCTAATGCTAAAAGTGCATCTCTATCAAAGATAACCGTCACTTGATCACTCGAAGTACAACCATTATCTGAGTTGGTGACTGTTAATTCATAAACGGATGTAACTCTAACAGCATTTTGAGGGAAATTAGGGTTGTGATTTAAAGTTAAAGTATGATTGTTTAAACTACTTTCTAATGGTTTGATATTAGAAGCTAACAAATCAATACCATTATCTGTAGTAACACTAATCGGTGTCCATTGATAAGTAAAACCTGCGTTTTCATTGTCAATTGGGAATAATGTCACTTCTGAGTCCATACAAGCAGGAGTGAGATTTAAATGGCTTAAACTTGCTTGAGGTGTTCTAAAGAAAGTGAAATTATAAGTTTCGTTTCCGGTACATGCTCCAGAATTATTGGTTACAAAAACTCTGTATGAAACATCAATTCTATGACTTAATGAATCAAATGATATAACTGAGAATTGTGTGTCTTGATTTTGAGAGTCTAAATGAGTAACGTCAATAGATCCACCATTAACAGCAACTTCGGTCCATGTGTAGTTGTAATTTGGAATAGATTCGGTACCAAATGGACGAATGATATTGACTAATTCACAATTGGTACTGTCTAAAGATTGTGTACTACTCAGTATCGGAACTCTATAAAATGTTGCTTCAATTGTATCCTTATCCGTACACCCTGGCGATTGACTATTTTCAACACTTACTTCATATTCGTAAGTAATTTCACTACTTCCAGTTGGGAAGAAGCCTTCCACATCCACTGGTGAATTGAGAGTGTAAGTATTTTCATTTTGCACTACTTGAGGAGCTATTAATGTCTCTGTATTTGGATTATTGTCAACTCTTGTGTCTAATAACGTCCATAAGTAATTAAAGTCAGGGACGTACGACTCTTGTGTAGTGAGCAATATCGATGTTGATGAACATACAGGGACAATAGGTTGTAGTGAAGCGGTAGGGGTTCTGTAAAAAGTAAATGTAACCGTTTCTGTATCGAAGCAGGTAGAAGGGTTTTCAGCGTTTCTAACAACGATTGAATAAGTTACGTCAATTTTATTAGATGATACATCAAAGATTGGATTATCAAACGTTACATTTTGCGTGGTAGTAGAAGATAAATTCACTGTTCCTCCATTGACTGAGACAGGAGTCCACATGTATACAAATCCTGAAATAATTTCAGCACCAAATGTTGTAATTGTATTGGTGTTTCCACAATCTCCTGCCACTAGTGATTGTTGTATAGAGATGGATGGGACTCTTAAAATAGTAAAAGAAGTACTATCAATATCAGAACAAAGAACATTCCCTAAAGTATCTGTATTATGAACCGTTAATTTGTATTCAGTATCAATTTTATGGCTCCCCGCATCAAAAGAAACTTTCTCTATTTCGATGTCTTGAGTCGTCGTTGAGTAACCAGGTGTAAAACCAACTTGACCTCCTGAAAGTTGTGTTTGTTCCCATAAATAGGCGAACCCATTAATAGTTTCACTACCCATTGAGCGTATTAAATTCACGGAGTCACAACCGGTAATCGTTTGAGAGAAATTGATGACCGGTGTTTTGTAGAATACAAACGTGAAAGCGGTGTCAGCTTGGCATGAAGTATTTTCAACGTTTTCTACAGTTAATGCTACATTAATTCTGATGGTATCACTTCCATTGTTAAATACAGGGTTACTAAACGTGATGTTTTGTCCTGTCAAAGAAGTATTTGTAACGGAACCTCCAATAGGGGTTGTGAAACTCCAATTATAATCAAAAGCAGTTGAGGCATTTTCACTTCCAAACGTAGTGATAGTGTTGGTGACATCACACCCTACTAAACTTTGTTGGATATCAAATACAGGTGGTCTGTAAAACACCATAGTATGATTATAAGAATTTGAACAACTGTTTTGATCAGTATTTTCGATGGCAATGGTAACAGGAACCTCAATCTTATTGCTCCCATCAGCAAAGGCTTCAATTGGGAGTGTTAAACTTAGGTTTTGGTTATTTACTTGATTATAAAAACTATTGATTACATCAGAAGGTAATTGATTATTAGCAGCACCTGTTACATTTAAACTGTCATAAGACCAATTATAATCAAAACCTGTATTGTGTGGAATATTTTCTATTAGACCTAATGGTGAAAGTGTCATTTCCAATCCACACATTCCGCCAGCTCTACTTTCATTAAAATTTGTAAAGTCAGCTTGACGGTAAAGTGTTGTAACAATACTCATAGAATCTTCACAAGAAGCAGAATTGGTATTAAATGAGGTCAGTGAATATCTAGTATCAACTCTTGTTGAATTGATTTCAAATGTATCTAAAGAGATCGTTAAGTCTTCATTGGTTAATGATGAGGTTGTGATTGTACCACCAGTTCTTGAAATTTCACTCCAACTGTTTGTGAATCCAGAAATTCCTTCTCCATTATAAGGATGAATAGTTAAGGCATCAGCACAAGAATCCGCTGAAGATCTTGTGTAGCTGAAGTTGATTTCGGGATGACGATATAAAGTGAAATTAAAGGTGGTGTCATCATCGCACATTGATTCTCCCGAGTTTAACAAGGTGATCATGTAAGTAGAATTGATCTCACTTTGTCCAGGGTCATAATCGGTGGCCGTAAAGGTAATTGTTCGATGTCCATCATGATCTGCTGGGTCAGTAAGAACAGTTCCTCCTGATTGACTAATTAGCATCCAATCAAAATCAACATCCATGAGCATCTCGTTGGTTGAAGTGACTTTTACGGCATTTTGACAAGCACCGGTCATACTTGTTAGCATTACCTCAGGCGTTCGATAGAAAGTGAAGGTCACCGTGTCTTCTGCATAACAAATAGGTTGGCTTGAGTTGAGGACTCTTAATTTATAGTAGACCTTCATAATCGAGTGAAGATCAGTGAAACTATCCACTTGTACATTTAATTCTCTTTCTGCTAAGCTACTATTGTCATTGACAACACCTGTAACTACGCCGTTCTTTGTAGAAATAGAATCCAAAGTCCATTGATAGACATATCCATTGATATGAGTATCAAAAGGAGAGATGGTCCCGTTATTATCACATACGGCACCTTTTGAAGCGAAGAAATCATTTTTGATTTGAGGTGTTCTATAGAAATAGAGGGTGTAAGTTGCAGTATTGCTACAACTGTTATCGAGTGGAGCTTCAGTATTGACTGTAGTTAACTCAAGTGTAATGCTAATTACAGATTCATTTGAAATGAAATCGTCATCAGTGATGGTAAACGTAGTGTTTTGAGTAGTATATATGTCATTTACAGTATAATCACTTCCGTTATATCCTGTAATATTTTGAATTTCCCAGTTGTTTGAAAAACCAGGTATAATTTCAGTTCCAAAAGGTTGAAGTGTAGTCGTTAAGTCACATGAATCCGCTTTCAATTCTGTAATATTAATTTCAGGATTTCTGTAATATTGGAACATGATCGTTTTGCTTGAATCTGCACAAGTAATATTAGTATTGGAATGTCTAATATTGAAATCCATATTAAAACGTAAGATATGTGCTCCTTCTTGGTAATCACTGTCCTCAATATTTACATTCAGGTTCTGACTATTTTGGTTTGTATTCAAATAGTTTAAAATACTTGCTGATAGCGTATTTCCGTCAGCTCCGGCCCCGGAAACAGAAGTAGGGTCAAGCGTCCAAGTGTAATCAAAACCATTGTTGTGATTTATCACTTCTGTTAGACCAAGAGGAGCAACTTGGATCAGGCCTCCGCATAGTCCTAAAGGTTGTTGTTCGTTGTAATTATTAAAGTTTGGTGTTCTATAAAAATAGAACTCAACCGTATCTTTGTCAACACAAGTATTTGATACTGAATTGGTGGCTGTTAATTCATACCTTACTGTAATGGTGGTGGAATTTTGATCAAAACTATCTGCTGTAATATCTAAGTCGAGGTCAGTATTTGAGGAATTTTGAGTGATGGCTCCTCCATTGACTGACAATTGTCTCCAATTTCTTGTAAACAAAGGAATGTCTTCTCCATTAAAAGGTTGAATTACATCAGTAAGAGCACAAGAATCAGTTTTTATGGAAGCAAAATTGATTTCTGGCGTTCTAAAGAAAGTTACTTGGAAAGTTGTATCATCATCACAGGTGTGAGTGGATGGATTCGTAATTGTTAATGTATATTCGGCATCAATTCTTACGGCATCGGTATCAAAAGAAGCGACATCAATTGTAAAGACTTCGCTACCACCTGCAGTGCTGTCAATAGTACCTCCTGTAATAGAATTTAGATTCCAATAAAAATCAGCTCCAAAGTGAACGAAAGCTTCATTATTTGATCGGAATGTCATAGAAGAGTCAACCGAAGCACAATAAGAAAGCGGGTTGTCAAAGGCCATTTCAGGAGTTCTATAAAACTCAAAGTCTACAGTCTGTTCATCATAACAACTTGGTGCTTCAATATTAAAAACCCTCAATCTATATTGAGTATCAACCTGAAGGCTGTTGGTTGCAAATGTATCAAGTGAGACCGTAATTTCTCGATTGGTTAAAGTATTATCAGATACTGCTCCATTTGTTTCTGAGACTTTTTCCCAAACATAACCATATCCATTTACATCAGTAGTAAAAGGTGCTGCAGTAGCGGTATGATCACAAGTATTGATTTTTGTAGACAAAAATGGAGTGTCAATTTCAGGAGTTCTATAGAAAACTAAAGTGTCAGTAATAGTATCAATACATGAAGGGTTGGTAGGTAATAATTGATTCTGTACTTCTAATGCCACAATCATTGTGATTTTTGATTCCGTATGCGTAAAATCACTGTCTACGAGATTTACAGTAAGGTCTTGAGCTGTAAAGCTTTGACCTGCTGCATAAGTAGAATTTGCATAGTTGGTAATAGAAACAACTTGCCAGTCATAATTAAAACCATTAATAGTTTCCGTTCCAAATGGCTGAAGCGTAGTGGTGAGTGCACAACTATCTGATTTGACTTCTACCATGTCAATTACCGGTGGACGTTTGAATGATAGTAAAATAGTAGAGTCGGTGCTACAATCCACCCCTGAAGCAGAATGCATTATGTTTAAACCTAATTCGAAAGTGATTTCATTACTGCCTGCGTCAAATGCAGTCAGAGGCATATTCAAACTGAAGTTTTGAGAATTTATTTGATTTGAAATGTCAGTGATTACCGTGGCTGGTAGTGTATTTGACGTTGCACCTGTAACAGTTGATGCGTCTAAAGTCCAAGTGTAATCAAAGCCTTCTGAATGATTAATGACTTCAACACTATCTAGTGGATATAGCACTACTGAAAGACCGCATTCATCATTCGGTTTCGTTTTTCTAAAGTTATTAAGTTGAGGTGTTCTATAGAATTGGAACATTACGGTATCTACATCAATACAGCTTGTTGCATCACTATTTTCTACATATAATTCATACGCAATATCAATGTAAGCTGTATCTTGATCGAAACTTATAACATCAAAGGTTAAATCTTGATCAGTAAGTGAATTGGTCGAGATAGTACCACCGTTTACATATAATTCTCTCCATTGATAATTATATCCTGAAATAGTTGTAGTGCCAAATGGTTGATAAGTATTGGTAAGTGCACAAGAATCTGTTCTAGTATCTACAAATACGATATCAGGAGTTCTGAAGAAAACAATATCAAGTGTTGTGTCATTATCACAAATACTGGCAGTCGTATTGGCAATATTCACAGAGTAGCTACCATCTATTCTATGGGATGTAGGGTCAAAGCTATCCACTTCGATGATGTATTCATTTCCATTATCAGTAGTAGTCAAAGCACCTCCAGAAACTGTATTTTCAATCCATGAGAATGTAGCAGAGTTAAGCGCTTCACTATTAACTGTTACAGTATCTAAAAGTGCACAATTAAGTGCTGTAGGATTATAAGTAATCTCTGGAGTTCTATGGAATTCAAATGTATAACTTTCAACATCCATACAAGTAGGGGAAGCCGAATTGGTTACAGTAAGTTCATAAGTTACTGTAATTACAGTTTCACCTGTATCCCAACTTCCAACTGATAAATTGATATCCTTATTATTTGTGGCATCATGGACAACGGTTCCATTAGAAACTGCCGTTTGAACCCAAGAATAGTCGAAGCCTGGAATAACCTCACTACCTGAAGAAAGTTGTAAATTTCGAGCACAGTTATTCCCGTTTGGCCATATTTCAGAAAAGTTGATATTTGGTGTTCTGTAAAATTGTAAAGTAACATTTTTGCTAACAGTACACCTTGGGTTGGTTTTCCTTCTTACTCTGTTATTCATGACAACAGTAAATTGGGATTCACCTGTCGCAAAATCTGAATCTGAAAAGTTTAAGGAGCGAATTTGATCATTGGTATCAGGAATGGCAGCTCCATTATATTCTGAACTTACAGAAGTAGCTCTCCATCTGTAATTAAAATCTAAAGTTTCAGTGTGGTGGTTAAGAGTCACCGATAAATTACAAGGGTCAACTCTTGTATCTAAAAGAGTGAAATCTCTAGGTCTTCTTTCAATATTAACAATCAAGGATGTATCCTTTAAACAAGTATTGTCAAATGTGTTTTCAACATGTAAATCTATAGCAAAGGATAAATCTGTTGTGTTATCATTAAAGTAGTCTTCTAATATATTGAGCGTTAAATTTTGAGTGGTATCATTGGTAGTGACTTGATTAATAAGGTCATTAAGAAATGAAGGATCTACATTATGATCACTTGGGCTTGAAGATATTGACCATGTGTAATCATAAGCAGCATTATGGGGAAGTATTTCAGATGTGCCAAAAGGATAAAAGTCTACTACATATAAACTTCGATCTGTATCATTACAAAAAGGAGCAGTGTGGCTTAATAAAGAGAAATCAGGTCTCCTGTAAAATTCAAATTCAATGCTATCTCTATCAGTACATCCTATAGCGTTGGTGACATCAATATAATATTTTGCTCTGATAATCGTAGATCCACTGTTGTACGTATTTGGCTTTACAATGAAATCTTGATCTGTTAAACTCGTTTCTGTAACCGTTCCTCCAGAGAGATAGACTTGAGTCCATTGGTAATTGAACCCATTTATCGTTTCCGTTCCAAAAGGTAATGCTTCATAGTATGCAGAAGTGTCACAAGAAATTAAAGTTGTATCTAATGCAATGTTCGGGAAACGGTGGAATTGTACGTCAACCGTGTCAAAAGTAGTACAAGCTGTAGGATGGTTGTTGTCAATGATTTCTAATTGATACCTGACATCAATAATGCTTTCACCTGAATTGAAGTCACTTTCATCAACATCGACTGTAGCGGTATGCGTGCTAAGGTTGTTTTCAGTGACCGATCCTGTAGTTGGACTAATCAGCTGAGACCAAGTATAAGCAAAATTAATACTGTCATTGGCAATAGGTCTTAAAGATACGGTTTGATCATCACAGACAATCAAACTGTCTGATCCAATTTCAGGATCGGGATTCTCTCTAACGTTTACAGTGATTGTATTTGAATCACTACAACCTCTAGCGGTTGTGACTGTTAACCTTACCGTGTAAGTGCCCTCGGTTAAGTAATCATGTGTTGGATTTTGAGAGGTAGAAAAGTTGCCATCGCCAAAATCCCACATCCAAGCATTAATATCATTTACGCCAGTTGGTAAAACACCGCTGCTGATATAGGAAGCGATATTAGTGTTGCTGACATTGGACAAATCATTAAATTGCATGGTTTGCCCAAGACATACTTCATTCACCAAATTATCTGATTGACGTACAGCGGAAAGGTTTGCGATTGGGTCATCAAAAGAGAAAACTAAAAGAGAATCACTAGAAGGCATATAATCAAAAGTACACCCTTTATTGGTAGTGACTCTTAAACGAGGTCTTAGCACTACATTAGTACCAATGATTGCACCTGTATTGTAATTATCTCTTAGTGTATCAAAAGAGACAAGTGGAAACTGATGAATTAAAGTGTCAGTGCCCCCAATATCAAAAGTCCCATTATTGTTAAAATCCCAATCCCATCTTACAATTTCATCATCTGTAACAGGAGAAATAGAGGATTGGTCATTGAGTTGGATGCCAAAACTTTGACAGATATTTTGATAAGAATAATCTCCAACCGGAATAGAATTTACAATCACTGAGTCTACTGTTGTCTGATGGACACAACCATCAGAAGATGTCACTCGAAGTGTAACAGGATAAACACCCTGTCCTGGGAACGTATAATTTGTACTTGAAGATGCAGTACTAATATCATAAGTACCATCATTGTCGATATCCCATTCATAATTTGAAATGCTACCTCTACTATAGAGGCCAAAACCTGTTGTAGATGCATCCAATGTTGTAGGGTCGCCACCGCAAGCCTCAGTGTTGGTGAAAGCGGCTACAGGAGTAGGGTTGAAGATGACTCTAATATTGTCTGTTGTTACACATTCAGAAATATTCAGTGCATTATTGCTGGCATCAATTTTATCGACATAAGATGCAATTATAGTGGTTTGAATAGTATATAATTTGCCATCAGCATCATCAGGATTGATGACAAAAGGATTGGTATCAACTGAAGCAAAACTGAAAGTCACTTCCGTGTCGTGTCCGCCATTTATTTCTGAAATAGGATTACCATCAACAAACCATCTGTATTGTAATTCCCAAGAATAGATATATTGATCGGTTTCAATGGTATCTGATTGACTAAATTGACTGTTCCAAGCCATGTCTTCCACATTTAGGGTGTAAGGCCCATTGTCAGTACATAAAGTAATATCAGGGTTAGAGATGTCAGGGCAGCTTAGAATTGTCATATCACCTGAATAGTCTGCAGGATAACTACAACCATTTTCGTCTAAGAAGGTAAGGTTGGGTGTGACAGTACTTAAATTTGCTCCTCCAATAGTTGTATTATAAGTAAATACTTGAACACTATCAGATCCTGATAATCCATGACCGGAAGACCATTGGTAAATCGTATTCGATATATCTGTATTGGGGTCCATGACAGGGATAGCGACCATTGTAGTAGTAGCGGGTTCAAATCCAATTTTTTTCAAAATTTCATATCCTCCTGCAGTACCTCCAACTTCAATAGTTACTGAGTCGGATTCATCCTGACAACCTTGAGCATCTGTTACAGTTACAATAGCTTTGTATTCTCCAGGGCGATCATAATAATGTGTGACATTTCCTGTAGTGGTAGTTACATCTACGGTTCCATCTGCGTCAAAATCCCATGCCCATGACATTATTTCAACATCGTATAATGTATTTGTGGAATCCAAAGATTGACGTCTTGTGGTATGACCAGGAGTTTCAAATAATGAATCGGCAAAACTTACAAATCCAGGACAGACAAGGTTAGTGGTGTTAGGATTTAAATCTGCTTCTAATTCTCTCATGGTCGGTACAGTAAATAGAAGGTTGTCATTAGAAGAACATCCGAATTCATCTTCAATTGTTACTGTCATGGTATAAGTACCTGCGGCAATTGCTAATCTCGCTTCGTCATTGGTTTGTGATACTGGTGTTAGGGCTGTTCCACCTATAGAATAGGTGATTGTGGCTGTAGTTAGATTATAGACTTCGTTGTCATCTAAATCTAGATCAACTACTGTAATAATTTCATCACATTGATAATCAAAAGAGATATAATCACTATGTGGGGCTGGGAAATTAAAATCAGGTTGCGTTACGATTATATCATGGGAGTATTCAGCCGAACACCCATCTACTTCTAATTCTAATGAAATAGTGTGGGGAGTGCTTTGAGGTGTATTAGGAGCAGTAAATGTTACTCCTGTTAAATCGGGAATAATACCTCCAGTGGCAATACCGGAAGATTGAGTTACTCCATCTACTTTCCAAATGTAATTAGGAGCATTAGGGCTATACATAAGGTTGGTTCCACTAAAGGTGAAATTATCTCCAACACAACCATTACTTGGACCGTTGATGGCAATTGATCCACCTGTAATTTGAATAGGCCCAACGGAATCATTAAAAGTACAACCTCCACTAGTCGTGACTAATACATTTCCATTATATTCTCCTGGAATAGAAAAAAATGTATTGACACTCGATGTATTTGATGAAAATGTAAATTGAATGGTAGTGTCTATAGTATGGGTAAAAGTCCAAGAATAATTATCACCCATATTCCCATCACCAGCATTAAATACCAAAGTATCATTTATACAAGTACCCGTTGAGGTTTGTGGTGAAGCGGCTAATTGAGGGAGTGGTCCTGGCATAAAAAACGTAGTGTCTTCTGTGTCTGAGCATCCATTACCTGGCTCAATTGCTTCAATTGTTACATCAACTTGAGAGTTTTCTGGGATTTCACCTTGAGCGTATCCTGAAAAGCTTGGGAAATCGGGTTGGGCTAAAAAATTATAGCTTTCATCCTTCGTAAGCCCTGAAGTCCAAGTTACAGAGGGTTGACTTGGTGGTGTAATTGTTAAAGTCCAACGATAGTCTGTATCATTAGTGCCAAGTGAATTATTAACAAAACCTAGTACAGTAGGGTTACATTCATCGGTAGTGATTTCATGTTCAGCTTCTGAAGGTTCAATTGTAATTTCCATCATTGTAGGCTCACCAGCACACCCGTTAATGACAGCTCTAAGCTCTACTTGAAATACTCCAGGTAATGCGATCCGATTATCATCAATAATATCACCATAATAGTATGTTCCGATACCTGAAGTTCCAACATCGACCCAACTCAAATTACTTGCATAACGATACTCATAAATAATAGGGTATTCGCCCGATAGACCAAGCCCAGCAGTGTCAGCATCAGTAGTTGTAGAAAAATTCACAATCGTGCCGATACAAATGGTGCCGTTATCTAAATTTAATGTAGGACTATCAAAAACTTCACCTACTTCATAAAGGTATTCAATAGAAGAATATTCACACTGGGGGTTGTTGCCTATGGAGTCTAAAGTCAAGTTATAACGAATTCGGTAACTACCATATTCTAAATTGACAAAATCAAGGGGATTGGTGTAATAATAAGTAGTGTCATCATTAATTGAATTGACAACTTCCCATTCCTCAATACTAACAGGGAAAGGGTTTGCTACTGTATTTCCGTCTTGATCAGTCCATGTACTTGATCCGAAAAAGGAATCATTTGCGGGTTCGCAGGCTTGAGAAGCCCCTGCTACAGAAAGACTTAAAGGAGCAGAGTAAACATCAATACTATTTAAAGCACAATTGTCATTGAGATCACCGGTTCCAGCATCGAAAAATAATTCTATGGTGTGACTGCCAAACCCGGAAATCGCAATAGTGTCAACCATTGCATTATTCCCAATGGGAGTAGAGGTATTGCCATCAAGTATCCAATAAAAGTTTGTGACATTCTGCAGGTTGTTGGCTCCTACAATGACATTGAAGTTTTCATTACAATATTCTAATTCATTAGAAGAAATAGTGATTCCACCTTCAGGCAAAATAGGTATTACTTGTGCATCAGTATAGCTACAACTATTGTCAGCTACGTTATTCAAAGTTGCTGAAACGGTCACATTTACTGGGTTTGAGCTTGGGTTTGAATAAGCATGGCTAACTATATCTCCTATAGCATGTACTGTTGGGGTGGACCCATCACCAAAATCCCAAGTGACATTCATACCTACTAATTGTGGATCAATTGCTCCAGGTGTATAGGTGAGAATATGATCGTTGCAATCTCCTGATACAGTTGGAGTGCTGTAAAGACTGCTGATACTTCTAAAGTAGATATCGATCGAATTGTTAATTGTTCCTGCACAATTGTTGCTTTCTGTGTTTACTGTCACATTAAAATCAGTTCCAAAAGCTCTGTCAAATGTATGAGTGACAGTATTAATGGAGGTTGTATCTAATGTGCCGTCTCCAAAATCCCAAAAATAAGTTGGAGACACAGAACCGCCATCAATATCAGTTGATATAGCAGTAAATGTAACATTTTGGGTTGTATTACAGCTTAGTGTTTGTGAAGCAATAAAAGAAGTGGAGTAGGGCTTTTCGACATGTAAATAATCATTCATTCTGCGTATAAACTGACATCCATCTGTTGTTGTACCACTTAATACGACATCATAGTCGCCGGGATTGTTCAATGTTACGGTCGTGGAATCTCCGGTAAGAGTGTAAAGCTGATTGTCAACCAAAAACGATAAACTTGAAAAGGTGCCTGGAGTAGTTTGAGTTAACGTAATTGTTCCTCCAACACAAACACTCTGAACATCGGCGAAAAATGAACCTTCAGGTTGGTCAAATACTTCAATAATGTTAGCTGCAGTGGTAAGCGTACGTGTAGTAGTACTTAAACTTGTGGAATCATAATCATCAAATGTTACAGAGATCCCATAAACTCCTGTTGTATTAAATTGTTCAAAGGGATCAGCAAGCATAGAAAATGAAGGCTGTATAATTCCATTCTCTATCCTTGACCATTGATAATTCGAGTAAGAATGATCGGGTAGAGGCGATACAGAAAAATCAATCGCAACACCACCACATCCATTTATTACCACATTAGGATCTGTATAAGTTGTTCCGTTGAATTCTCTGATGATTGTTTGAGCATGTAATTTATTGACTAAAAGACTTAGGGTACAGATAATCAAAAAGAGTAATGTTTTTAATACCGACTTGTTCATAATATTGATGTTCAGCACTTATAAGGAAGGTCAGCCCTTTTTTCTATAGCTAGTGAAAAATTGGTTCTTAATAATTAGCATTGGATAAATTTTGAACTACTGTTTTTGGGGTAATAAAAATTATCCACTTAGAATTTAAGAAAATCTAAGGGGATAATTAAACTTATGTAAGTATATTCTAAAATGTTTTTAATTAAATTGTATTATTCTTATAATAAAGGGGATGGGCAAGATAATTCTAAAGGTTTTCTTTTGGGTTTCTTTCTGTAATCTTTGTATAAATTGAAGGTGTATTGCAAACTAATTTCATGAGAGTTTGCATTTTGTTGTGGGAGGTCTGAAGTAGTAATGTCATAACTATAGCCAAAGTTGATGTTGCCTAATTTTATACCTGTCAATAACACTATAGCATCGTGGTTAATTGCACTGTCTTTTTCAGCACTTTTAATAAGTGGTAGACCTCTATACCAAACACCAAAAAGTAGGGGGGCGTAATGTAGGTAAGCTCCGATGCTTAATTGATCATTTTTCCCTTGAGATTGATAATGGGTAGCAATAGTAATTGATCTTCTTCTATATTCAGGAATGTGTGTTCTATGTCCTTTGAATTCTAATGGGATCATATAGCCAGCTTCCACAGAGATTTTGACAGGCAGATAAGATTGTTCCCCTAAAAAAGAAATATTTGGTCTTGTGATATGGCTAAAACCAACTCCAATCCAATACTTTTCTCCATAAAGCATAGCACCTGTGCTCACATCGGCATACCCCACTTGATCATTGATGAAAGGTTCATTCGTTGCACCTCCTGTAAACCCAAAACTATCCAGTTGATCGTTGAATACAAGTGCAGAACGGTCTAATTTGTTCTGTCCATATCCCACTTGCAGCCCTAGGTTAAGTCCCATGTACCTGTTAATTCCAATAGTATAAGAGCCTGAAGCGACTGCTTCTAAATGAGAGAGCGGAGTACCTTCATTCACTCCGAATTGATCTTGTTTGATATATCCTCCGAGAGAGAAGTTTTTGTACTTAAAATTATGGTCAAATGCTGCCATAAAGGATACAATACTTGATGGCAATCCTGCCCATTGCTTTCTGTAATTTACTATAGCTCTTGTTTTTCCTCCGGAGCCCGTTAAGGCCGGGTTGAGATACATAGGAGTGGAGTAATATTGAGAAAATTGTGTGTCTTGAGCTTGAATTTTATAAGATGAAAGACAAACTAAAGTGGTCGTGATTAAAAATAGAAAATAGAAATAATTAGGCTTCATAGCAAGTTAATTTGGGTGAGTGTTATATTAAGAACGTTTTTTAAGGATTTTGTGTTTCTTAAATCACCTGAAACAACTTACATTGTAAGGGTTAGATGTCTTTTGATCTTGTTAAAAGAAAAAATATTTTTTCTGTGAAATTGTCTTTTAAACTTACATATCTAAAACAATGTTAATATTGTATTATTTGAATATTTAAAGGTTAATTCGATGATAATTGATAAATGAATGATCCGTTATTACGTATACGGAACAAAAAAGAGGAAACCAATTATTATTGATTTCCTCTTACTATTTTATGGAAAACTAGAAAATATTATTTTAGCTTACATCTGCAGTAGGTTTAGACTTCCATCTTTCATGGAACCATACCCATTGATCAGGTGCTTCTCGAATAAATTTCTCTAAGGCAAGTGACATATTTTGTGTGTTTACATTAATGTCTTTTTCTCTGTCTCCTGTCTTTACAAGAGGGACTTCAGGTCTAAATTCAAGTAAGTGTTTTCCATTTTCTTGCATTTTGATTGAAGCAGGAATAATTGCTGAATCTGCTTTTAACGCTAACATCGCAGCGCCGATTGGTGTTGCTGCTTGTTTACCGAAAAAGTCTACAAATGTATTTTGAACTTTGGTTGTGTCTTGGTCAATCAATAAAAAGGCTAAGCCACCATCTTTTAGCTTTTTAAACATCTTAATACTTCCACGTGGATCAGATCTTTCTACAAAATCCGCTTGCTCATTTTTATTATGACGACGTGTTTTCACGACTAAGTCATTCAATTTGTCATCGTGTAATTTTGCTCCAATGGCAATACAAGGATAGTCATTCATACTTAAGTAAAAACCAACCATATCAAAAGCACCTCTATGGCATGTTAGAAGAATAACACCTTTACCTTTTTTATGGGCATCTATTAAATATTGTTCACCTTCTACATCAATTACAGAGTTTAACTCTTCAACTGTTTTGATAGATGGGTATCTGACAATATCTGTAAAGTTTCGACCTAAATTTTTGAAAACATTTTTGGCGATTTTTTCGATTTCTTTGTCAGAAAGTTCATTTTCATAAGCATATTTTAAATGCTTTAAAGTGAGGTTTTTAGTTTGTGGCATTACATAGTAAACTAATCCACCTAGTTTACCGAACCACCACATCAAAACTTTTCTTGGAATCCAGTTCGCTACTTTGATTAATACAACAATGACTCTGTACAAAAGTTCATACTTTACTTTTTTCCAACCTTTATGTTGACTCATCTTTGAAGTTTATTTTGAAAAATGAATGATCTTATTTGTAAACGCTTTATTGAAAGAAAGGTTCGTTTAATTATTACTAAAAAAAGGCAACAGGTATGCTGTTGCCTTCTAATATGAATATCAAACTTGATTAAACATCAACGTTTGCATAACGTGCGTTTCTTTCGATGAAGTCTCTACGAGGAGCCACTTCATCACCCATCAACATTGAGAATAGGTGATCTGCTTCCGCTGCAGATTCAATATCCACTCTACTCATCGATCTGAATTCAGGATCCATAGTAGTATGCCATAATTGTTCTGGGTTCATTTCACCAAGACCCTTATAACGTTGGATACCTACTTTACCTTCATCACCACCAAATTCTTGGATAGCTCTTACGCGGTCATCTTCACTCCAGCAGTATTTCTCTTGCTTACCTTTCTTCACTAAGTAAAGAGGAGGTTGAGCGATGTATAAATAACCTTGTTCGATCAATGGCTTCATATATCTGAAGAACAATGTTAGGATCAGTGTTCTAATGTGAGAACCATCGACATCGGCATCGGTCATGATAATGATTTTGTGGTAACGTAACTTTTCTAAGTTAAGTTCTTTCTCATCATTTTCAGTACCAAAACGAACACCTAAAGCCGTGATGATATTTTTGATTTCTTCGTTGTCGTAGATTTTGTGCTCTTGCGCTTTTTCTACGTTAAGGATTTTACCCTTAAGAGGAAGGATAGCTTGGAAATTTCTATCTCTACCTTGCTTAGCAGAACCACCTGCTGAGTCACCCTCCACTAGGTATAATTCACAAAGTGCAGGATCCTTTTCAGAACAGTCAGAAAGTTTACCAGGTAAACCTGTTCCAGTAAGAACGTTTTTACGCTGTACCATTTCACGAGCTTTACGAGCTGCATGACGAGCTTGAGCGGCAGTGATCACTTTCTGTACAATATTTTTAGCTTCTTTAGGATGCTCTTCTAAGAATGTCTTCAATGTTTCAGTCACTGCAGAATCTACAGCACCAGAAACTTCAGAGTTACCTAATTTTGTTTTAGTCTGACCTTCAAATTGTGGTTCAGGAACTTTTACAGAGATAATAGCAGTTAAACCTTCTCTAAAGTCATCACCAGCAATATCAATTTTTACTTTGTCTAAAAGTCCAGTAGAATCCGCATAAGATTTTAAAGTTCTTGTTAAAGAACGTCTAAAACCTGCAACGTGAGTACCTCCTTCGTAAGTGTTGATGTTGTTCACATAAGAGAACACATGCTCAGAGAAAGAAGTATTATAGGTCATCGCTACTTGCACTTGAATATTGGCTTTTTCTCCTTCCATAAAGATAGGAGTACCCAATAGTGCTTGACGAGTATTGTCTAGGTAAGAAACATATTCACTCAAACCACCTTCAGAGTAGAAAGTTTCTTTGATGTTTTCACCATCCTCGTCTTGTTCTCTTTTATCTTCTAAGTGAATAGTGATACCCGCATTCAAGTAAGATAACTCTCTTAATCTTGAAGCAACTGTATCATAATTATATACACCTGAAGTGAAGATGCTTAAGTCAGGCCAGAATTGAACTGTAGTTCCAGTGATATCAGTTTCCCCGATAGTTTTAACATCATATTGAGGAATACCTGTTTTATATTCTTGTTGGAAAATTTTACCAGCTCTATGAACAGTAACTTTTAAGTCTGTAGATAATGCGTTCACACAAGATACACCTACACCGTGCAAACCACCTGATACTTTGTAAGTATCTTTATCGAATTTACCACCAGCGTGAAGTACTGTCATTACAACTTCTAAAGCAGACTTCTTTTCCTTAGGGTGAATATCAGTAGGAATACCTCTACCGTTATCACGAACAGTAATAGAGTTGTCCTCATTGATAGTCACAAATATATCTGTACAAAAACCAGCCATTGCCTCATCAATGGAGTTGTCTACAACTTCCCAAATTAAATGATGCAAACCTTTGATGCCAATGTCACCGATGTACATTGCTGGTCTCTTACGAACGGCTTCTAATCCTTCAAGGACTTGAATATTACCGGCTGAATAATTGTCTTTTTTTTCTTCCATATCTTTGTTCAAAATATCTGCGAATCTACCTTTTTTTAAGCTCAATTACAACCCTTTTTTTCTAATGGAATTGTACTCAATTGCTTACAAAGTGTTTAACCTTCTTTTCGCTTCAGCATCTATGCTGTTTTTATAGGAATGTTTAGGATAGGAGTACGCTTTTTTATAATAAAAAGTAGCTTTTTCAATATCATTTAACCCTTCATATAAAATACCTAAGTGAAGTGCGGCATTGGCCGTAAAGTATCTTTTAGGCTTACTTCCTCCATAATCAATCACATTAAGATAATACTTTATTGCCAAAGTTGTATCATTTAAAGCTTCTTTTACTCTGGCATATCTATAATTGTATTCTAATTTATCTTTTCTTGAGAATTCTTCAGGATTCATATGATATAGTGTAGAATCTGAAGCATTATATTTCTTTCCATCATAGAGCACTCTTGCATACATTAAATCCTTCTCCGGTAAATCAGCAGAAAGTGCAAAGGATTGAGCATATTTATCAAGGTAGAGTCGATCTTCACCTGATTTTGAAATATCTCTTAGTTTATAAATGATCTGTTCTTCAGAAAGATCTGTTGTGAGCCAGTCAATGAGAAAAAGTCTGTATTTGGTTGTTTTTATATAATCTGATTCTGTGGTGTTTAGATAGGTGTTGAAATGACTTTTTGCCTTCTCATATTCATTAAGATAAAAATGGGTAGTTCCCAATAAGTAGTAAAAATACTCATAGTTATTTATTTCAACACTTGTGAAAGATTGTAAGATATTGATATTAGATTCATATTCTTTAATTCTGTCATAAACCCAGCTCAAAACGATTTTTCCTTCATACAGCTGCCCATATTTTTTTTGATATAATTCTATTTTCTGCTTTTTGTAATCCTTTCTTATGTAAACATCAAGAAACAAATCAGAGGTGTAAGCTTCAAACTCAATAAAAGGGTTTGTAGAATGCTTCGCGTTTTCAATTAATCTTTCCGGGTTTTGGTGGGAGAGGTTAGGAAAACCAACAAATCTCATAAGCCATTTATATTCTTGGGGAATAATATTAATTGTAGTTGAAATGATACCTATCAACAAACCATTTAAAGTATCACTTTGATTGAGACTGTAATTTTGTTGAGCATGACTGTACACTTTTTTTAAATCCCAATACCCAGACCAATAAGATCCACTTTTGAATTCGCACAAACTTTTGACAAATAAAGTGTTATAATAGTATTTGTTGTCTTTTGAGACATTAGGAATAACGTGAACTTTTTTAGTACTAGTTAAGTTTTCCTGATAAATTGAAATCGTTTTGAGGTCTTTTACAAGTAAAGAGTCGATTGCTTGACTGTAAACAGCGATATCACAAACGAAAACGAATAAAACAGTAAAAAAAGGTCTAAAATTCAAAAAAATGGATATTGACTGTTAAAAGATAATTTTTTTGGCAATATTATGAGATAGACTTCAATTAAATAATTAACAACATTTAGTTAAAGCAACCTTATAAAATAGGAAACGTAAATTTTTTTAGATAATCTTGTCTTCTAGAACAAATATATAACATATGAAATTTATTGTAGAAATAAAGTTACCTGAAATTTTAGATCAGCATTTAATAGACATTCTTCCTTCACAATATACAGAAATAGGAAATATGATGAACGATGGCATTATTTCATCATTCATGTTGTCTGACAATGCACAGAAGGCTTGGTTAACTTTAGATGCGGAATCAAAAAGTGAGGTGGATAATATCTTATGTGCGTTCAAACTTTATGATTTTGTAGAAATCACTATTTCAGAGTTAAGTATTGCCGAGGTAACCAGTCCGGCTGTTCCTTCGTTTTCACTAAACTAAAAAAATATCAAAATATTTATAAGGGTTGCTGTCTATGTATGAAGTAGATAGCAACCCTTATTTTTTGGTTTAAAGTTCGTGTATACAATATATCGAGTATTTTGCACGTATTTTGTAGTAGAGGATAATTGTAAAAATAACATGATAATTTGATTAATAATGAGTAGTACTAAGTTTACCTTAATTTCATACCTATTAATATTTTTTTCAATACAAATCAATGCTCAAAATGTACTTGATAACCCACTTGTTGTAAAATTGAGTGGTTATGAATTGATTTATAGTGAATCAAAATTTGATGAAATAGAGTTTCCAATGAGTGAAGTAGACATCTTCCCAATATCAGGAAATAAGACTTTTGCTACCTTCAAATATGATAAAAGTGGTGCTTACAAACATCCAAACGCTAATCAGATTATTCAAACCTATTTCGATAAGGTTAAAAGCTTGAGAGGTAAACCTTTATTCAAAGGGTCTAATTATGGCTCTTTCCAAGTAAGGTCAAACACAAAGAAGTTTTGGTGTATTTTGGAAACTCATGAAGATGGAGCAACTTACACAATCACCATTATTGAGCAAGAAAAAATACAAGAGGCTGAAACTGCACAAGAGATGCTTGAAATGTTGAAATCGAAAGGAGAGGTAAACCTTTACTTCCAATTCTCAACAGGTAGTGCAAATCTTTCTCAAGCCTCTTTTGAAAATATCAAAGAAGTAGCAAAATTAATGAATCAGTTTGCCCCTCGTTTAAATTTAAGTATTGAAGGACATACCGATAACGTAGGTAACACTGAAAGTAACAAGAAATTGTCTCTACAAAGAGCTGTAGCAGTAAAGAATGAATTAATAAAAAATGGTGTAAAAAGTGAAAGACTCGAACCAATAGGATGGGGTTCTGAAAAGCCAATTGCACCAAATAGTACAGAAGTGGGACGACTCAAAAACAGAAGAGTTTCCATTAAAGCATTGAACTAATTACATTTGCAACCGACTCATCAAATTGAGTCGGTTTTTTTATGAAAAAGATTTTTTACATTTTAATTACCGCATGCATTTTATTTGCTTGTGATGAGAACGCAGACCGTAACCAAGCTTTTATCAAAGGAAGAGATGCTTTGAAACAGAAAGACTATACTGTTGCGAAAACACAATTACAACTGTCCGTGAAATATGATAGTAATTTTGCAGAGGCATGGAATAATTTAGGGATTGCTTATGCTGAATTAGAAGAGTATAAGCAAGCGTTAGAAGCTTACGATAAGGCGATTCTATTGGATTCATGTTTACAAGATGCTTATCAAAACAAAGCCAATTTACTTTATCTCAAAGGTGAGAAAAAACAGGCCATCACTACACTTACACAAGGACTTGATTGTAACGTCGAAAATACCTCACTTCTGTTAAATAGGGCAACGTTGTATCAGGATCAAAAAGAATATAATAAAGCATTAGAAGATTTGAGAGTTTTAAAAAAGTTCGTAGCTGAAGATGACGTGTTATACACCAACCTTGGCTATTGTTTTTTTGAATTAAATCAATTGGATTCAGCGTTTCATTATTCTGTAGTTGCATTAGAGATCAATCCTAAAAGGGATGAAGCAGCTAATAATCTTGGGATGATTTCGATGAAGAAAGAAGAATTTGAAGATGCTTATAAATTTTTCAAAAAAGCAGTAGATATCAAACCTCAGAATAGTTTGTACCGATCAAACGTATCAAAAGTGGCAATAGAACTGGGTAATCTTTCAGAAGCTTGTAAACACGCAAAAATGGCTGAATATTATAACTCAACGGGGGATTATGAGTCGTTGATCTCATTAAGTTGTGGACAATAGAAGTAGATTTTGTTTGTTTTTACACTAAAATATTTGCTACTTTTATCACAAATGGTTTAGTTTTAGATAGCTATTTCAATATTTTTAGAGAATCATAACCGATGATTCAGTATTTTCAAGAAAAGTGAATAGGATTTTTACATTGGTGATTTATAATTTTCTTTTGAATAAAGTTGATTTATAAACTACAAAATTTATTTGCTAACAGAACAGAAAAGAAATTGTCAAAATGGATTATAAAAATCTACTTTTAGAAAAAAATGAAAACTTACTTCTTATTACAATTAATAGAGAAAGTAAGTTAAACGCTCTAAATTCTAAAACTTTAGAAGAAATTAAAGATGCTTTTCAAAATGCTTATGATGATGAATCTATTCGAGCAATAATCATTACTGGAAAAGGTGAAAAAGCTTTTGTTGCTGGGGCAGATATTTCAGAAATTAAAGACCTTAATGAGTTAAATGCTAGAAAATTTTCGGAGGAAGGACAGGAGATCATGCAAAGTATTGAGGCTTGTCCGAAACCTGTAATAGCCGCTGTTAATGGATTCGCTTTGGGTGGTGGATGTGAATTAGCTTTAGCTTGTCATATTCGAATTGCTTCTGAAAATGCAAAATTTGGTTTACCTGAAGTGTCTCTTGGAATTATTCCAGGTTATGGAGGTACTCAAAGGTTGCCACATTTAGTAGGAAAGGGAATTGCTAATGAATTGATTTTGACCGGAGATATGATTTCAGCTCAAAGAGCCTATGAAATTGGTTTGGTGAATCACGTTGTTCCTCAAGAGGAATTAATGGAAAAAGCAAAAAAAGTAGTCAATAAAATCCTTAAGAAAGCACCACTTGCAGTATCTCACGCTATTGATTGTATTAATGCATCATTCCAGATGAATACTGGTTATCAAACAGAGGCAAATGCCTTTTCAAGTGCAATTAAGACAGATGACTTCGTTGAAGGTACAAGTGCATTCCTAGAAAAAAGAAAGGCTTCTTTTAAAGGAAAATAATTAAATACATTAAACGTACGCTATTCGGTTGTTAGTTAATTGATTAACCGTTAGTGTTATAACCTCTTTATTCAGCTCAGTATGACTAAAGAGGTTTTTCATTTATCAAACAAATGCTTAAAAAATTACTTTCAGATACTGTTATTTATGGGTTAACTACAGTGTTGATGAAACTGATCAACTATGCTTTAACTCCTTTGCATACTGCAGTATTTGGTCCTACAAGTTTTGGAATTGTCTCCCTATTTTATACTTATGCCGTTTTATTTAATGTCCTTTATACTTACGGTATGGAAACGGCTTTTTTTAGGTTTGCTACCAAAAAGGATAAAAAAGAAGTCTACTCCAATATTCAATCTTCATTATTTATTACCTCATTTATACTATCCTCAGCATTGTGGTTTTCAGCACCCTATGTTGAGACATTATTTGGGTATGAAGATAGTGAAATGTATGTGAAATTATTTTCGATTTTATTTGCTGTAGATACCATTATTGCTATTCCTTTTGCGAGCTTAAGAATTGATGGTAAAGCCAAACGATTTGCCTTTTTAAAAATGAGTGAAGTAGTTTTGACATTTGGTTTAAATTACTTTTTCCTTGTGACTTGTATGGAAGTTGTGGAAGGGAAATCAACTTCAATATTCTCAAACCTTATTTTAGAATACTTTGATCCTAGTTTTGGAAGAGGATACGTTTTCTTAGCAAATCTAATTTCAAAAGCATTTGTCATGTTCTTGTTATTGGATAAGTTTCTAGAAATCAAGTTTTCTTGGTCTTGGGAGAAAATGAAGCCTTATTATAAATACGGTTTTCCTTTAATATTTTCTGGAGTAGCCTTTTTTATCAATGAGGCATCAGATAGAACGCTTTTAACAATACTAATACCTGATGATTTTTATTCATTTGGAGATGCAGAAGCCGCTATGGGTATTTATTCTGCTAACTATAGATTGTCAATCTTCATCACATTAGCAGTTACCGCTTATAAATATGCGGCTGAACCTTTTTTCTTTTCAACTGCTGAATCAAAAAACTCTCCGCAAATATTTGCCAAGGTAATGCATTATTTTGTAATCACTCTGATGATTATGGTTGTTGGAGTAGTAAGTAACTTATCTTGGATTGCACCAATTGTGTTAAAACAAGATGTGTATTTTGTGGGATTACCCGTCGTACCGATACTTTTAATGGCAAATGTATTTTTAGGAATGTACTATAACTTATCAGTTTGGTTTAAGGTAACTGACAAAACTTCTTACGGGGCAAGGATAAGTGCGATTGGTGCAGTGGTGACATTGAGTATGAACTTTTTATTGATACCCTACATAGGCTTTTATGGTAGTGCAATAGCAACTTTTTGTTGTTATTTTACAATGATGGCTTATTCCTATTATTTAGGTCAGAAATATTATCCAATACCATATAATGTAAAGATGGTTTTTGTCTACTTTTTTGTGGGTGGTATGTTTATTGTAATTAACACATTCGTAAAAATAAATGGATTTTGGCTAAATATTTTCGTTCAAAATACTATGTTTGTACTCTTCTTATTATTCATTGTCTATAAGGAGAAAGAATTGGTGAATTCACTATTACATAAACTTTCAAACAGAATTTAATTTCAATGCAAATTAAAGTTATAAATAAGAGTCATCATCCTTTACCTCAATACCAAACACCATTATCAGCGGGTTTGGATTTAAGAGCTGTTTTAGAGGAGCCTATAGCACTTCAACCCTTAGAAAGAAAACTAATCCCTACAGGGTTATTTATTGAATTACCAGAAGGTTATGAAGCTCAGGTAAGACCTAGAAGTGGTCTTGCATTTAAGCATGGGTTGACTGTGTTGAACTCACCTGGTACCATTGATGCTGATTACAGAGGTGAGGTAAAAGTCCTATTAGTAAACCTATCGAATGACGTTTTCAATATTGAAGATGGTGAAAGAGTTGCTCAATTGATTGTAGCAAAACATGAGACGGTAGAATGGGAACCTGTAGAAGAACTTTCATCAACTGAAAGAGGTGCAGGTGGGTATGGTAGTACTGGAAAAAAATAAAATATACATATGAAAATTATTGTACCAATGGCTGGTCGTGGTTCTCGTTTGAGACCACATACTCTTACAACTCCAAAGCCTCTTGTTAAAATTGCAGGTAAGCCAATTGTTCATCGTTTAGTAGAAGATTTAGCAGCAATGTCTGATGAAACATTAGAAGAGATTGCTTTCGTAATAGGTGATTTTGGTGAAGTTGTTGAAAGAGAACTTGTTCAAATTGCAGAGTCATTAGGCGCTAAGGGAACGATTTATTATCAAGACGAACCACTTGGAACTGCACATGCTATTAATTGTGCTGCGGATTCAATGGATGGTAATATTATTGTTGCATTTGCAGATACATTATTTAAAGCTGATTTTACAATTGATAAATTTGAAGATGGAATCATTTACACACAAAGGGTAGAGGATCCATCAGCATTTGGTGTTGTGAAATTGAATTCTGAAGGTATTATTACTGATTTCGTTGAAAAGCCAACGGAATTTATTTCAGATCAAGCTATTATTGGTATTTATTACTTCAAAGAAGGTGAGAAATTAAGAACTGAATTACAGTACTTAATTGACAATAATATTATGAATGATGGTGAGTATCAATTAACAGGTGCTCTTGAAAACATGAAAGCCAAAGGTGCTCGTTTAAAGCCGGGAACTGTTATTGAATGGTTGGATTGTGGTAATAAAGATGCAATTGTAAATACAAACCAGAGATATTTAACTTACATCCAAGAACAAGAGTTAGTGCATGATTCAGCGGTTCTTGATAATGTGGTTTTAGTAAGTCCTGTTTACGTTGGTGAGAATGCAAAAATCTCTAATGCAGTAGTTGGACCGTTTGTATCTATCGGTGAGAACACTATTATAGAAAATTCTGTCGTTCAAAATTCTATTGTACAAGAAGATAGTGATATTCGTAGAGTAAATATTGAGAATTCAGTAGTTGGTAACCATGTTGTTTATAGAGGTCGATCAAAAGATCTTAGTATTGGAGACTTTACTTCTGTAAAAGAATAAAAAAATCATTATTTATTTTCATTAAATATCAAAAACAGCGAAATATTTTAAATTTCGCTGTTTTTTTCATTTAGTATTTTCGTAGATTTATATAAATATAGACAGGTGTAGACTTTATACTAAATGCTCACTTGCTTCAAAATAGATTTAGAGGGGTTTATCATATACAATGAATAGAAACTTATTGAACATTCGTACTTTTTTAGTTATACTTATCATTAGTTTTATTGCTTTTGATAATGCAGCATTTGCCCAAAAGAAAAAGAAAAAAAGGAAGTCAAAGAAAGAAAAAGACACACCTGTTGTAAGTATTGAGGAACCTTCTAAAAAAGATTTAAGAAAATCGGAAGAACTCTTTATCTATGCAGTGAATGACTACTTATTGGAAGAGTATAATCAGGCACTGGAACTACTTCTGAAATGTAACGAGCTCAACGGGAAAAATGATGGTATTAAATACCAAACGGCTTTATGTTACCAAAAGTTAGAGAATTATCAGAGATCTCAACAGTTTGCTAAAAGAGCTTTAGAACTCGACCCAAATAATAAATATTATTATAAACTTGTCGCTCAAAATTTTGAAATTCTTGGTTTGTATAAAGATGCATTACAAGTTTTAGAAGATCAAATCACTAAAACAGGTGATGATGAAGAAGCATTTTTCCAAATTGCAATGCTTTATCTACAAATGGGAGCACCAAGAAAAGCAATCGAATATTTTGATATTGGTGAAGAGAAATATGGAATTAATGATATTATTGTTCGTCAAAAACAAAGAATTTATATACGTCTTGGGGATTTAGACTCCGCACTATCTGAAGGCGAAAAACTAATCAAAGCTTACCCTGAAGACCTTAACTTTAAATACTCTCAAGTCAGATTATTACTAGGGAATAATAAAACAGATGATGCGAGAGAAATGCTTGAACCGATTTTAAAAGATTATCCTAATGAAGGAGAAGGACATTTCCTTTTGGCTAGTATTTACAGAAATCAAGGAGAATCTGAAAAGTATTACGAAGAACTCAAAATAGCATTTGGAAGTGATGATGCACTTTCTGATGAATCATTCAATATATTAACAGGATACCTACAATTCACTTATAACGAGAAGAAGAGAAAAGAAGGGGAGGAATTGATTAAAATTGCTTTAGAGGCACACCCAAATGATCATAGAGTTTTTGCAATTTATGGAGATTTTCAAGTTTCCATCAAAAAGTATGCTGAGGCAAGAAACTATTATAGAAGGTCATTAGATCTTAATCCTAATAATTTTAAGTTATGGCAACAGGTCTTATCAATTGATTGGGAATTACAGGAAACTGACTCAGTGGAAGTTCATTCAGATTTAGCAATTGAGTATTTCCCTAATCAAGCGATTTTATATTTCTATAGTGGTTCATCGAAGTTGTTTTTAGAAGAATACGAAGAAGCTGAAGCAATGCTTAATCAAGGTCTTCAGATTGTGGTAGATCCTTCACTTAAAATTCAATTTAATGCTCAATTAGGTGATACTTATTATAAATTAGATGATTTTGAAAAGTCATTTAAGAAATATGAAGAAGTACTTGAGGTTGACCCTATCAATCTTTATGTATTAAATAACTACAGTTATTACTTATCTCTCCGTAAGGAAAATCTTGAGAAAGCTGAGGAAATGTCTCAAGAACTGATTTTAGCAGAACCTGAAAATGATACTTACTTAGATACTTATGGTTGGGTATTATTTGTGAGAGAGAAATATACTGAAGCAGAAAAAGTACTTGAAAAAGCTGCTGGAATTACTAAAAATGGAACCGTCCTTGAACATTATGGGGATGTCCTGTTTAAAGTGGGGAAAGTTGAAAAGGCAATCGAGTATTGGAAAAAAGCTAAAGAAACGGGTGATGAAGTCACGGAAGTTTTAGAACAGAAAATCGACCAGAAAAAATATATATCACAATAACTAAAAAGGCATTGAAAAATTAATTTCAATGCCTTTTTACTAACCTTCTTTTTCTGATAGATATTTCAATACTTTCAGAGTTGGCTCATAATTAGAACAGCCTTCTAGTGACTTTTGGAAATATCGCCTAGCCAATTCTTCGTTATTGGATTGTAGGTAGGCGATTGCCAAATTGTAATGTAATGCAGGGAAGTAAGGTAACCTCATCTGCATTTTGGTATATAGGTCAGCCGCTTCTTTTAATTCACCACATCTACTAGCAAAATTAGCTTCTGCTAATTCCGTAAAATCGGGATGATGTCCTTGGTTCGCTTTATAATACTCTATCAGTGTGCCTGGGACACCAATCAGAAACATTAAGTTTTTCAAAATATTTTTGTGGAAAAACTCAATCCCTAAATTATCGCCTCCGTAGTATTTGGTTGTTTTCCAATAAAATTTCTTTTCAAAAAAGTAATATTCGTATTTTTTTCTATATCCTAATCGGTCATAATATCCCGTTTCAGGACATATATCAAATAATTCTCCATTTGAAAACAATAGACCGTGTTTGTCAGAGATCGAATGACATTCATTACAATAATGATATTGAGTATCTAATTGATGATCCCAATTGATGGGGTTGTCACAATGTCCGCATCGGCGTGTTTTCTCTGCATTTTGAGAGATAAAAATATCAAAGGATCTTTTAATATCTTTGATCATACCAGATCGAATAACTAAGGCATTATTCTTAGCAATTCTCCAATGTACAGTCCTTTTTCCTAGTAGCGGATAGTTCTTAAAAGTGATAATTAAGTAACCACCAAAGTAAGTCATCCGTAAAATATCATAGAAAGAGATTAATTCTCCTGTTAAATAGATGCCATTTTCATTGATATTTCCTAATTTAGGTAAGAGGAAATAACTTTTCTTCTTTTCTGAGTAAGCTTTAAAAGAAAATGCAAATGAAGGAATTTCAAGCATAAAAAGGTTTATATATTGAATTTTATCAAATGTATAAGCACTAATCCATTGGTTTCACGTAAACTTTTGATATTTTTACAAATCAGAAGCAATGCTTCTTATAAAAGAATAATACAACGTATTTAATGCGTTTTAAAGATAATTAATTTGACACTAGTAGAAAACCTGTCGCTAATAGCGCCAGGCTTTTTTTTATTTCAAATTTTCTCATTAACTTTTATTTTGTGTTGATTGAATAAAACTTCAAACAGATAATTTCATGAAAAATAGAACTAAATTTTCAATTTGGTACTTCTTAAGCATTCTTGGAGGAATGCTATTTTTAGAAGCTTTATTTTTCTCAGGACCCAATGTAAAAGAGCTCTCATACAATGCTTTCAGAGATAGTATTGCAAATGGTAAAATTGAACATGTGGTAATTGCAGATGATAAGGTATATGGTAAGATAATTAAATCTACTACTTCGATAATTAATGACACTACCGAAGTAGATTCTACTGATGCCAGTAAAAGAAATGGGCTATGGAAAATTGATGCTACAGGAAAGGCGGCTCCTTGGAGAATTGATTACGAAAGGAGAAAAGAGGATTTAAGCAGACAGTTTTATGTGATCAAATTGAATGATCCTGATCTAATTCAAGATTTACAAAAAGCAAAGATTGATTATAAAGGCATTATTGAAAATGATTGGCTAGGGAATTTCTTCTCTAATTGGTTATTGCCATTTGGTTTACTCTTCTTGATTTGGGCTTTTGTCATGAGAAGAATGGGTAAAGGTGGAGGCCTCGGTGGAGGCGGAGGTAATAATTATCTCAATGTCGGAAAAAGTAAAGCCAAGATCTACGCTGCAGATGCTGAACACCTTGTTAATTTTGATGACGTGGCTGGTTGTGATGAAGCGAAACAAGAATTGGCAGAAGTAGTAGATTTTCTAAAGAACTCTACAAAATACACGGAACTAGGAGCAAAAATTCCAAAAGGTATTTTATTAGTAGGCCCTCCAGGTACAGGTAAAACATTATTGGCAAAAGCAGTTGCAGGTGAAGCAGGTGTTCAATTTTATAGCTTGTCAGGTTCTGATTTTGTTGAAATGTTTGTGGGTGTTGGAGCAGCTAGAGTGAGAGACCTTTTCACTCAAGCAAAATCAAAAGCACCTTGTATCATCTTTATTGATGAATTAGATGCAATTGGTAAAAGTAGATCTTCTAATGGGATGTCAGGAAATGACGAAAGAGAAAATACTTTGAACCAATTGTTGGTTGAAATGGATGGTTTTGCTGCTGATCAAACCGTTATCGTATTAGGAGCAACAAACCGACCGGAGATATTAGATAAAGCATTGCTCAGACCAGGTCGTTTTGACCGTCAAGTACAGGTTGATAGACCTGATTTGAATGGTCGTTTGATGATTTTGAAAGTACATTCAAGTAAAATTAAGCTAGGGAGTTCAGTTGATTTAGAAGAGATCGCTGCACAAACGGCTGGTTTTGTAGGCGCCGATTTAGCCAATTTATGTAACGAAGCGGCATTATTGGCTGCAAGAGAAGGTAAAACGGAAGTAGAGCAAATTAACTTTACGGATGCATTTGAAAGGGTTGTAGCAGGTTTAGAAAAGAAAAATGCTGTAATCAGTGAGTCTGAAAAGAAAACAGTTGCTTACCATGAAGCTGGACATGCTATCGTAGGGCACTTTACAAAAGGTGCCGATCCTGTAAGAAAGGTTTCCATTGTACCAAGAGGTTCTGGTGCTTTAGGATATGTATTACAAGCACCTACAGAAGATCGTTTCTTAATGAGTAAAGATGAATTGTTAGGTAAAATCAAAGGTCTACTTGGCGGTAGAGCTGCAGAGCAAATCGTCTTTGGTGATATTAGTACTGGAGCTTCTAATGATTTAGAAAAAGTAGCCTCTATCGTTCGTTCAATGTTGACAGTATATGGTATGAGTGAAAAATTACCTAACTTGTCGTTACAAAAAGAAGGACAAAATAATTTCTTAGGTAACGGAGGAGCTTCTCATAAAAGATCTGAAAGTTTAGAAAAAGAGATTGACAAAGAATCCCTAGAGATTATTGCAACTTGTTATGAGGAAACAATCGCTTTCTTAAATAGTAAAAGAGATGATTTAGAAAAATTAGCTCAGATATTATTACAGAAAGAAATTCTTGATGAGCAAGATGTCCTTGAAATTCTTGGACCAAGAGCAGTTTAAAATGATAAGAGAGGAAAAGAAAATCGATCAATTTATCTTAAGAGAAGCAAAGGGCATTAAGGATATGCTGAAAAGTGGAAGTATATCGAAAGACTTAGTAACTTTTGAAATTTTTGTAGATAATATAATGTCAGATTTTCAAATTGATCAGAGTCAAAAAGAGTATACCGAAAACCGTTCAAAAGAAATTTTGACTGAAAAAGGTATAAATATTTCAGGATTGTAATTATATTGAAAGCCATACGTTTTATAAATTTAAAATGTATGGCTTTTTAACTTCACTAACTATTTTTTCGTTTTAAATAATTAAACACATAAAATTCACATATTTAACCAATCACTAGCATGTATTTTATTGAAAAACAGGAGTACGATAAGTACACTGATGAAGACCATCAAGTATGGCAAACACTCTACAAAAGGCAAATGAAAATCTTACCATCATTAGCTGAAAATGATTTTTTAGAGGGGATCAAAGCCATCGGATTTGAGGAAGACAAAATACCATCTTTCCAAAATTTGGACGAGAAGCTACTCTCTATTACTGGGTGGAGTATTGCTCCAGTAACCGGACTGATTCCGAATAAAGAGTTTTTTGAGCTTCTGAAGGCTAAAAAATTCCCTTCATCGACATGGTTTAGAAAGTTGTCTGAATTGGATTATTTAGAAGAGCCTGATATGTTTCATGACATTTATGGGCATGTACCTCTTTTAACCAATGCATTTTTCTGCCAATACTTAGAGAAAATGAGTGTCATTGCGTTGGATTATATTGATAACGAACATGTTATTGAATTGATTTCACGCTTGTATTGGTATACCGTTGAGTTCGGCTTAATTCAGAAAGAAGAAGGGTTAAGGATTTATGGAGCAGGAATACTTTCTTCTAAAGGGGAAAGTGAATACAGCCTGTTTTCTGATATTCCAAAGCGTCATAAGTTCAATGTTCTGGAGATTATTCAAACTCCTTATATCAAGGATAAATTCCAAGAACAATATTGGGTGATTAGTTCTTATAAAGAGTTGTATGACAGTTTGGATGAATTGGATCGTTTATTAGGTAAAGTTGTGAAAAATGATATTATAATTCAGTAGATAAATAAGTACTAAGACTAAAGTATTTAATACTAATCCCAATTATTATTTTTGCGATTACTCCTTATAAAAAGAAGAATAGAACCATTATTTATTCATTTTTGGCGTAGTACTTAAAAATTCAAAATGCTCTTCTATATTAGACATAAAAGTTTTTCTGAAAAGTAGAGTACCATTGATGCCATATAAAAAGGAACTTCTCTGAACAATACCTATCGGTAATAGATAACATTGTAATTGCTTTGCAATTCTTGCTTTCGAATCAGCCAAAATAGGGAAGGGGAAGTTCTTTTTCTTTAATACTTTTGAAATATCTTCTTCGTTTTGATGAACAATAACAAATAAATTTTTAACATGTTTTGTGATAGCCTTCATCTGCTTTTTTAGTAAAAGAAGGTGTTCTTTGTCCAATTTTGAAGAGACGGTAGGTAAAAAGACAATCAGAACGTTCTCTAATTGAAAACGATAGACTTGTCCTTTATAATTTCTTAGTTCAAATGTTTCCATAAAAAAGAAGAGCGTATAATACTGAAATTATACGCTCTTATAATATAATTTAGAAAGAATTACTTTAGGATATTATGTCCCATTTTATCTCTCTTAGTCTCTAAATATTTTTTGTTGTATTGATTAGGAGAAATCTCAATAGCAATACTATCTACAATCTCAAGACCGTAACCAATCAAACCAGCTCTTTTCTTAGGATTGTTAGAGATCAATTTCATTTTACTAACGCCTAATTTTCTTAAGATTTGAGCACCAACACCATAATCTCTCTGGTCAGACTTAAAACCTAAAGCTTTGTTCGCTTCTACAGTATCTAAACCTTCCTCTTGAAGTTTATAAGCTTTTAGTTTATTGACTAAGCCAATACCTCTACCTTCTTGATTCATATAAAGAATGACACCTCTGCCTTCTTTTTCGATCATTTCCATAGCTCCATGAAGCTGAGGGCCACAGTCACACCTACATGAACCAAAGATATCACCTGTTACACATGAAGAGTGTACTCGGACCATTACAGGTTCATCTGTAGTAATGTCACCTTTAATCAGTGCAAGGTGTTGTTCACCTGTTTGTGTATGACGGAATGCCTTTAAGCTAAAGTGTCCGAATTCAGTGGGCATATCCACACCAATTTCTTCTTCTACTAACGACTCTTCCAACTTCAAACGGTATTGAATCAAGTCCTCAATACTGATCAATTTTAAATTGTGTTTCTTCGCTACGTGAACCAAATCTGGAAGACGTGCCATTGTTCCATCATCGTTCATGATTTCAACAAGTACACCACAAGGTTCCAAACCTGCTAAACGAGCAAGGTCAATTGTAGCTTCAGTATGACCAGTTCTTCTTAATACACCGTTTCTTTTCGCTTTAAGAGGGAAGATGTGTCCTGGCTTACCTAAAACTGCTGGATCAATATTAGGATCAGCTAAAGCTTGAACTGTTTTAGCACGATCACTTGCCGAAATACCTGTAGTACATCCATGACCAATTAAATCAACAGATACAGTGAAAGGTGTTTCAAACGCAGCTGTATTTTTACCCACCATTAACTCAAGTCCAAGATCTTCGCAACGATCTTCAATCAAAGCACAGCAGATAAGACCTCTACCTTCTTTTGACATGAAATTAATGATTTCTGGAGTTACTTTTTCAGCAGCACAGATAAAGTCACCTTCGTTTTCTCTATCTTCATCATCAACTACAATAACTATTTCACCATTTTTGATTGCTTCAATTGCATCTTCAATGGTATCTAATTTGAATTGTTCTGACATTTTATATATGGATGTGAATTGTTCTCAACATGTTTATAACACAAAGGTAAAATATTATTGATATATAAACTATTTGAGCCTGTTTGAATCCTTTGATTTAGTAAAATTCCACTATTTAAGAGCAAAGTTTGATAATTTAAAGACAATTGATTCAAAATATCTCTTAAATATTAACTTTTAATTTTAACTAAAAACAAAAACTTTTGTTTCCAAAAATTAGGTTTCAACAATGCTTTGTAAGAACACTTATTCATTTATTTTAAAAAGCTTGTTAGGACTAAACTCATAACGAGTATTAACCCACCCATCATATAGAGTATAATCATACTCGATTGTAGCCACTTTTCATCTTTATCTTTACTAAATTGATAGAGCTGAGTACCAATGAAAATAAAGATGACACAACTAATAAAAATAGTTGTCTTATGATTGATATTACTTCTGGGAATATCTTGAATATTCTTATAAATAAGATCACCAATTCCCAAACCTAGAAGGGCACCAAGCCCCATAAACCTTTTTAGCATATCGTATAAAAAAACGGAAATAAGCATAATTGCCTATTTCCGTTTTGTATTTATAAAGTGTTATACAACAACATTTACAATTCTCTTAGGAACAAAGATAAACTTCTTGATTGGTTTATCTTCTACCCATTTTTTAACTACTTCGTTGGCAAAAACAGCTTCTTTTGCTTCCTCTTGAGAAATATCCATTGGAAGATCAATTTTTACTCTCATTTTACCATTAATAGAAACTGGGTAAGTATGTGAAGCTTCAACTAGTAAAGAAGCATCAAACTCAGGGAATGAAGCTAAAATTACAGAATCTTCATGACCTAAAGCTTCGTGCCATAATTCTTCAGCAATGTGAGGAGCGAAAGGAGATAAGATTACTAATAATTGCTCTAATACCTCTTTCTTATGACATTTTGCAGCAGCTAATTCATTTACACATACCATGAATGCAGGAACAGTAGTATTCAAACTTAAAGACTCCATGTCTTCACCTGCTTTCTTGATTGTTTTATGAAGAATTTTTAACTCTTCAGGAGTAGCTTTACCGTCTGTTACAACTAATTGTCCTTGATCGTTGTAGAATAATCTCCACATTTTTCTTAAGAACTTCCAAACACCATCAATACCTTGCATTGACCAAGGTTTTGATTGTTCGATAGGACCTAAGAACATTTCATAAAGACGAAGTGTATCTGCTCCGTATTTCTCGATTACTACATCTGGGTTTACTACATTGTATTTAGATTTTGACATCTTTTCTACAACATGACCACACATGTATTTGCCATCTTCTAAGATAAACTCAGCGTCAGCATAATCTTTACGCCACTCTTTGAATTTTTCTGTATCTAATTCATCGTTATTTACGATGTTTACATCTACATAAAGAGGCTGTACATCATAGTCTTTTCTTAAACCATAAGAAACGAACTGATTTGTACCTTTTACTCTGTAAACAAAGTTAGAACGACCTTGGATCATACCTTGGTTTACGATTCTTTGGAATGGCTCTTCGTGTCCGATGAAGCCCATGTCAAATAAGAACATGTTCCAGAATCGTGAGTACAATAAGTGACCTGTAGCATGCTCAGTACCACCTACATATAAATCTACTTGGTTCCAGTATTCTACAGCTTCTTTGCTTACAAATGCCTCTTTATTTTGAGGATCCATATAACGTAAGAAGTACCATGAAGAACCTGCCCAACCTGGCATTGTCGTTAATTCGTAACCGAATTTATCATCAAACTTCCAATCCTTCGCGTTTCCTAATGGAGGATCACCTTCAGGAGTAGGTAAGTAGTTTTCAACTTCTGGTAAGTTCAACGGAAGTTGTTCATTTGGAACTAACAGAGGAGAATCGTTTTCATCAAAGTATACTGGAACGGGTTCACCCCAATAACGTTGACGAGAGAATACTGCGTCTCTGATTCTGAAGTTTACTTTCGCTTTACCTTGACCTGATGCAACTAGCTTATCGATAGCTATTTTGATTGCTTCGTCAGAATCTAAGCCATTCAAGAAACCAGAGTTAATCATTTTACCCTTTTTCACTTGAGTAGGGTCTTCCATATCTTCAGTTCCTTCAATTACGCGGATGATAGGAAGGTCGAAATGATTTGCAAAACGGAAGTCACGATCATCAGAAGAAGGCACTGCCATTACAACACCTGTACCATATCCTGATAGAACGTAATCTGCAATCCATAATTGTACTTTTTCACCAGTCAATGGATTGATTACATAAGAACCAGTAAATACACCTGATACCGTTTTTACGTCTGATTGACGATCTCTTTCTGATCTATTTTTTGCCTCTTCAACATAAGTTTCAACTGCCTCTTTTTGTGCATCTGTAGTTAAAGTAGGGATTAATTCATGCTCTGGAGCTAATACTACATAAGTTACACCATAAACAGTGTCAACACGAGTAGTGAAAGCTGTTAATGTAATATCACTATCTGCTACTTTAAAGTCTAATTCACAACCAATAGATTTACCAATCCAGTTACGTTGCATTTCTTTTAAAGCGTCAGACCAATCTAAACGATCTAAATTACCCAATAAACGATCCGCATACGCTGTGATACGCATCATCCATTGCTTCATTTTCTTTCTTTCTACAGGGTGTCCACCTCTTTCAGAAACACCATCTTTTACTTCGTCATTGGCTAAAACAGTTCCTAATGCAGGGCACCAGTTTACCATTGCTTCAGACAAGAAAGTCAATCTATATTGTAATAGGATAGTCGCTTTTTCGCTGTCTGAGTATCCTTTCCAATCCTCAGCAGTGAAAACAGTAGCATCGTCATCACATTCTGCATTGATTCCTTCAGAACCATTTGCTTCAAAATGTTTCACTAACTCTGCAATATCCTTTGCTTTGTTGGCATCCTTGTCGTAGTAAACATTGAATAATTGTTCAAAGATCCATTGTGTCCAACGATAGTACTCAGGTGAAGAAGTCTGAACTTCACGACTCCAGTCAAAGCTGAAACCGATCTTATTCATTTGAGACTTGAATGTACTGATATTTTGCTCTGTAGTGATTGCAGGGTGTTGACCTGTTTCAATCGCATATTGCTCAGCAGGAAGACCAAAAGAATCAAAACCCATTGGGTGAAGTACATTGAATCCTTTTAATCTTTTGTATCTTGAAACAATATCAGAAGCAATATATCCCATTGGGTGACCTACGTGAAGACCAGCTCCAGAAGGGTATGGGAACATATCAAGTGTATAATATTTTGGCTTACTTTTATCAATATCTACTTTATAAATATTGTTGTCTTGCCAATATTTCTGCCATTTAGGCTCAAATGAATTATGGTTATATTCAGACATACTGTAAATGTATCCTAAAAATTAATTGCGTTTTTTGTTTTAGTACTAAAGCCTAGCACTCTAATTTTTGACCTGAAATCAATAAATCAAGCAAAGATATAAATAAATCTATTTTATAATACTTCTGAGAGTAGGATAAACTAAGATTTTTAGATCAAACAATAATAATTGTCAATTTTAAAGCTTCAAGTTCTTTTGCTTAAGAAATCTTATTTTTATAAATCAAGAAGATTAGATGTATTCAAGAATTGTCATTTCATTACCGTTGAATTTAACCTTTTCATTGGTTGATTTCCCGATAAATATTTTTCCAATAGGGGATTGTGCACTGATGACAAACACATTATCCTTTTCAAATTTCACCTGACCGATACTTATCAATAAATAATATAATCCCTTATCTGTTTTGATAAAGCTACCAGGCTTAATTGTATCAGATTTTGTATCATTAATTTCCTCAATCACTTTTAATAATTGAAGGTTTTGAGATAACTGAGTGCCCATTTTTTCTTTTTCTAAATGCATCATCGCACGAGCAGTGTCATGTTTATCACCAGCTGTACTTCTTGTTTCAGCATTAGCAGATTGCTGGGCACTTTCCATGGCTTCCTCTAATGATTTTACCTTACCAACTATTAGAGATTTACAATGTGCCTTTAAAGCTTTTTTATATTCAGTATTTAATTTTTCCATCTATCCTAAAAAGAAAAAGAGGAAGACAATTCTTCCTCATTGATTCAATCACTTAATAAATTCGGCTTTCAAAATAGTGATTTCATTTCCTACTTTCAAATCGTAAGAGTTGTATTTTTCATTATACATTTCTTTAATGTATTTGACATGATGCCAAGTCATTTCATTTTCAGGAAGATGTAGAGCTTTGAATAATCGTCTTGTTATTTGAAAATAACCATCTCCATATTGAACGGTTAAAGTAACAGATATGATTGTGTAGTTTTTTACTTTCTCATTGTCTTCTGTTGCTAAGGTTTTTGTAGCAAGAAGGAGAGAGGTTGTTAGGAATAAGATCAAAAGATGTTTCATAATATGAAGTAGTTGTTTGATGAATTATGTATTACAAATATATATACATTGAATCATTCTAACAACTAAAATGAGGATAAAAATCTACATTAAAACATTGGTAATGAATTATATAAAATCAATAATTGAAACTTTAAAAGCATCTATTTAACATAATGTTTATTATATTTATTTGATGTATTTTATTTAAACGGTAAATACTGAAGGCTTTAGTTTTAATTCCAACCTAATAATCTTTCCATTACTTTCTGCATCATAATGTATTCATAATTCTGATCAGGTTCTTTCAATGTACTTAACGAATGAATTTTACAGATGTGTTTTGTGTCATTTGCTAAATGATCGCCAATACATATTATTCCAAGGTTTGAATCTTTACAGAATTGTTCAGCTTTTTGAATGTATTCATCATTCATAGGAATTGCCAAATAGAAATAATCACAAAATAATGACTTCGTGAAGATTTTTTGTTTTTGTGATTTAAATGAAGACAAATCTGTAATAATCTCTGAACCAATGATAACGGGCCTTTTCTTATAGTTTTTTTCGGGTTTAGTCAGTGTGATAACATCGACGACTTTTGATGGCTGTTGAATTACAAAAGCTACAAGATGTTCATGGTTGGAAGAAAAATCAACTTTAAGTGTTCTAGCGATCCATTGTTCAGATCTTAATGCATTTAGAATATTTGCTCTAGCGAGGTTTTCTGATGAAAGTTGGTATTTTTCCATCTTTTTTAAATCCTGCCAATAAGTGTCTACAGTATTTTTCTGTACGTTTTCATTCCTCACCGTATCTTTTAATTGATAAGGCACTACAAATTGAGATTTACTCTTTTTATCTGTAATTACAACAGGCTCCTCTTTTTTACGTCCTCTTTCTGTCTTTCCTCCTTTTAAAGGTCTATAGATTTGCCATAATTCTCTTAATTCATGACGCATATTCTCACCCTTCAACATTTTTTCTTTTACATCTTCTACAATTTTAGTTGGAGCTATTGTTCTTACCTTACTAAACGTTTCTAATTGTTCCGGTGTAGTTTTAACGATAGATTCATCTAATTCATCAAGATGATTCATTTCTAGTATTTCTAAATAAAGCTTTGCTCCTGACCTAGCTCTCCATAAAGTTGAAATATTGATTCTGTTTTTTTGAGCTAAACCTTTTACATATTCGGTAAAAGATCTTGACCTTAATTTATATAGTTGTTGCGATTCGATTTGGTCTAAAAGTTTTGCCACTCTAAGCCAGTTTCTTCTATCCTTTTGAATAAGGATCTCGAATTCTAATTCAATTTGTTCTAATTTATTTAAACTCATAGTTGCAAATTGCAACTAAAAATCAATAAAAACAATATTATAGAATGTGTTTAAAAGTATAATAGTATATTTGAATTACATAAGTATCAGAACTAATGATTTTGAGGTACAAAAGGATACATAACATATGAAATAGACTTAAACATTTATTTTAAAGCATCATTTTTCAATACCATTTTCTTAGTTTTTTACTTGATATAAGTTCTTAAAGACCTATTACCTTTGAAACGTTTATACCTATATATAGGATTACTTTTTTTAAGTCCCCTCTCTTACGCTCAAGATGTTCTTTCTTTATTTTCAACTGAAGGAGAAAATGCACAAAAAAGTAGCTTGGAGTTGTTCAACCGTTATACAGACCCTTTAGTAGAAAGCTATAAATGGGCAATTGGTATGGGCTGGAATCATACAGCAAGACCACACCGTCCTATTGGTTTTGATCTCAGTTTTGGTTCTGCAATTGTTTTTATTCCCTCTTCAGAATTTCATTATACGGTGGATGATATCCAAAATGTAAGAATTATAAAGGGGAATGAGAAAATACCTACTTTTTTCGGGACTAATACTACGGAGTCTGTAATAGGTGTTAAAAATGATGATGGTACAGAGGCAATCATGCCTGCCACCAAAGGTGTGGACATCCCTATAGCTGCTCTCCCCTATTTGAAGTTTGGATTAGGTATTTATAAGAATACAGAAATAATGGGTAGAGTTTTTCCAAAGGTGGAATACAATGGAATTATACTACAAATGTGGGGTGCTGGATTAAAACACAATTTGATTCAATGGTTTTTTAAGGAGAAATCACCCTTCGATTTAAGTATTTTTGGAGGCTATACACAAACTGAAGGGAATTATCCATTAGAACAAAGCTCCGTTTCACCAGTGAATGACCCTGGAAATTTAACTTTCCTCACAAGAGGTGGTGATTTTGAATTGATTATGTCAAAAACACTACCATTACTTACCATATATGTAAACTCAGGGTTCATCTACAGTAAAAATACAACTAAGCTTAACGGTGATTATAGATTACTACAAGATGAGACTAAGACATTGAACCTACCTGAGGATAGAATTGTGGAAGAATCTGAGCTTAGGAGTTGGAAATTTGGAGGAGGTGTAATGCTCAAATTTGGTTTAGTTTTTCTTAATGGGGACTATACATTCTCAAATTATCATCAAATTAACGTTGGAATGGGGCTTACATTAAAATAAACCTCAAAAATATGTTAAAAATACTTAAATGCTGAACTATAATAGTACGTTTTAGGACTATAAAACCGATTTTTGTCAATGTCTCAAAAAGAGGTGTGCTTATTTTATATGAAATAGAGTACTAAATATTCACTCCTGAGACATATTTAGATTGTAATTAGAATAATGTTTCAAGCATTAAAATAAGACTATATCGTGGATTTATTTGAAAAACTTCTTCAAGACAGAGGACCATTAGGGAATCATTCCAAAATGGCTCACGGATATTATGCATTCCCAAAACTTGAAGGAGAAATTGCTCCTCGTATGACCTTCAGAGGTAAGGAAGTATTAACATGGAGTTTAAACAATTACCTAGGATTAGCAAACCATCCAGAAATTAGAAAAGTAGATGCTGATGCAGCTGCTGAGTACGGATTAGCTTATCCAATGGGTGCACGTATGATGTCTGGTAACTCAAACTTGATCGAAGAGTTTGAATCAGAACTTAGTTCATTCGTAGGTAAAGAAGATACAATGGTGTTAAACTTCGGTTACCAAGGTATCATGTCTGTTATCGACGCGTTATTAGATAGAAAAGATGTTGTAGTATACGATTCAGAGTGTCATGCATGTATCATCGATGGTTTGAGAATGCATGTTGGTAAGCGTTTCGTTTTCCCTCACAATGACATCGAGAACTGTGAAAAGCAGTTACAAAGAGCTACAAAATTAGTTGAAGAAACAGGTGGTGCTATCCTATTAATTACTGAAGGTGTATTCGGTATGTTAGGTGACCAAGGTAAGTTGAAAGAAATCGCTGACCTTAAAGATAAATATCAATTCCGTATGTTGGTTGACGACGCTCACGGATTTGGTACTTTAGGTAAAACGGGTGCTGGTGCTGGTGAAGAGCAAGGATGTCAAGATAAAATTGATATCTACTTCTCTACTTTCGCTAAGTCTATGGCTTCTGTTGGTGCATTTATCTCTTCAGACGAGCAAGTAATTGAGTATTTAAGATACAATACAAGATCACAAATCTTTGCGAAAACATTACCAATGCCTTTAGTAAAAGGTAACTTAAAACGTTTGGAAATGCTTCGTAACATGCCAGAGTTAAAAGACAAACTTTGGGAAGTTGCTACAGCATTACAAGACGGTTTAACTTCAAATGGTTTCGACATTGGTTTAACTGATACTCCTGTAACACCAGTATTCTTACAAGGTGGTCAAAACGAAGCAGTAAATATGATCATGGACTTAAGAGAGAACTATAGTATCTTCTGTTCAGTAGTTGTATATCCTGTTGTACCTAAAGGAGTAATCATGTTGAGATTAATCCCTACTGCATCTCACTCTTTAGAGGATGTGGAAGAGACAATTTCAGCATTTAAAGCTGTAAAACATAAATTAGAATCTGGTGAGTATGCTAACGCTGAACCACAAATAATGAAGTAATTTATTATTGATTTTAATTTCAATATAAAAAGGATAAGGTTTCAATAAAAAATTGAGATTTTATCCTTTTTTTTCGTCTTAAATATTATAATTTTTCAAAGTTATTATATAAATTGCTATACACTTAATTAATTCATCGATAGAAATTAATAATAAAAAAATGGACAAATTCACAGAATTAAAAGAGCTTATTCAGCAAACTGAAGAAGATGCACAGAAGTTCTACAACAGTAAAGTAGCTGCAGCTGGTACTCGTGTACGTAAGAACATGCAAGACATCAAGAAGCTTGCTCAAGATATTCGTTTAGAGATCCAAGAGATCAAAAACAACGGATAGTGCTAGAATAAGTCATAAAAAAAGAGAGGTTAGATTTTAAAATCTAACCTCTCTTTTTTTACATTCTGTTTAAAACTTCAACTGCTGCTTTAACCCTATCATCAAATGCGAATTGACTTGATAATAATTTCATTTCGCAATAGCCTTCGTCTTGATGTTCACTCAATGTGACTCTACAAGTGGCATGCGATTTTCGAGTTAATTGATCTAATATTTTTGAAATTGAAAACGAATATGTGAATAAATAATCGAAAGATTTTTCAACAAATATTTGAAGATCATTCTTTACATTATCGTTACTCCAATTAATTTTTGATACAGGTATAAATTTACAATTAAAAGGAATTTCAAAATCTGTTTTACTGAATTCAGAAACAAATATTATTTCTAAATTTTTAACAGATTTGGGTAGAATATTCTTCAAAATTTTTATTTCATTCAATAATGATTCAAACGTCAATTTATCTTTTATGTAAAATAAAAAACCAATCGAAGTTGCCTTTCTTAAAGGTACATCATTATTGTGAATGATATCATTTGATGGAGACTCCTTCTCTAATTTGTAATTTAAAAGCTTGTTCTTCAGTAAGTTAATCATTATTCCCTTTCAGTAATTGACCAAATTCTTCTTCCGTCAAAACAGTAATTCCTAAGCTTTCTGCCTTTTTTAATTTGGAACCTGCTTTTTCTCCGGCAACAAGATAATCAATTTTTGCTGAAATTGAAGTACGTACTTTCCCACCGTTTTGCTTAATGAGGTCATGTAATTCATTCCTAGAATACACTGAGAAGGTACCTGTACATACAAATAGCTTTTCATTTAATGTTCCAGTGTTCTCTTTCTCAACTAACTCAAACTGAAGTTCATGAGACTTTAATTGCTCAATGAGTGCCATGTTGTCGGCATCATTTCTAAATTCTACGATACTTTCAGCGATTCTCCCTCCTACTTCATAAACATCAGCAATTTGTTCTTCTGTAGCAGAAAATAATGCATCTATATTTTTAAAAACTTCAGTCAATTTTTCAGCAATTGTGCTACCTACATGACGTATTCCTAAAGCAAATAAAACCTTTTCATAAGGGATGTTTTTAGAAGCTTCAACTCCCGATAATAGATTATCAATGGACTTTTGTTTAAAACGCTCCATTGCCTCCAGCTTTGTAGCGGTTAGCGTATATAAGTCTGCATAATTACTGATCAGTCCTTTATCGATAAGCTGTTCAATCGTTTCTCCACCTAAAGAGTCGATATTCATGGCTTTACGGCTCACAAAGTGCTGTATTCTACCTTTAACTTGAGGTGGACATGATTTATCATTAGGACAATAATGTTGAGCTTCTCCTTCAATTCTGATAAGGTCAGTTCCACAATCAGGACATTTATCAATGAATTCAACAGCAGTTGCATCCGTTTCTCTCATGGTTTTATCAATCCCCGTGATTTTTGGAATGATTTCTCCACCTTTTTCTACGAATACATAATCCCCTTCAAAAAGCTCTAACCTTTCAATTTCATTGGCATTATGAAGAGAAGCACGTCTTACGGTAGTTCCCGCAAGTTGTACAGGTTCCAAGTTGGCTACTGGCGTAATTGCCCCTGTTCGTCCAACTTGATAAGTGATACTTTTTAATTTTGTTTTCGCGGCTTCTGCTTTGTATTTATAAGCAATAGCCCAACGTGGGCTTTTAGCAGTATTACCTAATTTTCTTCTAAGGTCCTCTTGATCAATTTTAACGACCACACCATCTGTTTCTAATGGTAGGTTAAAACGCTCTTTATCCCATTTTGTAATGAAGTTCCAAACCTCATCAATATCTTTTGCTTTTTCGAATGAATTTGGAATATTAAAACCCCAAGATTGTAACGTTTTTAAGGCGTCAAAATGGTTTTTAATAGTATCGTAATCCCCAACAATACCATAGATGTAAACATCAAGGTTTCTTTCTGCGACCTTTTTAGGATCTTGTTGTTTTAAAGCACCTGCACAAGCGTTTCTAGGGTTGGCTAAAAGTGGCTGTTCTTTCTTCCCTTCACTCTTACGGATTTCATTCTCTGCAATAATTTTTTCATTATTCTTTTCAAAAGAATCCTTGCTCATAAACACTTCTCCACGGACTTCTAATTTTGCAGGGAAATCACCTCTTAGTTTTAATGGAAGCGTTTTGATGGTTTTGGCGTTATTTGTGATCTCATCACCTTCCTCTCCATTTCCTCTTGTGACCGCTTTAGCCAATACACCGTTTTCATAGATAAGACTAATCGCTACTCCATCATATTTAAGCTCACAAACCATTTCTGGCTGAATACCTAAGTCTTTCTGAATTCTAGTATCGAATTCTATTAAATCTTCCTTGTTGTAGGTGTTAGACAATGAAAGCATAGGTACTTCATGTCTTACTGTAGGAAAGTTCTTTGTTGGTGCTCCTCCTACTCTTTGTGTAGGTGAATCAGGGGTAAGAAATTCTGGATGTGCTTCTTCAAGTTGTTGTAATTGCTGTAACATTTGATCAAATTCTTGATCTGAAACTTCAGAAACACCATCTATATAATATTTAGTGTTTAAATCATGCAACTTTTCAGACAGTTGCTCAATTTGTTTTTTAACTTCTTCTTTTGACGACATGAGATAATACTGAACGTTGACTTATAAATGAATGCGAATTCTTTGTGCAATTTCTGCTAACTCCTCTTGACTTAAATTTAATTTATTCGCAAAATTCATATCATGCATAGAACTAATTGGAATTAAATGCATATGTGCATGAGGAACCTCTAGTCCTATAACAGCGTGCCCAACACGATTACAAGGGAATTCTTTCTTGATCGCTTTAGAGATTTTTTTGGCTACGACATATAAACCAGCAAGTAATTCATCTTCCAAATCAAACATATCATCTACTTCCACTTTTGGAATCAATAAAGTATGTCCTTTTTGTACAGGTGAAATATCAAGAAATGCATAATAATTGTCATCCTCATACACTTTATGTGATGGAATCTCTCCATTGACAATTTTAGTAAAGATACTTGCCATTTTATTTTTTACTTTTTGGTTTGATTAAAAGATAAAACATTAATATTAATGATAATGAATAACCTATTGTACTTATCATAGGCATACCCATTGAATTTCTTTGTAAGTAAGTGAGCGGTGAAGTCATGACTATTGATGAAGAAATCAATAACCCAATTATTAATAAAACGATATTAAGGTTTGAAGCCGATTCTGCAACTTGTTTGATGAGGGGGTCTAATCCCTTGTGCTCAATATTGATGGAAAGTTTTCCCGTTCGCGTTTTCTTCAATATGGACTTTACCTCCATTGGGAGGTTATAGAGTAAAGAAGAAATCTGATAGAAGGAATAATAAAAATCAGAACTTAGGTTTTTAATTGAAAACTGCTCTTGTGCTAATTTTTTGCCATACGGCTCTATTTCTGGTAAACTTTCTAATGAAGGCCATAACACATTACAAATACCTTCGAGTATTGCCAAAGCCCTTAAGATCATAAAAATGGATCCTGGCACCGCAAGGTGATGCTTGTAGATGATCTCTTGAAGAGTCCCTGTAATATCGGCTAATGTGGAGTCTGAAGCATGAATAATATAGCGATCTACCAGCTCACTAAGGTCTTGCTCTAGCATTCTTAAATCTTCTGCATCAGACTCTTTAGAAATCCGTCTCAGATGCATTGCCATTCCTCTAGCATCTCCATGCCCCATAGAGGTTAAAAAATTGGCAAAACTATACCTTTGATATTTGGTTAAACGACCAATCATCCCAAAGTCAATTAGGATGATTTTTCCGTCGGGTCTTACTAATACGTTTCCAGGATGAGGATCCGCATGAAAATATCCTTGATTAAAAATCTGATCTAAATACAGATGTAGACCATTGAGAGCTACTTGCTTTACATCAAGACCCCAAGATTCAATGGTTCTCTTATCAGTAATTTTACATCCACTTACATACTCCATTACCAGGAGTTTCTTGGTGGTGTATTCTAAGTAAGCATAGGGAATATGAAGCTTCTCATTGTTCTTATGAGCGTTTCTAAATTGAACAATGTTTTTCGCTTCAATAGTATAATCTAACTCATTGATGATCGACTCTTCAAATGTTTCGATGATTTCATCTGGATTGAGAATGCCGTATCGTGCAAAGAAATGCTTGGTATGTTTTACAAACTCACGTAATAACCTCAGATCAGTATGAATTTGTTCTCGTGCTCCAGGTCTTTGAATTTTAAGAACGACATCTTGCCCTGTTTTAAGGCGTGCTCTATGTACTTGACCAATACTTGCGGCTCCTAATGGTTTGTTATCAAAAAATGAAACAAAGTCATTGAGATTCATTCCTGTTTCTTTCTCAACAATTGCCATTGCTTCTTCTTCCGAAAAAGGAGCCACATTGTCCTGTAACTTTTGTAATTCTTCAATGAGATCTTGAGGGAGAATATCAGGGCGATTACTTAGTGTTTGAGCAAACTTAACAAAGGTGGGTCCTAAGTCTTCAATCACCATTCGTATACGTTCTGATCGACTAAACTTTAGTACAGGTCTATTATCTCTCTTCCAATCATCAATAGGAACAAACCTGCTCAGTGAAGTGGTAGAGACAACATCTTCAAACCCATACTTAAGTAAGATTTTTATGATTTCTTGAAGTCGTTGAAAATTTTTTACTTTGGTTGAAAAAAACATTCATTAAAAAGTATACAAATCTTAAGTATTAAAATAATTAGGATCTGAAGTTAAAAATATATTTTACCCTTGTTTAGGTGCACTAAGTCAAAATTGATCGTATCTTATTTTTGTCTGAGTACTTATCAAAAATAAGGCATAAGAACAACTACTACAATTATAATTCATTGTTTTAACCAAAGAAATGAATAAAAAACAAATTATTAATTATAGATAAAGTGAATGAATACTTCTTTAATTTAAGCTTTTGATGTTTAGAAAGGATAACCTATGGCAAGGTTGAAAACAATATCGTTGAATTTTGTATTTTTAATAACCCATTGATCACCATCTTCAGGTACGTAAGGAACTTTAACAGGGACTGCAAAATCAAATCGCAATACAAAAAATTGAACATCAACTCTTAATCCTATCCCTGCTCCAATGGCCATTTCATTGAACATATTTTCTAATTTGAATTCACCACCGGGTAAGTCATCATTTTTATTAGATAACCAGACATTACCATAATCAACAAATGCGGCTAACTTAAGGTATTGATGTAAATCATAACGATACTCTACGCTACCTTCCAGCTTTAAATCACCAGCTTGTTCTCCAAACCCAATATCTTGACTGTCCTCACCTGGGTTTGTATTCTGACTTGGGTCATAACTACCTGGTCCGAGGGTTCTAGTTTTGAATGCTCTAATACTGTTTGGTCCACCTACAAAATACTGTTGAACGAATGGTAAAGCAGTAGAATTTCCCCAAGGTTTACTGTAACCAATGACTAAACGGTTGGCCAAAGAGCCTTTTTTAGACGTTCTAAAAAAGAACCTGAAATCATTTGTAAAACGAACATACTGAGAAAACGGACTTCCGAAGATCTCATACTGACCTGTTGTTGGATTTTTTTCTCCACCAAATGCCTGCATAGCGGCGTACCATAAGTTACCTGAGATCGCAATGTCTCCTTTGTAATAGAAACTACCCCAACTTTTTTTCTTGTCCCAAGTTGGAGCATATTCAAATGTGTAGTTTGAACCTAAGATAAATTGATCTCTAAACGTTTCTTCCAACGAAGGAAAAGCTTGCCCGATCGTAGTACTATCAGTAGATCCTGTCGCTTGAAAACTAATAGCAACAGGGTTTAAAGTATGTTTAATATTTTCATTGGTTCTCCATTCAAAACCGTAGGAAGTATTAAAGTAGTTCAGGGTATATTTAGGTAAAAAATGATACCTCTTGAAGCCTACACCAAAGTTGGTATAAGGAATATAAAAATCACTACCAGGGTGTACTTCGATTGGAGCTATAACTCTTGGAATGGATAATTTTGCATCAATACCGTACCAAGCAATTGCATCAATACCATTTCCTTTACCGCCAAATTGTTTCTGAATACCTGTAAAGCCTGTTATTGATAATCGTTCTGCCCCACCAAAAGTATTTCTATTCTTCCAAGTGATATCAAGTTCTGGACCTGAGTAACCTGTAGACCATGTTGACATTGCCAATTCAGTTGAAATGGCGTGAAGTGTCACCTGAGACATTTTTGCATTGACGTCCAATTTACCATAATTAGGATCATCAGTAGGTTTAGGAGTGAACTCCATATTTACATATTTGAAAACCCCAAGCCCAGAAAATTGTCTTAAAGAAGCTTGGTGTTTGTGTCTTGAGTAAATATCACCGGTTCTTGTTTGAAGCGTTTGTTCTAAAATTTTAGGTTTCAAATTGACGGGATCGCCTTTGTAAATGATTCCTGAGTCAATCTCAATTATTTTTTGCTTTCTTTTTGATGCATTCAAGCCATCAAGGTCAAAGTCAGGCTGAAGTAATACAGAATCTATTGTATATAACCTCTTTGTTTTTTGAGGCATTTCTTTGAAATATGCTTTGACGTCAATTGTATTATCACCGTTTGCACTATCAAGATCAAACATTAAATAGTTTGAACTGAAAAAATAAAAACCAGAATCCTTTAAAGCATTATTGATTCTTATTCTTTCCTCTCTAAAATTATCTAAGCTGTACCTTTCTCCTCCAACTAATTCAGATTGATCTTTTATTGCCAGTACTTTTTGATTAAGCGGTATATCACTTTCCAATTCCCATGAAATACTGTCTAATCGGTAAGGCGTCTTCTTTACATATACTTCGTATTTGACACTAGCCGATTTTGTAGCTTTATCACTTTTCTTTTTGTGGTATACTTTTGCATCAAAATAACCATTATTATTTAAATTATTTTGAATGAGATCAGCTGTTTTCTGCATTACGTTTTCATCGTAATACACGGGTTTACTACCAAAAGTCTTAGCCATCCATTTTTTCATTCCTTTAGGATGCTTTGCTTTCTCACCTCTGTAATAATACCACGCCCCTGATTTAGAATTAGGAGCAGTGGTTTCCGCAACTTCAAGAAGAGCATATTTTAAATCTCCATCAACTCCAACCGTATCGGTATGGTATTCTATAGTTGCACCAGTATAAAAAGCTTTATCTTCTTCAATGTACTTTGTAATTCTACAGCTATTTAGTGCGAGAAGTAAGATAAGTGAAATATTAAAAAATAATTTATTCATCATTTTGAGCCAATGATATTATCGTCGTTTCGTTTTTTTGATTAGGAAGAAATAAATGAAGAATGTTTGATTCATCTATCGGAGTTTTTTGTTGCCCCATAGGATTAGATGGTGTAGGTTTTGAGCCTTCATTTATAGTACTATCCATTTGGATATGTGTGGCAGAAGAATCTGTATCAATTGTAACAGAATCACTCACTGCTGGCCTCATACCACTTCCTTTTGAAGTACTATCAGAGTCAGCTGCTTTCATCATGCCACCGCCTGAGTTTGATCTCTTGATCATACCCATTCTTTTTCTAATGTCTTTTTTCTTATCAAGGTTTTTAATAAATAGCTCTTTGCTATTATTATACTCTTTCGTGAAAACAACAGAAACACCTGTTTTAAACACGTCTGGAGTGAAATATTGAGCATCAATAGACCTGAATAATCGGTTTTTCAGCGTTCCATCATTGAGTAGCTTATACTCCAATAAGAAATCCGTGTTGAAGCTGTTGGAGTTATTGCTAGCTTGGTTGCCATTGACAGCCATTTTACCACCCACTGACACACTCAATCGATCATTGAATAAAGTCTTTTTGAGTGTCACACCAACGTCTGTTCTATTACTTTGGTGTCCTTTGTCGGATTGTGAATAGGAATCTAAGTCGAAATCAACATCCACAAAACCATTGGTAAGATTATCCGTGACATTGTTTAATTGTTGACTGATGATGGAACTTACAGAACCAGTAACCATATCAGAAGTACTTGCACCTTCTCCACCGGCATCATTTAAGAATGTACCTAAAATAAGTAAAGCAAAGACCTGTTTGTTTACTTGAGATTCATCTTGATTTAGATTTTCTACAGCCGATGCAATTTTATCTCCACCTTGGCTACCTTCTGGATAGTCTAGTTTAAATGAAAGTTCTGGTTTGATCACATCTCCATTCATATTCATATAAACCACAAACTTTCTTTTTGCTTTATATTGATTGGCTTCTGCCTGTTCAATTTGATTGGCGACTAAAGGATAAGGTGATGTAGAAGCTTCATAGATGGCGGTCATATTGGCTTGAGGATTATAAGGATCTCCAGTCCAAAGGACACTACTACCTTTGGCCAATTTTAATTTCTTATTCATCAACTGATAAAAAGTCATTGAGTAATCTCCTTCTGTTATGATGTACTGCCCCGACATGACCATATCATCACCAGCATCCATTCTTACGTTTAATGTACCACCTCCCACAAGGGTTAAAGCGTCACCAGCTCTTGGGTCAATCACTACTCTGAAAATCGATTGTTCATCAATACGTATGGTTGCTGATATTTCATAGTTGTCGCCTTTTTTTCGGACAACTGTTGTGTCCCCTTTTTCGACAAAATTGACAATATCATCTCCCGTATCGATGTCACCAACTCCTCCATCCATATATACATAGGTCAGGTCAGTACCTCTACTAATTCTCACATCGGAATCGATTAAAAGATGATCCAACGGTCCTTTGATTTTAGTAAGGTTTCCAATGATCAACTTTCCAAAGTATTCAGGATTATCTTTGGATGTAGAATTAATTAAGGTAATATCATCGGCAGAGAACCTTAAGTTGAAATTATAGTCCTCATAATTTTCAGTTTCAATGTCACCTTTAAGTAATGCTAAATGCCCTTCATCATCTTTAAAACCAAATTGTTTGAAATGTATACCAGAATTATCAAAAAGCATACTTCCATCAATTCCTGTAAGGCTGATATTTAAAAAGTCGATTTTAAATGATGGTTTGTTCATTAAGATTTCTCCATCAACATTTAAAGGAGCTTTCCCTAATCCTTTGACTTCAATACCACCGTGAAAACCACCACTAAAATTAGAGGCATATCCTTCTGTAAATTTCTCAAAGGCATCGAGTTTTAGTTCCTTAATATCAATTGATAAATCAAGTGGTGAAATACTGTCTACCAAATTGTAGGTTGCTTTTGATGACATATCACCAATAGCACCTTTGATACTTGTTTCATTTAAGAAAATATCTCTATTCTTGGTGTTGGATGCAGTGTTTTTAATTGTGGCTAATATATGGTTGAAGAAACCAAAATCTTCAATTGACAGATCAGCTGAAAGGTCTCCTCCATTATGTAAGTTGCCAATATTGACCAATGCATTGATCTCTCCATTGATTAATGAAGTATCTGTTTTAGCATTATAAGTTGCTGAATCCAAAGAAAATTGGTCAATTTGGAATGCATATACTGTGTCTTTTTCATCGTATTGAGAAGTTTCTAATTTGATGACCTGCTTTCCCTTTTTTATACGAAGGTTGTTTACATAAGGGAGATTGCCATCTGATAGAATATAGTTATCCTTGTTCACTGACCATCGTTCGTTATTAGCAATGATCTTATCATCTAAACTAAACTTATAGGTAGTTGAATCCAATTGAAGGTCTCCACCCAAATACAACCACTGTTTCTGACGATCTTCACTAAAGCCTTCTGTTTTAAAGCTTAAGTGGTTATTGGAAGCATCTCCTCCAAAATTCCAATAATGAGCTGCATAGTCTTCATAACCCAACATCAAGAATCGATGGAAACCTAAATCGTATTTTAGCTTTTCGGTATTTGCATGAACATTGGTATAGATCGTATCTAGTTGATAATCCAAATAGGCCAATTTTGGTATACTCAGATCAAAGTCAAAGGTATTGGCAGACGCATTGAAATGGAATTCACATTTTTCAAATTCCAAACTATCAAGTCCTCTGATAGTACCATTTGTCAGTAATTCATTGTCTTTGATTTTTAAGTATCCATTCAAATTGCCATTTGATGGAGGCAGTTGACCAATCATTTCTCTTGATGATAAGAATTGAGAGAAATAACGTTCTATCATTACTGAGATACTGTCAAGTGTAACGTCAGATTCGACACGAGCTTCGACAGCCTCTGATTCTAAATTAACAAAGAAGTGTGTGCTGTCTAATTCCACATGTGATCGTATATAACTTACATCATGTCTTTCTTTATCTTGGATAAAATAGATTTTGTTGAGATTGAGCGTAGAATTTAGATCTTCTACATCAAAACCAATTGTATTAGATTCTATATCCATCCCGAAGGCCAGTGTATCTTCGTATAAATTCAATGCATAAAGATCGATCACATTTACCTTACCATTTATAGCAGCTGTAGGAATTTCTTTGTTCATATCAACACTACCCACAAGGTCAAAATTCATTGCTTCTTTATCAGCTCTCGCTTCCCACTCCGCAGATTGTCTATCAATATTCATATGCATTGCTAACCCTTGATAGTCGTAATCGTTGTATTCTGCTTTTTGAAGATTAAATGAAAGTTCTGCAAGCAAATCGTTCTCCACATCAAAACCTTTTCCATCTAAAGTTAAATCAGTACTGATCTTTCCTATGGTTGAATCCTTTAATATTCTCCCAACATCTAAGTCGTGAGTTTTGGTATTCAAATGATACTCATCTTCGTTCTTAAGGTTAAAATCAAGTGTGAAATAACCATTATCAAAAATATCAATTTCAGATTGCGTTGATACATCTGTTAATCCTCCTTGTGCCTTAATATTTCCTTGAATTCTTCGAGGAATTCTATACTCTTGCTGCATTGTTGAATCCAAGAATATGCTTAAAAGCGGAGGTGTGTAGAATTGAAGTGAATCAATAGACATATCGTAACGCAATGAGTCATCAGACATGACATTGGCTAAGTCCATTTTGAAAAATGTACTGATACCTAATGAAGTGGAGAGTTGAGTGTTATCGATTGACATTTGTGATAAGTTACCCTCTACTACTGTTTTTAGATCTAGATCATGTGCTAAGAAAGGTTGAATCAGTGTATCTGATTTTAAGGATGGATCAAAAATAGAGGCATCACTAAATGCGATATGTGCTTTCTTCAGAGAATTTTTGAAGTATAACTCTTCAGGGTAATCCCCTATCAAAAATAAATTGGGGTATTTTAAATAAAGATCATTTTGAAGAAAGCTATTATTCAATTCTAATAATAAGTTGCTGACTGATAATGATTGAGGTTTTACCGAAACATTAGTTCTTAAATTATTGACTTTAAACCCACTTTTTTCTTTTAAGTAAAAAGAGAAAACCTCCAGGTCAATTTTTTCATCATTGATCGCAATATCATTTGTTACATTATCAATTTGCTGAAAGTAAATATGATTAGGGTCAAGACCTGATGCAACAGGAGAATAAAGATTGTCATCGTATTTTAAAGAAAGCTTCTCAATTTGAGTTTCTTTAATATCTATATTCCATCCTAAGTCCAATGAGTTGAGTTCGGTAAGCTTAGGTTTTACGTAAGGCTCTTCTACCTTTGTTGTGTCAGAAACCAAAGCATATTCTATATATGAATTCGTTAATTTATTCTCACCGATGGAAATAATGGTCTTTTCTAAATCTACCAAATGATCATTGATCTCATAAAGACCAATTTTGACAAGTGCTTTTTCGTTAATTACATTTTCATTGTATTCAAGAGAGAAATTGGCAATTTTTCCTTTTTTTAGCTGGAGTATAAATGGTGTGCTTTCGGTATTTCCCTCGCTTTCTTCAGCAGGAGGAGTCTCACTTACAGGCATTGGCCCAAATTGAGTATAGTTGACCTTAGAATTCTCTAAGTCAAAATAATTGATGGTATAAACACCATTATTTAGGTCAATCTCAGGAATTGAAGTTTCAGCTCTGCCTATCCCTACTTCAGCGGTGAGGTTGAGTACACTGTCAATATAATTGAATGAAGTATTTTCAATCAAAATAGAATGAATGACAATTTCAGGCAATGGTGAAGTAGTTGTATCTTCTACTACCACCTCCTCTTCACCTGAAGAAAATGCTTCTATTAGATAATCAAAGTTAAACTGCTCATCACTGTTCATCACCACTGTAGATTGTAAGCCAATAATGGCAATTTCATCAAGAATGATTTTTTCTAGTGAAACAGTTTCAAAGTCGATATCAACAGACAGTTCTTGAACTGAAAATAAAGTCTCATTTTTTGGAGTAATGAGAGCTACATCTTCCAAAACTAAAGATTTCGGAAAATTTAGTGCTATATATCCAATCTGAAAATCACTATTTGTCTTTTCAGAAACGTAAGAAGTGACTTTTTGAATGACAAGGTTTTGAACATATGGCACTCTTAGTATGCCATAGATTGAGCCTAAAAGAATTATGAATAAAAGAAGAATACCAAAAAATATTCGCTTGAAAGATCCTTTCATTATCGAATGGAGGAAATTGTGATCTGTATTTTAAAAGTAAGTCTAAAATTACTTAAATATTGGAAGTAGACACAATTTAAAAGGTGAAATAAAAAGTATTCTAAAAAAAAAGTCAAAAAAAGGAGCGATTAAGAAGTGAGCCAGTCTTTGTATCGGTTGGAGATAACTATTTTCATGGTGTCAAAATTCTCCGAACTGTCTTTTACATGAAACATAGAGTTTAATCCCTCAGACAAAGTATTTTGGTAATCCATCAAATACTGTCCACCCCCATAATAAGATCTTACAAAGGGTTTTAATGTTTCTCTGAAAAGTGAATAATCGATAATACCATCAAGTGTAGCTGCTAGAATAATTGGTGAAATCTCATTGTTCATGAAGTGTATAATCTGAGCCCCATATTCATCTTCATAATCATCACTGTATAAGTCCATTTTGATTACCCAACCCATGAATATACCCATATGAAGATAAGCTTGATCCAATGCCACTTCTTCAGGGAATTCTGAACCAAAATAATTTCGTACATTATCGACAATATTGCTATTCATTATCTCTTTTTTAATTAATTAAGTTCGTAACGTGAATTTAATATAAATATAAAAAGCAAAAATAACTTAACTTTTCAGATAAATTACGTGTAAAATGTAAACTAGATTTTAATTTCACTAAATTAGATTAATTTTTAGATGTACTTTATTTTAAGTATTGTAATTTTTTAATACCGTTTTTTGCAATTATGCTAAAAAAACTTAGTCTATCTTTTTGTGTCCTATTACTCGTTTTATTTGTTGGAGCTACCCAAGATTTAACAGCTCAGACGGCTACTTTACGGGGAGTTTTGATAGATTCAGTAGGAATGCCTATTCGATCTGCAATTGTTCAAGAAGGCAAAAACAAGCAAAATTTTTATTTAACCAACGATAAGGGAGGTTATATTCTTACTTTACCTGCTGATTCAACTATCACTGTTTTCTTTTCACATCCTAATTTTTCTCCTAGAGCTTTTGAAATTAAATTATCAGAAAATGAAATAAAAACACTCGATGCAAGATTATTTAAACAAATCTATCATTTGAAGGAAGTTGAGATTTCTAGTGATAAAACGCAAAAGGAATTAAGAGATAAAGCAAGTACCGTTTTTGTAAAAGGCGAAGACTTACGAGAAATTCCTGTAGGTTATGGTGAGTTTACTCAACAATTAGTTGCTTCAGGTGCCCTTGGTATTGCCTCTAACAATGAGTTATCTTCCGATTATTCTGTACGTGGAGGTAGCTTTGATGAAAACTTAGTTTACGTCAATAACATAGAAATATATAGACCATTTATCGCTAGAGCCGGCCAACAAGAAGGCTTGAGCTTTGTCAATACAAATATGGTAGAAGCTATTGAGTTTTCATCAGGAGGCTGGGAAGCGAAGTATGGTGATAAACTATCTTCATCATTGAACATCAAATATAAAAGACCGGTTGATTTTGGAGGTACTTTGGAAGCCTCTCTATTGGGAGGTTCACTTACTTTAGAGGGAGCTTCAAAAAATAAAAAGCATTCTGCCATAATTGGAGCTCGTTATAAATCGACGGAATACCTACTCAGTACTTTACAAACGCAAGGAGAATACAAACCAAGATTTGGTGACGTACAGTCTTATTTAAGTTTTGATATCTCAGGGAAAGAAAAATATGGAAGAACATTTATTGATGCGATACTTTCTTATGGAGCCAATAGATATAGCGTCTTCCCTTCTACCCGTAGTACCAATTTCCAAACAGGAGAAGGAATCAATAATCTTACTATTGGTTTTGAAGGTAAGGAACAATTGGATTATGATACTTTCCAAGGCGGTGTGAAATTGATTCATACTTTCAATCCAAGCTTGACGAGTAACTTGATCGCTTCGGCGATGATCACACAAGAAAGAGAGAGAAGTAATCTGGAAAGTGGTTATAGAATCAGTGATTTACAAGATTTAGAAAACGGAATTACAGGAAATGTCACTGAAAAAGGATTAGGTGGTGAATTTCAGTATTCAAGGAACACTTTAAAAGGTAATGTGTTTATTATTGAAAATCGAAATGTGTATGAGCATAATCAAAACTGGAAGTCTGAATTAGGTTTTCAAGCAAAGTTTGAAGACATTGAAGACAACTTGAATGAATATAAGGTGAAGGATTCTGCAGATTATGTGATTTCAGTGGAAGATCAAATACAAGCTGTTAATCACATTACATCTCAGCGTTATTCAGCCTATCTGCAGAGTTCTTATCTTTCTAATAATGAACTGCATCGTTTTACATTAGGACTAAGAGGGACATTTTGGTCCATCAATGAAGAATTGAATGTTAGCCCACGTTTACAATATACATTTAGACCGGAGTGGGAAAAGGATATAGTATTCTCATTTGCATCAGGTATTTATTATCAGCCTCCTTTTTATAGAGAAATGAGAAGACCAGATGGCACTCTTAATTTGGATCTAAAAGCGCAGGGTTCTATGCATTTCATTGGTGGTATTGATTATAATTTTGAACAATGGGGACGTCCTTTTAAATTGATATCTGAAATTTATTATAAACAGATGTGGAATGTAGTTCCTTATGATGTAGATAATATTAGAATTCGATATTCTGGCGAAAATGAAGCAGAGGCATATGCTGTAGGTATTGATACACGTTTAAGTGGTGAATTTATTCCAGGTACACAATCTTGGGTTGGATTGAGCGTGATGAGTACAAAAGAAAAAGTGGACGGAGATCCACGTGGATATATTAGAAGGCCTACCGATCAAAGAGTAACATTTACGATGTTCTTCCAAGATCATTTACCTAATAATCCTACCATGAGAATGAATCTGAGATTTATGTATGGATCAGGCCTTCCTTTTGGCCCTCCTAACAATCCTGAATTAAGAAATTCTTTTAGTGGTGGAAATGATTATATGAGGTTGGATGTTGGTTTTCAAAAAATAATAGCTTTAAATAAACAAGCTGAAAACCCTAGTGAGGAGTTCTTGAAAAACCTTTCTATTGGGGTTGAAATACTAAATGTATTGGGGAATAACAATGTGATTTCTCATACTTGGGTATCGACATATGATGGTACTCAATATGCTGTTCCTAATACACTATCGCAAAGATTTTTCAACGTGAAAATGATTTTGCACCTATAGTCAATGTTTGTAACTTTACAGAGAATAAACCAAAGATCTTATGCAGGATAACGATTTAGTACGTCCAAAAGTTGGAAGGTTCTGTAGAACTGAAGTTGCTTTTTTAGGTACTTCTTCCAGTAAAATAAAGGAACTGATTTTTAGGTTGACAGAGAGTTTGTCTAAAAATTGGAATATTGGTTACATTGATTGTGATCATCAATTCTCTGAACTTGAAAAAGAACTGGGTGTTGATTCTCAGACTTCATTATCTCATAAATCGAGAGTTGAGATAATTGATAAAATTACCTTTTCTAGAATCGATGTAAAGAAGGCTTTGAGTGTCAATGAAAGACATGTTGTGTTGAATGATATTGATGTAGCGTTCATCAATGGTAATCATTTCAAAGCATCTAAGCAGATTCTTATCATCGATAAGGAAAATACTTCGAAGATTAGTCGAAAAATTAGCCGATTAAGTAATGTCCTTTGCATAATTTATGCAGATGGAACTACTGAAGCTGATATTCCAGAGATTTTGCAAGAACGTATCCATAATATTCTTCAGAAGCCGGCTTTTCCTATTGAAAAGATACATCATATTTGTCAAGTTATTGAAAGCAAGATAAAAGCAGATGTAGGACAGATCAATGGATTACTTCTTGCAGGTGGTAGAGGAAAAAGAATGGGAGGTAAAGATAAGGCAAAGATCAATTACCATGGAAAGGAACAACGTTTTCATATGAAAGAGATCCTTTCTAGGTACACCAATGCTTCTTATATGTCTTGTAGACCTGATCAGGTCAATACTTTTTCTGATCAGTTGAATTTACTACCCGATACTTTTTTAAATTTAGGTCCATTCGGTGCTCTTCTTACTGCTTTTAGACATAACCCCAATGCAGCCTGGATCACCGTTGCAGTAGATTTACCTTTTGTTGATGATAAAACTATTATGCATTTAATAGAACAAAGGGATCCTACAAAAGTCGCTACATTATATAAATCGACAAATACAGGTGACCCTCAGCCTCTTTTAGGAATTTGGGAACCAAGAGCTTATTTACACTTATTACAAGCTTTGGCTTTTGGTAAAAAGAGTTTGAGAGAAGTGATTGAAGATGCCAATATTAAATTAATTACTCCACTTTCTGAACAAACTTTGAGTGAAGTAGACACTATGGATGAGCTAGATATTGCGATAAAACAGCTAAGTCAGCAAAATTCAATTTAGATTTTTGCTGATAATGTTTAGATTTGTGTAGAAATTAATAAAAAACGTCTTGAATAAAGTAAGATTAGAAATATTAGGGCTATCAGCTAGCCATACTTCGCATGGTTCATTTGCTCTAGTACTTGGAGAGAAACATGGAAATAGAAGACTGCCAATTATAATTGGTATGTTTGAAGCACAAGCTATTGCATTGGAGATCGAAAAAATTTCATCTAACAGACCAATGACCCACGACTTGTTTAAAAACTTCGCATTAAAATTAGGAGCATCAATTAATCATATACAGATTTCTAATTTGAAAGAGGGAGTTTTTTATGCTGACATTCATATTATCACTGCCGATGGAGAGGAAATTGTTTTAGATTCTCGTCCTTCTGATGCTGTTGCTATTGGAATTCGTTTCAACGCCCCTATTTATGCTTATGAGAATATTATGGGTGAGGCAGGTATACAAGTAGAAGAATTGGAACAAGATGAAGTAGATCACATTGAGGATGAACTGGAAGAAGATGATGATCTTGAAATTGAAGATTTTGAAGGTGTTGAAGAAGATGATGAAAGCAGTGTAGTTCCAGAATCAAGCGGTGGAGATCTTTCTTCTGTATCATTAGATCAACTTAATAAAATGCTACAAAAAGCAATTGACGAAGAAGATTATATGAAAGCAGCCCAATTAAGAGACGAAATTACGAAGAGACAATAGTCTAATCTTACTAGATTAACGATATAATAAAGACAGTATACTAAACGCTTGGTTTGGTACTGTCTTTTTTTCTATTCCAATTCAAATGAAAAAAGAAATGCACTAAGAAAACTTAGTGCATTTGCTGTTTTATCCAATTCAATATTATTTAATGAGAAGTTTATGGGACTTGACATATTGATTGTCAACATTAATCTTCAATACATAAACTCCTTTTGGTAAGTGCTCAAGAGGAATTAATTCAGAATGCATACCTGCTTTTTGTTGAGAGTAAGATTTTTGGTAAACACTCTTACCGTTGATGTTCACTACTTCAAGTTGCACATCTGTATCCTTCTCAACTTTGTAGGCCAATATTGCTTTACCATCAGTAACAGGGTTAGGGTAAACCGTGGATTGATCAAAAGATGCAAGATCTATATGAATAGGTTGTCCATTGGTATCTGTAGAGTTCATAACTGCTGAAGGATCATCAATTACTTCAACATAGACGAAATACCCAACAAGACCATCATCATAACCATCATAAGCTACAAATAGCACTTGTCCCACTCCTACTTTTAATGGAGTGATGTGGATATAAGATTGTCCTAATGCTAAATCAATCACATCCTCACTGTCATTTCTAACGAAAAACTGCATATCGTTACCGTCAGGGTCAATGAACAGATCATAAGGATCAATCGTAACGGTTTGAATAGTATCCGCTAAATTGATTCTAATGATAGCATAATCAGGGTTCAACACTGGAGGTCTATTCTTGTGTGTTACTTGAATCAATGTTGTATCTCTGGTAACATTACCAAATTCATCAGTTACTGAGACAGGTAAGTGATATAAACCTTCACTTTCATAATTTGTCATGATTTTTAGTGAAGCAGTATTCGGACCGTCTTGTAGGAAATGATAATTGATATTTTGAATATCATTAGAATCAACTTCGATTGTCATTTTATCACCTTCAGGATCTTCAAAAAGATAGGTAAATGTATATTCTCCGTCTTCCATCACACTTAAAGTGTCTTGATAGCTATTTGGAGTATATTCAAATGTTGGACGTCCGTTGACAGACACCTTCATTTTCATAACTTTACCTTTATTATTGATGTCATTAGATGAAACAATGATGGAAGCTACGTTTACACCTGGTTTTGCACCTGAAGCATTAATCGTTGCAGTCACTTCAGATTGTCCACCTTCCGATAAAACACCTTCTTTATGATCTACTGTCAACCAATTATTTTCAGCACTTGCTGTCAGAGGTCTGATTTTCCAAACAAATTTTTCATAGTTATTTGCTTGCCACCAACGGTAATTTCCGTTAGCTTCTTCCCCACCAAAAACACCACTAAATGTGTTGTCTAATATGGCTCTATCTTCTGAGGTGTTAAAGCCCATATATTTATGAGTAACAGGTAATCCTACTCCTACAAAGAAAGATTCTCCTTCTGGAATATGGAAAGGTTGTTCCAACTCAAAATACATCCAATCTTCATCAATTTTCTCACTGATTTGGAATTTTTGATCCAATAGTAATTCACCTTCTTGAGGAAGTTCACCTCCTTGACTAATCATAATACGAACATACTCATTGATGTTCTGAATATATGAATAAACCTTTATATGAGTAATATCAAAACCTCCTTCAGGAGCTACAAAACGGTTTGCAAATGCTAATTTTGCCCCTACTACAAAAGGAGTAAATACACCATCTGCTTCCTCACTCCAATCCAAGGCTAATGAATCTACGGCTAACCCATTTGTCGTCTTGATCTCACCAATCTCATCAATCACACCAGGGATTAAAGTAGGATCAATCTCTGGTAATACTGCCGGGATAATTGAATATTTCAATTTAGAAGTACCCTCATTATCAATGTTGAAAGAGTATGTTGTTGTATCTGTACTTCTTAATGATAACTCTTGGTCTGTAGCATCCCAACTGAAGATAGGAGAATCGACAAGGTTAGCTGTGATAGTTGCAGAAGTTTCACCTGTTGTATTGATAAAGTTAACTTTACCATTAATTGCAGTTTGTTCAGTAATTGGAAGTACTACTTCAATGTCAACGACCTCCCAAGGAGCAATTTGGATTGGTGCTAATAAAACTCCTGAGCTATTCATGATCATTTGATTACCAGATGCATCATAGTATTCAACTTTTCCTAAATCAGTTGAAGTTATTTTAGTAACTTCTAAATCATTATTTCCTTTGTTCATCAGTTGAATTTTGTCAGAAATTACTAAATTTTCTTCAAAAACAACTTCATCAAAATCTACATTATTTAAAACTGATAATTCCGGAGCACCTGTAAGATTGACCTTTACTGGAACTTCAATCAATGGTTTGATCTCACTATTTGTTAAAACTCTTAATGTGTCTACATAAGAACCATTGTAATTAAATCTTGAAGTATTGACTGAAAGCTGGTAAGAATCTTTTAGATCTGATCCTACTTTATGATGTACTGGTGGCACAATTGCAATTGATGATTTATCCTTTAAGTAAGACTGATTGACAATCAATACATCTTCATCTTGTAAAGTATATTTCTCATCTGGGCTTTCTAAACCATATCTTAATAAACCACCCCAGGTTTCTAGCTTTTTATAGTGGAAATATATTCTGCCATCTTTGACAATTTCAAAGCCAAAACTTAAAATTCCCGTACTTGAAGTAGGATCCTTTCCTATGATATTATTCCATTGTACAATTAAGCGTTCATCAGTCATTTTATAATACACACTATCTGTACCTGAATACTTCAAAAATGACCAGAAAGGAGCAATAATACCGCTTACACCATCATCTTTTAAGAATTGTTGACTCAAGAAATCTTCTTCCATAGGTAGTACTGAGGCCATACCATGAATTGAAATCCAAATTTTATTGTATTTTTCACCATAAAAAGGGAAGTCAAAAGGAAGCTCAATAGCAACAGGTTTACCATCTACTAATGGTAATACATTTTCGTTTTTGATGTATTCCCAACGGTAGAAATCATTTTCGGGGTTGCTTGTATGCCAAGTATAACCGTAATCATCTTGCATAAAACCGAAAGAAGTACTATCAAAAGTATCTTGGATAGATTCGTTTTCTAATCCTGTAAATAAACCCTCTTGAATTACATATTCAAAGTCAACTCCATCACTCTCATTTTGTATGAATACATCATAATTCTTCACTTCACCAATTGTAGCATCAACAACAATTTCGGATGGGAAGTTATGAGTGTAATCAGCATCGTTAATTCCATAACCTACTACATCTGTTTGTGTGATAGTGCCATCACTAAAGATAATATTAATTTTTCCTTCTTCTTTTTTATTAGAAGTTGGGGTAAATAGGATTGGAAGTGGATAGTTAGATTGACCTTTCACCTCAGTATTTAATAATTCATTACTAAAAGAGAATAAATTATTTGTTGAAGATATTGAAGTAATAGTGACAGGAGCTGAACCTTGGTTTTCAACCGAAATAAACTCTGTTTCATCGAGGCCAATTTTCACTTCTTTAAAAATTAATGAATCTGAGGCCTGCATTTCCGATAAACCTTGAACATTTACTTTAAAAGGTATAGTAGTTGAACCTTCAATCGTATTGGATTTTACTATAATTGAATTATTATAGGTACCATTGATTTGTTTGTTAAACTGAGGATCTAAGGTAACATTTAAATCAACACTATTTCCTGGAGGAATAATACCTTTTGAAGGAGTAACATCAGAAATCATATTCATGTCTGAAGTAGGTTCAAACATTACTGTTGTACCGTTTGTTAATGGCTCATCATCAAAATCTTTATACATTAATGTATCTGATACCAAGAACCCAATTGCATAGACTTTATATCTTGTTTCTGGATCAATATCTTCCACATTAATATAATTATATTCAATCAAGCCATTTCTATGAAATACTACTTGATATTCTATATTAGCATTTACGACATTGAATTTAGAGTCACCATAAATTACGTGATTAGCCTTAATAGAAAGGGCAAACTTATCACCATAAGCATGGTATTTCATTTCAACTGCACGTTGAAAACCATCTTCAAATGTTAAAGGGGATATTGCTATGAAATTGTAGAAATAAATTCTAGTATTATTTGTTAGGTCAATCTTACTCAACTGCTCATTGAAGTATGGGAAATCCATACCTAAATCATACGTTTTATAGTATACTTCAGTATCAATTGCTTTACCAATCTGATTGATTTCATCCCATAATTCGCCATCAAAAGGCTTTGTTTTTATAGAATAATTTAATGGCTGAGGAAGAACTCCTCCTTTCAATTCTAACTGGCTGTAAGGGGTTAAATCGTACTCCAAATCTGCCTGAGATCCTGTATTTTCTATTGTTAATACTACCTCTTTTTTATCTCCATAATTAATGTCAAACTCAGTAGCTTGTAAAAAAGCACTAATACTTGGTGCATCAACACTTGAGATTGTTAATGGAACATTAGCTTGACTATCATCAGAATGTAAAATCAGATTTTTTCTATGAATACCATTATTTTCATTAATATAATCAAAAGTAAATACTTGAGTTGATTTTGCTCCTACAACTATTGAATCTTCAAGAGTGATAATGTTTCCATCGATTTCATAACTTCTTATGACAAAATCACCTAAACCATTATTCTCTAGAGTGATCTCATGTTCCGTTTCAACATTTGTAAAGCAGTTTAATTCATATTGTTTTGCAAGGTCTATTTCTGGTTCATGACCAGAAACATCAACTTTTACTTCAATATTAACAACAGGTTTATGAATATCATTTGTTCGAATACCCAATGAAGCTAAGTGTTGTCCATTGGTTAAGGATTGTGCATCTACTGTAGCATTTACAGAAGTCGTTTCGCCGGATTGTACTTTACCAGATGTTGGATCAATGAACACAAATGATCCATTATCACCTGTACTTAAAACTCTTAATAAAGGAACAGTACTTCTAGTTGATAAACTTAATGAAGATTGGTAAGTCCTACCGTTATCTCTTGAAACTAAAAAGTTATCCACTTCAGATGGAATAAAACCAAATTGTAATAATAATGGTCTCTCAATTTCTTTAGGGAAATGAATTACAGTCCAAAATGTTTCATTTTCTCCAAAAAACTGAGGTTCATACAGTGGCATTCTGTAATATTTCATTACACCTGATGTATCAGGATAGTATTCCTGTGTGTATACTAGTTCAGATTCAAGAAAGTTTCTATACCCTCCTTTTCTTATTTCTATAAAAAATGGCTTATCACTTACTGTTGGTAACATTCCCAATTCAATATGCGTCAAATTGAATTCGTAATCATATGGAAGGTGGAATCTTGTAGCGTAAATCAATCCAGCATTTGGATTACCAGAACCTACAATAATACTTGGTCCTTCATATAATTCATAAGACATACCTGAAACAAATTCAGTAACGTCGTTTTTCCAATGTTCATTTGAGTGTAAGATCCCCTCTTCTACTTCATTAATTTGTGCTGAAGTAGCAAATTCAATAGATTGATCCACACTATTTAATGCCACTTCATTATTGAAGTTCAGTGGCATACTCAACACTTTACTAACCTCTGTTTGAGCTGTTGTAGCCGATTGGGACTCTATACCAAATTCTTCATGGAAGTTATTTTCGTTCGTAACCAAAGCTGACCAGTAAACGGTACCATCCCCAATGTTTGAAAATTCTAAGGGTGCCTCACTTGTCGTTTTTTCCTTCACATCAATTGATACGTATATTTGGTCCATTGATGTCATGAAATGAGGTTCATCAACTGTTGTCACCTTTAGAATATTTGAAATCTCAGATAAGTTTGTAAATTGATCTGCAGATTTTACAGCAAACCAATAATCTGATTCCTTCAATAATTGGTTAAAACGAATTCTTACAGTGTCACCTTCTGAAAGGTAATTCTCAATTCCATAAATCAATTGTTGATTGAAGTTTTCTTCTGTAATTTCTTCAGTAGAAAAAGCTAAATAAAATACACTTGGACCTTGACTATCTTCATCTTCTGGTACAGTCCATTCTAATGTAACTTCATTATGAAGAATTTCAGACGTTCTTAAATCAACAATAGTATTAGGAGCAATTCTGTTATCATCTGCTAAAGCATTGGCAGCGTTTAATACTCCACGTCCAAATTTATTATCATGATTACTGAAGTTAAAGGGGTCAGCTGAATTTAATAATATTCTTTTAAGGTCATCAGCTGTAAAATCTTCACCACCAAATTTTGAAATGATTAAAGCAGCTACACCACTCACATGAGGACAAGCCATAGAAGTACCTTCCATGTATCCGTAGTTGTTATTGATAAGCGTACTCAAAATACCTCCTTCTTGGTCAAAGTTTCTCATATCACCTCCCGGAGCAGCAATATCAACCCATTCACCATAAGTGGTATAGTAAGAAGGTAAACCTGATGGCCCCAATGCAGAAACAGCAATCACTTCATCAAATGCACCAGGATATTTGTTTTGCTCTAAGCCAGTATTACCAGCGGCAAAGAATAAAACACCACCTTTCATAGGACTTCCTTCGTATTGGCCTGCTTCGGCAACAAAATAACGAATGGCTTCTAAAACTTCTGGCTCATAATAATTCTCCGTATTGTATCCCCAAGAGTTTTGTGAAATTACGGCACCATTATCTGCACCATATACAATTGCTTCGGCGAAGTTGGCTCCATCTCTTTCTCTGTAATCAAATACTTGGCATGACATAATTTTTACACCATTGCCAGAACCATCACCACCTGCTACACCTGCTACACCAATTCCATTGTTGTTTACAGCACCAACTGTACCCGCGACGTGAGTACCGTGGTCACCTGGAGTAATTGGACCAGGAACAATGAAGTTGTATCCATAAATGTCATCCACATAGCCATTTCCATCACTATCTTCCCCTGGAGTACCATTCAACTCGGCTTCGTTGACCCACATGTTAGCATTTAAGTCTTCATGGTAAGGATCTACACCTTGATCGACCACTGCTACAATAATATCAGAGTTACCCGTTTGGATTTCCCAACCTTCTTTTAAGTTAATATCCATATGGAACTCACCTCCAATTTCTCTATGGTTGATATAATGCCATTGATCTGTTAAAAGAGGGTCATCAAATTTAAACTCTTCTTCTGTAACACTTTCAGTTTTGAAAGCATCTTTTTTGAAGACAACAGGTTTAGAGTCATTGTTGATGTTTACTTTTGAATAGACTGGCTTAACAATATCAATTTCAGCTAACCCTTTGTAATTTTCAATCATTACATATGGGTCAATGAGTGTATCAAAGTCTATTTCATACCAAAGGTGTAGTCCATATTCTATATGTTTTGCTTCATGCTTCATAGAGAAAGGAAAGACTCTTTTAATAGAGTAAATCCCCGTTTTTTGATTTACATCATCTACATGAGCAATTCCAACTCTTCCGTTAGATGAAGACAGTCTCATATTAGATGAAGCATTGACAGCATCTTTTGTAAATTTGACTCTAATCTTACCGCTCACGATATCATCACCTTGAGGTAAGTTTAGTTGTCCAAAAGTATTGAAAATAAAGCCAATACTTAAGAATATTAATATTAATAATTTTTTCATTCTCTTAATTTTAGCCTTTATTGTTTCTCTCGTACATAACGTACAGACATACCATTGAAATAGGTGTTTAAGATAGCAAACCCTACATTTGGAATAGATGTATTCATCGTTAGAACATAACCCATTCCGGTACTAGGATTGATATCAGAAGTCATAATCATTACTTCTTTTTCCTGACTTTTGAAAATATGTCTGAATGCTGGGTCTGAAATATCACTAAAAGACAGATAACCAGGATAATTGATCTCTAATCCAGATTCGCCTCCTACTTTTAAAGCTTCTTTTGCATACAATTCACCGCCATATAAACGAATGATATCATCTAACTCGATAGCAGTAGGTAATCTCCAACCTTCTGGAGGTCTGTTCATTGCAGCCTCAATAAAGTAAAGACGTCCATAGCGTTTTCTTTCTTCCTCATTATCTAGTGGATGTCCATCTTGGATTAGCGCTCTATAACCATAGCCATAATACCATGATAAATTTCCTGGGTCTTCGGCATAATTGTAGTTGTCTGCCATCCATTCTAAGCCATTGATTTCAACAAAACGATATTCTTGATTGTCACGTTCATCCACCCAAATCCCCCATTTTCCTCTGAAACGAAGTTTTACAGTATCTGCGGAAACAGTATTACCAATTTCCACTTTCCAGGCTAATTCATATTCAGTATCTGGATCTCCTTTAAATAAAGAGTGAGGAAGATTATTATGGTAAATCTCACCGTTTGTATCGTTCAATAAAGTCCAGTCGCCTGTTGCACCTGCGGGTAAAAAGGCTTGCAAAGTGTAGAACTTTTTCTCTCCGCTATTTAAATCAGTGATAATATCCAATTGGTCATTACCTGCAAAAGCTTTGAGCTCATCGGTTACAAAATCTAATTCTTCAGAAACGATTTTATTTCCAAATGATAAAGTCCATTGTACTTTATAAGCACTATTTTTTGCACCAACAAAAGCAGCCGTGCTATCATTGATCATTTCAATGCTTCCTCCTTCTCCTTCTAGGATAGACCAACTACCAGCAGCACCATATTTAGGTGCCGCTGCAGTTAAGTATGTCGATATATTATGAAAAAGTGTATCCTGAGGTATTTCTGTCAAAATGGAAGGCTTAAGTTCTTTGTAAGATACTGTGATCAAATCTGTTTTATATTGGTCTCCTTCAGTCACTTCCCAGATCAACTGATAAGTTACGCCTGGCTCACCATAAAACTTTGATGTTGGATTATGAATATCTTCAAAGCTTCCATTATCTCCAATATAAACCTTCCATGTACCCGTTTGTCCCTTGTCAACAGGTCTTGCTGACAATTCAACCATGTACCCTTCACTCTCAATATCCAAAAAGCTTGGACCAGCATCTGGGGTTATTTTTACGATATCAGTATCGTTCTTACAGCCAAATCCGAAGACCAGCAATAAAAGCAAACCGATACTATTTTGAATTAGTCTATTGTTCATTACGAATTCCTATTTAAGCAATTGTGATGATAGTGTAGATCATCAATTGGTTGAGTTATTTAGTACCCTATATTTTGATCTGCCTCAGAGATATTTGTATTTGCATCAATCTCAGATTGAGGAATAGGGAATGTTAATCTGTAGTAATCATTATCATTTGCAGTGAAATTAAATTTCACCCAATGGTCTCCTTCACGAACAAATGGTAATTGGCGTCTTTTGATATCATTCCATCTAAAGCCTTCTCCAAACAACTCTTTTCTTCTTTCTAATAGGACTTCATCGATCAATTCTTGTCCAACATTCTTGCTCTTTGGTACACCAGGATAAGCTCTTGACTGAATAACATGTAATGCATCTTGAGCTTTAGAATAATTTCCTAATTCCGCTTCACACTCTGCTTCAATAAGGTACATTTCTGAAGCTCTAATCACAATTCGCTCTGCATTACCAACAATTCTATTGTGACCAAATTTTAAGATTAGATTTCTATTTTCATCAATCTCTTCTTCTTTCAAAAAGAAGAAAAACCTTAAGTCCTCCGTAGAGAATTTTTCGATGAATTTATCATTTGCTCTCATTGAACTATATCCTCCCACTGGCCAATAGAAAGAAGGTAAACTTAGGTAAACATTGTTGTCTTCTTCAGTGTAGGCGATGGTGAAAATAGTTTCGGAATTTCTACTCATAAAACCACCATACATTTCATTGGCAGTCATTAGATCTAGATCTTTATAAGCATTTTGAGCATTCACTTTTGCTTCTTCCCATTTTTCTTGGTCAAGGTAAGTTCTTGCTAATAAAGCATGAGCACCCTTTTTAGAAATAAAACCTTCGTCAATATCCAAGGGCTCCAAGTCAGGTAATAATTCGACTGCTTTTAATAAATCAGACTCAATTAAATCATATGCATCTTGTAAAGGACTTCTACCTGGGTCTTCGGCTTCAACATCAAGCACTTGGTCTACAATCATAATAGACGGTGCCATGCTGTTTCGCTTATGAGCCGGAGCATACATCTGCACTAATTTAAGGTTTACATAAGCTCTAAGAGCTCTTGCTTGTCCCTCAATATTATCCTTTTGCTCTTGAGTGGCATCTGGGATGTTATTGACATTTTCAATAATTTTATTTGTATCAAAAATGATTTTATAGCCGATCCACCAAGGGCTATTGATGTATGTAAAAGTAGGTAATAAGTTCATCTGATATACATCAGTAAACCAGTTCCAGTTGTCTTCAGAATTGATCATTACATCCTCACCCATAATATCAGACATGATAGGGTTGTAAAGACCATCAAAATTAGGAGAACTTAATTGGTCATATGCACCTACTAATGCAGAGTGAGCACTTGAATATTTGCTGAATACATCCTTTTCTTTTAAAGCAAAACTAGGGTCAAGCTCTAGAAAGTCATTTGTACATGAAAATAAAAGACTTAATGAGAATAAGGTGATTATACTCTTTTTAATAATTGTGTTCATATTATTTTTCTCCTTAAAAATCTAAATTGAAACCTGTTGAAACTACTTTCACACCTGGGATATTACTTCCTGTAACACCATTGATACTCATTTCTGGATCAAACCCTTTATAGCTGGTGAGAGTCCATAAGTTTTCTCCAGATACATAGGCTCTCAATCCACTGATTCCCATTTTATTGCAAAGTCTTGATGGTAGTCGATAAGCCAAAGTCACATTTTTTAATCTGATATATGAACCATCTTCCATAAAACGTGATGACATTTCATTTCCTCGATCAGTGTTGTTGATCACATAGCGAGGTACATCTGTATAAATGTTATCAGGTGTCCATGCGTTAAGAGCATCAGCAGCGAGGTTATTTCCTGGTGCTTGACCGTCATGCATACTTGTTGCATAGTCATGATTGTAAACCTTGTTTCCATAACTGTAAGAAAACAATAAGCTCAATTCTAAGTTCTTATAACCTACACTATAATTCACACCACCAAATACAGTTGGTAAAGCTGAACCTAAACGTACTCTTTCAGCGTCACCGTATTCGCTTGTAACTAATCTTTCAGAACCATTAGGATCTTTAAATGCTGATGCAGGTAATTCAGTTCCATTTTCACCGGTATGATTTACATACCAGAGCGGTTTACCGTTTGAAGGATCAACACCGGCCCATTCTGTTAGATAAAATTGATATAAACTTGCTCCTTCCTCAATTAGTTTGGTACCCGATACTACTTTTTCTGTCGTTAATTTTAAGACTGTATTTTTATTAGTTGAAATATTGAATCCAATAGTACTGTAGAAGTCAGAGTTTGTTTTAATATCATAAGACATCGCTAATTCAAAACCTTTGTTGTCCATTGCTCCTAAATTGGTTAGGATTGATCCAAAGCCTTTTGATGCAGATAGAGGTTTTGAATATAATAATCCATCAGAATGACGGATATAATATTCAGCAGATAATGTTAGGTTTCTGATTAATCTAGACTCAAAACCTATGTTGAAGTTACTAATCTTTTCCCATCTTATATCTTGGTTATCCAATTGTGTAGGTGTCAATCCTGCGAAACCACTGTAATCTGCACCACCGCTGTATAAACCTAAGAATGAATAGTTTCCGATGTTATTGTTACCCGATGTACCGTAAGAAGATCTGATCTTTAAATGATTGATCCATGATATATCTCTCATGAAATTCTCATTGTTGATTCTCCAGCCGCCACCTATTGAATAGAAAACACCGTATTTGTGATTTTTTCCAAACCTTGAACTACCATCAGTACGGATACTACCACTGAAATAGTAACGGTCTTTAATATCAAATTTTGCTTGACCTAAGTATGAAACTAATGTCCATTCACTTGTCGAACTTGATGGTTTTGAAGGTTGAGACCCCCAAATGAGATCATAATATCCATCTACTGCAAATCCAGTGACTCCACTTGATAATGATGAAATATTTTGTCCTGCAGCTTCTTGACCTGCTAATAATGTAACGGAGAAATTTTCTCTGTAAAGATTATAATTGAATAAGTTCGAAACGTTCCATGTAAGGTTGTCAGATTGTGACATCACACTTCTACCGTCTACACCTTCTCCATTACCATGTTCTCTATTGTAATAATTTAGACCTTTGTTGATTGAATTATCAATACCTAAGGTTGTTTTAAATGATAAGTTTTTAGTAAAGTCGACGTTCAAATAAGAATTTAAAACACCTCTTTTGGTTTCATATAAATATTTATCTTTTTCAGCTAAGCCAATTGGGTTGAAGTCAAGTACTGCTTTGTTATCCCAATTGTAAGTGCCATCATCGTTATATACAGGAGAAGCGGCATTAATTACTTCAACAGATCTTACGGGGTTAGAACCTTGACTACCATTTGGAGGTGCATTTGTTTTTGAGTAAGACAACATTGAATTGACACCTGCAGTAAGGAAGTCATTGATTTTGTGAGAAACGTTTATCTTACTTGTATATCTTGTGTAATCAGAACTTAAGATAATTCCAGTATCATCATAATAACCAAGTGAAAAGAATACTTTCGTTAAATCATTACCACCACTAATATTTAAGTTATGATTATTGACTAAACCATTTTTATAAAGCTCATCTCTCCAATTAGTGTTAGTATGTACATGCGTACCATTGATTACTTTTCCATCATCACCTAACGGATTCTCTGAACTAAAAGGATTAAAACCTACAATGCCCTCAACATTCTCATGGGCATAATCTATTGCTTCTTCAGCTGAAAGGTTATCATTCAAAGCTCTGTTGTATAAACCTCTCCAAGTATGTTCATAGATTTGGCTTGAATTCATTAATGCATAACCCTCTGAAATTCTACTAGAAACACCGAATTGTGAGTTTAATGAAATTTTTGTTTCACCAGATTTACCTTGGTTTGTCGTGATAAGGATTACACCATTCGCTGCACGAGACCCATATAATGAGGCTGCTGCAGCATCCTTTAATACAGTGACACTTGCAATATCATTAGGATTAAGATCAGTGATAGATCCAGTCATAGGTACACCATCCAATACATATAATGGGGCACTACCTGCACTGATAGAGCCAATACCTCTGATTCTAATTGTTGAAGCGGAACCAGGTTGTCCTGAACTACTAGATACCATTAAACCAGGTGTAGTACCTTGTAATGCTTTATCAAATGAGGTTACTGCTCTATCTTTTAATACTTCATCATCGATAGTTTCAGCTGAACCAGTAAAAGCTTCTTTTGTAGTTGTTCCGTAAGCAACAACCATTACTTCTTCCAAGTGTTGAAGGTCCTGTTCCATTGTTACATTAACAATAGATCTGTTATTTACTCTTTCGTATTGAGTAGCCATTCCAATGAAGGTATAAACCAAAGTGGAGGTGTCAGAAGGAACAGTAATTTGATATTTACCACCCATATCAGAGACGGTAACAATATTAGACCCAAGAACTTTAATATTTACGATAGGCAGTTCTTCGCCTTTTTCGTCTACAATTTTACCTTTTACAATTCTGTCTTGTGCAAACAAAGCAGCTGTAGTAAACAATTGTAGAAGAAAAAATAATAATAAATTCTTCATTAAATAAGATTTGAATTGGTAGTATAAAAACTGAGTTGAAAAGCTCAGGTTAGATAAATTTTGATGGAATTTGTATGCTGTATTTAAAACGAATTGTGATTGAGGGCACCACATATAAATTGTTGTGATGCCCAGTTACAAAAGCAGTTATTGCTTTTATCAAGTAGTGTATTTTTAGTCACAAGAAGACAACAATTCTTCAATTGTAGCATTTTGATCTTCAACATCTTGATGCCATCCCCACTCGTTTATTGCTTGGATGTATACTCTGTAATTTGTATTACCTAATTCATCGTTCTTGATCTTTGTAAGAAGAGTTGATAAAGGACATAATGAAACATTAGTATTCTCAGGTAATTGTAATGAAAGGTAAGTATAGTCTTCATAACCAGGTTGTAATCTATCCAACACATTAAATGCATTAAAGTCAGTGACATCACCAATGTTTAGACGAAGACGTGTGGCAACCGTCATAGATGAAAAACCTTCAAACCTCACAACATCTGTTGAGAATAGTCCAAAACCACCATCATCAGCTGTTGGGTTTTGAATATCAATAGTGATGTCACCTCCTTGTAAAAGGTTTGAGAAACCATTAAACCAACTTGTTTTCTCGTAAATGTAAACCTTAGTGTTTTCAGATCTGAATTTAGAAACAGGAATACTTGCTTCAGTTATATTATTAAAAATGTCTAATACAGTTAAAGTACCATTGTTATTAAATGTAATATCAGACCCAATTAAAGATGTTATAGCATTAAATGACTCGATAGATGTCAATGCAGTGTTTCCTGAAATATTAATATCACCTTTAATTTCTGTAAGGCTTTGGAAGCTTGGGAAAGTTTCAAAACCATTAGTATTTGAAGTAGCGAATGTACCTACACCAGTATCAGGCTTATTGTCTATTATTACGATATCGCCATGAATTGTTTTTACATTGTCAACAACAAGATTTACAAGAGATTCGTTATAACTCAATTCTAAACCACCTAAGTGAGTACCAGCGATATTAATATCCGTGAAATTTGTTTTTTCAAGCTTCAAATTACCGCTAACATTACCAATGTCAAGAGTTCCGGTGCCACCATAAGCGACAGTAAGGTCTCCTTCAATATCTACATTCGATATTTCTACGTTAGATAAAGCACCGATATGCTTGTAACTTGGATCATCAGCCCAGTAACTATTAATCGATAACGATTTCATATAAGCTAATGTCTCAAAAGAAACTGTTTCCAAAAGAAGGTTGTTGTTGATTTCAACACTGCCAGAAACAAAGGCAAGCTTGTCAGCAACTAAAGAAGTTTGCTCAGAGTTGTCATTGTTAAACCATCCACCAGCTACAGTAAATAAGTTTTCAAAAACAACACTGCCTTTTGCTGACGATACGACTAAATCGCCCCCTACTGTTTCTAATGCAGGAAGTGTAATATCCATTAAATTAGATAAGTGGATGTTTCCGCCTGTTACTCTTAGATTAGCTAAAGCATTCAATTGTTCCTCTGTTGTAACTAATACATTACCTGTAACAATTGAAGCTCCTTGTGCAGTGTATTGAGCAAAGTTTTCAGAAGTTAATAAATCACCGTAATAAATAGAGCTACCACTTTCAGCTACTTCATCATGGATAGACTTCAAACTATCTGAGATGGTGCTGTATTGATCTGAAAGTTTAGAATTTTCAGCAATGAGACTTGCCATCATGTCATCCATCTCTTGAATTTTTTCAAGTAATGTATTCTGATGTTGCTCTTTTAATGAAGCTAGTTCTTTGTCTAAACTATCTAAGTTAGAGTTTAGATCTTCTACTTTACCGCTTAAGTCATCAATTTGACTTTGAATGCTGTCGTCTTGACAACTTACCATACAGCTAGAAAGTGCTAGTAATGATAGTACGAGTTTGTTGCGAAACATAATTTAAAAAGTTTAAATAAATAGAAAGGAGTTGTATCTCTCTTTAGTAATTTTTTGTAAATTTTCGTTAAAAATATGTTTCACCCTAATTTACAGTAGTCCAAGTTGTGTCACCGTTGTTATTGGCACAACTTCCATGAGTGGTACAGTTTCAATTCCACGAGTGGCACACCCTAAGTGGCTGTTAATTTGTTACTTAATAATATTTTATCTTCTATCCTTTAGTAAGGATGTTAGAAGAGGTAAATGGACTTCAAGTGACATAAAGGTAATTATTAGCTTATTCTAACATTCTAAATGATGTTTTTTAGTCAGACGATATTTACATTTGTATTTGGAGGTTTTCGACATTTACAAGTAGAAAATCATCCCATTCAATAAGGACTAAAACCATCTCATAGCTAGTGTGTAATCATTTTGTGTAACATTTTATCCAAACTTTGATTATGATTCACTAGGCCGTATAACTTACAAAATAATAGCATTCATGATCTTAGACAGTATTTTTCATTTATCACTACTAATTGGAGTAATATTATCTTTCTTACTTTCGATGTACATTTTTTTTGTTCCTCCAAAAAATCCTTCTAACACCACTTTGGGAAGTTTGATTTTGGTTTGGGCTACAACAGTGTTTGTCTATGTTTTCAAGTCAGATGAGTTTTTTCTTGAATATCCTCATCTATATTCTCTCATTGATCCCATAGTACTTCTCTTTTTTCCACTGATGTATTTCTATATCAGGTTTTATTTCACACCTGATTCAAAATGGAATTATAAGCTTTCATTTCACTTTCTCCCTGTATTCTTTTATTTCCTGGCATTTTCACCCTTTCTGATCTTACCATCACATGAGAAGGTTGAACATCTCACCAACGGATTACCAGAATGGTTTTTGCCCTACAGTTTATTTTTTGATTCTATCATCATTGTACAGGGCGTCATTTATTCTTTGAAGTCAGCAAAGATTCTCTATCAATTTCACGATACATCTAAAATCTCAGAAGACTTGAGGTGGTCTATCCGTTTCATGAAGTTTTTTATATTTAGTAATATCTTCCTTTGGGCTTTAGGTACGGCAGGCGTAGTACTTCAAATTCTAAAAGTACAGGTGACCATCAATTTTTTCCACTTCTTTTATTTCGGTTTAACCTGTTTAATGTTGACAATAGGTTTTTGTGCTTTTAAATGGCCAGAGCTTTTCTTACAACTAAATACAGTAATAGAGGAAGAAGCATCAATAAAAACCGTTACTATTGACGAGCCAGCTGAGGGAATTCAAGACTTAGAGGAAAATCAAAGACTAAACGAAGAAAGTCAACTTTTGTTAGATTTGATTGAAGAGAAAAAACCTTATTTGAAGAATGATTTGAAAATGCAGGAGTTGGCAGATATCACTGATTTTTCATACAAAAAGATTTCTCAACTATTGAATAATGAATTGAATACTTCATTTTATGAATTAATGAATGATTTTAGATTGAAAGAAGTATTGAAACTCATTGATGAAGGCAAGCATATTCAGTACAACTTACCGCACATCGGTGAACAGGCGGGTTTTAATTCTAAGACTACATTCAATAGAATATTTAAACAAAAAATAGGTCAAACACCTTCTGAATACATTAAAACACTAGGATAATAAGAGTAAGAGTTTTTGGGTGAAAAGATTTATGAATTTGAAGGTTCTTCTGTAGTAGGTTGAACGTCGTCAGGTCCATCTCCTAAATCCTCCTCAGAAAATTCTTTTGGTGATGGTAAATCTCTTAAAGTTGTGATACCAAAGTATTCTAAGAATTGATCAGTAGTTCCGTAAAGCATGGGTCTTCCAATTGCTTCAGACTTTCCTTTCATTTTTACCAATCCTCTATTGAGTAGCTTTTTCATTGCATAATCACTACCTACTCCACGGATTTTTTCAATTTCCCCTTTGGTAATTGGCTGTTTATAAGCAATGATTGATAAAGTCTCTAAGGCAGATCTTGACAAACGTTTTTTAGATCTATTTTTTAAGAAAGTATTAACTACATTACTGGTTTCTTTCTTGGTTAAGAAACTGTACCCTTCCCCACTTTTAATGACCTCAAAAGAATAATCTTTACGCTTATATTTTTTGATTAACTTTTCAATATTTTCAAGAATCATTTCTTTGGTGATTTCCTCTTCCTCGAAAGTTTCTTGAAGTGTATTTAAAATTTCGTCAACTGATACGGGTTCGTTAGAGACAAAAATTAGGGATTCAATTGCTATATCTATTCTTTCCATAAAAAAATATGACACTTGGTATCTGTCATCAACCAAGTGTCATTAAATTAATTAATACCTTGTAAATTAACTTCTTTTCAATTTAGCTTCAATCGAATGTTGTGTGTGCGGTACTGCACGTAAACGATCTTTAGAAATTAAGTTTCCAGTATCCACACATACACCGTAAGTACCATTTTTGATTCTTACTAACGCCTTTTCTAATTGGGTTCTGTATTTTACTGTTCTGGCAGCTAACTGATTTAACTGCTCTTTTTCAAAGGCATCTGCTCCATCTTCTAGAGTTTTCCCACCTGTGTGATTAGAATCTTGACCACTAGTATCTTTGGTAATAGAATGTTTTAAATGTTCAAGTTCCTTATTAGTTCTCTCTAGCTTCTTATTTAAAAGGATTTCAAACTCCTTTAAATCTTCCGCAGAATAGCGTAATTTTTCAACTGCCATATCTAAAAAACGGTTAAGGTAATATGATTTTACAAAGTTAATGAATATAAATCTAAAAAAATCGTACCATAAGAGTATTCGAGAAAAATAAACTTAAAAAATAGAATTAAACTCATTATTATTGTGTAAATATAAACTATTAATCTGAATTCAGACTTTTTTTATGAAAGAGAATATAGGAAAATATTTAGAAAATAATTTTTGGCCTAAATTATCAAAAGAGAAATTAACCACTGAGAAAAAAAAATACGAACTAGCATTACCTGCTCAAAAAAAAGTAACATTCTTCAAAAAAATAGAGGAAGAGTTTTACAAATTTGATGTAGTAAGAAAAGGGATTGTTGCTGCAAATGTACTTGCTTTCATGTATGATTCAGATGTCTCTTTCGCTTTATTTGCAGGATCAGCGATTTATCTTTTCAATCAAGCCAAGAAAATTAAAAATACTCCAGAGAAGGTTTTCAATCTTATCTCTGGCCATCAGATACATACAAATAATCCTACAAAAGCTTTCCAAAAAAGGTCTTTCAATTATGATCCCACTTCAATTGGTATTAATGATATACAACTAGGTTATTTGTTGGACTATGATCTAAAAACATATCAAGTTGTAGAGCACTATCAGTTGAATGCCAATAACAATGCAGAAGAAGAAAAAATTGTATTATTGTCAGGTATCAATGAGCTAGTTGTTTTTAAATATTTCGATCAAGTCAATCTGAAAATTAGAGTGACAGAAAAGGTCAATATCTATAGTATTGATGAAAGTTTAGATACTGAAATCTTATTAAAACAACAGCCAAAATCTATTCTTACCGTTAATGGCAAGAAGTTCTATCGAGATACCAACTATGCAGGTTCTTTTTATTCATTTACCGAAAATAAAGTAACACATAAGTATGCTCGATGGGATTATTATGATGAAAGCCGTGTAGAATATATGGCAATTGAGCAGATCGGGGCTAAAAATTTCCATGCTTATATTGGTAAATTAGTGCACGAAACAGCCTTTTCTGATATTTTACCCAAGAAATGACTGTTAAAAAAAGTTAGCTAACTTTAAGGTTAGTCAACCACCAAAAAATTATATTATTTTTGAGGGAAAATTTGAGCAATACCTATTATATTTCCTCAAATAAAAATTTAGAAGATATTATTTTTATATAATGATACTAAAAGCAGATAATCTTATTAAGCAGTACGGTAAGCGTACAGTAGTTAATGATGTTTCTATTCAAGTAGAGCAGGGAGAAATTGTTGGTTTGTTAGGACCAAACGGTGCTGGTAAAACTACATGTTTCTATATGATTGTTGGGTTGATTAAGCCAAACAATGGAGAGATTCATCTTGAAACAGAAAATATCACGACACTTCCAATGTTTAGACGTGCTCAGAAAGGCGTTGGTTACTTAGCTCAAGAGCCATCGGTTTTTAGAGGATTGACTGTTGAAGAAAATATTATGTTGCCTTTAGAAATGGAGAAAATTTCTAAAGAAGAGAAAAAACAAAGAGTAGAAAACCTATTAAATGAATTTTCTCTTACACATGTTCGTGATAACTTAGGTATGTCTCTTTCAGGTGGTGAAAGAAGAAGAACAGAGATTGCACGTACATTGGCAACAAACCCAAGTTTTGTACTTCTTGATGAACCTTTTGCTGGTGTTGACCCTATCGCCGTAGAAGAAATTCAAAGAATTGTTTACAACTTGAAAAAGAAAAATATTGGTATTCTTATTACTGACCACAACGTAACGGAGACTTTATCAATTACTGATAGAGTTTATATCTTACAAAGTGGTGTTGTATTTAGAGACGGTACTCCTGATCAGCTTATCAATGACCCTGAGGTTAGAAAAGCTTACTTTGGTGAATACGCTGAATACAAAAAGAAAGATTTTTCTGAGTAAGAAAGCCATAAATCATGATAAGGACGCTCAGTTGGGTGTCCTTTTTTTGATACCCAAAATTTTAATATTACTTTAGTAGTTAGCTTGAAACTAACAAGATGGACAAACATCAACAGTAGTAACTCATTTTTTAAATACCTGTGATATGTTGGGTTGCTATGGTATAGGTTAGTTTCTTTAATGATCTAGAACTATCTTTTATTATATGGAAATACTTACTTCTGCTATTAGCTGGATTTCAAAGAGAAGAATGCATCAGATTGAGCATTTTATGATGCATCCTATAGAAGTGCAAGATCACCTATTTAATGATTTGGTATCGAGTGCTTCCAAAACAGAATGGGGTAAGAAATATGGCTATAGTTCCATTAAGAATATTAATACTTTTGACGAAAGGGTTCCAATTTCAACCTATGAAGATTTGAACCCCTATATTGAAAGAATGATTCGTGGAGAACAAAACATCTTATGGCCTACTAAGATTACTGATTTTTCTAAATCATCAGGAACTACAAATGCTAGGAGCAAGTTTATTCCAGTTTCAAAAGAAGCACTAGAAGACTGTCATTATAAAGCAGGAAAAGATTTGGTGACAATATACCTCAATAACCATCCGAACTCTAAAGTAATGTTTGGAAAAAGTTTGGGAATTGGAGGTAGTATTCAGAAAAATCACCATTATAATGATAGTTTATTGGGCGACGTTTCTGCTATTATCATGAAGAACCTCCCCTTTTGGGCTGAATTTATGAGAGCTCCTAACTTGGAGGTAGCATTGATGGATGAATGGGAATCCAAGATTCAAAGGATTGCAGAAACAACAATAGAAAAAAATATTACAAGTATTGCCGGGGTTCCTACTTGGACATTGGTTTTATTTGAAAAAATATTAGAACAAACAGGCAAATCTTACTTGTCAGAAGTTTGGCCTAACTTAGAGGTGTTTTTCCACGGAGCAGTAGCTTTTGGACCTTACAGGGAAACATTTAAAAAGCTGATTGGCAGAGATGATATGCAATTCATGGATGTCTATAATGCTTCTGAAGGTTTCTTTGGTATTCAGGATACCACTAACGACGATGAACTTTTATTACTTTTGGATTATGGTGTATTTTATGAATTTATACCTATGTCTGAGTTTGATAAAGAAAACCCGAAAGTAATACAGTTGGCAGATGTTGAAATTGGGAAAAACTACGCCATTGTCATTACTACAAACGCAGGTTTGTGGAGATATTTGATTGGAGATACCGTTCGATTTACATCAAAATATCCTTATCGAATAAAAATATCTGGTCGTACTAAACATTTCATTAATGCTTTTGGAGAAGAAGTAGTGATAGAAAATGCAGAGGAAGCCATAAAAGCAGCATGTAAAGCAACCCAAGCTGAGGTTAGGAACTTTACAGCTGCGCCAGTTTATCTACAGGAAGGACAGAAAGGTGGTCACGAGTGGGCCATCGAATTTAAACATACCCCTAATGATCAGCAATTGTTTATTGAAACACTTGATAAAAAATTAAGAGAGGTCAATTCAGATTATGATGCAAAGCGTTATAAAGACATTGCTTTAATTGCACCAAAAATTCATTTTCTGGAACCTAAATCTTTCTATAATTGGATGAAATCAAGAGGCAAGTTAGGGGGACAAAATAAAGTACCGAGATTGGCTAATCATAGAGAATATTTAGACTCTTTATTAGCTTCATTAAAATAACTAAACATGAAACAACAAACACAACCGAAGACGGCCATCTTATTGATGCATTGTCCGGATCAAAAGGGAATTATATCATATACAACTCAATTTATTCACGAAAACCAAGGCAATATCATTTACCTTGATCAGTATGTAGATCGTGAAGTGGGACGATTTTTTATGAGAGTTGAATTTGAAATTGATTCTTTTTTAATTCCAGAAGATAAAATTAGAGATTATATAGAGACACTTTTAGCAAAGAAGTTTGATATGACTTTGAAACTTTATTTCAGTGATCAAAAGCCTCGTATGGCACTCTTTGTCACAAAAATGTCTCACTGTTTATATGATATTTTATCAAGAACAGATTCAGGTGAGTTACAAGCTGAAATTCCGATGATTATTAGTAATCATGAGCACTTGAAAAAAGTAGCGGATAAGTTTAAGATTCCTTTTTTCCATTTTGCAATGAATAAGGAAAATAAAAAGGAACAAGAAGCTGCTCAGTTAAAATTAATGAAAGAACATAACATTGATTTTGTTGTTTTAGCGAGATATATGCAAATTCTTTCCCCAGAATTTATTAAGAGTTATCCTGATAAAATCATCAATATACATCACTCTTTCTTACCAGCATTTGTAGGGGCAAAACCTTATCACGCAGCACATGAAAGAGGTGTGAAAATTATTGGAGCTACTTCTCACTACGTAACTTCAGATTTGGATGCAGGTCCAATCATTGAGCAAGATGTGGCGAAAGTAAGTCATAAAGATACCGTGAAAGAGTTGATCCGTAAGGGTAAAGATTTAGAAAAAATTGTTTTATCGAGAGCACTTTATCAGCATGTCAATAGAAAGCTGATGACCTATAAAAATAAGACAATCATATTTGATTAGTAAAAAATAAAGGGTGATACATTCATTTGTATCACCCTTTATTTTTATGCTTTGAATCGGAGATTATAGAGAAATATCTAAGATCTCGAATTTCATTAATCCTCTTGGAGTTTTTACTTCTGCAACCTCTCCTACTTTTTTACCCACTAAACCTTGAGCAATTGGGGAATCAATAGAAATTTTATTTTCTCTAACGTTAGCTTCTTTAGCTGATACTAATGTATATGACATCTCTGCTCCTGTTGGAGCTTTAATCTTAACAGTACAAAGGATACCAACTTTTGAGTTATCTAATTTTGATTCATCTATTACTCTTGCATTTGCAATTAAATTGGCTAAGTTGGCAATCTTTGCTTCTAAATGACCCTGCGCATCTTTCGCTGCATCATATTCAGCATTTTCACTTAAATCTCCTTTATCTGTTGCTTCAGCAATCTGACGAGCAATATCAGCTCTCCCTTTCGTTTTAAGCTCAGTTAATTCGTCCGATAACTTTTGAAGGCCCTCCGCTGTATAATAAGTAACTTGTGCCATAAGTTTTTTATTTATCTATAAATGAAAAACGATCCAAATAAATTAGATCGAATTATAATCGTGTAAGAAAACAAATATATGCCTTCTTCTATTATTTAGAAAGAATTTTATTGATTATCTAATGATTTATCTGCTTTACCAGCTACGAAAACAGCACCAATTAATACAACCAATAAAAGTATTGCCGTTAGTTCAAATGCAAAGATCTGATCGGTCATAAAACTGACACCTAAATTAGAAGTAATACCTTCATTATTGACAGTGTAATCTCTATCTAAGTCCTCTTCTAAAATTCCGAAAGCCAGAATTCCAAACAAGATGGCACCAAATGAAAAGCCAATTAACGTCCTTTTCGAACCACTATCCATTTCATGGTCAATAGAGTTTTTAGTATACATCACCCCAAATAATAAAAGGACTAATACACCTCCAATATAAACCATAACTTGAGTAATAGCGATAAAGTCAGCACCTGAAAGTACAAATAAACCGGCTACACTTAATAATGAAAAAAGTAAGTAAGCGGCATTATGGATAACGTTCTTTGTGAAAAATAACGCAAAGGATGATAATGCTATTACCCCTATAAAAAAATAAAATACTATTAGTTCAATCATTATTTCTTTTTGATCACTTTAGGTCTGAACTTTGGTTTTGGAGCTGATTTTTTTACTGGCTCTTCCACTTTTTCTTCCGTTTTAACAGTTGTAGCTTTGGCTTCTGTTGTAGCACCCAACTTTGCAGCTTTCTTTTTCTCTTGTTCTAAATCGTAAAGTCTGTTTTTCTCCTTCACTTCTTCAGGTGACATGTTTGCAAAGCCGTAAGTCAAACTTCTCATATCCAACTCACTGTAGTCATACGATTTCGTCATCGTCAGACATTCAGTGGGACAGACATAAGTACATAAACCACAGAAAAGACATTTTGCCATATCGATATCGAATTTGGCGGCATAAATTCTTTTGGGTGTACCATCAGAAGTTTCACCAATCACATCAGTGGATTTGATGGGTTCTATATCAATACAATCTACAGGACAGATTTTTGCACATTTATCACAAACAATACAGTCATCTATCTCAAGATCTAATTTATATCTACCATTATCAGGAACGGGCAATACCTCTTCAGGGTATTTTAAAGTTACAATTGCATTTTGTTTCTCAAAATAATTATCATCACTCGTTCCTAAGGGATCTCTTCTCTCATTTTTTAAAGCATCTTTAAAGTGATCTATTGTAATCTTTAGACCATGTTTGGATGTTTTGAATGCTTCTTTAATATTTCCGAAGTATGAATTATTTGCTCCTATTTTTTTACTCATTCGCAAATCTTTATAATAATTATTGTAAAGTTAATAATTTATTGGAGTAAAGTAACCGTTTAAGGGGAAATTATGTTTTAGTGATGAGTTGATAGGTTGGTGATGAAGATGAAAGTTTTTAAAAAACGCACCCAAAGAAAAAAATCCTCAGATGCGTTGTGGGTAGAATTAAAATATTAATGATGATGTTCGGCTTCTGCCTTTTTCATCTCAGCCATCAAATAATAAGCATTATTTAAAGCCACTTTTTGATGCTTATCTATTTCTTCTAAGAAGTTTATTTGAACAAAACCATTATCTTTTTCTCCAATGATGACTTTATGAGGTTGGAATGAATACTCGTTATTTTTCATCTCTGCTGTAAAGAAATACATACTATCTCCTTCTCTCACTAGAGCATCTTCTGGCAATGCAGAAGTGTAATCATTTTCGATCATTATTTTTCCTTTACAATACGTACCAGGAATCAAGCTCTCTTTTTCACCTTTAATATCTGCATGAAGGTGAATCGCTTTTGGCCCTTGTTCAAAGGATTTCCCCACATTAAAAATGCTCGCTTTCATCTCTTGATTAGGATTCGCTTCTGTTCTAAATACAACTTTTTGACCTACTTCAATTTTAGAGATATCCTTTTCAAAAACCATTAAGTCGACATGAATATCATCCAAGTTGATTACTTCAAACATTTCTGTCTGAGGATCTACATATTGTCCTGTTTTCACTTCTACCAATTTGATATAACCACTCATTGGACTCACTACGGGAATATTCTCGAAAATATGTCCTTCTTTGATCTTATTTATATTCAGATGAAGCATTTTGAGTTGTGCTTCCAACCCTTTCACTTCACCTTTGGTGGAGTAATAAATTGAAGTTGCTTTTTGGTACTCTTTTCCAGAACCTACCTTTTCATCGTATAGCTTTTTCTGTCTATTAAATTCATCTTCTAAAAAGCGAAGCTCATTTAATTTAGTGACATAATCGGTTTGTATCTTAATAAGGTTTGGATGCTTCAAATAAGCTAAAACCTGTCCTTTTCTAATTTTTTCTCCTTCAATTACATTGATCTTCTTAATATTAGCTCCAATTACAGCCGTGATAGATGCTTGATTTTGAGGCGGTACTTCAAGTGTGCCATTTGTTAGTACATACTCTCCGATATTCATAGTAGGTATTTCTCCCACTTTCATGGCTAAACTTTTGAATTGGAGTGAAGAAAGATGTACTTCATCAGAATGTTCCTTATGCCCTTCTTCATGCTGGTGTTCGTCTTCTGTATGATGATGATTTGCTGAAGTTTGACAGCTTTCAAGAAGAACACCTAGTAATAAGAATCCTAATATATATTTATACTTTTTCATTGTATTTCTTTTATTGTCCAGTGATGTATTCTATTTCAATCATGGTTTGATTGAAAGTGTTGAGGGTTTGTAAATAGTTATATTTCATTTCCAGACTTTGATTGATATTTTGGAAATACTCAATATAATTAATGGCACCATGCTCAAAGCTTTTCTGAGCATTTTCTATGATTCGATCAACTTGTGGAAGAGCCTTTGTTTCATAATAATTAAGGCTTCCATTTAACTTGTTGATTTCCTGTTCAAGCCTGATTTGCTCACCTTCTAATTGAATTTTAAATTGTTGAGATTGAACAACAGCATTCTGAGCTTTCAGTTTTGAAGCATCAATTTTAGCCTTATTTGAACCATAGAAAATAGGAATTGCTAAACCTACTGAGATACCTTGAAAACGGTTGGAGGAATTAGCAAATCCTCCATCTGCAGATAAAGGAACACCGTTCATGGAGTTGTTAAAATAACCAAGATTGATCTCAGGCAGTATCTCGGCTGAAGCAACTTTCTTTTCCGCTTCTGCTACCCCAACTTGTTGATTGATAAAAGCTAGAGTGGGATTACTTTCAATATCACGAGTGTTAATTCCACCTTTTTTCTCTAGCTTTTGAGGCTTGAACTTAAGTCCTATAGTATCTTGCAATAACACTCTCAGAGTATTTTTCTGAATGTTGATTTCGGACTGTAACAAAAACAACTTATTTTCAATATCCATTACTTGAGTTTCTGCTGATGCTTTTTCTAAAAAATTAGTAGCTTCCGTTTCAAACCTTATGTTTGATGCATGTAGAAACCTTTTATAAAGGCTGTCCTGAAATTGTATCAATTCCATTTCTTCATTCAGATAGCATAGTTGATACCAGGCTTTTTTAATTTCCCTTTTGATTTGATTTTCGGTCATTTTAAGCTTCAACTGACTTCCAATAAGATTTTCTTTCGCTAAATCCTTTCTTTTGGAGTAAACCGTCGGAAATTCTATATTCTGAGAAACTTCAAAACCCAAATCATTTCGGAAGGAGTTATATTGACCGTATGTAGAATTAATTTGAGTTTTCTGAATGTTTAATGCTTCTTTCTTACCCAACTCCGCAATTTCAATTTCAGTATTGGCAATTTTCATATTACCGTTTTGTTGCAAACCAATTGAAATCGCTTGATCTATTGAATTAATCACTTGACGTTGAGTTTGTGCCACACTCTCATTGTTTAATGAAAAAAGTATCAATCCGACAAAAATGGCAATAACAGGCTTGGGATTTACTTTTACTATCTCAGACTTTTCAATCATTGAATACAGGACAGGTAATACGATCAAGGTTAAGAAAGTTGAAGTAATCATCCCTCCAATTACCACTGTAGCCAAAGGTTGTTGTACTTCTGCTCCTGCTGATGAGGAAATCGCCATTGGAAGAAAGCCTAAAATATCGGTTAACGCCGTTAATAAAATAGGACGAATTCTTCTCTTAGCTCCAATTCTTATGCGATCTTTAAGATTATCGACTCCTTCGTGTTTTAGTTCATTCCAGCCTTCAATTAAAACCAAACCATTGAGAACTGCTACTCCAAATAACACAACAAAACCAACTCCCGCTGAAATACTAAAGGGCATTCCTCTTAACCAAAGGGAGATGATACCACCAATCGTTGCAAATGGTATTGCCATAGCAATCATTAATGTTTCTTTTAAAGATTTAAGTGCTAAAAAGAGTAATAAGAAAATAGATAAAAGAGCAATTGGAACTACAATTTTCAGTTTTTTTGATGCTCTCTCTAAATTCTCAAACTGGCCTCCATAGCGAATAAAATAACCTGCAGGTAAATCAAGTTCTTGGTTTAATTTGTCTTTAATATCATTGACCACTGATTCTATATCACGTCCTCTGACCATCAGACCAACATAAGTTCTACGTTGCGTATTATCTCTACTGATTTGCATTGGGCCGGTTTCATACACAACATCTGCAATTTGTTGAAGAGGAATTTGATGACCATTAGGTAAATTGACATAGAGACTTTTCAGATCATCAATATCATTTCTTTTACTTTTTTCCAACCTTACAACTAAGTCAAATCTTTTTTCACCTTCGAAAATGACACCTGCTGACTTCCCTGTAAATGAAGTTTGTACTAGGTCATTCAATTCATTGATGTTTAAACCATATTGAGCTAATTTGTTTCTGTCGTAATGCACAACAATTTGTGGCAACCCTGCAGTTGCTTCGACTCTTTTATCAGCAATACCTTCCACATCCCCAATCAGAGCACTAATTTCTTCTGCTTTTTCCGCCAAAACAGTTAAATCTTCCCCATACAATTTGATAGCTATATCTTCTCTGACTCCTGAAATTAGTTCATTAAAACGCATTTCAATGGGCTGGGTAAACTCGAAGTTTATGCCAGGGACTGTAGATACTTTTTCTTTAATTTTATCAATAAGTTCTTCTTTTGTAGAAGCAGAAGTCCATTCACTTTTAGGCTTTAAAATCACCAAACAATCTGCAACATCCATAGGCATGGGGTCGGTTGGGACATCAGCAACACCGATTCTACTCATTACTTGTTCAATCTCAGGGAAATTGGACTTCATGATATTCTCTATTTTTGTTGTTGCCTTAATGGTCTCTTCCAAAGAGGTACCAGGTTTCATGATCACATGATAGGCAATATCTCCTTCATCCAATTGCGTCATAAATTCCCCACCGAGTGTAGAAAAAATATAAAGTGAGGCCATCAAAACTATAAAACACGCCAAGATAATCATCTTCCCTTTTGCTAGAGATTGTAGAAGGATTGGCTCATAAGTATTTTCAATAGCTTGAATGATTTTACCCCCAAACGAAGGTTTATTCTTGCTTTTCACATTTATGAAAAGAGAGGAAATCATTGGTACATATGTCAAACATAGAATCATTACACCAATCATGGCAAACATAAAAGTGAGTGCCATTGGTATAAACATCTTACCTTCCACTCCTTCGAGGGTTAGTATTGGAGCAAAAACGATAAGGATAATTAACTGTCCAAAGAAAGCAGAATTCATCATTTTCGTTGAGGCTTCTTTACTCACTTCGTCTTTCTGTTGTTGAGATAAACCAATGTTAGAAACAACCTTTTTTTGCATCATAAATACCGTTGCCTCCACAATAATCACGGCTCCATCTACAATGATTCCAAAATCAATAGCACCAAGACTCATTAGATTGGCCCATACATCAAATTGATACATCATCATAAATGCAAAAAGCAAGGATAATGGAATTGTTGAGGCAACGACTAAACCTCCTCTCCAATTACCGAGTAACAATACTAAAATGAAGATCACGATAAGTGCACCTTCCACTAAATTATTCGAAACAGTGGATGTTGTATTTTCGATGAGTTTATTTCTTGCCAGGAACTCCTTGATGCGAACGCCCTCTGGCAATGATTCTTGAATTAATTCTACCCTTTCTTTTACAGCGGTGATGACTTGATCAGAATTGGCTCCTTTCAACATCAAAATCATTCCTCCTACAGCTTCTCCTTGTCCTTCCTTTGTCAAGGCTCCATATCGAACAGCATGTCCAAACTGTACCTTTGCAATATCACCAATACGAACGGGTATATTTCCTTCCTTCTTGACCAAAATATTTCTGATGTCGTCCAATGATCGTATTAAACCTTCACCTTTAATGTAATTGGCTTTATAATCCTTTTGAATGTAGGATGCTCCTGAATTTTGATTGTTTTGATTGAGGGCAGTGTAAATGTCTTGAATTGTGATTCCCATTGAATTCAAAACATCTGGTTCCACGGCTACTTCATACTGTTTAATGTATCCTCCAAAGGCATTGACTTCTACCACACCGGGTACCATTGCCATTTGCCTTCTAATTATCCAATCTTGAATGGATCTTAGATCAGTAAGAGAATAATGATCTTTAAAGGTCGGGTCTACTTCAAGTGTATATTGATAAATCTCGCCCAGACCTGTACTGATGGGACCGATAAAAGGTTCTCCAAATCCTTTTGGAATACTCTCCTTGACCTCATTTAACTTCTCCATCACTAGCTGACGAGGTAAATAGGTACCTACCTCATCATTAAAAACAATTGTCACTAAGGATAAACCCGAACGGCTTACGGAACGAATTTCTTCTACATCCGGTAGGTTGGACATCGCCAACTCAACAGGATAGGTAATAAACTGTTCCACTTCTTCAGTACCCAAACTTGGAGCTTGAGTGATGACCTGTACTTGATTGTTTGTGATATCCGGAACAGCATCGACAGGTACTTTAGTCAATGACCATATACCACCACATATCCATGCAATGATAAAAACACCAATGACTAATTTATTTTTTATTGAAAATGATATGATATGACTTATCATCTTTCTTCTGTATTATTGATTGTATATAGAATTCCCATTTAGGTAAAAATATAGTATTTCAACCTGTGAGATAAAAAAATGGATATAGCAATTAAGGCTAGTCTTTTCAGAGAAGCTTTAAAACTGTTATATCAAAAAGAAATTACAATAATACAGGAGGTCCACGTTTACCGGAGCCGGTAATATAGAGGAGTGGTTTTAAAGAGCTATCCTCAGCAACGAAGTGATTGATAACTTCTGTAAATGTTTTGGGGATACTCCAAAGAATATAAAAAGCGATAGCTTCTCGGATTACTTTCGGAGCTTTCAAGATCATTTCATTGTCGGTAGAGATCTTTGTATCTACCACGGCAGAATGATTAATGTGACCTAAAAGACATGCTAACAAATCATACAGATCTAAATCAGAATGATTGATAAAGTTATATGACTGATGGTCTTTACTATCATTTTTAACGCAACAGCCCTTCTGCTCAGCTGAGCAATGTATATCAAAATCTGAATGTTCAATAAAAGTATGTCCTACTCCAATTGAATAGATTAATAATATAAAAAATGATATGTACTGTTTTGCATTATTCATCACAACAAATTTAGAGATTAATAATATGCAACAGTTAGGCAATAATATAAAAAGAATTAAAATATATGTTAAAACAAAAGCATCTACCCTTTTACAGAATAGATGCTTATACATTAAATGATTTTGATATGCTCAATATCATTTCCAAATTTTACTTTATCTCCATCTTTTTTGTTTTTAAAAAAACGATAGAAAGGAGAATCAGTGGTTAGTCCTATGATGTTTTTTCCTTCGTATTTTAAAGCAGGAAGCTTTACGCCTACAACAAATAAAGAACTTTCCGTTTCAAAAACACTACCTTTCCCAATGCCTTCATTTAGATAAGGTTGATGCATGAGCCGTACAACATTTTCGAAATTGGCTTTTGTACTTTCTTTTGATTCTTTGATTTGTGCTTGTAAAAATGATAGTACTTTCTCTTTTGACGTTTTCATTTCAGAATACTTTAGTTATTTGATAATATTTAGACTAATTGGTTAACTATAAGTTAAGAAATGAAGCGTCAAAAAACACTATTTTTTTATCCAAATTTCAATATTAGAGGCATCTCTCCATAAATAATTCAATCCTTTAGAAGAAAAAGACTTATTAGGATCATTGTTGAAGAAAATCGCAACTTCTGGAACTTTAGTTCCCCACTTAGATGACATCTTACCTTCACCTTTTCTAATGAATGAAAGTTGGATAAATCCTTTAAAAGCGTAAGCCACCAAAACTAGTTCACCTGCATTTGCTTTTTTAATGGCTTCTTCAAGTGTTCCTTTATTACTAGCTTCCCCTAGCATTTTCCAATTGGTATCAGCAGCAATTTTATCATAGGCTTCTGTCATCGTCAAGAAACTACCGCCTACGTAGGGATCTTTAAAATCATCTACATTAAAAATCTCTGTAATTGCTCTTGATGTATATTGACGACACTTCATTGGATCAATCCCTTTCTGGTAGCATTCCTTGTATTCTTTGATGTACTTATTTAAAATATCAGAAACTTCAACCTCTGTCAGAGATTTCTTCACATTGGCAGATGAGCTTTCATTTTTTGGTGCTGTAGCGTTTGCTAAAATAGCGTTGTCTTCTGCAATAGGTGTTTCAATTTTTGAAAATAAGAAAGTACCTTGATCGACATTGTCGGTATTGAAAAATTCACCTTTGTACATGTAATTAGCAATGATTTTCCCTTCAAATCGTTCTCCATCTTTCTGACGTAATGTCAACGTTCCATCTTCTGCAAATTCACCAGTTAGTGTTTTTTTGTCTTTTGTATCCATGTAAATACAATAACCCTCCGCTTTTTGACCTTCAACGGAAAATCGAAGTCTAACTTTTAATTCAGTATTGATTAAACCTTCGAAAGAATAATTTGTTTGTTGTGCTTGAACTTGTAGTGTATAAACAAGTAAAAAAGGCAAGATTAAATATTTGATCATTGTATTTTTGTAAGTGTTAGATTGCGAAAATAAGGTTTTTTCTTTGTTTTTGACTAGCTTTTGAATTAAATCTATTTAAAATAAAGCACCAATTCGTAATTGTTGTTGAGAATTAAAATTATTATGGATTCATTATTTCATGCTCTTGTAAATTCGAACGAAAATATATCTGAACTTCAAAAATTATCAAGGGGAGATTTATTAATCAGAGTTGGAGAAATTGAAAAACACATGTATATCGTTTTGGATGGAGCTGTCAGAGTAACCTACTTTGAAGATGATAATGAAGAAGTACATACCATTCGATTTGGTTATAAAAACTCTATTCTAGCTTCTATTCCCTCTTTTTTTGATGGAAGTCCTTCTTTATTTACCATTGAATGTATTCGTAGTTCTGTGATAAAAAAAATTCACAAGAAACAGTTCTTTGAAATCATTAATTCCAATAACGACTATCAAAAAGAATACGATCTCTATTTACAAAACTTCTTTAAGCAACAAATTGAAAGAGAAATTGACTTATTAACCACTTCACCAACAAAAAGATTTGAAAGAGTGATAGAAAGAAGTCCACAATTATTCCAACATATACCAATGAAATATATTGCTTCTTATTTGAGGATGCAACCTGAAACACTGAGCCGAATTATGAAAAAAGAGAGAGACTTAATGAAAGAAGCAAAATAGGCCGTGTTTTTTCTGAATTATTTGTAGTTTTAATGTTCAATGATGTATTCTTTACCAAGAATAGGGATTAAATTTATCAATCAATGAACTATATACTAGACGAGTTTTCAAGAACGTGGGTATCCCCGTCACAATATGATTATTTATTGGCGAAAGGCTGGAGACACTTTGGTCCAAACTTCTTTAGATATAATATTAGCATTCACGATGACAAAGTCTGTAACGTACTTCCTTTACGTTTAAGAGTAAAGGATTTTAAGCCTTCAAAATCACAACGTAAAATTTTACGTAAATGTGGGGATTTCCAATTAAGTATTCAAAAGGTAGAGCTAGATTCAATTTCACAAGAACTATTTCAAATCCATAAATTGAAATTTGAAGACAATGTACCACAGAGTATTTTTGATTTTCTTTCTAAAGAGAAAACGTCGAGCACTCCTACTACAATATTGGATTTAAGGGTGTTTGATGATGATAAATTAATTGCAGTAAGTTATTTTGGAATTGGAGAAAATGCTCTTTCTAGCATATATGGTATGTTTCATCCAGACTATAAAAGTTATAGTCTTGGAATCTTCACTATGTTAGTAGAGATCATGTATGCCAATCAGCTTAACTGTGATTATTACTATCACGGTTATTGTTATGATGTACCGTCATTTTATGATTACAAAAAAAAATTCTCAGCCATGGAAACTTATCTATGGGATATTGACAAGTGGGTAGATTATTCAGCTTTTGATAATGCACTTTCAATGAGTGCCAAAAGTTGATCTTTTTGATTATTTAAAACTTCCGGGAGAATAGGAATGACTATAAATTGAAGGGAAGTATTTCTTAATAAAGGTCTTAGTTTTACCGCATCTTTTTCGGAGATGATGATTGTTTTCTGTTCACCTATTTCTTTCTCAATTCGTTGGATAGTTTTTTCAGTAAATGAATAATGATCTCTGAATTTAAAATGTTTCACCACTTTGCGTTGAAGATTTCCTTCAATGTATTCTAACATCGGTTCCGGCTTTGCAATACTCGTCATTACAAAAACCTCTTTGGCCTCTAACCCATTTTTAGAATTTTCATTCAGTGGATACAATTCCCCATATTTTATTGAGGTAAAAAATACCTGAGCATTCGGAGCATATTGATGTGTTGATTGTGTATAAAGTTCAATCTCCTTTTGACTGAGCTGATGTTTTACTTTAGTGTAAATAATAACGTCAGCCCTAGAAGCACCTTCTCGTCTTTCTCTTAATCTTCCTAATGGTAAAACCTCATCTTTAAAAAATGGGGCACTGAAGTCAGAAAGCATAATATTCAAGTCTCTATGAATTGCTCTATGCTGAAATGCATCATCGAGAACAATGATATCAGAATCAGCAAAGAATGGAACCCCTAAAACTCTTTGTTCTGCTACCACTACTTCTATATTTTGATACTTAGAGTGGTATTGCATCGGTTCATCTCCAATTGTTCTTGCCGTGGCTATTTCATCTGCATAAATAGGCCCTTTTGTCTTCCTTCCGTAGCCTCTACTGAGAATACCGACCTTATATTTATCTGATAAATTTTGAATCAGAAATTCCACAAAAGGCGTTTTCCCTGTTCCACCAACAGATAAATTTCCTACACAGATTATCGGTAAAGAAAAAGAAACAATACGACTTCTTCCCTTATCATAACCTTGGTTACGGACGGAGGTAATATAATCGTATAATCTAGAAAAGGGCTTTAATATATACTTCATGCTTCAAAAATAGACAATAAAAAACCCATCTGAAAAACAGATGGGTTGAAAATATTGTAATAAAAGTAATTAAGCTAAAGCAGCTTTTACTTTCTCTGCAGCTTCTTTTAATGTAATTGCTGAAGTTACTTTTAATCCTGACTCGTCAATGATTTTAGCTCCTTCCTCAGCGTTAGTACCTTGAAGACGTACAATGATCGGCACTTGAATGTCACCAATGTTTTTGTATGCTTCAACAACACCGTTTGCTACACGATCACAACGAACAATACCACCAAATACGTTGATTAGGATTGCTTTTACGTTAGGATCTTTAAGGATGATTCTAAAACCAGCTTCTACAGTAGTAGCGTTTGCTCCACCTCCTACGTCAAGGAAGTTTGCAGGATCACCACCTGAAAGCTTAATCATATCCATAGTTGCCATTGCTAAACCAGCACCGTTAACCATACAACCTACGTTACCGTCAAGTTTTACATAGTTAAGACCTGATTCACCAGCTTCAACTTCTGTTGGATCCTCTTCAGTGATGTCGCGCATTTCAGCGATATTTTTGTGACGGTATAAAGCGTTATCGTCGATACCTACTTTAGCGTCTACAGCCATTACTTGGTCATCTGATGTTTTGAAAACAGGGTTGATTTCAAACATTTCAGAGTCAGTATCTACATAAGCATTGTAAAGAGCAGTAACAAATTTAGTCATCTCTTTAAAAGACTTACCTGATGTTCCTAAGTTAAAAGCAACTCTTCTAGCTTGGAAACCTTGGATACCTACAGCTGGATCGATTTCTTCTTTGAAGATAAGCTCTGGAGTTTTCTCCGCCACTTCTTCAATGTCCATACCACCCTCTGTAGAGTACATGATCATGTTTTTACCTGTAGCTCTGTCAAGCAATACAGACATGTAATATTCTTTGATTTCTGATTCACCAGGATAGTATACATCCTGTTGGATCATCACTTTATTAACCTTTTTACCTTCAGGTCCTGTTTGAGGTGTTACTAATTGCATACCGATGATTTGCTCAGAAAGCGTTTGTACATCGTCCATACTTTTAGCCACTTTTACTCCACCGCCTTTTCCACGGCCACCCGCATGAATTTGAGCTTTAACCACCCAGAAATTGGTGCCTGTTTCTTCAGTAAGTTTTTTTGCAGCCTCCACAGCTTCTTCTGGAGTTTCTGCTACATATCCTGCTGGAACTTTTACTCCGTATTCCTTAAGGATGCTTTTTGCTTGGTATTCGTGAATGTTCATGACAATTGACCCGTTGGGTGCACAAGTTTGTTTACGTATTGCTACTTAAAAAAAACACAATGACAAGCATCATGTTCGTTTGGTAATACAATTCTAATTAAAATAAATGTAAAGTCTAATTTGCTTACACGAATACATGCCTACGTATTGTGTTTTTCTTAACATTTTTAATTGAAAAATAGATAAAAAAAAGAGTTCGATTAAAAAAATGACCAAATATTGATTCGTTTTTTAATCGAACTCCAAAAGAAAAATCTTTAAGATTGCATTTAAAACCTGAATGAGTAGAGTAACTCTTCTATATTAGACAGGTATTCAAACGAACTTATTATGACTTTTTAGTAGTTGTTCTTTTTCTTGTTGTGGTCTTCTTTGCCGTTGTCTTTTTCGCTGCAGTTGTTTTCTTAGCTGTAGTAGCCTTTTTTGCAGGTTCTTTTTTAGCGGCTGCTTTTTTACCACGTGTTTTAGGTTCTGGAGCTTCTTCTATGATTTTCTTAACCTCTTCATAGGTCAATTCCTTTGCCTTTTCTTTTAACTCTTTCGGGATTTTAATATTCGCCTTATTGTAAGAAATATAAGGTCCCCAACGTCCATTTAGTAATTGAAGGTTTTCTTCTTCTTCAAACACTTTAATGAGTTTTTCAGCATCTGCTTTTCTTTTAGCTAAAATAAGCTCGATTGCTGTATCTAATTCTACAGTTTCCGGTGCGTATTCTTTTCCTAAAGAAACAAATTTGCCATCATGACGGATGTATGGACCAAAACGACCAATTGCAGCCACAACCACTTTGTCTTCAAACTTACCTAATGTTCTAGGAAGCTTGAATAACTCTAGAGCTTCCTCTAAAGTAATTGTCTCTAGGTATTGTCCTTTTCTTAATGAAGCGAATTTCTTCTCTTCATCATCTTGTTCACCAATTTGAGCAATCGGACCGAAACGACCTAAACGAACCAAGACTTTCTTACCAGTAGCAGGATCAACACCTAACTCTTTTTCGGCATGTGCTTCTGCTCTATCAGCATTTTCTTCTGTATCGACTACAGTATGATGGAAAGGCTTATAAAACTCTCCCAACATCGATTGCCACTCTAAATTACCGTGGGCAATCTCATCAAATTGTTCTTCTACTTTTGCTGTAAAAGAATAATCAATGACATTGGTAAAGTGTTTTACAAGGAAATCGTTTACCACCATCCCCATGTTGGTTGGGAATAATTTTCCTTTTTCAGTACCGTAAGTCTCAGTAAGATTCTTTTCTGTAACTGCACCGTTTTCAAGGATAAATTGAGTGTAGTTTCTTTCCTTACCATCTCTAGCTTCCTTAATTACATACTCCCTCTTTTGGATAGTAGAAATTGTAGGAGCATAAGTAGATGGACGACCAATACCTTTCTCTTCCAACATTTTCACAAGACTTGCTTCAGTATATCTTGCTGGAGGTCTTGAGAAACGCTGCGTTGCCGACATTACATTTAATGGCATATCTTGACCAACAGACAATGGAGGAAGCATTCCTTTTGTTTCATCATCATCATCATGATCATCATCATTTGATTCGATATAAGCCTTTAAGAAACCTTCGAAGATGATTACCTCACCTTTGGCTACAAATTTTTCAGAACGTTTAGCTGTTGTAATTTCTGCTGTAGTTCTTTCTAATTTTGCATCTGCCATTTGTGAAGCTACTGCTCTTTTCCAAATCAAATCATACAAGCGAGCCTCTCTATTGTCAGAAAGGTCAGGTTTGTGGTTATTGAAATTGGTAGGACGAATGGCTTCATGGGCTTCTTGAGCTCCTTTATTTGATGTTTTGAAATGTCTTACCTGTACATAATCCTCTCCGTATACCGTTGAAATCTCATTAGTAGCAGATTGAATCGCTTCCTCAGATAAGTTTAAGGAATCGGTACGCATGTAGGTAATATGTCCTGCTTCATATAATTTTTGAGCAATGGACATTGTAGAGGCTACTGAATACCCCAACTTCCTACTGGCTTCCTGCTGTAACGTAGAGGTTGTAAAAGGAGGAGCTGGTGTTTTCTTACCTGGTCTTGTTTTAATATCATTGATTTTAAAATCAGCACCTAGGCAATCATTTAAAAATTGTTCTGCCTCTTCTTTAGAGTTGAACTTAGTGGATAATTCAGCTTCTAATGATTTATTATTACCTAAATCAAACGTAGCAACAACTCTGAAATAGTCTTTTGGCTTGAATGCCTCAATTTCTCTCTCTCTTTCTACAACCAATCTAGCGGCTACACTTTGTACACGTCCTGCGGATAATCCTCTTTGGATTTTTTTCCAGAGTACGGGTGAAAGTTCGAAACCCACTAATCGGTCTAGAATTCTTCTCGCCTGCTGAGCATTTACTAAGTCTATATCAATAGTTCTTGGAGCTTGAATCGCAGCTTTGATGGCTGTTTTCGTGATTTCTCTAAAAACTATCCTTTTAGTATCTGTCTCTTTTAATTTTAAAGTTTCTTTTAAGTGCCATGAAATAGCTTCTCCTTCGCGGTCATCATCGGTCGCTAACCATACCATTTCAGCTTCCTTGGATAATTTCTTTAGTTCTCTGATAACATCTTTCTTATCAGACGATATTTCATAGGTTGGGTTAAAATCATGTTCAACATCAATGGCGTCATTTCCTTTCTTCAAATCTCGAACATGACCATAGCTTGATCTAACCGTATAATCACCTCCTAAATACTTCTCTATAGTCTTGGCTTTTGCTGGCGATTCGACAATCAGTAAATTCTTAGTCATATATATAAATAATAATCTCTATTAATTCTTAAAAACAACAGAATGATAAATGGTATATCTCCCGCGCGAAACAACTTATTACAAACTTAAATAAAGTTCAAAGAATTTTACGTTTTTATTTTTTTTAGATTGATTTTACATGAAATTACCATTTTTTAATGATAAATGTCATTTAAATATAAAAAAAATAAATTCTTCTGATTTTTAGTGTTTTTAGCGCATATCTGTATTGAATTACCCCCGTTTTTTTGCAAAAACGTAAAATCTGAAATATATTTAGGCATTCAAAACGAGTAGCAATCAGTTTTGGAATGAAACACGTGCGAAAATAAAGAATAATTAACACTTTTTAGTTATGCAAGAAGTAGAACTTGACCACAACAAACCTCAAACAAATTCCGACAAAAACATGGATGAAAAGACAGCGCAATTAACATATGCTGGTAAATCATACGACTTACCAGTTATCAAAGGTTCAGAAGACGAAATTGGTGTTGACATCAGTAAGCTTCGTGCTCAGAGTGGATTAATCACTTTGGATGTAGGATTCAAAAATACAGGTTCTACAACAAGTGATATTACTTTCCTTGACGGAGAGAAAGGTATATTAAGATATAGAGGCTATTCTATTGAAGATTTATGTGAACATTCTACTTTCTCAGAAGTTGCATACTTATTAATAAATGGGGAATTACCCACTGCCCAAGAATTCGACAAGTTCAAATCAGACGTTTCTCGTCACACATTAGTACACGAAAATGTAAGAAAGATCTTTGATGGTTTCCCTGCAGATGCTCACCCAATGGGCGTTTTATCTTCATTGGTAACTTCATTGACAGCTTTCCACCCTGAGTCATTAGATCCTAATAGAGATCATGAAATGGTAGACTTAACAATCCATAGATTGATTGCTAAGCTTCCTACTTTGGCTTCATGGGTATATAAGAAAAGTGTTGGACATCCGTTGATGTATCCTGAAAACAAGTTAAGCTATATCGAAAACTTCATGAAAATGATGTTCGGTTTACCTGTTGAGGATTACGATATCGATCCAGTATTAGTTGATGCATTGGATAAATTATTAATCTTACACGCTGATCATGAGCAAAACTGTTCAGCTGCTACAGTAAGAGTAGTAGGTTCATCACAAGCTTCATTATATGTTGCTATTTCTGCTGGTATCAACGCACTTTGGGGTCCTCTTCACGGTGGTGCTAACCAAGCAGTAATTGAAATGTTAGAAGACATTCACGCTAACGGTGGCGATGTTGATAAATTTATCGCGAAAGCAAAAGATCCTAATGATCCATTCCGTTTGATGGGATTCGGTCATAGAGTATACAAAAACTTCGACCCTAGAGCGAAAATCATTAAGAAGCACGCAGATGCGGTACTTGATAAATTAGGTATCAATGATCCACTTCTTGAAATCGCTAAAGGTTTAGAAGAAAAAGCATTAAACGACGAATACTTCCAAAAGAGAAAATTATATCCAAACGTGGATTTCTATTCTGGAATTATTTACAAAGCAATGGGCTTCCCTACAGAAATGTTTACTGTATTATTTGCTTTGGGTCGTCTTCCAGGTTGGATTGCACAATGGAAAGAGTCAAGAAACTTAGGACAACCAATTTCTCGTCCTCGTCAGGTTTATACTGGTGCAGTTGCAAGACCTTATCCTACAAAATAATTTTTGAAAGTATAACTTTCATGAAAGCCATCAGAAATGATGGCTTTTTTTTATGTTATTTTTCTTCTATTTTTAACCCATGCTCCGAATCTATTTCCCTCTTCTATTGCTTTGCTTTATTACCTCAATTGCTTCAGTAATGGCACAAGGTAATTTCTATTGGCAACAACAACAAGGTGCCAATGGTAACTTATTGGGTGGATCTCTCGCCTCTGGAGCCACTGATAACAGTGCAATTTTTTATAATCCTGGTGCTTTAGCCTTTACCGAAACCCCTAACGTTTCATTTACTTCTGACCTTTTGAGTTATACATTTTTTAATATTGAAAATGGAGCTGGACAGGGTGTGGATTTAAAAGGGAATCAGTTTGAAACCAAACCTCAAATGATTTCAGGCACTGCATTCAACCTTAAAAAACGTCATTTCAAAGTCACTTATGCTATTATCAATCTTTTGAATACAAAGAGTGAATATACGAGCTCAAATCAAGGTCAAATCCCTAATTCCAATGACTATTATGAAGGGTATTTTAACTATAAAAACCAGCTAAGGAATGATCGAATAGCCATTGGGACAACGTACAGAATCAGTGAGTCGTTGGGCATCGGTATCACCCACTTTATAGATATCAAAAACGCGGAACTCACGAATAACACTAATGAAACTTGGGCAAGAGGAAATCAAATTATCAACTATAGTAATGATTATAAAAACCTCCGATTCAATCAAGTGTCTATCTTATGGAAAATCGGAATAGCATGGCACTTTAATGAACGTTTGAACCTCGGTTTTAATTTTGAAACATCAGACATCAATCTACAGTTTTTATCAAAATCTAACTCCAGGAGGATCATTGAAACCATGGAAACTTCTGGAGAAGTGCTCAAAGAGGTCAGTGATCAAGAAAAAGTAGACTCTAAATATAAATTACCAATAACTGCCGAATTGAATATCGGTTATATCACGAAAAAGACAGAGTATTCTGCACGGATAGGCTTTTTTGGTAAAGTACAGAAATATGGAATATTAAGTCTTAAACCTGAAAACTCTATGTTTTCATCGAACGATGATACTTTCAGCCAATATTTTGTAGCGAATAAACCCATTACTAATATTGCGGTAGGTGTGAAACATGAAGTGGTTGAAGATGTCAATATTTTGATGGGTTTTCGGACAGATTTTAACTTTTTAGATTTTGGAGATATTGATCCTATTAAGGATAACAGAATGTCTTTTGATTATTGGGATTTATATCATTTATCTGCTGGTTTTGAATGGTTTGGACCTCGATTTAATATTATAGGAGGGCTAGTTTGTGACATGGGATTCTCTGAAAATGATATCCAAATTACAAACCTTACCGCAAGACCCTACTCAGAAGTTTTTGATAGAAAGACGAACACAAGTACTACATATCTTCAATTCAACCTAATTTTTGGTATCACCTACCACTTCAAAGATAGAACACAACTGTAAAACATGAGGCTTTTATTTTGAATTGATCTCTTTGAATATTTATATTTATAATCAATCAATTCAATTTAAATCTTCAACATGAAAAAAACTTACGCACTTAGTTTTTTACTAAGTCTAGTAGTAGTATTGACTTCCACTTCAACTACTAAAGCTCAAGATATAAATACGAGCAGACTTCCAAGTTTTCAAAAACACCAACAGCTAAATGAGAAATCCTACCTCAGAAACATTCCTTTTAGAAATGTAGGGCCAACGGTCATGAGTGGCCGAGTAACAGATATTGATGTTAACCCAGATAATCCGAATGAATTTTATGTTGCTTATGCTTCTAGTGGCTTATGGTACTCCTCGACAGCTGGCATCGATTTCACCCCCCTTTTTGATCATGAAGCGACTATGACGATTGGTGATATTGCAGTCAATTGGAAAAGTGAACAAAATACGATTTGGGTAGGTACAGGTGAGAACAATTCGAGCCGATCTAGTTATGCAGGGCTTGGTTTGTATAAATCAAATGACAGAGGAAAAACTTGGCAACATTCAGGTTTAGAAAGTACTCAACACATTGGACGTATTGTATTACATCCCAATGATGAGAATATACTATGGGTAGCCTCTATCGGTAATTTATATTCTAAAGATGAAAATAGAGGTGTTTATAAATCAAATGATGGAGGAAAAACATGGGATAAAACACTGTATATATCAGACAGTACGGGCATCATTGACCTAATCATTGACCCTCAAAATCCTCAAATTCTTTATGCTTCTGCATGGGAAAGAACACGTAAAGCATGGAATTTTAAAGCCTCAGGAAAAGAATCAGGAATTTATAAATCAACTGATGGAGGAATATCTTGGAATAGAGTTACGACCAAAAAGTCAGGTTTTCCAATTACGGAAGGAGTTGGCAGAATTGGCTTAGCTATTTCTCATCAAGATTCTAACAAATTGTACGCTTTCTTGGATAATCAAGATCCAAAAGAAAATCAGGAAGAAAAAGAGGTATTACCTCTCACCAAAAAGCAACTCAAAACGATATCTAAAGAGAAGTTTTTGGAACAATCGGAAGAAAATATTAATAGGTATTTAGATCATTACAGTTTCCCAAAGTCTTATACAGCAAAGTCCATAAAAAACGATATTCAATTGGGTAAATACACTCCTATTGCCCTTGTAGAATATCTAGGTGATGCAGAAGATGATCTATTCAATACAGAGATCAAAGGTGCTGAAGTGTATCAATCATTAGATGGCGGTACAACATGGAAGAAAACACATTCTAACGATCTTGATCGAGTAGTTTATACTTTTGGTTATTATTTTGGAAACATTAGAGTAAGCCCTCAAGATGATCAGACCTTATACATTCTTGGCGTACCAGTATTAAAGTCTACTGATGGAGGAAAAACATGGAAAGATAAAGGAGATCCCAATGTGCATGTAGATCATCATGCATTATGGATTAATCCTAAAAATGATCAACATATTATTTTAGGTAATGATGGAGGGCTTAATATTTCTCATGATGGTGGTGACACCTATTTCAAGGCTAACTCTATTCCTGTTGGACAGTTTTATGCTGTCAATATTGATATGGCAGAACCTTATAATATTTATGGAGGACTTCAGGATAACGGAGTTTGGGTAGGGTCATCTAAAGCTAAGATCGATAGAGCTTGGCAGAATTCTGGGAAATACCCATTCCAAGAAATCATGGGAGGAGATGGTATGCAAATAGGCGTTGATACTCGTGATAATCAGACCGTTTATACAGGTTATCAGTTTGGAAATTATTATAGAATTAACACGAAAAAAGGAGTTGAAAAATACATTACTCCTAGACATAGTTTAAGTGAAAAACCTTTACGTTGGAATTGGCAATCTCCTCTTCAAGTTTCTAGTCATAATGAAGATATTGTTTATTTTGGTTCAAACCGCTTCCATAGATCTATGAATAAAGGGGAAGATTTTGAAGCACTTTCTGAAGATCTGACAAATAGAGGTAAAAAGGGAAATGTACCTTACGGAACACTCACTTCTATTTCTGAATCCCCTATTCAGTTTGGTTTACTTTATACCGGATCAGATGACGGCAAGGTATTTTTATCGGATAATGTTGGAGCCTCGTGGAATGATATCTCTAATGAATTACCACAAAATCTTTGGGTTTCTAGGGTGATTGCTTCAAAACATGATTTGAATACAGTATTTGTAGCCATGAATGGTTATAGGAATGATGATTTCAAGCCTTATTTATATTCGTCATTTGATAGAGGTAAAACTTGGAAAAAACTAGGGAATGATCTTCCTGATGAACCTATTAATGTAGTAAAAGAAGATCCGAATAATCAAGATATCCTTTATGTTGGTACTGATAACGGGCTTTATATTTCTTATGACAAAGGAAATTCATTTATGACATTAGGTAACCTTCCAAATGTAGCTGTGCATGATTTAGTCGTTCATCCACGAGATAATGAAATTGTAGTGGGAACTCATGGTAGAGCAATCTATGTAGGTGACCTCTCTATCAGTCAAACTTTTAAGAAGGCTGATTTTGAAACACCGTTAAAAGTATTTTCAATCAATGAAATTACTGAAAACCCAAAGTGGGGAATGATAGAAGGTTATTTTGAGTGGGGAGAACCAATAGAGAGTGAAGTTCAGATTCCAATTTATAATAAAGATGATGGAACAGTTGAAATTAGTATTGCTTTAGAAGGTAAAGTATTAAAAACGTTTTCAATTGAAGTTGAAAAAGGATTGAATTATATTCATTATGACCTTTCTATTGATGCTAAAAATAGAAAAGTATTAGAGAAAGCCTTAGCGGTTGAATTGAAAGAGAAGGACAATAAAGTCAATTACCTTAAGCCTGCTCAATACACTGTTTATGTTTCAATGGGCAATGAGAAAGTAGAGGGTGTTTTGACTGTTAAAGAAAAGGAAGAGCCTTATAAAAGAGTGAAAAAGAAAAAGATTCCATAATCATCGAAATACGCTGTAAAAGAAATGCTCCATTGAAGTCTCAAAGCAACAATGGAGCATTTTTTATTTTCCTTTATAATCGATTCCACCGAAAAGATGGAGGTAGATTGATCTTGATAATCGGAAGGTAAAAGGAAGTAATACAATCATTGGAATTACTGCCATAATGATATAAGTGAGGGTGTCTTCCGGATCAATTACAACTGCGGTAATGACAAGCATTACAAACATCAGTGCTGTATTGATACCATAACTGACGTACATTGCACCGTAATAAAAACCTGTCTCAGGTTCAAGGTTTGCATTACATTCTGTACATCTGTGATTGATTTGATTGAATTTCAGAGATAAAGCTGAATTTTTAAAAAGATCCCCTTCTCTACACTGGGGACATTTTTTCTGAACGATAGCTTGAAGCTTACTTTTACTCATGTTTAGGATTTAAGTCTAGTTTCTGTTGAACCTGTTCTTTAGAAATATCTTTAATGTTCCCTCCTTCACATATTAAAGCTCTTTCTGGGTGTAGCCTTAAAAATGAATGTTGGTGAGTTGCCATTATGATACTGGTTCCACTTTCATTTATTTCTTTAAATAAGTCTAGGATGGCTCTTGATACTTTTGGATCTAGGTTTCCGGTTGGTTCATCAGCGATGATTAAGTCAGGGTTGTTTACAAGAGCTCTTGCAATTGCCACTCTCTGCTGTTCACCTCCTGAGAGTTGATGTGGCATTTTTTCTCTTGTTATTTTAGGCAGATTTACTTTTGCTAAAAGCTCATCTACTTTATTATTCATCTTTTGCTGACTGCTCCAACCAGTAGCTTTCATTACGAATAATAAGTTCTCTTCTACAGATCGATCTGTCAAAAGTTCAAAATCTTGGAAGATAACACCAACTGATCTTCTGAGAAAAGGGATTTCCTTTTTTTGAAGATCGTTGACTTGGAAGTTGTTGACTCTAACAATACCCTCAGTTGGGTAAAGATCAGCATATAAAAGGCGCAATAGAGTGGATTTACCACTACCCGTTGTCCCTAGTAAATATATAAACTCACCTCTCGCAATATCAAAGTTGATATCTTTGAGAATAACAGCACCCTCAAAAACGACTTTGACATCTCGAATTGTTACAATTTGATCCATTTTTAGATTTCTAGTTTTTGAATTTTACCGAAAGGCAATTGCTCAATTACAGCTTTAAGGGCTTCTTCTTTACCTTCTAAACCATATTTTTCTAGTTTTGTCAAAGGCCTATCAGCTCTAAAATAAGCAATTAAGACGAAGTCTTCGTCTCTTAACTGAATGTAGTTTGGAATTTTGGCTTTGCCTTTTACTTTAATAATATACATGTAATAAATTAAATTTAATACGCCATTTTCCACAAAAGGCATGGTATAAATGTAGGGACATTGTAGTATAACAATGTCCCCATATTATCAATAATTACCTTCTATGAGGTAATTGTAACTTATTCAATAAAGAAAAGTTTCTTATTCTTCCATTTTCTTAGCGTCCTCAATAAATTGAGCCAAACCTTTATCTGTTAAAGGGTGATTCAATAATGCTTTGATCGCTTTTAATGGACAAGTTGCAACGTCTGCACCAAGTTTAGCACAATCCAAGATGTGCATAGGGTGTCTAACTGAAGCGGCTAGAACTTGAGTACCAAAACCGTAGTTTTCAAAGATTGTTACGATATCTTCTACTAATTGTAAACCATCTGTAGAAACATCATCTAATCTACCAATAAATGGAGAAACATAAGTTGCTCCAGCTTTTGCTGCTAGTAATGCTTGACCAGCTGAGAAGATTAGAGTACAGTTTGTATCAATACCTTTACTTGAAAAATATTTAATAGCTTTTAAACCGTCTTCGATCATTGGAACTTTAACGACAATTTTAGGATCAATTGCAGCTAAGATTTCTCCTTCCTTGATCATCTCCTCATAAGTTGTTGATAGTACCTCAGCACTAACATCACCATCCACGATATCACAAATTGCTTTGTAATGAGCGTTTACAGCTTCTGTTCCTTTTACACCAACTTTCGCCATTAGTGATGGGTTAGTTGTTACACCATCCAAAACTCCCATTGAGTGAGCTTCTTTGATTTCGTCAAGGTTTGCGGTGTCTATAAAAAATTTCATAAGTATTCTTTGTCTAAAAATTTATATGTGGCAAACATACATAAATCTCAATGTTTTTTTAGAAAAACTGATAGAGATTTTTGAAAGTTTGAAAGTAATATCTTCATTAAAATGGCTATTGTCGTCTTTTAACTCGGTAGTTTAAGAGAACTGTTCTTCAACCAATTTTTTACTCTTCTCAATACAATCAGGAACTGCGATACCATCTTTCCAGTTTACTGTATAATACAGGTTCTTTATAGGTGACTTTTCCATAGCTTCCCATAGATTCAAAATATTTTGATCGTATTGAGGAATAGCTTTTCTCCACTTGTATGTTTTTTGATAAACAGGGTCTGCAGAAAAACCTAGTGTGGACTGAAGTTCATTTCCTACATTATTCTTAATCGCTGCCTCTTCTAATTTAGCATTATCAGGAGTATGCGTCCCTCCTACAAAAGAAGTCACTAGTACTTCATTATCAGTAGTTCTATTTGGAAAAATACATGAGGACCAGATAGAACCAGCAGTAAACGTTTTTTCGATAGATGGGTTTAAACCTCCAAAACCAATCGGTGTATTTTGAGAAGCGTCTTTTGCAAAGACAGAATGCACAACACACATTGGAGGACAATACACTTTCTCTAATTTTTCAGCTACTTTAGGTAAAAGGTATTGTAAGATTTGAGATGTAGCTTCAGCTGGTGTTGCAATGATGACTTTATCAAATAAAAATTCATCATTATAGGTCTTTACAGAAAACACATCATCTACAATTGTAATGCTTTCAACTTCAGAATTATAACTAACATCAACTTTATTAGCCAATGCATTTGTCAAAGTTTGAATTCCATCTTTAAAGCTATACGCTGTTTTTCTTTTGACAGCAACTCCATTTACCTTGTTCTCTTTACGTTGCTGAATCATTCCTTTGATGATAGAACCGTGATTTTTTTCAGCTTTATAAAGAGAAGGAAATGACGCTTTTATTTTAAGTTGTTTTGGATCACCAGCATATATTCCTCTTACAAAAGGATCGACTGCATAATCACAAATCTCATTATTAAATCGTCTTTCAAAGAAATCATACAATGACTCATTTTCAGAAATAGGATTGTTTTTTCTGAAGTATTCTGTCATTATGGTCCATTTTGTTTTCCAACTAAAAAACTTATTGGAAAAGAAGTTTTGCGGACCCGATGGTAATACATTGTATTTACCATTTTTTAAAATAAATCGATCTTTATTGACGTCGGCAGCTTCTTGTAATTGGCCTTCGATGCCAAGTTCCTTGATGAGAGAGAGGTGATCATCGTTAAAAAGTAAGGAATTAGGTCCATTCTCATACAGGCGTCCATCAATTTTCTCCGTTTTAATGCACCCTCCTGTCCTATCACTTGCTTCTAAAACAAGACAAGTATGACCTTTTTTCTGTAAATAATAGGCTGCTGTTAGCCCTGATATTCCTCCTCCTATAACACCGATTCTCATATTTTAGGGAATAATTCTTTTTATAAATTAATAAGTGTTTCAGCTAATGTTTGGTTTGGGAAAAATTAGAAGAAACATATTACAAAACTAATAAATTCATATTGATCTTATACATATAAATCACGATTTATAACGGTTGAAATACAAAAACTTCTTAACAAAAAAATGCCCACCACTAAATGAATAGTGATGGGCACTTCTTATCAATTACGTTGGCTTATAAACTAAGCTTTAACGTCTAAAAGACCGTTAGTTTTCTTCACACCTTCAGCTGAAGTATGTAATTTTGCTTTTTCGTCTTCTGAAAGCTCGATTTCAACGATTTTCTCGATACCGTTTTTACCTAATACTACAGGTACACCGATACAAAGATCTTCTAAACCATACTCACCTTCTAATAATGCTGAACAAGGGAACATTTTCTTAGAATCTAAAGCGATAGCTTTCACTAATTCAGAAACTGCTGCACCTGGAGCATACCAAGCTGAAGTACCTAATAATTTAGTAAGTGTAGCACCACCTACTTTAGTAGCTTCAACGATAGAAGACTTTTGCTCTTCAGTTAAGAATTCAGATACAGGAACTGAATTACGAGTAGCTTTCTCGATTAATGGAACCATTCCTACGTCAGAGTGACCACCGATAACCATACCAGAAACGTCAGATTGAGGACAACCTAAAGCTTCAGCTAAACGATATTTGAAACGAGCACTATCCAATGCACCACCCATACCGATGATACGGTTTTTAGGAAGACCAGTAGCTTTAGCAGCTAAGTAAGTCATTGTATCCATTGGATTAGATACTACGATGATAATTACGTCTGGAGAATTTGCAATCAAATTCTTCGCTACAGTTTCTACAATGTTAGCGTTTGTAGTGATTAACTCTTCACGAGTCATACCCGGTTTTCTTGGAATACCAGAAGTGATTACCGCTACATCAGAACCTGCAGTTGCAGCATAATCATTCGTTACACCAGTGATTGTAGAATCAAACCCATTTAAAGATGCAGTTTGCATTAAGTCCATTGCTTTACCTTCTGCAAATCCTTCTTTGATATCAACTACGACGATTTCGTCTGCAAAATCTTTGATAGCGATATACTCAGCACAGCTTGCACCTACTGCACCAGCTCCAACTACAGTTACTTTCATTTTATGCGAGATTTAAAAAATTAATTATAAGTTTATTTGTAAATGTTTTACTCTCGCAATTTGCGATATTTTTGTTACTTTTTTGAGTGATTATAGAAATTCATAAACATGACTTTTATCACTTTCTAAATTTCGAGATAATTGCATAATAGAAAATATCTTAACAGATTGCATAAAAAAAATCCATCTTTGATATGAATATTGAAAAAATATACACTATCTACCTAGAACACAGTACTATAACAACCGATTCTAGAAATGTACCAGAAAACTCCCTTTTCTTTGCTTTGAAAGGAGGAAATTTTGATGGTAATAAATATGCTAAATCTGCTTTAGAAAAAGGAGCCAAATTTTGTGTAGTTGACGATCCAGAAGTAGCTATTTCAGATCAATATATACTTGTTGAAGATGTATTAACCACTTTACAAGAGTTAGCCCAGTACCACAGAAAGCAGTTCAATATTCCGGTGATTGCCGTGACAGGTTCAAACGGAAAAACAACTACCAAAGAGATCTTATTGAAAATATGTTCTACTACTTTTAAGACACACGCAACTAAAGGTAATTTCAATAATCATATTGGAGTTCCACTGACTTTACTTTCTATGCCATTAGAAACGGAAGTGGCATTGATAGAAATGGGTGATAATCACGTCGGAGAAGTGGCCGAGTTGTGCCAAATTGCATTACCTAATCAAGGTTTCGTTACCAATATAGGAAAAGATCATATTGAAGGGTTTGGAAGCTTTGAACAAAATGTAAGAGCCAAAAGTGAGGTTTTCGATTATCTTATAAAAAATGAAGGAGTTATTTATATCAACTCTAAAGACGCTATTCTTTATAATATGTCAAAGCGTATGAAATCTCCTGTTTACTATGGTCAGGAATATGATTATGTGAATCTTGAGTTTATAGAAGTAAATCCATTTATTGTATATCAAGACAGACAGGAAAATAAGATTGAGACCCAATTGTTTGGTGCTTATAATTTCGAAAATATTCTTACAGCGTTTTGTGTAGGTAAAAAATTGGGTATCTCGGTTGAAAATATGAATAAAGCCATCGCTTCATATAAACCGACTAACAATAGATCTGAAATACTTAAAACTGAAAAAAACACATTAATCTTAGATGCCTATAATGCGAATCCTTCCTCTGTAGAGGTTGCCTTAGAAAATTTAGATAAGATTGAAAGCTCAATTGCAAAAGCATTTGTTTTGGGAGATATGTTTGAGTTAGGTGAAATCAGTAAACAAGAGCATCAAAATATTGTTGATCAAGCTTTAAAACTGAACTTTGATATAAATATATTTATTGGTGAACGATTCTTTGAGCATAAGAATGATGCGGGACAATTCTTTAAGACTAAAGCAGATGCAATATCGTTTTTAGAAGAACAGCCAATTCGTGATCATCTTATTCTCATTAAAGGTTCAAGAAGTATGGGACTTGAAGTCATCAAAGATATTCTGTAAATGAAAAACATTCCATTCGTCTCTTTAGAGCATCAAAATGCATTAATTAAAAAAGAATTAGAAGCAGATATTTTAGATACTGTTCAATCAAATCATTTCATACTTGGAGATAAGTTGAAAAAATTTGAAACGGAATATGCTGCTTATTCTAATACCTCTCACTGTATAGGAGTTGGAAATGGATTTGATGCACTAAAGCTTTCTTTATTAGCTTTAGGAATCAAAAAAGGAGACGAAGTGATTGCTCCTGCCCATACTTTTATTGCTACAATTTTGGCAATAATGGATGTTGGAGCAACGCCAGTTTTAGTAGATGCTCACCCTAAGACGTATACTATTGATCAACATCTAGTAGAAGCAAAGATCTCTACTAAAACGAAGGCAATCATTGTGGTTCATATTTATGGCAACCCTTGTGAAATGGACCAATTATGTTCTATAGCTGAAAGAAATGGCTTATTTATCATTGAAGATAATGCTCAGGCTCAAGGAGCTTTATACAAGGGGCATAAAACAGGAAGTTTTGGTGTATTAAACGCGACTAGCTTCTACCCTGCTAAAAATTTAGGTTGTTTTGGAGATGGGGGTGCAATTACAACAAACCAGAATTCTTTATTAGAAACATTACTGATGCTTAGAAATTATGGTAGTTTAAAAAAATATTTTGCGGATTTAAGTGGTTGCAATTCTAGACTAGATGAAATTCAAGCTGGAATTTTGAGTATCAAATTAAAATACTTGGATAATTGGAATAGTCAACGTCAGAAAATGGTAACTGAATATAAAAAGTATCTTGATCTTGGTATTAGAACACAACATATTGATGCAAATTCTATTTCGGTCTATCATCTTTTCACCATTGAATGTGATAAAAGAAATGAATTACAGGAATTTTTAACTACTGAAGGGATTAATACACAAATCCACTACCCTGTTCCACCACATTTACAAAAAGCTTGTAGTAAACTCGGTTATAAAAAAGGAGATCTACCTGTCACTGAAAAACTATCTGACACCCTATTAAGTTTACCTCTTTATATCGGACTCACTTCATTAGATATCCAATTCATTTCAGAAAAAGTAAATTCCTTCTATAAAAAAAATAACCTACTCGATTAAAAGTAGGTTATTTTCTTTCTGAAGATATTCCGTTTATTGTTCTGTAAATTCTTCTTTATTTTGCTTTCCTTCGCAGTTTTCATTCTTACAGCTTCCGTAGAAATTCAATGAATGACTTTCAATTTCGAAGTTATAAATCTCTTCAACCATTTGTTGAATTTTTTGAATACGTGGATCACAAAACTCAAGAATCTTATTACACTCTTTACAGATTAAATGATCATGTTGTTTGAAACCATGAGCCTTTTCATAAAGGGCTAAGTTTTTCCCAAACTGATGTTTAGTAATTAGATTACAATCCAAAAGCAAATCTAATGTATTATAAACCGTAGCTCTACTGACTCTATAGTTTTTGTTTTTCATATTAATATACAGCGATTCAACATCAAAGTGTCCGCCTCTACCGTATATTTCTTCCATGATGGCAAAGCGTTCAGGAGTTTTCCTTAATTTCTTTTCCTCAAGGTATTTAATAAATAATTCTTTTATCTCGTCCATATCTTAGAAATTAGAATTTGCCTCAACAGCATCTTTAAGTTCGTAAATTAATCCAGTCTCTTCATCGTTTAAATGAAGAATCCCCTTGAAAGTAGCCTCTTCTTCATCAATTTCTCTTTCATTTTTAAGAAAGATAGCCATAACTGATTCAGGACCAGCTCCACCACAGAAGAAACAACTTGAAAAAGGATAATAAGAAACTATAATTGAACCATCAGTAGTTTCTACGGGTAATACAAATCCTCTAATTGTAATTTCTGTACCGTCCAACTTTTTCACATCTCTTGGAAAAATTGGCAATGGTACATCCATTTCAAATTCCTCACTGTATTTATACTCCCAATCAACATTTAAAAGCTTTTTCCATAATTCATAAACGGGATTTGGCCCTGCAAAACCCGTTAAAAACACCATGGAAAACAATAATGGAAATACTATTGCCTTACTGTTTAGCTTCTTTATTTTGTTTAATTGATTTTTGATCTTGATCACCCGCATTTCTATTTCCTCCTTTATTAAAGTTTTTTCTTGGCTTCCAATGCTCTTTATTTTGATTATTAGGTCGGCGATCTTGTTTTTGATTACCTCCCTTATTCTTATTTTCGAGCATTTTTTGCTGACGAGTCACTTGTTCTTCCTTACGTTCACCTGCTTCTAGCTCGCTCAAGTCAAACTCTTCAACTCCTTCAGATGCCACTTCTAATGCTTTTTGAACCTTCATTTGATCTTTACGGTCTTGAAGCATCTGTTTTGCATTAGGTCGAATCTGATTTGTAATGACATTAGATCTAACTTTTACTATATCTACAGCCTGCATAAGTGCCGCTCTAAATGATTTCTCATCAGCAATACCTTTTCCTGCAATATTATACGCTGTTCCATGGTCTGGAGATGTCCTAACAATGCTTAATCCTGCAGTGTAATTCACACCATTTTCGAAAGCATGTAATTTGAATGGAATTAATCCTTGATCATGATACATACAAAGTACACCATCATAATTCTTAAAGGACATTGTTCCAAAGAAACCGTCTGAAGGGAAAGGACCAAAAACTAGATTACCTCTTTTCTTAAATTCTTTGATTACAGGAGTGATCACATTGATTTCTTCATCACCTAGTAATCCACCTTCACCTGCATGAGGATTTAGACCCATTACAGCAATTTTTGGCTTTGCAATACCAAAATCGTTCTTCAAAGACTCTAGAAAGACATTTAATTTAGAACTCAAACGCTCCTTAGTAATGCTATCCGCAACATCTCTTAAAGGAATATGACCTGTAACAACGCCTACTCTCAAATTACCTTCACAAAGGGTCATGAGTGTATCTCCATTGGTAGCGAAGTTCTCTTGATAGTACTCTGTATGACCTGCAAATTTGAAGTCATCACTTTGGATGTTTTCTTTGTTAATTGGTGCTGTTACTACTGCATCAATTACTTCGCTCTTTAAGTCTTTAGAAGCTTTATCAATAGATAAGAAAGCACACTTCCCTGCTGATTCACTTACTTTACCAGGTTCTAACTCCTGAACATCAGACCAACAGTTGACCACATTAATTTTTTGATCATGCAAATAACTATTGTTATTAAACTGATGATAAGTAAAATCTTCTATTGCTAAAATCCTTTTGTATTTAGTCAGAATTCTTCCCGAACCATATACAACCGGTGTACAAATATTTGTTATGCGTTTATCTTGCAAAACCTTTACGATAACCTCCGGTCCGATTCCATTGTAATCGCCGATAGTAATACCAATACGAGGTTTGTCAGATCTTCTATTATTTTTTTGATTTTTATTCTCTCTCATAACTTAGATAGACTTTTTTGTAAGCCTTCAATTCCTCAACTAAATGTTCATAATAATAGTCTTCTTTCAAAAGTAATACTTTTAAAGATTATTTATTGTATTATTCAAGTAAATTAATGATAAAAGTTTATAGTTTAATCATGTTACAAGTTTATACCTTTTCAAAAGGACCGATTCAAAAATTGTATATTCTTAATATTTCTAAAAATCTATTCTAAAACCTCTTATATCTATTACTTTCACAACCTTTACATATATTTGGAGTTCCTTATAGTACAGCTCTATCTTATAACCCTTTATAGTAATATGGAGGTTTATATTTTTTTGTTTATCAATAATTCATCTCGAATAAAGAATTACTAATAAATAACAATGATCAATCAAAAACACTTTTTATCAGGATTACTCTTCCTTATGACTTTTGGTGTATTTTATTATTTCTACCAAGGAAATCACCATTCAGAGGAAATCATTCAACATCAGTCAAAAGACATTGTCTTTGAGAGATATAATGAAAAAAGATTAAAAAAGAATGCGAAAGGATATATCAAGTCTGATAAACCTGATAAATTTCTTCAACTCATGCGTTCGTTAAAAGTAAGAGACGGACAAAATGAAGCACAGTACCAAAAAGGTTATAAGCTAAAGGAAACCTTGAAGGCTAATGCTTATTTTAAAAGTAATAGACGTATAGCACAAACAGTTACTGACGAACAATGGATCGAAAGGGGGCCAAAAAATGTCCCCGGAAGAACTAGAACATTAGTTGTTGATAAAAATGATCCTTCTAACAATACATGGATTATTGGTTCTGTATCAGGTGGCATCTGGAAAACAACCAACAAAGGTCAAAACTGGACTCCCCTAACAGATGATTTACCAACTCTTTCTGTCTCTCATATTAGTCAATCTGAAAGTGATCCTAATATATTGTATGCATGTACTGGTGAAGGATATGGAAATATTGACGGTGTAAAAGGTGATGGTGTTTTTAAATCAACTGACGGTGGCAATACTTGGTTTAGTTTAGAAAACACTCTAAACAATGAAGATTTCCAAATCGTAAATCGATTAATAATTGATCCAACAAATGCAGATAATTTAACGGTTTGTACCTCCGCCAATCCAGGTAACAGTTACAGGTCTTCCATTTTTGTGAGTAAAGACGGAGGTGAATCATGGACGAAAACTTATGAAGAAAGAAGAAGTGGTTTTTCATTTGCGATTCATCAGGTAGTTGCAAGTCCAGACGACTTTAATGTGCAATATGCTACGATCAATAACAAAGGGATTTTAAAATCAACTGATATGGGACAATCCTGGAGTTTGTTGAGCGGATATCGAGTAACGGGTAGAATTGAATTAGGAATTTCTGAAGTTAATCCAAACTTCATTTATGCCTCAATTGCAGGTAATGGAGATGCAAGTGAAGATGGAAATTTGTACTTATCTAGGGATGCCGGTAATACTTGGGCATTGTTAGGAGCAAACGATGAAATAAAGGTACTTGGAGGTCAAGGTTGGTACGATAACGCTGTTTTAGCTCACCCTTATGATGAAAACTCTTTCTATGTTGGGGGTGTTGATATTTGGAAGATAAATATTTTGGATGAAGATAATAATGTCGAATTCCAGAGGGTATCTGATGCTTACGGAGCAAGTGGAAGAACGATCAACCCTTCTTTCTTTAGAAATGGAAGCACTATTATAGAAGGACTTCACCCCGATCATCATTCTTTCGTCTCTGTAAAAACAACAGAAAATCAATTTTATATCATCAATACTAACGATGGAGGTGTTTATTACTCCAATACGGGTACTAACCCAGGTGAAGATAATGGAGATTGGACATTTGCAGGTTATGGATACAATACGACTCAATTTTACGGTATTGATAAGCGAAGTGGTGTAAATCAATATATTGGTGGTTCTCAAGATAACGGTACTTGGATTTCGTCTACAAATCCAACAAAAGATTCAAATTACAGAATGTTTATTGGAGGTGATGGTTTTGATGCTATCTGGCATAGTGAAGATGAAGATAAATTGCTTGGGTCTATTTATAATAATATTATTTATAAAAGTAATAATAGAGGAAGTGTTTATTTTGAAAGTACTAATGGCTTAGAAGATCAGGGAGAAAATGCTCCATTTATTACAAAATTGGCAAACTCTAAGCAAAATCCTGATGTAGTATTTGCGATTGGTGAGCAAGGTGTATGGAAATCTTCAGATTTTGGTAGCAATTGGACCTTGTCTCCTATTTCAAGCGATCAATGGGGTGTTTCTACTTTCATGGATGTGGAAATATCAGAAGCAAACACAGATGTTGTTTGGGCAGGACATAACTTTAGTGACGCTCTATATGTTTCTAAAAATGATGGGGTTTCATTTAGTCCAACAGGTAATAATGTAGACAATCTTTCTGTTTCCGGATCAATTTCGGGTATCGTTCCCGATCCGATTTATGAGGAAAACGCTTATGTATTATTTTCGTACGCTAACTCTCCAAAAATATTAAAAACGACAGATTTCGGAGAAAATTGGGTAGACATCAGTGGTTTTCATCAAAATGAATCTTCAGCAACGGGATTCCCTAACGTAGCTGTTTATGATTTATTAGTTTTCCCTTTCAATGACAACTATTTATGGGCAGGTACTGAAATTGGTATCTTCGAATCATTAGATGGAGGTGCATCTTGGCACCCCCTTGACGGTATCATCCCAAATGTATGTATTTGGGATATGAAGTACAGTGATAATCAAGTCTATGTAGGTACTCATGGTAGAGGTATTTGGTCCATCGATATTCCTATCAATCCTCAACCTGAAATAATAAGCTATACTTCTACCCTTACAGGTATTGAAGTCAGTATTAAAATAGATGCTGCTGCTGATTCAATTGTAATGTATTCAAAATCAAAAAAACGTATTAAAGGTTTCAACACTTCTTATGATGAAGGAGAACATTTATTAGAATTGGATAGCTCAGATTTAACTGAAAATGCAATACAATTTATTAGTTATAAAAATAATACGCCTTACAAAGGAAAAGTGACTACACTAGATATCACTCCATATTATACGCCAAGTGATTCATATTATAATGAGTTTACGGATTATAGCACTTCTTCTGATTTTATAGCAAAAGGTATTTCTTTCCAATCTTCAGTGACTAATTTTGATTTTGCGGCATTGCATAGTGAACACCCCTACGCAACTAATACAATCAACTATTGTTATTTAAGAACTCCAATCATTGTAAAAGACGACAATCCAAACTTCTTCTATAAAGATGTTACACTTGTTGCAACCGATGATGATTATGTAAGTATAGAAGCTAAAAAAGGAGATGATGATTGGGTAAATATATCCGGATCCTATAATGCAAGTTTTAATAGATTCTGGGAACATTATTCAAACTTAGGCTCAAATGGTGCACAAAACTTAGAGATAAGACACCAAATCAACTTAAAAGAGTTTTACAGTGCAGGAGATACTATTTTGATTCGATTTAAACTAAGTTCAGGTGAAATCAATCAAAATTGGGGTTGGGCTGTAACTTACCTAAACATCCAAAGTATTGAAGAAGATCCAGTAAGTAGCAGTGTTAATCAAGCATTGTTTCAATCGATAAAAGTGTATCCTACCGAAGTCGTCAATAATGAAACGAATGTGGAATTGGAAACAAAAGGTAGTGAAATTATTAACTATCAATTGGTCAATCTTGAAGGAAAAGTACTTCAATCCTCTTCTTTCGCTACATTATCAGGAAAAAATAAAGTTCCAATTACATTGAAGACCAACGAAAAGGGAATGTATATTTTAGTTTTATACAATGATGAAATAAAGAAATCTTTCAAAATAGCCGTACAATAGATCTTAAAAGATTACATTCGATCTTGAATGGATTTGTTTTGTATATTTTAATACCCGTTTTTTGCGGAAATATTTTAAGTACAAAACGTGCTTAAGTACTAAGCCAAAATAATATGAATGAGTCTTATATAATTTTGCCTTAGTACTTACTCCTATAAAAACATAAATAATACTTATGTCTAAAGTCAAACCTAAAAAGCATTTAGGACAACATTTTTTGAATGACCTACAAATTGCAGATGACATTGTAAATGCAATGACTTCTTTTGGTGATTACAAAGAAATTTATGAAATCGGCCCCGGCACCGGTGTTTTGACCACTCGCTTAATGCAAAAGGATGAGTACAAAACAACGGTAATAGAAATAGACACTGAATCTGTTGTCTACTTAGCAAACGAGGTGGGTTTACCAAAAGATCAAATCATTGAAGGCGATTTCTTAAAACTTGACTTTGGAAATATTGCTCCACATCCTGTAGGTCTTATTGGAAACTTCCCTTATAATATTTCTACACAGATCTATTTTAAGATTTTAGAGAATAAAGATCAGATCACCGAATGTGTAGGAATGATTCAGAAAGAAGTTGCTGAAAGAATAGCTACTAAAAAAGGTGGACGTACTGCAGGTATTCTGACCATATTAGTACAAGCATTCTATGACGTTGAATACCTTTTCACTGTTCCTCCGGGAGTGTTTATTCCACCTCCAAAAGTAGATTCCGCAGTCATCAGGCTTCAAAGAAATGATAGAAAGTCACTTCCATGCAAAGAGGAAACCTTCTTTAAAGTGGTAAAACAAGCTTTCAGTACTAGACGTAAAACGCTACGTAACGCTATGAAACCTTATGGTCTTCCTGCTGAATTACTAGAAGATCCAATCTTTAAGAAAAGAGCAGAAGAACTTTCGGTGGAAGATTTTATTGATCTTACCGTTAGAATTGAAGAATCAAGAAAATAGGTCTAACCCCTATTTGAACATAATGAGCCATTAATCTATTTAGGTTAATGGCTTTTTTATTGATCTTTTTGATAAATTCACTAAATTGTAATACCTATTTTAAAAAAACAACTATTTCCAAACGCTTTTATATGATTCATCAAACTTAACATGACAGAAACTCAAAAAATATATGAACTATGGCTTAATGATATAAACGGAATTGGTGGAGCAACTTGTAAACAATTAATTAGCTACTTAGAAAGTGCTGAAAATGTCTATAATAGCTCTTATAAGGACTTAATCAAAATACCTAACATTGGTGAGTTTATCACTAATTCCATCCTAAATTCTAAAAGCAAACTAGATAAAGCAGAAAAAGAATTTCAGTTAGCAGAAGCAAACGACACTCGTATCCTTACTTACGTGGACAAGGAGTTTCCTAAACGTTTGAAACTTCAAAAAGACGCTCCTTATCTTATTTATGTAAAAGGAAAAGCTTTGGCTTTAAATGCTAGTAAAAATGTAGCAATTGTAGGCTCAAGGGCTGCTACAAATTACGGCCACTATGTCACCAAAAGGATCATAGAAAAGCTTTCTGAGCTACCCGGAGTAAATATCATTAGCGGTTTAGCATATGGTATTGATATTCACGCTCACAGAGCTGCACTTGAATACAAACTAGGAACTATTGGCGTAATGGCAAACGGCTTAAAAAGCGTCTATCCAAAATTGCATCAAAAAACAGTAAATGAGATGTTAGCGGATCAAAAAAGTGGATTGATTTCAGAAAATAGTATGTTATCTCTCCCCGACGCTCCTAAATTTCCTGCAAGAAATAGAATAATTGCAGCATTAGCGGATACAGTAATTGTAGTTCAAGCCAAAAAACGCGGAGGGGCTTTGATCACTGCTGATATAGCCAATAGTTATCATAAAGATGTATTTGCCGTACCTGGATTAATCACGGATCCTCTTGCCGAGGGGTGTAATAATTTAATTAAATATAAAAAAGCACACCTTTTCTCTTCGGTTGATGATATTCTTACTGAAATGAATTGGAGTAAAAATTCTAAACAAAATAACCAAATGTCACTATTTCAAAAAAACAACTTAACTACACTGGAGCAAAAAATAACAAAGATAATCTTTGAACATCCTTTACAAATTGAAGAGATTGCAATCCAGACACAAATTCCTTTACCAAAACTAGCAAGCTTACTGCTTCAATTGGAGTTAAAAGGAGTGGTCAAACTAAAAGCCGGTAATATTTATACACTTAATTAATTCCTCCATTGAGAATTTTAGTAGCTCCCAATGCTTTCAAAAACAGCATTAATGCATTAGAAACAGGACAGATCATTCAAAATACTTGGTTAAAAGTAAGACCTACCGATACAGTGACTGTAAAACCGATGGCCGATGGCGGTGATGGTTTTGCTCAGATTGTAGGAGCAGAAAAAAATGGAGAAAAAATAGAAGTCTCTACTAAAAATGCTTTAGGTAGTAAACACCAAGGATATTATTACAAAGTAAACAATGCTACTGCAATTGTTGATTTGGCCTCAAATTGTGGTATGCAAACCTTATCTGAAGGTCATCTAGATGCTCTAAAGGCAAATACTGAAGGATTAGGAATTACTATAAAAAAAGCAATTGGGGATGGTTGTAAAGAAATTATTATTGGGCTTGGTGGAAGTGCATCTACTGATTTTGGGCTTGGTGCTATTCATGCACTCGGAGCAAAATTCCTGTCTGATAACAATGAAATAATCATCCCAAATGGAGGAAATCTCCACTTAATTAAGCGTATTGACATCAGTGAGTTGAACGAGACTATTCAAGATATTCGTTTTTTTATGGCCATTGATGTTGAAAATCTATTACTAGGTGAAAAAGGTGCTGCCGCTGTCTTTGCTCCTCAAAAAGGTGCATCAGTGAAAGAAGTAAAACAATTGGATGAGAATCTAACCACAATAGCTAAGCTCACTCAAGATGTTACCTTAAAAGACACTACTACATTAGTTGGCGGTGGAGCAGCAGGTGGAACAGCTGCAGGACTTTGGGCCTACCTTGATGCCGAACCCATGAACGGAAGTCAATTTATGATGAAAGTGATGGGATTAAAAAATGAAATTGAAAAGGCAGATTTAGTGATTACATCAGAAGGATGTTTAGATCAACAAACACTTGATGGTAAAATACCTTCTGTAATTGCTGAATATGGGAATCAATTTTACGTTCCAACAATTTGCTTTGTAGGAAGCAATACATTAGACTTTGAAGATGAGCACCCTTTCTTCTCTATTTTCTCAATAAACCAAAGATTTGATAGTATTGAAAAAGCAATCCAAAAAACCAAGTACAATTTGGAAAACACCACATTTCAGGTCGCTAAAATATTCCACTTAAGTAAAAATAAGGCAGATCAAGAATTTTAAGATTAACAGATTTTCACACTCATAATAGCGTTAATCATTAAAATTTTATCAAATTGCATTTTAATATGATAGAAAACCGTTTAGAGTACAAAATCTTATCACTAAAATAAGGTTCTAGTAGGATAAACCCCCGAATTTTCAAAACCTTTTACCCTTTTTAAAGTTTTGATTTTCTATCTATTAGTTACGCCAATTAATTTTTAGGCTCAGCAATTAATAATTATTTTAACTTTCATTTTTTAGCAACTTCCATTCTTATGACTAGAATTACCAAATTATTTATCTCGTTCGTTGTACTAGTGTCAAGTACGGGATTAGTTTTTGGTCAGAAGGAGTTCTACAACAATAACAAGTTTAAACAACTTGATGAAGAACTACCTACACCGAACGTGTACAGAACAGGTTCTGGTGCACCAGGACATGAATACTGGCAACAAAAAGCAGATTATGTAATTGAAGCGTCAATTGATGAAAAATTACACAGGCTGACAGGTGCTGAAACAGTTACCTACTACAACAATTCTCCTGACGTTCTAACTTACCTTTGGATTCAGTTAGACCAAAACATGAGAGCCACTGATTCTGATACTTATAAAATCAGACAAAACAAAGTGGGAAAAAGTGTCAACATCAACCAATTGGCTGGCATTGACGGTTTCCCTGAATATGATGGAGGTCACAAAATCCAAAAGGTAACGGATGCTTCTGGAAATCCTATCAAATATACCATCAACAAAACAATGATGCGTTTGGATTTACCTCAGGCTTTGAACCCAGGTGAAAAAGTTACATTCAACATTGATTGGTATTATAACATCAACGACCGTTTATTAATGGGTGGCCGTGGTGGTTATGAAACTTTTGCCGAAGACGGCAATACGATCTATACCATTACACAATGGTTCCCAAGAATGGCCGTTTATGATGATTTCAACGGATGGCAACACAAGCAATTCTTAGGTAACGGCGAATTTGCTTTAACATTTGGCGACTATGATGTGAAAATCACAGTTCCTTCTGATCATATCGTAGCCTCTACAGGTGAATTACAAAACCCTGATGAAATTTTAACTGAGGAGCAAAAGAAACGTTTTGAGGAATCAAAAACAGCTGATAAGCCAGTTGTAATTGTTTCTCAAAAAGAAGCAGAGAAAAAAGAGAAAACAGTTGAAAGCGGTACAAAGACATGGCACTACAAAGCGAAAAATGTAAGAGACTTCGCTTTTGGTTCATCTCGTAAGTTTATCTGGGATGCAATGGGTGTTGACATTAATGGTAAAACAGTAATGGCAATGTCTTATTATCCGAAAGAAGCTAATCCATTATACGGACAGTATTCTACAGAAGCAGTAGCACATACTTTAGAAGTTTATTCTAAATACACTATTGATTACCCTTACCCAGTAGCGATCTCTGTTGAGGCATCAAACGGTATGGAATATCCAATGATCTGTTTCAACTACGGTCGTCCTGAAAAAGATGGTACTTACTCTCCTCGTATCAAGTACGGAATGATTTCAGTAATCATTCACGAAGTTGGTCACAACTTCTTCCCTATGATCATCAACTCTGATGAGCGTCAGTGGACTTGGATGGACGAAGGTTTGAATACTTTCTGCCAATACTTAGCGGAACAAGAGTGGGAAGTGGGATACCCTTCACGTAGAGGACCTGCTGAGAATATTGTCAATTACATGAAAGGTGAGAAAAACAACATCACTCCTATCATGACCAACTCTGAATCCATCAAGCAATTTGGCAACAACGCTTACGGAAAACCTGCTACTGCTCTTAACATTTTAAGAGAGACAATCATGGGCCGTGAGTTATTTGATTATGCTTTCAAAGAATATGCTGAAAGATGGGCATTCAAACATCCAAAACCAGCAGATTTCTACAGAACAATGGAAGACGCATCAGGTGTTGATTTAGATTGGTTCTGGAGAGGTTGGTTCTTTACAACTGAAGCCGTTGACATTTCTATTGAAGACGTTACTTTTGTTGAATTAGATACTCAAGATCCAAAAGTTGAAGAAGCAAAACGTAAGGCAAAGCGTGATGCTCAACCAAAAGACATCACAACTATTCATAACGAAGAAATCAACTTATCACGTAGAGTAGATAGAAAACCTGAATTGAAGGACTTCTACAACAGCTACGATGAGTTGGATGCGAATTATGAAGATCACGAGAAGTACAAGAAATACCAAAGCTCATTAAACAAAAATGATAAAGCTTGGATCGCTTCTAACAAACATCTTTATGAAGTGAAATTCAAAAATGTTGGTGGTTTAGTAATGCCAATTATCGTTGAACTTCAATATGAAGATGGTACTTCTGAAAAGAAATACATTCCTGCTGAAATCTGGAAAAAAGATGATATCGTAGTTTCTAAAGTGTTTGTATGTGACAAGCCAGTGGTTCAATTTGTGTTAGACCCTAACAGAGAAACAGCTGACATCGACACGGAAAACAACTACTTCCCTCGTCAAAATCAAATGAGTAGATTCCAGCTTTACAAATCAGGTGCTAATCAACCAAGATCGTATGATTCTGGAAGATTAAATCCTATGCAGAAAGCAAAGAAAAAGAAATAATTATTGATCAATAATTAGAAGAACGACCATCGAAAGGTGGTCGTTTTTTAGTTTTAATATGAAAACACTCTATACAACCCTAATCCTTACTCTTTTGACTTCAAGTGCCGTTTTTGCACAAAAAGAGTTTTATAATAACAATAAGTTTAAGCAACTAGACGAAGAACTTCCTACTCCCAATGTTTATAGAACGGGTTCTGGAGCTCCAGGCCATAAGTATTGGCAACAACAAGCAGATTATGTGATTGAAGCTAGTCTTGATGAATCTAAGCATAGACTTACAGGTAAAGAAACGATCACCTATACCAATAATTCTCCTGATGTCATCAAATATTTATGGGTACAGTTGGATCAAAATATGAGAGCTAAAAACTCAAATACCTATAAAATCCAACAAAGTAAAATTGAAGACAAAGCCTCTCTTAAGAAATTACAAAGAATTGAAGGTTATCCTGATTACGATGGCGGTCATAAAATTGCATCTGTTACTGATACAAATGGGAAGAAGATTCCTTTTGTCATTAATCAAACCATGATGCGAGTGGATATTGCTCAACCTATGCAACCCGGTGATCAGATCACTTTCAATGTAGAGTGGAGCTACAATATCAATAACCGTAAATTAATGGGTGGCCGTGGTGGCTATGAGCAATTCCCTGATGGTAATACTTTATACACTATCACGCAATGGTATCCAAGAATGGCTGTCTATGACGATGTGAACGGATGGCAAAACAAACAATTCTTAGGTAACGGAGAATTCGCTTTAACATTTGGTGATTTTGATGTGAAATTTACGGTCCCTGCTGATCACATTGTTGCCTCTACGGGTGTTTTACAAGATTCTTCTGTTTTGACGGAAGAGCAGATCCAAAGAATAGAAAAAGCAAAGACTTCAGAGAAACCTGAAATGATTGTCACTTTGAAAGAAGTGCAAAAGAAAGAGAAGAAAAAGGCAAAAGGGACAAAAACTTGGCATTATACAGCTGAGAATGTAAGAGACTTTGCCATGGGATCTTCTCGTAAATTACTTTGGGATGCAATGGGTGTTGAAGTCGGTGGCAAAACAGTTATGGCCATGTCTTACTACCCGAAAGAAGCATATGATCTTTATAAAAGATATTCAACAGAAGCAGTAGCACATACATTAGAGACTTACTCAAAATACACTTTTGATTATCCTTATCCTGTAGCAATTTCTGTTGAAGCTGAAAACGGCATGGAGTATCCAATGATTTGTTTCAACTACGGAAGAGTCGACGAAAAAGGAAATTACTCAAAGAGAACTAAATATGGGATGCTTTCGGTTATTATTCATGAAGTAGGCCACAACTACTTCCCTATGATTGTCAATTCTGATGAACGTCAATGGACATGGATGGACGAAGGACTGAACTCATTCCTACAATTCGTTGCCGAACAAGAATGGGAAGAAGGCTATCCTAGTAGAGAAGGTTTCCCTGAATTGATTATTGATTATATGAAAGGCGATCCTGCAGGAATCTCTCCTATCATGACCAACTCTGAATCCATTCATCAATTTGGTTATAATGCCTACTCAAAACCAGCAACGGCTCTTAATATCCTTAGAGAAACTATTATGGGTCGAGAGTTATTTGATTATGCTTTTAAAGAATATGCCCGAAGATGGAAATTCAAGCACCCTACTCCTGCTGATTTCTTTAGAACAATGGAAGACGCCTCTGGTGTAGATTTAGATTGGTTCTGGAGAGGTTGGTTCTACACTACCGAACCTTGTGATATTAGTATTGAGAACGTAACATTTAAAGAACTAAATACTAAAGATCCAACTATTGAAGAAAAGAAACGTAAGGAATTACGTTCTTCTAAAGCTCCTACCATTACCGAGCTTCACAATGAAGAAGTTGGTCTTGTAACTAGAGTGGAAAAGAAAAAGGAATTGGAGGACTTTTACAATTCTTATGATCCACTTGATAAGACAGCAAGTGAAGAAAAACAATTCAAAAGATACCAAAGCAGTCTAACAAAAGAAGATAAAGCATGGCTTCAAGAAGAGCACTTTGTCTATCAGATTGACTTTAAAAACGTAGGTGGATTAATCATGCCAATCATCCTTCAAAAAGTATATGAAGATGGTACAAGTGAGAAAGTATATATCCCTGCTGAGGTTTGGAGAAAAAATAATGAAAGTGTCACTAAAGTATTTGTAGAGAAGAAAAAGGTCGTTTCTTTTGTTTTAGATCCTAACAGAGAAACAGCCGATATTGACACTTACAACAACTACTTCCCAAGAGAAGAACAAGTGAATCGTTTTCAGTTGTATAAAGGGAGAAGATAATTTGTAATTTCCCTGTAATAGAAACAGCCACTAGAACTATTAAGGTTTTAGTGGCTGTTTTTTTATGTTATTTCGAAAATCGATGTATTGGATTTTACTTTTGTAAAAAACTTATAATTTCAACGTATTTACAAAAAAGTAGGTGCATTCTATTAAAAACGGGTGCAAACTAGACATTTTCATAAAAAACAGGTGCTGATAAAAGCAAAACTCCTTTCAAAATAATGTATACTTCAAAAGGAGTTAGGCTTAATTATACGTTTGCAGTTCTAACTTGATTGTATCTTTTTCTTTCTGTACTCATCCAATTCATTTGTTGAAAATTGTCTGAATGAGAATTTATAACCCATTGCTAAAGCAAATCCATAGAAAATGAGGTCTCTAGGATCAAATGTTTCCATTAATAATTCTGGTAAATAAGAAAAGTCCATTAAGGTCAATACTTGAACAAAAGATAAATTTTCTTCATTTGCAATAAGCCCTGTTAAGGTCAATAGATTACCTAAAACAATAGAGGATAATGCAATCAAAGCACCTGCTACACCAAAAATTTTATCCAATCCTTTTCCAAAAAATCGGATTGATATTCCAACTGCAGCACCAATTCCTATTGCCAAATAATTGATTTGATACAATGTAGCAATTGAAATTCCACTCCAAACTAATGAACCTACAAGACCTGTGATTAATCCTGCTATCACGCCCATTGGTAAATTTTGCTCCAATTTTAGTTCCTCAAGATCCTCCATCGATAAACGTGCTTTTATCTGTTCTGGAGCTAATTCCATATCTTCTACACCAGCATAATCTTTCTTTGTTTCATCTAGATTATAATCTGGACATTCACCATTAAAAGTTGCTTTTTCACCTGTCAAATTACAAATCAAACCCACTTTAGGGTTCATCTTTCTATTTGTACACTTTTTACAAAAAATTAGCTGTTCATTTCTAGTCATTACCTTGCTTTAAATAAAAAAAAAGATTAAAAAAAATCAGATGCAAGATAAAAATCACAAAGTACAATTTGAAGTAGAAAAATTCTAAATAGAGTATATTATTTATTATACTTCCTTCTCCTCTGATAAATAAAACCTATCCCTAAAAGAATGGTGATCATCACTGGAACTCCAACGTTAAGCCATTGCCACATCGTTTTTTCCTCTCTGATCTTAAATGAGTCTAATGGGCGAATAGTAACCTTTTTATTTCTAGCTAGAATTAAGCCTTCCTCATCAGTCAAGTAATCCATAGCATTCATTAAAAAGTCAAGGTTAGATAAAGATTGATTCTGAAAACGATCAAACTCTATCGATTCCATTTTACCTGTAATTGGATTGATTTCGTTCTTAATAATATCTGCATCTCCCATCACTATCACCTTAGTTTCTTTCTTGCTCGATTTGATTAAAGAAGACTTAGGAATGCCTTTCGGAGGGAATCGATTTGCATACAAAGATTGAAACTTGCCTTCTAATAAATAGGCAACTGGAATATGCGGTGCATTGAATAATTCTTTTTGATTGACTTCTTTGATTTCATCCAAAGAAATAATGTTAGGCATTTTTCGAGCCCTTGAGTAGTTGGAAGTATAGACTAAAGGAGTTTTCTTAATTCCTTTTGACTTTACAGTATCAAGTGAACTTACGAACTTACCGTAAACAACATTCATATTTCTTACAATAGGATGTTCTGAGAATGTATTCAAATACATGAAATAAGGCCATGGAAGTTTTTTCAGATTCGCTTTATCGCCAAAGTTCCCTGCCACAATTTCAATTAACCCTGCCTGTTGGTCTTGGATTAAATCGATATTTGGTCTCACTCCTAACCTGAATAATAAATCTTCAATATTTAAATCATAACCAAAAGCGTAGGTTCCTCCTAAAGGAATCGAGTCTTTATTCATTTGAACTCTATCCATTAAGAACATGGCATTCCCACCGTTCATTAAGTATTGATCGATATAGTATTTATCTCTATTGGGAAATTTCTTTTTCGGTTGTGCGACAATGATACCATCAAATTGATTCAATGTGCTCATATCATTTACCTCTGCCACATAATACTTCTTCTTTAAAGCATTAATAGCTTCGGTCATTTCCATGGGTGTCAGTTCATCATGACCTTGAATGATCGCAATTTTTTTGGATTGAGTTTGAGAAAGTTCTTTGATTGCACTTGCCAGTTCAAATTCAACCCCTTCAATAGATTGATTAATTTGCTCTTGTGAAGATCTTGCAGAATTACCTTTTAATAAAAGCACACCTTTCTGTTTTCCTTTATAAGAAATCAATGCCCCTGGATAAATCAAACGTTGTGTTTGTTCTCCATTAGCGGAGACATCAAAAAGAGTAGTTTGTGGTATACCCTTATTAATAATGGATTGTTGAAAGGCTCTTTTCTGTCTTGGGTCCGCAAAATCATTAGGATCAACAAAACGGAAATCTAGTTTTCCGTTAGATTGAATCTTAAATTCATCTAGTGTTTCTTGAATAGCTTGTTTAAGGTGTTCAAACTCGGCATTCAAAGGACCGTCTAAGAATACATCTATTTTCACTTCATCCGGAAGATTATTCAATAACCTTTCCGTAGCAGGATTAATGCTAAACCTTTTTTCTTCGGTTAAATCCCAACGAAAAAATAGTTGATCTGAATGTATATTTAGTAATATAAAAAAAAGTACTACTGCAGAAAAAGATAATAGGTCTTCCCACTTACGCATAATCATTGAACAAATTTGCCTGTCATTAAATTTCTCGCAAAATCGGATGTTTACGTGATTTTGCAAAATATTAAATCAAGATTACACCAATTTTACCGGATAGTTTATCAATTATCAATTATTAATCTCTTTTCTAGCATAAAATAATGTATTTTTGCATTTCAGTTTGAATTTATAGTTTTTTAGTACTTTTTGATTGTGTCAGAAATCAATTTTAAAGATACATTAGATAAAAATCCAATTTTCCAGATCGTTGCTCAAAGTGCGAAGGAAGTTGGTTTCAAAACCTACCTAGTGGGTGGTTTTGTTAGAGACTTACTTCTTAAGCGTCCTTCTAAAGACATTGATATAGTATGCGTAGGTAGTGGTATTGTTTTGGCCGAGCAAGTGGCTAAAAATGGTGGCAACCTCCCTTGCAATACGTTCAAGAGCTTTGGTACGGCTATGGTAAAGTTCGATGAATATGAGGTAGAGTTTGTAGGAGCAAGAAAAGAATCTTACCGTAGGGAATCTCGCAAGCCAATTGTAGAAGATGGTACGTTGGAAGACGACCAGAACAGAAGAGATTTTACGATTAATGCTTTAGCCATCTCTTTGAATTTGGAAGATTACGGTGATTTGGTTGATCCTTTTGGAGGTGTAGATGATTTAAAGAAAAAGAACATCATTACACCTTTAGAACCTAACATTACTTTTTCTGATGATCCCCTAAGAATGATGAGAGCGATCCGTTTTGCCTCTCAGCTTTCTTTTGATATAGACCCCGATACTTTCCAGGCGATTACCGATAATAAGGAACGCATTGAGATTGTATCTAAGGAAAGAATCATGGATGAATTGAATAAAATCATCCTCTCTCCACTCCCATCTTATGGCTTTAAGCTCCTTTTCACTTCAGGCTTATTGGAATTGATTTTCCCTGAAATGGCTAATCTTTATGGCGTTGAACGTAGGGACGGCAAAGGACATAAGGACAATTTCTATCATACCTTAAAGGTATTGGACAACGTTGCAGAAAAATCAGATGACCTTTGGTTACGCTGGTCAGCAATTCTCCATGATATTGCCAAGCCTCCTACCAAAAGATTTAATCCTAAAGTAGGTTGGACATTCCATGGTCATGAGGATAAAGGTGCTCGTATGGTTCCGGGAATCTTCAAGAGAATGAAATTGCCTTTGAATGATAAAATGAAGTTTGTACAGAAATTGGTACGTCTTCATTTACGTCCTATCGCTTTAGTGAAAAAAGAAGTGACAGATTCTGCTGTTCGCCGTTTGCTTTTTGAAGCAGGTGACGACATTGAAGCTTTAATGACGCTTTGTAGAGCGGATATTACTTCTAAGGACGATAAGAAGGTGAAGAAATACTTGGCCAACTTTGATTATGTAGAATCAAGATTGGTAGCTGTTGAAGAAAGTGATCAAATCCGCAACTTCCAGCCTGTCATTACGGGTGAGCGAATTATGGAAACTTTTGGGATCAAACCTTCTCGTGAAGTGGGACAAATCAAGGATCAAGTTCGTGAGGCTATTTTGGACGGTAAGATCAAAAATACCGAAGAAGAAGCATTTCCATTTATGTTGAACATAGGGAAAGAACTTGGGTTAACTCCTGTTGAATAATAAAAAGAACTCCAAACAACTTAATTGAATATATAACATGAATGATTTAATTCTTCGTACTGCAAGAGGTGAAAAGACAGAAAGAACACCTGTATGGTTAATGCGTCAAGCAGGTCGTATCCTTCCTGAATATAGAGCAGTAAGAAATAGCGTTTCTGGTTTTGTAGAATTATGTCAAACACCTGAATTAGCGGCGGAAGTTACAATTCAACCAGTAGATTTATTGGGCGTTGATGCGGCAATTATTTTCTCAGATATCTTAGTAATTCCTGAAGCGATGGGATTGCCTTATGAAATGGTAGAGAAAAGAGGTCCTTACTTCCCTAATACCATTCAGTCGGAAGCTGATCTACAGAAAATCAGAGTAGCGGACGTTCAATCTGACTTAGGTTATGTATTAGAAGCAATTAAGTTGACAAAAAAAGAGTTAAATGGTAGAGTTCCTTTGATTGGTTTTGCGGGTGCTCCATTTACTATTTTCTGTTATATGATTGAAGGACAAGGATCAAAAACATTCTCTAAAGCAAAGAAAATGTTCTATACCAATCCTGAGTTCTCTCATCAGTTATTACAAATGATCACTGACAGTACTATTGCGTATTTGAAAGCTCAAATCCAAGCAGGTGCTGATATGATTCAAATTTTTGATTCATGGGCTGGTATTCTTTCTCCAGAACAATATAGTGCCTTTGCAATGCCTTACATCAACCAAATCTGTGACGCTATCACGGAGGTTCCAAAAACAGTTTTTGCTAAAGGTGCTTACTTTGCTAGAGAAGCAATTGGAAGAAGCAACTGTAATACGGTTGGTTTGGACTGGAACATGGACGTTGCTGAATCAAGAATGTTGACCAACGGTAAAGTACTTCAAGGTAACCTTGATCCATGTGCTTTATACGGTTCTAATGCTGAAGTTGAAAAAGCAACAAAAGCAATGTTGGATAAATTCGGTCCAGACAAGCATATTGCTAACTTAGGCCACGGTGTTTACCCAGATATTGATCCTGAAAAAGTAAAAGTATTTATTAATACTGTGAAGGAATACTCTGAAAAAATGAGATAATCCTTATCGGAATAAAAGCTTAGAAAAGTCTGTAGGTCTTCGTGATTTACAGACTTTTTTTGATTCTGTGCCTAAAGATGGTTTTCCCTTTTTACAAAATTGATATTGATATTCGCCCTAATGGTATAATTAGTAAATAAGTAACTTCCTTCCTCAGATGAAAAAATATTAGGTACTATATCTGTCTTAAAAACCAACTGAAAGAAACCAAAATTAACTCCTACTTCAGGAGAAAAATTAACGGAGTTAATCGTACTAAATGGAACTTCAATACTTTCGTCATCATAAGAGAAAGTAATAAAAGAGAATTGAGATCTATAATAACCTATACCAATTCCTAAATGAGGACGCACTCTAGTTGTTCCCAAATAATATCTGATTTTTATATTAAAATCTAATGTATAAGCTAAAAAAGATTCATAATCTGTTCCCTTTTTAGGAAATGGATATTCAAGAGTAGTAGCATTTAAATTGCCCTCAAAACCAAACGACCAATTGAGGGTGTAATTATAATAGACATTGATGTTGAGATTTGGTCCCAAACCGCTAACTTTTAAATTATTTATTTTACCGTCAAGCGAATATATTCCAGTACCAAGTCCAATTGATATAAGCTTATCTTGAGAAAGAGCAATATTAGAGATAACTAATGCTGTCAAAATGGCAAGTAGATATTTCATTGTTAAAGAGTAAAGAGTGATAGCTATTGTTCTAGTTTACCGCACATGATACATGGTTTCAAGATGATTTCAAAATATCTTTCTTTTTAAATTCATTTTTTTTCATCATCACATAGGGGTAAAATGTTCTCTTGGTGTCATCATCATGTAAACAAAATTAAATGCTCTTAAATCAATTTTTAAAATGATGAAAAAAACTATTTGCTCTATGCTTTTCTTGTTATTAGCAACTACTGCCTTTTCACAAGAACTGAAGCAAGTAATCAGAGGTCAGATTGTCGATGCCACCTCTAAAGCTCCCCTGCCTTTTGCTACTATCATTGTTACTTCTTTGGATGTACCTTTAGGTACAGTTGCAGATGACCAAGGTAATTTTAGGTTAGAAGGTATTCCCGTTGGTCGTCAAAACCTAAAAGTAACTTTGGTAGGATATGAATCTGCAATGATTAATAATTTGATGCTGAATTCTGCAAAAGAATTAGTCCTTACTGTTCCTCTTAAAGAAAGTACTACTCAGATGGAAGAAGTGGTGATACGAGCTTCTGAAGGCAATGGTAAAACATTAAATGAAATGGTCAGTGTAAGTGGACAGTCTTTTACGGTGGAACAAACGGAAAGGTTGGCTGTTTTTGATGACCCTGCCAGGGTTGTGGCTTCTTTTGCAGGGGTGACTACAGGTAACCTAGATGATAATGGTGTGGTCATTAGAGGAAATGCACCCAAAGGCGTTTTATGGAGGTTAGAAGGCGTAGAAATTCCTAACCCTAACCATTTTGGAGGTCTAGGTTCATTTGGTGGCGGAGCAATATCTGCACTAAGCGGTCTGATGTTAGGTGATTCCGATTTTTTAACGGGTGCTTTCCCTGCCGAATATGGAAATGCAATGTCAGGTGTTTTTGATATGCAGTTTAGGAATGGAAATAATGAAACTTCCGAACATGCCATTCAATTAGGTACATTGGGCTTGGATATCTCTTCTGAAGGTCCATTTTCAAATAATAGTAATGCATCTTATCTCTTTAATTATAGATATTCAACTCTCGCACTAATAAAACCTATTCTTCCTGAAGATAATGGTATTCCAACCTACCAAGATCTAAGTTTTAAAATTAATGTTCCTACAAAGAAAGCAGGTGTCTTTTCTATTTGGGGTTTAGGCTTAATTGACGGTATTGATTCAAAAGCCAATAATGAAACCACCGAATGGGTTTCTGAATACGATAGTTACTCTGAACTAGGTACATTTAGAACAGGAATTCTAGGTTTAACGCATAATTATTCCTTTAGCAACAAAACCTTCTTAAAAACATCTGTGGTGGCCTCACAAGAATATAAACGGTACGAAGAAGAGCGCTATGATTTTCTTTTAGATGCATTTCCAACTAGGGATTTGAGTATTAAAAATAACAAATGGACAGTATCAACAGTATTGCAACATAAGTTTAATGCTTCTCACTTCAACCGAACGGGAGTAATTGTCAATCAATTGCATTACAATTCTAAATTAGCTTTCTCTCCTGAGTTTAAAGATCCATTACAAACCTATTTGGATGAACAAAGTACTATTAATACTTATCAGTTTTTTACACAATCACAGTTTGATTTAACCTCTCGCTTAAAATTAAATGTAGGTATTCATAGCCAATATATAAATTTCAACGAAGAGTTGACGTTTGAACCTAGAGCAAGCCTATCCTATCAACTTTCTCCCAACAGGTCCATTGGATTTGCTTATGGTAAACATTCCAAACTAGAACCATTGCCATTGTATTTTAGTAAAATTGAAGAAAATGGTGCAGTGACTCAACCTAATACATCCTTACCTCTATCTAAATCACATCATTATGTTTTATCATATAATTGGAATATTAATGACAAAATTACATTAAGTATCGAACCCTACTACCAACGCCTCTATGACGTTCCCGTAATTCCGGATAGTTCTTACTCGGCCATTAATATTGATGCACAATGGTTGTATGAAGATAAAATGGAAGGAACTGGAACAGGTGAAAACATGGGAATAGACATCACTTTATCAAGAAGTTTGAATCAAGGCTTTTATTATATGTTTACTGGTTCTGTCTTCGATTCAAAATACAAGGGAGGTGATGGAAATGAACGTAATACTAGATTCAATAGAGGGTTTGTGATCAATGCCATCTACGGTAAAGAATGGATAGTTGGCAAATCAAAAAACAAAGTGTTAGGTCTTAGTGGTCGTTTGAATCTTCTTGGAGGAAAATATACCACTCCTTTAGATACTGAAGAGAGTATGGATCAAAAAGAAGCCATCTATGATGAATCAAAAATTTATACGGAGAAACAAGATCCATCTTACCGTTTAGATATTTCGTTTTATTGGAAAATTAATAAGAAAAGACATACGGGTACATGGAAATTACAGCTATTAAATGCACTTGGCAGTAAGGATGATTATGGTTATTTATACAACTATCAAACTCAAAACCTTGAGAAAGCTGATGCACAAATTGTCATTCCTTCATTAGCTTATAAAATAGAATTTTAATTTTACTCTTTCGGATCGTGAGGCACAAAGTATTTAATCTCTACAATAACTTAGTAATAATAGCTTTAGTGAATAATTGAAAGATTACAACTCTGTAGGGCCACAATGCCTTGTGGCTCACGATCCACTAAAATTATCTATAACCTCAAACTATGCTAGGAATGATATCAAAAATAAAAGATAGTTAAAAGTACATCCTATCACGTACACTCTGTACATAACGAGATGTACGGTTTGCAAGTGCTAGGACTTACACTCTGTAAATGCTACTACGTACACTATGTAAGTCCTAGCACTTGCATTGCTTCAATGCATAATAACGGTAAAATGGTTTGATTTTATTTGGAGATAAGTTGGAAACTTATTCAAGTGGAGGTTTTACTCTAAAATAAAATCACCTTCTTTATAAGGCCACTTCTTATAATTCATAAGTATAAAATTTAGGTTTTTAAGTTCTAGTTTTGTCATATTACCACTCTTTCTTATCAGCTTATCCAACTCATCATTGTCAAAATACTCAATTTTATATAATCCTTTATCTCTATTGTAAAAGAGGAGCCTTTCATGATAAATATCTATAATTGGTGTATTAGGATAAATGATTGTATGATAATTTAAAGTTTGCTTTATGATGCATTCTTCATGATCAACTCTTTCATTATTTATTAATACGGTAGATGAAATAGACCTACCTCCATACCAATCACTAAAAACCGTTTCTCCTTCAAAAAACAACACTTTATTATCTGATAATCTAACGAACGGAACTAACTCAAGGTCATTTAAGCCAGGAATATAAAAAGCAATAAATAATGTATCGTTTCTAATACCTGTACATAAAGCACCTGATTTAAAATTGGTAATTTCATTCTCAACTATCAAATCATAAAAAGATATCTGAAATGGATCTTCAGTATCTACTTGAGCCAATCCAATATTAGAAAAGCTTAGAAATAAAAAAATGAAAAGTTTATTCATTAATCCTCTGTTTGGCATATCCCTATCTAATTCCTTTTTTTAAACTCTTATAAAAAAGTGTCTTCTTCAAAATATTATCTAAATCAATCCCCACTTGTTTATCTTCCATCTCATCATCTACCTTATACCCTAGTATTTCAAAGAACTCATCCTCATACAAATCCAAATAATAAAGACGACCGAAAAGGTATACTTCATAATAGAAGTAGTCATAATTAGAAGGCTTTATCTGCTTGAGAAATCCTTGTTCAATTTCTTCTTCTGAGTATATTTTTTTGATTACATCAGTATATTTTGATACTAGTTCACTATGGGTTGAGTCTTTTTTGAGTGAAATTTTCTCATATAGCATAATTTGAAGTAAACCTCTCTCTATTAGTTTTAAACACTCTTTATAATAATTGAAATGATAATAAACTTCAAAACTTAAATCAGCATATTCGTTTACAGTACTATAACAAGAAGTAGATTTGGATGTTCGGTTTGTGCTTTTCAACATTTCTAGATAGTAATACGCTTTTTCATAATCTTTAAGTTTAATATAATATTTGGTCAATTTTTCTAGAGTGGTAATTTTAGCATCATTTTTATCTTCATAAAAGGAAGTTTTAAACCTTCGATCAGATGTATCGGAAAAATAAAAAGTATAATTATCCTTGATCTCAACTAATTTATAGTCATCTATTGTCTCTATTAACTCAAGATCAATGGAATGTGCTTTTTCTACTGAATCGACTGCTTGATAAAAAGACGATAAATAATTCATTACTAATGGGCAGAATAGAGACTTTGGATAATCTTCCAAAAAATGTTCTGAATCGTAAATGGTCTTTCTGACAAAATTATTCGTAAAATCCCATTCTATATCATTAAAAATTAGTAAATCATATTTTCCTTTCAATTTATAATATTCAGTTGTATCACTCTGATTCATAAGACCTTGAGCAAAACTAGTGCTAGAAATAAAAATAAATAGTATTAGAGTTCTTGTCATGATGTAGTTTACTTATAAAGTTATTTGATTGATGTAGTTGTGTTTTAAAAAAATCTAGCAGCATTCTTTGTACCTCGAATGGTATTATGTATTGTTTCCCAATCTTCTTGTTGAGAGTATGCGTTTCCTGTAATAATCTAAAAATATTATCAAAACAGAAAATATTGGTGAACTGATATAAATTGAAATATAAGAACCTTTCAAACTATGTCCTCCATAACCTTCCTCAAAACATAACCAATAAAGAGTATAAGGATATAAAACTAATATTAAATTGATAACAATGAATTTACCTAGTTTATAACCAACTAGACATTTTTCTAAAAGGGTCTTCAAGTAAAATAATGGTATGGATAGAATTAAATATTCAACAAAATACAATGAATAATATAAGAATAAGTTGTAAAACTCAATTTTGCCTTTTACCCAAATGATTTTATCGTAATAAAATAAGAAAATCGCTCTATCTATTATGGAAATAAATAAAATAGAGAAAATCCATTGCCTTTTTTTACTAGACAATAAAAACTGTAAAACAATCATCTTAATATTTCTCATATCTTGATTTTGGAGGAAGTAAAAAATAGTTAGACTTCAATTAATGTTGAAAACTTATTCAATTGGACAGCTCTAAGTAACGCCTACGGCTTTATACTTACACCCAAAAAGGGTTTTTCATAACAATTACAATAGTTTTAGTTCTAACTCTATATCCGCTTTTATTCTTTCACTCTTTCCTAAAATTTTCTTTTGGTTAAAGTTCACATTATCAATTTTAATTTTTCCATCAAGCCAAACCGTTTCATAACTTTTAAACGATGTTAAATCAATAAAATAGTACTTAATGTCTCCTCTAATACTTGAATAATGAAAGAAATAAGTATAAAATGAATTACTTGTTTGCCTTTCTTCAATGTGAATGAAATTTTGATCAAATTCAATTTCTTCAAAATGTTTGACGTGATCCTCAACAATTAAAAATATAGCTTTACTTTCTTCTACAACATTACAATCTGGTACTTTTACTAACATTACTTTAGTCGCGTCATTAGTATTGTATTGATAATCAATACACTCAATCGAAACACATTCCAGCCAACTATCAATTAAATAATCAGACAATAAACTTTTAAGAGATTGAACTTCTTGAGTATTAATATTAGTTGTGAAGAAAAAAAATGCTGAAAGAATGAGTTTGCTTTTCATAGGTTTACAGACTTATAGGTTGACTTTATATTTGCTGTTATAACATAGAGTTATTAATATGAATAATAAAGATCAATATTAAGTGTATCATTGTCAATATACTTTATAGTTACCCCAGTAGTTCGGACTGTCTAAGCAGAAAAGATAATTATCTTTTTTTGAGAGATTCAGCTTCAAACCT
>NZ_JACVVP010000179.1 GCF_014534745.1 Flammeovirga sp. EKP202
CCCGGGAGAGTAAGTCGGCGCCACATTCATTAAATACAGAAGGTTAGTTAACACAAGATGTTGACTAACCTTTTTTTATGTACAAATTTCAATGATTCATTAATTTTATGTTGATAAAGGCGAACTTATTCAGGGTCACTAACAAAAAGTGGGCAAAAAACATAATGTTGTTATCTTTGTCATGTTATGAATGATGATTTATTAGCCTT
>NZ_JACVVP010000180.1 GCF_014534745.1 Flammeovirga sp. EKP202
TTTAACATGTAATCAGACCATCATTTAGTAGTATCTCCCTCGGCCTTGAAGGGAAAAGCGTTAAGAATTTCATGTATAGAGCCGTTAACAATGATTTTGTTGTTTGAGCACAGCGAGTTTAAAATCATTGAGGCGAGAGAAATGAAATTTAGCTTTTGACTTCAAAGCCTTGACTTTTTTGCTTCGTTTTTGTGTTAAGACAAAAAT
>NZ_JACVVP010000181.1 GCF_014534745.1 Flammeovirga sp. EKP202
TGTGTTTCGAATTACAGCGTGGTTCCCACGTTCGGACTTCGTAATGATGTGCTTACTCATCCTACCGACTATGCCTCTTATGCCTCGCTTCGCAATATCCTTTCGAACTCTCGTTCTCAGGAGTGTCTGTCAGTACCAACTTTTGCCGTTTGACTTACTTCAGTGCATTCCTCACGGAAAACCACACCTGTAATGCTTCGGGAT
>NZ_JACVVP010000182.1 GCF_014534745.1 Flammeovirga sp. EKP202
TAATTGAATATGATCTCTTTTCATCTCTTTAAATTTAAGATCTTCAATTTACTAAAATTTAGTTTACAGTGTATTTAATACATTGTAAACTAAATTGACGTAAAATTTCGATCAATTATTCTGTAGGCTTTTATGTCCTACTTTCAAGCTTCCTTCTTCTTCATTTTTCCATTGATGAAAAACGAAGCAAAAAATCTAGGC
>NZ_JACVVP010000183.1 GCF_014534745.1 Flammeovirga sp. EKP202
AAAGGTAAGAACTTTTCTTTTTAACTTCCAAATCTTTTTTCAAAAATTTTTGAAGTTTTTTTTGAGTCATTTTCTCATTCCTACAACACTCTATTTTATCACTCCAAAAGAGGAGTTTTAAAAGCCTTTCGTTAAAGGCGAGTGCAAAGGTAAGAAGAGAAATTTAATTTGCAATGCTTATTTTGTTTTATTTAGAAACT
>NZ_JACVVP010000018.1 GCF_014534745.1 Flammeovirga sp. EKP202
TTAAACAATGAAAATAATAGAAATTTGTCTGTTTCTGAAGATGGTACTTATCATTGTATTATAACAAACCCTGATTACCCTTCTCAAAATAATATTACAACTGGTAAATATACCATGATTGATGTTAGTGAATTCCAAGCGGACTCACTTGCAATACTTTCTTTAAAATCGGCTAATCCTGATGTAAACCTTAATTGGAGTACGTCACTTAAAGTGGTGAATTGGGACAGTGTTACTCATACTGGGTTTCAAGGGGATCCTGTAAGTGCAGTAAAACTGAAAAATATTGGACTCTCTACAATTCCTTCCGACTTTATGAATGATGGTGCATTACTAAATTTGGATACTTTTGATATCTCCAATAATAAATTGACATTCTATGATTTATACAATGCTCAAGCCATAATTAATCAAGAAGGTGCTTTTATAGACTATTCTGAACAGGCGGTTGTAGGAGAAGAACAATCCATAGGCTTTAAAGAGGAAATGATCACGTTAACGCTCGATCCTACATTAGTTGACACTCGAAATCAGTATCAATGGTATAAAGATAATATCATTATTGATGGAGCTACTGATCCTACATATACTACGAATGAACTAGGAGGTTACTATTGCTTAGTGACCAATAATGACTTTAGTTCTTTAACATTACAATCTGCAAGTACATTTATTTATAGCGTTGATGATTTCATCAGTGATTCAACCATTGTAGCATCAATATATACTAACAACCCTAACAATACATTAAATTGGGATATCTTATCACCAATTAATACATGGGAAGGAGTAAAATTAAGAGGAGAGAGAGGTAGGGTGAAAGCATTAATTTTAAATGCTAAACAATTAGATTTACTCCCTGAAAATTTAGGAGAACTTACCGAACTTGAACTGTTAGAAGTTGGGAATAACAGAATAAATGAACTCCCAAACAGTATTGGAATGTTGAAAGTATTAAAAGAGTTCAAAATCAATAGTAATCAACTCAATGATTTGGTCAATGAACTCTATGATTTAGAGCAATTAGAAGTTATAGATATTAGCAATAATCAAATTTCTTCTATTGACCCAAAAATCTCACAACTCAGTCAATTACAACAAGCACATATACAAGACAACTATTTTACTTTCGATGATATCCAACAAATTCCATTAGAAAGAAATCGTTTTACGTACTCTCCTCAACAAATTATTGGTGAAGAGCAACAAATTGCCTCAGCTGGAGCTATTACGATTCAGATAGACCCTAGTATTGACCCTGATGTGAATACCAATCAATACACTTGGTTATACAATGGTGTTTTGATTCCAGGAGAAAAAGAAAGGACGCTAGTTGTGGATAGAAATTATGGGGAATATCAATGTATTATCAATAATACTGAATACACTGATTTGACATTAACAGTAGCTAGTATTTTTGTAGAAACTGATGAGATTGACGAAAATGACAAATTAATCTTAGAGGCTATCAAAGCTTTAAATACTGAAAACACATTAGATTGGCCTGATGATGAACCTGTTGCTTTTTGGGAAGGTGTAAGAGTAGATGGTATTACTGCAAAAGTTATTGAGTTAGATCTTTGGAATAAAAACCTTGATGTCTTACCTGATAATTTTGCAGCATTGAATGCTCTTAAAAATGTAAATCTAAGTTCGAATAACCTATCTGAACTTCCAGAAAACATTGGTGATTTAGCAATCACATTAGCATATTTTAATGCCTCTCAAAATCACTTTTCATTTGCAGAATTAGATAAAATAAGATTAAGTGACACCAACGATAAAATTAATTTTGTCTATACCAATCAAAAGTTAATAGGTGTCGAAGGAGAAATTGTTACACTAGAAAATGGATACAATACTATTTATATTCCTTCATTTATTCAAACTGAAAATGATGTCTATCAATGGTATTATCAAGGAAAACCTTTAGCAGATGCTACAAATAATTCAGTAATAGTTAATACTACAGGTGATTACAATTATACCATTACAAATTCGAACTATGATAATATTGTGTTAACTTCCTTCCCTATTAAAGTCGATGGTGTAACAAATATTGAAGGTCCTATTAATAATAAAATATCGATTTATCCGAATCCAACTGAAAATATAGCAACCGTACAAACTACTGAGAATATCAAAATTTTAGATGTTCAAATTTATGATGTAACAGGTAAAAAATATAAGATTGAGACGAATGTTCGATCTATCACTCAATGGACCCTTGATCTTACAAAGGTCCCTAATGGAATGTATTTAATCAATGTTCAAACAGACCAAGGTATTACTTTATTGAAAATTACTAAACAATAAAGTTGACTTCCAAAACATTGTAAACTAAATTCTCGTTAATGTACAACTTCTTTTATGGAGGATAAAGGGTATTATGCTGTGATTCGTGAGGACGTTGCAATGCAAGGTCCCTACAGAACTGCATTTTAGCAAATGAATATAAAGTGCATTACTTTAGGGGTGTTTTCGTAAAAATCCTCATGACCCATAATACATAATTATTCGCTATTAATAGAGGGATTTACACTAATTCACGATGACTGAAAAGCGAGAGTATATTCTTATTTTCCTTGGAAAGAATTAGATTAATGTATTTAGTTTGACTCACTTATTACTTCATCTCGCTTTTTAATTTCAATAATTCGATCACAATCTTCCAAAGTGCTTAATCGATGAGCAATAATTATAATAGTAAGGTTTGACTCTGATAATTTATGGATTGACTCCGTAATTTCCTTTTCTGTTTGTGTATCCAATGCTGAAGTTGCTTCATCAAAAAATAAAATTTCTGCATCAAAATAAAGTGCTCTTGCAATACCTACTCTTTGTCTTTGTCCTCCTGACAGCTTAGTACCATTCTCTCCTATTCTTGTATGAATTCCATTTTCCAATTCTTGGCTGACATCATAAAGAGATGCCCTTTTTAAAACTACGTCAAGTTTTTTAAAATCTATATCTTCATCCTTAACTCCAAATGCTACGTTTTCAGCAAGCGATCCATCAATGATATATACTGACTGTTGTACGTAGCCTACTTTATGATAAAATGCATCAATATATTCTTCTCCAAATACTTGATTATCTATTAAATATTGACCCTTTGTTACCTTTAGAAAACCTAAAAGAATATTCATTATTGTCGTTTTACCAGAACCTGACGCACCAATTAAACCAATAGTCTCTCCCTTTTTTATTACCAAAGAAAAGTCTTTTAAGATATTTTTTTCAGCATTTGGATAATGAAAAGACACATTTTCTAAAATCAAAGAATTTTCAAACTTCAATTCTTTTTGTTGTGGTTTCTCAAAGTGCATTTCTTTTTTTAGGGGTTCTAATACATTAAATGTCCATTTATTTTGATTAAGGCCATTTAAATAAGTCATCATTCTATTAATTGATGGCATCACTCTGAATCCTGCTATAGCAAAAAGCCCTAGTAATTGTAGTAATTCAATTCTTGACTCTAAATAATAGACTCCATAAATATTCATCACTAAAACGGCTAACATCAGTGCACTCTCAATCACTCTTGTTGGAGCAAGGTTATAAATATTAGCTCTTATATTAACATCTACTAATTGATTAACATCGTCACCCATTCTATTACGAAATAGTTGTTCTGACCCAGATATAAGAACATCTACATAACCAAAAATACTTTGAAAAATATTTTTATTTAACCTTGGTGTTACTTTCTGTCTTATTGAACCAATTTCAATTGATTTATTTCGTACATATCTATACAGTAACAAAAATGAAGGTATCACAATTGCTGATAACAAGGTCAGAACCTTAAAATCATAAATAGTTATACTTATAATTATTAGTAGTAAAATGATAATCTCATTTAATATATTTAATACTCCTAATAACTGACTATTTGCAAATGATTGTGTTGCTCCCTGAACATTTCTATTTAATATATTAGAATTCTCCTCTTTAAAGAAAATAAAACCTTTACGATAGTAAATTTGATGTAATCGTTGTGCAAAATCACTATACAAGCCCATTGCAAATTCACTTTGCAATTTTACGATAAACATTCCAGCAATATTTTTTATCACCACTATTAAAAATAAGGCAGTCGTCAAAAGAATAATAAATTGTTTATCATCCGTCAAACCGAAAAAAGTATAAATCCAATTGGCCCAATCGTACTTATTGACAACATCATCTTCTAATAAGACTGCAAAAACGGGAAGCATGGCACTTAAACCTATCAACTCTAAGCCAGAATTAATAAATAAAAGAATACTTACTCCTAATGCTTTTACTTTTTGATCTTTGGGTAAAATGGAACGAATAAATTGTAAGGTTTGGAAAATGATATTCATATTAAAAAAGTTCTTCAAGTTATTATTCTTGTTGAATTCGTAGATTATTTGCGTTTGAATACTGTTTAGCGACACAAATATAGAAGAATTGGCTGAAGCAAGGGAATTATAAGTCCAAAATGTATGATTTGGCTAGTTCTTTCTTTTATCATTCATAATTTGATAATATAGCATAAGTACTAAAATGATATAGAAATAAACTACTTATACAATGTTATAGATTTAAGAAGTGAAAGGTCACCCTACCACCCACTTCTTAAACTTTGGTGCTTTTTCTTTTGGAATGACAATTTCCTCCTCTTCCATGTCCTTTAATCTTAACACCCATTTTCCGTTGTAGAATGGTTCAATACTTTTTACAGCATTGACATTCACGATGTATTGACGGTTGACTCTAAAAAAAAGAGTGGGATCTAGTTCATACTCCAGTTTATCTAAAGTATAATCGATGGTAATTGTCACTTGCTGATCTGTATGTGCAAAGGTGGTTTTATTTTGGGAATGAAAACAGGCGATATCTTTTACGTTTAAAGCTTCCATACTAACAGCTGTATTTCCCCAAATGCGTTTCCTATAGGCCTTAGTTTGTTCTGATACATGCTTTTGAATATTTTTAATTTCTTGTTTTGAAACAACAGATGTATTTTGATTTTCAAACTTTTGAATGGCTTTTTGAACCCACTTTTCTTCGACAGGTTTTAATAAGTAATCAATACTATTGACTTGAAATGCTCTCAATGCGTATTCATCATAGGCAGTGACAAAAATAATCGGAATGTCTATATCTGTACTTTCTAAAATCTCAAAACTTAAACCGTCCGTTAACTGAATATCCATAAATATGACATCAGGTTTAGTTTCTTTTCCTTCAAAAAACTCAAGACTTTCTTCAATAGACTGTAGTGGGAATAAAAACTCCCATTCTGGTCTGATTTCCTGAATTACCTTTTTTAAATAACGTTGAGCAGGTACTTCATCCTCAATTATCAATACTTTCATGCTATGCTTCCTTTTTTAATAATGGAATGGTTACGGAAAAATAATCGTCTGTTTCAATTATATCAATTTGTGCTTTTTTATCCAATGCCTTAAAGCTCTCTTTTAAATAAGTAAGGCCTATATGATAAGATTCTTGCTTTTTATTTTTTAACTGTTTGTTATTTTCCACCTTAACATAATTCTGATTCATATCCACTTTTATAGTTAATGGTTTCCGAAGTGTAGCCACATTATGTTTAAATGCATTTTCTAAAAGTAACTGAAGACTTAGCGGTGGCATAATTTTCTGACTATGCTCATCATTGATGTTTAATTCCAACTGAAGCCCTTCTCCTAATCTTACTTGGTGTAAATCCAAATAATGTTTCATGGCTTCCCACTCGGTTTCAAAAGTCACTTCGGTGGCCTCTTTGGTCTGCAAGACATACCGGTAAGTATAGGATAAATCCATAGCGAACTTCTTCGCTTGAGCAGGATCGTATTCTATTTCAGAAATTAGTACATTCAAACTATTAAATAGGAAATGTGGATTAAGATGAGCCTGTAAAGCTCTATTTTCTGCTCTTAATTTATCTTGTTTTAATGTCTCTGTTTTGATAGATTCATCTCTCCATTTTCTTAGAAAGTCATCTGTAATGGTTAAGGAACAGTAGAGTAATAAAATTAAGCTTTGAATAACACCAAGAATCAAATTATTCTTATTAATAATATGTGGTGAAGGAATATTGGAATGTAAGTTTATAGTAATCAGAACTACATAAAAAAATACAAAAGCCATTATAAAAAGAGAGACTAATTCTAGAGTAAGCCTGTAACTTGGGTTCTTCTTAAATGGTAATACGTTTTCGTAAAAATTTGAAAGATGCCTCCCCAAATACACCACCCCATTGAACCAAATTAAATATAAGTAAGTTGAGATATAACTAAATACATCTATCACCTTAAAATCTTCAATTATTGACCAGTAAGTAAAATATAACAGTAGTAAAGACAATGTTATACTTAATGCTGGTGTCAACCATTTATAATTTCTTTCTAATAAAATCATTGATGAACTGTTTTATTGAAGTGTATTATTCCGCTTCTTCTCGTAAATTGTTAAACTTAATAAATTCTCTTATCAAGTACTATGTGGACTTCGTTATCGTCAACTTTCAATGCACATTAATACAAGTTTTCTTAGGTCTTCTTTCAAGCTTCATTCTCCAAATCGATATATATGTAATTTCACATGTATAACTTGTTCCTTTATTTTATAAAAAAAGGGGGAAGATATAACAAAATATCTCCCCTACTTTTTCCTACCGTTAATTGTTTTAGCTGTTAGTTAGCTGTTAAATTTCCCATCGAACGGACATAATGTGTCCATTGTATCTGAGCCTTTAACTTTGATTGTATATATTCAATGACAGCTTGTTCGAGATATAATTGAGAGTCAATCACCTCTAAAATATCAATTAGCCCTTCTTCGAATCTTTCTTCCATTACCGATGCATTCTGACGTGCTTTTGTTAAAGACATCTTAGCAACAGTATTCTCTTTTAAACTATTCTGCCAAGCCACTCTTTTCTGAGCAATTTCTAAGTCCAAAAGTTCTTTTGTTCTTTCAAGTGCCAATTGCTCATTATGCACTTTAAGTTGTTGACTTGCCACTAAATGCTGCTTTCTTCCACCATGAAATAATGGAATACTTAGCATTACACCTGCTTGAACATTGGGTACTGCACCCGGCAACATATTATAACCTGGAGCAGAGTAAGAAGCTGTAGCAATCCCATCTAATTGAAATCTATACATACTTTTTACAATGTTCATATCTTTAATACGCTTCTCTACATTAAATTCGGCCACTTTATATTCAGGACGAACACTCATCTGCATTTCATGCGATTGAAAATGTTCCAATTCAATGGAATCAATCAAAGTAATTTCATCTTCAAAGGGTCTACCTAATATTCTATTCAAAGACATCTTATATACTTTCAGGTCATTTTCCGCTTGAATAACAGCTAAATCTGCCCTGTTCACTCTTACTTCCGTCATCAATAGATCACTTCTGTCAAGCGTTCCAACCTCAACCTTATTTTCTACTAAACCTGCAATTCTAGATAAATCATTTTTATAATTTTGCATTGCAAAAACCAGCTCATTTTGAGCGACAGATTGCCAATATTGAAGGTCTGTAGCCATGATGACATCCTGACTTGTGATTTGCAGTTGTTCAGAAGCAATTTTATACTGAATATCGGCTCTCTTTTTACGCTCTTGAAGCTGACCTCCTTTATAAATAGGCTGAGTCAACGTAGTATAAAGTCCATATTGATGTTGAGCACCTTGCCCTAATGTTTCTCCCGCTAAATCTCCAAACCTTGGATCATCTGGCAAAGCCATTGCTAATGGATTTTGAACGTACCAGTAATCTGCACTAGCACCAATCTTCGGCATCATATTCGCCATGGCGGCTTTGTAGTTTTGATATCCTACTTCTACCGTATTTTCAGCCATTTTCACTAATTGTTCATGCTCAATCGCTTCTTTTCTATATTGCAATAAATAAGGATCATTGACTTGAGCGTGAGCTTCTATTGCTCCTAAACATATCAGGAGAACTACGAAGTGTTTATGTAATTTTTCCATGGATATTATTTGTTTAGTTTGATGTTATAGAAAATGGCATAAAATACAGGTACGGCTATCAACGTCAAGAATGTAGCAAACCCTAAACCGAAAATAATAGTCACGGACATAGCCCCAAAAACTGAATCTGGAATCAATGGTATCATACCAAACATGGTGGTGATAGCTGCCATTAATACTGGTCTGGTTCTTGAAATTGTTGCATAAACAATGGCATCAAGATGTGATAGTCCTTCTTTCCTCTGTATATTTACCTCATCCAACAATACAATGACATTTTTAATCACCATACCTAACAAACCAATCCACCCAATAAATGACATAAAGTCAAATGCTCTTCCTAATCCAACTAACCCGAAGATCACTCCTATTAGGGAGAATGGAAGTAACACCATCACAATCAGAGGTTGTTTGTAATTACCAAATAATGCAATCAAAATGGCAATGATCAGTAAGAAAGCCAATGGGAAGAATGTGACAATTGCATCTACAGCTTCTTTTTGATTCTTCTTTTCAGCATCCCACATGAAAGTATATCCTTCTGGAAGTTCCATTGCTTCGATCTTACTTACAATATCTTTTTGCAATTCTGCAGTAGTTACCCCATCGATAGGATCGCATAATGCCGATAAAGCTCTATGGCGATTGTACGTTTGAATAAGAGGGTATTCATAACCTAAACTCATTCCGTTAGTAAGTTGTGGAAGAGGAACATTTTTTTCCCCTGAAATCACCTTCATGTTTTCCACTTTCTCAATATTTGGAATTTCTCCTTCATCCAATTTCAAAACAATTGGCATTAATTCATTATCCTCTCTGTAAGTACCCACTGGCAAGCCTTCACTCACTACTCTAAATGAGTTCGCAATTTCTGCTCTTGTTACCCCTGCTCTTGCTGCCTTGTTATTTGAGTACTCCGCTGTCCAAACTGGAGCCATATTAAACCAGCTGCTATGAACATGTCTTGAAAGATCACTTTCTCTCATGATCATCATGGCTTCATTCACCAAAGAATCTAAGACTTGAATATCATTACCCATAAATCGAGCCTCTACCTTACCGTCTAATGGTGACATTACAGAGTAAAGTTCGGGACGGATAAATATATCTGGCCAATTAGAATATTTCTCTTTTTCTAACCTTGAAAAAACTCTATCTACATTATCATAATCTTCACATTCTACAATAAAATGCATCACATTGGATTGGGGACCATAAGCTGATGAGGCAAGGAAATATCTTGGAGGTGTATTACCCAAAGTCATTGTCACTTCTTTCACCTCTTCTTGTTCCATCAACCAATCATAGATCTTATCCGCTTGTTCTTCCGTGTATTCAATTCTTGTCCCTTCCGGAGTGAAAGCATTAATTTTGAAGAGATTTTTCTCAAGTTCAGGCATAAATACGATAGACATGTATTTAGCCGTGAACAATGAGAAAGCGAATAATCCTAGGAAAATGCCTAATGAAATATATTTATATTGGATACCAAGTTTTAAGAAAGAGCGGAATTTATCATAGAATTTTCCTCGGAATAGGTCATCTGATTCTCCTTCTTTTTTCTTTTCATCCTTTAAAAAAACATCACATACTAATGCCGACTGCGTAAGTGCAAAAACCCAACTTAGAGAAAGTGAAATGGCTAAAACACTGAATAGAGATGATAAATATTCACCGGTTGAGTCTGGTGAAATTCTGATTGGTAAAAAGGTAAGAATTGCAATAATGGTTGCTCCTAAAAGTGGCCAAGCTGAAGCCGTTGCAGCTTCCATAATGGCCTGTTTCTTAGGAATACCCATTTTCATTTTCATTAAAATGGATTCGATGACCACAATGGAGTTATCAACCAACATACCCATGGCAATAATCAATGCTGCTAATGAAACCCTTTCCATATTGATTCCAAAAGACCACATTATAATGATCGTTGCGAGGATTGAAAATACTAACCCTGACCCTACTAGGATACCATTCTTTAAACCAATAAAGAAAAGAAGAATTAATACTACTGTCCCAACTGAAGCAATAAGGTTAAAAACAAAACCATCATTGGCTACTTTAGATTCATTGCCTTGGTCATAGATATTTTTGATGAATAATCCTGCTGGAAGATTCTGTTTTATTACCTCCAATTGAGCACGTACATCTTCCCCTACTTCCACTACATTGGCACCAGCTGAAGCAGATATAGCAAAACCTACCGCTGGAATCCCTTGTATTTTCATTTTGGAAGTATAGGGAGTGACGTACCCTTCCTCAATCGCACAAATTTCTTTTAATCTGATTTGATTTCCTTTCGAAGTTGTAATAAGGAAATTCCCAATTTCTTCTGTATCATTAAAATCTCCACCGATTTTAACTCTTAATCTTTGTTCATGGGTATTGACAAAGCCAGCATTTACAAGCTTGTTTTGCTGATTAAGTGCAAGCATCACATTTTCTAATGATACACCCAACTGATTCATTGCCGAATAAGATAATTTTAGGTCAATACTCTCTTGTGCTTTACCAAAAAGTGATACCTTAGCGACATTATCTACTTTTAATAACTCCTTTTTAATATCGTCAGCATAATCATTGAGTTCTCTATATGTGAAACCATCACCATAAATACCATAGAAAAGTCCTAGTACATCAGCAAAGTCATCATTGACAATTGAGGGATTTGCATTTGCAGGCAACTGTGATTGTACATCTCCTACTTTTCTTCTCAACATATCCCACATTTGGGGAATATCATCTCCATGAACAGTCTTTTTTAATACTACAAGTATTCTTGAAACTCCATGTCTACTGTCAGAGTCTAAATAATCCAAACCGTCCATGGCTTGAATGGCCTCCTCCAATTTATCTGTCACTTGCTGTTCTACTTCTTCTGCAGAAGCACCCGGATAAGTGGTTAAAACTATAGCTTGTTTGATCGTAAATGGGGCATCTTCTAACTTACCTATTTTTTGATAGGCAATCACACCTCCTAATATTACCAAGGCTAAAATAAACCAGGTAAACGGTTTATTTTCAATTGAAAATTTCGTTAAGTTCATTGGTTTATTAGTTCTTAGTGATTAAAGAATTTTCAAAGTTGGCTCTTACTTTTTGGTTTTCTACCAATAGAGAACCACCCGTTGCAACCACAAAATCTGCATTCCCCAGCATCTTTACTTCAACCTTACTTTCATTTTTCAATTGTAGTAATTGTACATTCACTTTTTTAAGCGTATTTTCTTCAGGGGAAACCGCCCAAACAAAGTAGTCACCATTGGCCTCGCCAATTACCGCACTTGAAGGTAAAGTAACCGTAGATGCATCATTAGTATTAAAACTGAAGTATACCTCTGCTGTCATACCTGCTAAAAAAAGCTCTTCAACCTCCTGAACTTCTAATAACATTGGGTAAGCATAATTCAACTGCTCTGTATCGTGTAGTACTTCAATCACTTTTGCCCAATACGTTTTACCTGGCTTAGAATCAAAAACAACTTCAATTTTATCCAATTCATTGACTTTCATCACAACCTCTTCTGGTACAGTACACCTTACCCTCGTATTTTCAAAATCTTGTAAAGTAATTACTGTTTTTGACGCCGTGACATGCTCGCCTTTTTCTATCGTTAATTTTTTAACTCGCCCTGTAAAAGGAGCTATTAATTTAGTATCTACTAAAGCATTTTCAGCAAATTCTAAGTTTGAAGACGCTTGTTCAAAATCAAGAACAGCTTTATCATAAGCTTGCTCTGAAATATTATTTTTTTGAAAAAGCTTTTCAGCTCTATCTTTTGCGGTTTTTGCTAACTGAAAGGTGGATTTTGCTTTCTGCAATTCAATTTTATAATCTCTTGGATCAATTATACCTAAGACTTGTCCTTTTCGTACATGTTGTCCCTCTTCCAAGTCAAAAGTCTTTAAAGGACCACTTACTCTGAAAGATAATTGTACTTCTTTTTGTGGGATAGAAACCCCAGTAGCTATATTGGTTTTATTAGCTCCATCTTCTAGTACTTGAACTACTTTGACCAATTGATCTTTAGTAGTGTTCTCTTGAACTTTCTCTCCTGTACAAGAAGTAAATACAATTAATATTGTATACAGAAATAAATGCCTCATTTTAGATAGTAATTATAGAGTATAAAAATTATGATAATGATCGTGTAAATAAATCGTATTAATCTATCCATATATACTCAAATACGTTCATTGTGAAGCATCTCAACTACTGAAACCGCTAAATAAAGTACTGTAACAGTTATTTATCAAACTGAATCACCCTTTAAGTGATCTCATAAAACGTTCTTCTCAAATTTTAAAATGGTGCAAATGAATGTCAAAAAAATCTATTAGCATTTTGGATTTTTAGCAAATATGTTAAATTTGTAGAAGACTATTTTTTTATGTGTATCTGTAAATAAACTTAATCTAGAAACATGTCAATTTGGAAAGCTCTTGAAAATGCAGTTTTAGATAATTCTCCAAATCGCCAGAAACTCAATGCTCCTGAAAAGATTTCTCTTCAAGAAGATGATCTATTATTATTAAAGGAAAATGACTCTGCCGCTAACGAGTACATGCATCATCTAATTCTCCATACTTCAGAAAAACTTTACAATACAGAATATTACGAACCTTATGTAATTGGCCTTTTTGCTGTAGGTATGGCTGTTGCTCGATGTGATGGTAGAATTGTAGAAGAAGAAAAAATTGAGATTGGGAATTTCATTGATTTCATCACACATAGCGAATTACCTCAACGTTATTATGATAAAATGGATGCTATCAAAAATATGATTTTCTTAAATTTTAATACAGCAATGAGTTTTGTGGGGCAAATGCATGAAGATACATGGATTGTAGTAGATCACCTTATTACACTAACTATTAAAGCTGATGGACAAATTGCCACTCAAGAAATTGATTTTTATAGAAAATGGAAATCTTGGTTAGAGGCTAAATCTTATGAAAGAGCTATTTAAGATAATTGGTCCCTTTTTCGTATCCGGCTTGCATTAATTGTTCCCAAACAAACAAAGTCATAAAACTATCAGATAAAGAATTGTGGGCATTATCTAAAAGTATTTTATCTTCTAAAGTTAAATGACTTTTAAAATGATTAAATGCCGTTGATAAACGTTGCCAAGTATAATTATTGTATTTCTCATTCCATTCCTTTATCACACCTGTAGAAAAAACATTCATTGCACAGTAAATTCCTTTAGCATTTCTAAGGTCCACATAGTTCATATCAAAAGGTGCATTATAAATGATCACATTTTGATCTTCTACAAGGTCATTGATCATATCTTGCATGGCAAAATCATATACAGGAGCATCTTCTACCATTTGGGGAGAGATTCCATTGACAGCCATTGCTTCAGGCCATGTTTTTCTGTATTTAGGTTTAATGTATGTGCTTAGAAGAATTTCCTTTTTATCATTGATAATACTTATCTGCAAAGCTTCGTCAACTCCTGCGTCTAAACCCGTGGTTTCAGTGTCGAGGATTAAAAAGTCCTCTGTAATAAACTTTTCTTCCTGAAGATTGCTTTCAGATTGTTCTTTTTTATTTTTGATAAGATCATCAAACATAGTAAAAATAAGCTGATTTAATTCTTAAAAACCAAGTGCAAAAGAAACCTTTCTACTATTGTTACTGCACTTTTATCAAAGGTATTAATTTAAGCATTAGAACACTTCATTACAATAATTTTTAAAGAATTAATTGTAATTTTTTAATTTAAAATCTTCTCCCTCTCTATATCTCTTAGGAGAGACACCATAAAGATCAGAGAAACATTTTGTAAAATAAGCAGGTGTGTTAAATCCAGTCTGATAGGCAATATCTGAGATACTCGTATCAGAATTTTTGAGTAGCTCAGCACTGTATCTCAATCTTATATCTCTCATAAATACACTCGAAGACTTTCCTGTTAACGCTTTAATTTTACGGTGTAACTGACTTCTACTGATAAATAATTTTTGAGCGATTTCTTCTACGCTTAATTCCGTGTTATCAAGATTATCTTCAATGATTGAAGTAAATGATTTAATTAATTTCTCATCATTATTTGAAAACTCTACCACATCTTTCTTCACTAGGAAGTGCTCTCTGAACTTAGATTGAAGTATCTTCCTGTTCTCAAGTAAATTCTGAATTCTTATTAATAATTCTTGTTTGTTAAATGGCTTCGTAATGTAGGCATCTGCTTTAGTTGTATAGCCTTGTAGTAATGTCGATTGATCCGCTTTTGCAGTAAGCAATATGACTGGAATATGTGATGTCTGATCAGTTTCTTTCAATAATCGAGTCATTTCAATACCATCTACTTCCGGCATCATAACATCAGATAGAACAATATCAGGCATTATTTCTTTGGCCATCTCAAAACCTTTTTTACCATTCTCTGCAAGGCTTACATCATACTTCTCTTTAAGTATCTTATGAAGGTATTTTCTTATTTCTTCATTATCATCAATCACTAAAATAGAAGGTAAATTTTCCTCCTTACTTACCTCTAAAATTGGCTCAGGAGTTTCTGGAATTATATTTTGATCTACTATAGGTTGATGCTCAATATCAGAAGTTATTATTTCTAGTTCCACTTCTTTAGATTCAAAATAAGACAGGTCTACTGGAATTTCCACACCAAACTTCGTCCACTCATTTTCCACACTTTCCACTTTTATTGTACCAAAATACTTTGTGATAATTCCTTGTGTCAAAGCTAATCCAATTCCATTGGTTGTGGAAAGACCTATATTAGAGTGATAGTATTGATTAAAGATGTATGGAAGATCATCCGGAGCAATTCCTTTACCATTGTCATAAAACGACATACTTAATATACCATCCTTTATAGTTGCTTTGACAACTATTTCACCTTCTTCTTTTGAGAACTTGATTGCATTAAAAATAAGGTTATTTACTACTTTATTGATACTATTTTTATCAGTATAACCAACGTTTCGAGTCCCTTTAAAAATGAAATCTAATTTGACATTTCTTTGTTCAGCATAAGAGTGGAAAGATGCCACACCAACGGTCAATAATTCTTTAATATCTATTTCACTTAACTTCAAAGTATTGTTATTTTGAAGTTCTAAGTTTGTCAAGTCAAGTATCTGATTGATCAATTCTAAAAGTTGCTTGGTTTGATATTCAAGTGACCTCAAACTATCATTTCTTTCAACCTGCCCTTTTAAATCATCAACAGCTCCAATCATCAATGTCAGTGGAGTTCTAAATTCATGTGAAATATTTGCAAAGAATTTAGTTTTAAACTCATCTAATTCCTCTAATCGTTTCTCCCTTTCAATGGCATTCGCTTTTTGCTCTTCTGATATTTTCAGTTGTGCTTCTTTTAAGCGAATATTGATAAAGTACAACACAATTACCACTAGTGCTAGAACACAAACTAAAATAACAATCCAGAACCATAACGTTCTTTCTTTCTGAGCCGATCTTAATAAATTATCCTTTATTGTTTTCTCCTTAATTAGTTTTTTATTTCTGAAATTAGCTTCTAACTGAGTCAATTTTCTAAATTCAGATCGATTATTTAACTCCTCATTGACTTTGATTAATTTTCGCTGTGATTCATACGCTTTTTGATAATCACCTCTATTCGCATAGATCTGAATTAAAGAACTTAATATTTTAAATTTTCTTTGAATTGTAGTATTATCTCCAGCTATATTATAAGCTTCCAAAAAATATTTCTCTGCTTTCTTATCATCTTTATCCCTTTCGAGAGCAATGATTCCCATCACTTCTAATGCCGCTGCATGAGTAGAGTAGCTATACTTGTATTTATTAATCAAGTCAATTGCTTCATAAATATAATGTTCAGCAGAATCGAACTGATGCAATTTCATAAAGCCTATACCAATTAACGTAGAAGCAGGTGCAAGTTTCTCTTTAAGATTATTTTTTAATAAAATTGTTCTTGCTTTCTTAGCTGTTGAAACCGCTTTATCGATATTCTCTCGCTTCAATAATGAATCTTTCAGTGTACTACTCAGAGAAGAAAAAGTACCTGACATATTAATGTAAACAGTAGCCACAAAATAGTCATTTTTTAATTGATGACCTACCTGTAGAGCTTCTTCAAAAGAGGCTATAGCCTTTAAATAATTTTCTTGTTGGAGTTTTTCATTCCCTTCTACGCTATTGTTTTTCCAAATGAGAGCTTCATTAGTCAATACTTTATACAACCCTTGAAGATTATTATTTTCCTCATAAATCATTTTGGCTCTTTGAAAATAGTGGATTGCTTGATCAAAATCCCCTTTACTTTTTAGATACAACCCCATATGATTACACCCTTCCGCTATTTCAGTTGAGTCTTGTAATAATTCCAGGTATTCAAAGCCTTCTAGTAAATTAATGAAAGCCAAAGAATCATTAGCCATGAAAAATTCAACCGATCCCAGACATAAGCAACTTTTTCCTTTTCCTCTCAAATAATCGGCCTCAAAACTCATTTTTTTAGCTTGAGTTAGGTAAATTTTGGCACTATCTAAGTACCCTCCTATCATATAGGACCTTCCTTTTATCTCAATTAAGTCAATTTTTCTTTCTGTAATTGACCCATATTCATCCAGCCTAAGTAAGGAATCAATAGTATTTACGGTCTCTGAAGTGCTTTTATATTTAACTTTCTCCAGATACTGTTTAATATGCTCGTATTTTTCTTCTCCCTCTTTACCAGCAGTAGGTATTTGGCTTAGCAATGGGACCGAAGTAAAGAGTAAAAAAGTTAGTAGCAGTATATTTTTGTTCACTATTTAATGTGTTTAAAAAAATTGTTCTCTATTATTTAAAGCTTAAAACCAAGAACTAATATATCATCTGTTTGTGTTTCGTTTTGTTGCTTCCTCCACGATTCAAAACGGTTCAACAATATCTTTTCTTGCTCTTGTGCAGGATACTGATGTATTTCCTCCATCAACTGTCTGAACCTTTTCACTAAAAATTTTTTATTATTAGGTCCGCCCAATTGATCTTGATAACCATCGGAATAGAAATAAATAAAAGTCTCTTCTTTACTAAAATCGACGTCATAGTTATTAAAAGAAGAGCTATTCAAGTCCATTCCACCGATACTTCTTCGATCTCCTTTCATAACAAATTGCCTACCATTTTGATAGTAAAGCCAAGAATTTTTTGCACTACTTACCACAGCTTTCTTTTTTGTGTAGTTAATTAATGCTATTGATATATCCATACCATCTTGAACTCCATAACTCTCATGTTGTTTTAAAGTTTTCTGTAATTGTAGGTGAAGGTTCTCTAAAATATCTTTTGGTGAAGTGATATGTTTCACTTTTATGATCTCATTCAAAAGCCCTGTACCAATAAGTGACATAAAAGCACCAGGGACACCGTGCCCGGTACAATCACTACATGCTATTATTGCCATTTCATCTTCTACGCCTTCAAGCATCCCTGAAGAGTAATAGAAATCACCAGAAACGAGATCTCTTGGCTTATAAAATAACACTAACTCTTTAAACAATTTTTCAATATTCGAACGTATTGGGAGTGATGCATTTTGGATTCTTGTGGCATAGTTTACCCCTGCCGAAATCCTTCTGTTCTTAGAGTCAATTAATTCTACATATTCTTGTAAATGATCTCTTTGTGCAGCAATTTCTTCCGCTTGAATTTCAATCTTGAAGTTCTTATCAGAAATTTTTTGATACGCCACCTTCAAGTCTTTATAAAATCTATATAGAAAGTAAATAAATATACCACTGACTACGAAAATGATGACTAACACATAAATAAACTTCTCTTGGTCGTTCATCACTCGCTCATTATACTCTTTCTCTAATTTGAGAGAATAGATTTCTGAGATGTGCTTATCAGATTCATACGATGATTTTATTTTCTCTACCCTTGTTTCAATTTCAATATTATCAATTTTAGATTTTACTTCATTAAACTCCGTTACATAATGATATGCTGCTTTCCAGTTGTTATCCTCATGCTCAATATTGGCCAATAATTCACATACATCTTTAATGAAAAACATTGCCTCCAATGATTTTGCAAGCTCATAAACTTCTAAAGCTTGCTTTCTAGCTAATTCAAGGTTTGAGGACATGAAGTAATATTCAGCAGACATCAATTTATATTCACACAAAGCATATTGATCATCAAAAACTTCGAAGTGTAATAGTGCTTCGTTAATATAAGCTGTTGCCTCTTCCATTTCACCAAGGTTGGCATATATCTGTGCTTTAATGGCTAAAACGTACGCTTCTTCTTCTTTGAAATTATATTTAATGGCACTAACGTAAGCTTCATCTTCATATTTCAAACCTAATTGATTATGCCCCCACTTCATGTATACTTCACCAATGTTGAGTAGCATACTCACCTCGTGCCTTCTTTGTTCGAGTGTAATCTCATCCGCTTCGTACATTCCGCTTCGAATGGATTCTAAACCTTTCAAATAATATTCAAGAGCCTTTTTGTAATCTCGTTTTCTGAAATAATAGACTCCTATATTATTGCAAATGGTGGATACATCAGGCCAATCTTTGATTTCTTCTGAAATGTGCAATGCCTTTATGGTATTCTCAAACCCTTTCGTGATCTCCCCTTTCTTTAAAAAATAGCTTCCACTTAACTGATAAGAAAAACTTTCTGCCTCTTTATCACCAATATCTAAAGCCAACTGCTTTAACCTTTCTGTAAAGAAAAGCGTTGAATCTGAGAGTAAATTCAAATGTTTTAAGGAAGTGTCTTTCAAAGAGGCAATATCAGCCTTAGGGGTATTCTCAGCGAGAGAAATACCAAACGAACATAACAATAGTATTATGAAAAGGGTAAGTTCAGAACCAAACTTTTTTATATAGACAATATTTATTCGCAAGCCTTTTGTATGATATGAATAGAGTCTTGTTATATAAAATTATAAAAATACTTAGCTAAATCCAAGTTTTTTTATGGATGTAGTGTCAAACGGACGTGTGCAATTGAATTTACTGATAATTTCACAATGTTATATGCATGAATTATAAAATAGTTATTCAAAAAAAATCGTGAGGATAATGCATAAATAATACAATATCCTCACGATAATGATACGGTTTTAACTACAAAAGAGCATTATAAATTTGAGCCGTCGTAATTTTTAAATTTTACTTTATAAAACAAACTATAAAAAACAGGCACTAATACTAAAGTGAGTACAGTAGCAAACAACAACCCAAACAGTAAACTGATGGCTAAAGGTTCAAACATAATTCCTCCTCCTAACCATAAAGGGATTAAACCACAAACTGTAGTGGCGGTTGTCAATAATATTGGTCTAAATCGCTCTGTAGCAGCGGCTACAATTGCATCTGCTGCCGATCTGCTATTCTCCGTTAATTCTATCTCTATTCTATCAATCAATACAATTCCATTGTTGATCACAATTCCAGCTAATGAAACGAGCCCAAGAAATCCAAAAAATCCCATGTAAGAATTTGTGATAAAGAGACCGTAATAGACGCCAATAGCTCCCATTGGAATCGTTAATAAAATAATCAATGCTTTCTTTATAGAATTGAATTGTCCAACCAATAATAAAATAATAATACAAAACGAAAGAGGTAAAAAAGCTACAACAGAACCGATACCTGATTGTGATTTTTCGATATCTCCACCAAAATCATAAAAATAACCTGTATCCCATTCTTTTTGATTTTCCTCCAACCAAGGGGTCACTTGACTCATCACGGCATTGGAGGTAGTATTTTTATCGACATTTGCCGTCACTGTTATGGTCTTGAAAAGGTCGTATCTCTTAATCTTAGTAAACTGCCAATTCGTAATGATGTCAGCCACTTGCTTTAATGGTACATTATTTCCATTCATCTGAGAATAAATGTTGATCGATTCCAACTGTCTTAAAGAATACTCTCCATCATGACTGTCTTTCATCATAATTGGAATAGACTCATCATCTTCTCGATAACGGTCCAATTCTACACCAGAAATACTTGTCAACATTGACATTGCTATATCTTGATTGGTTACCCCTGCCAATTCTGCACGATCCGGATCAATTTTAATAATAAACTTCTTGGTTTTCAATCCCCAATCGTCATTAATATCTTTTGTACCAGGAGTTTCTGCAAGTTTTGTTTTAACCTTGTTGACCAACTCATATAAAACCAGCGGGTCTCGGCCTGAAATACGAACTTCAATTGGATTATCGGCTCCACCTGCACTTCCCAGTCGTTTTATTCGTGGCTGCAAATCCGGGAAATTATTAAAGCAATACCAATCCAAACTATCAATGACAACTTGATTAAATTCATTGGATGTTGTATTGACTAAAATATGGGCGGTATAGGATGATTTTTCAGGTGCTTGATAACCCAAATCATATTTTGGAGCACCTTCTCCAACATATGAAGTATAGTCTAAAATTCCTTCTTCATTATTTTGAGCCTGTTCGGCACTTAACAAGAATCTTTTCAAATATTCATCGACCTTTTTAACTACATCTTTTGTCACTGAAATATCTGATGTCATTGGTAATTCGAGGTTGACAGTGACCAAAGCCCTATCCGAATCAGGCATAAAAATGAAAGGCACATGAGGTGCTATTTTTGTCATGGATAAAAAACAAAGGGCTATTATTCCAAGAAACAAAATAGGACGTTTTAAATTCCACACTAAAAACGGTTTATAATAGCCCATCAATTTATCAAAATAGCTCTTATCAGCCTCATTCGTTACATCTTTAGGTTTTACTTTTATCAAGTAGATAGATAACAATGGAATCAAAGTAATTGACATGACCCATGAACTCATTAAAGCAATTGTAATTACCACGAATATTGGCCCTACGACTTCTCCCATCGTGGACTTTGCAAGGAAAAAAGCAAGGAAAGCTGCCGATGTAGTCAATGTAGAAATCAATAAAGGCACCATCAATTCTTTTGCTGAATCAATTGCTGCATTATATACCTTTACCCCTCTTTCCATTTTCACCATGATTGACTCTGACATCACAATGGCGTTATCTACTAACATGCCTAATGCCATAATTAAAGCAGCCAATGAAATCTGATTTAGACCTACATCTACCAAACCCATTATCACAAATGTTATAACAATCGTTGAAGGAATTAAAGCTGACACTACAAGACCGGTTCTTAATCCTAAGAAAAGAAGCATTACTGCTAATACTGTAGCGACAGATTGTAATAGATTACTGACAAAACTATCTACAGAAGATTCAACATATAAATCAGCTGAAGCAGTTCTCGTAAACTCGATTCCCCAAGGATATTGTTCCTGATAATACTTGATTTTCTCATCAATTTCTTGTCCTAACTGCACAATATTACCTCCATCTTTGAGTTTCACACCTAATGAAATAGCAGGTTGTCCTGAAACCGTTACAATACTTTCTGTCGGATCTTTATATCCTCTTCTAATCTTTGCAATGTCTCCTAAATGAACCGATTGACCATTTTGTAACGGTATAACTACTTTCTCTATTTGGCTCACCGCATCAAAACTACCAGTTGGTTCTAAAATGATTCTTTCTGTGCCAAATTTCACATCACCACCAGGAAATATAATATTTGTATTGGCAATCGCATTCTTAATCATATTGGTTGTTAATCCGTATTTTGAGACGGCTGCATTGTCAAATTCCACGAAAACATTTTCTATTTGTTCTCCTACAATCTCAACACGAGCGGCGTTAGGAAGCTTTATCAAACCATCTTTCACATCCTTGGCAATATCATAAAGTTCCTTGTAAGAATAACCCTCTCCAGTGATGGAATAAATTACACCAAACACATCTACAATGTCTTCATCTTTGATTTGAACTTCACAACCACTGGGTAAATCAGGTTTCACCTCATCCACTCTCCTCCTAATCTTATCATAGATAGGTTGCATCTCTGAATACATCTCTTTTATTTCTAATGTAATGATGGATACATTATTTCTCGATTCAGATTTTATGGATTTAAGTTCTGAAACTTGCTGTAATTGCTTCTCTATCTTATCGGTCACCAACATCTCCACTCTCTCAGGTGATCCTCCTGGATAAGTGGTAATAATGGAAACAAACCTTACTGTAAAAGGAGGCATACTATCTCGTGGCATGGTTTCATAAGTTTGAAAACCAATAAAGCCCAACAAGACCACAAGGGTGAAAGTAAGAACGTTGTATTTAATTGAAAATTCGGTAATGTTCATAGGGCTTCTAAATCTTCTGTTGGTATTTTTTAAGGAACTTTACTTTTAAGCCATCACTGATTTTTGTGACGCCACTTGTCACCACTATTTCGCCTTCTTTTAATCCTTTTTCTACAATGAAACCTTTACCACTCAAGTCTCCGATCTCTATTGCTTTATAATGCACTATTCCCGTCTTATCATCTAATTTTTCAACGGTATATACAAAGCGTTGACCATTAACAGCTTCTCCCACTGCATCTACTGGTACAATCATATAAGGTTCTGAAGATTTTTGTTGAACTTGGAAAGTTACATTTGCAGACATACCAGGTCTTACATTTTGCGATTTAGAGTCTAGTAATACGGTAACTGGAAATGTAGACGACACATCCGCAACATAAGATAACTTTGTAATTTTCCCTTTAAAGTTCTTACCACTTACCGATGTAAAAGACACATCAACTTTATCGCCTACTTTAATTTTAGAAATGTATTTTTCTGGAATTCCAACTTTTATTTCAAGGTCATTACCTGAAGCGAATTTCACCACTGGATTACCTGCCATGATATTTTCATTTCTTGAGGCAATCTTCTCCGCAATAATTCCATCCATCGGGACATACAGTTTATAATAGCTCAACTCTCGTCGCTTAAGGTCTTCCGTTTGTTGACTATTTTTATAAGCTGCTTTTGCAGAAGAAAAAGAATTTTTTGCCTGTTCATATTCAGAAAGTGAAACGTTATTCGCTTCATACAACTTCTTTGTCCTGTCCAAACTTGCTTTCATCGTTTCCAATTGTACTTTGGCACTTTGAGTTTGAGCTACCGTTTGTTGAAAAGCAATTTTAGCATCAGAATCATCAATGGTTGCTATGAGTTGTCCTTTTTTCACTACATCTCCTTCCACTACTTTAATACTTGTCAAAACGCCACTCACTCTAAAACTCAGTTGAGATTCTGTTCCTGCTTTAGAGACACCTGCAAAAGTTTGGAAAGCTTCTCCTCCCGAAAAATAAACTTGTGTATAGCGAACGGGTCTAATCACTTCTTCCTGTTTTTCTTCTTCTTTGGCACAACTCCCTAATAATTGTCCGAAGCATAAGAAAAAAATTAACTTTAATAATATATTTTTCATTTGGATGTTATCTATCTAGATTATTTAATAATTCATTGATTTCGCTGGCCGTTGCTTCTCTTTCCGCATCTGTTTGAAGAAGGCTAAAAGTTCCTACAGCTCTTTGTATTTTCATTGAAGACTGTAAAAACTGATAGACTGCATTGGCTGCATTTTGTTCTGATTCAAAGGCGTTGTTTTGTGCGTCAATTAATTCAATAATTGATACTCTACCTTTTGAATAGTTATCTCTTACAATTTCAAAGTTTTTTTGAGCCGCTTCCATTGCTTCTCTAGAATTTGTAATATTAGTACTCGTACTTGCCAACTCATACAATGCTGCTCTCACCTCTTTCTCTACATCAAGATTGATTTGCCTTTGCTGAGACTCTAATTGTAATTTATCATATTTCGTTTTTTGATAATTCCTACTTTTCTGAAAGCCCGAAAACAAAGGAATGGATGCTACAACAGATATACTCCAATTTTGATCTAATGGATCTAAACCAGTGGTTCCACCTGGAATAACAATGGATTCAGTTCCACTTCCTCCTCTTGCTAAAAATCGATTGTAAGATCCTTGTAAAGCCACTTCTGGAATAAACCTGTTTCTGCTATCGGATGATTGTTGGCGTTGTATGGCTAACATTTGAGCTGCGTACTGCTGAACAATTGGTCTTTGAACTACAGCTTTCTCTACTATGTAATCTGATATAATTAGCAAAGAAATGGGGTCATTGACTAGATTGGCCATCCCCTCGGAAGCTAAACCTGCATATATCCCATCGGTCAACTCCACATCTCTTACATAAATAGGAGCACTCATTTGTCTGTTCAATAGATTATTTAGAACCAACATTTGTTGTCTTTCCTGTAGATTAGCATCGATCACTTGTTGTTCTGATTGTGCTAAATTCGATTGCCAACGGTAGACGTCTGAATTTCCAGAGTAACCTACATTTTCTCTTAATTGAGCGATTTCTAAATTACGTTTGGTTGACTCTAAGTAGCGCTCCGTGATTTGGATTTGTGTTTTTGCGTAGAGTAAATTAAAATAAGCTACTGCTGATTGATAAACTACATCTAACATTACTTGCTCATTTCCTGCTTTTCTTGATTGTTGAAGGTATTTTTGAACTCTTGCATTGACAAAAACCTTTTCTGAATAAATCACCTGTTGGAGTTCCAATGTTCCTAACAATTGCCTTTCTGCTCGTGTTCCAAATGCTCTATCTGCAGTCTGAGGATCAATCCATGTTCCAGCCAAAGAGGCATTTATAGAAGGCATTAATGCTGAATTGGCTACTCTTCGAAGTTCATCCCCACTCAATGTACCATATTGAGATGCTTTATAGTTCATATTCTCTGCAATGGCTTCATCAATGACATTTTCCAAACTCAATTGTTCACTCTCATCTGGCACTGCATCGATCCATTCGGCATTGAAAATGACATTCCATTTGGGGAGGTATGATAATTTACCTGCCACTTCGGCATTCAGTACAATTTTCTCATCGTAATCAACTCGTACAGGTAAATCTTTAGCATTCACATTTTCATAAAAGATAGATTCTATATTCAATGCCACTCTTCTTGCAATTATATCAAACTTATCTTCTGTTTTAAGGCCTACCAAAGCACCATTTTGAACCCCTTGTTCTCCTTCAGCAGAAAAAACAAATAATCCTCTATCCGCTAATGCTTCAAACAATTGCTGCTTCTTTTCATCAGGGAGTTTAAACATATAAGAAGCATAAACTGCATCATAAGTTGTATCTATTTGATTCAACAGTTCATCAATATCATCCTTTACCCCAAAGGCCGTATATTCCACTCCTATTTCTTTGACTATTCTATCTAAAGGTTTGGCGGGAGAATACAGATGATGGATGTAGTCATCAAATAGCACTGCAATTTTTTCGTACTTAATGGCATCATGAAAAGTAATAATATCGGTTTTCAAGGAGGAACTCGTCAATATAAAGTTGAGGTTATCAATCCCTGTCGTTCCATTTTCTGTCAAAGGGACTCCTTGGCCTTTGGGGTCTATTACTCCCCATAAGATTGTAGGCTTTGTTAACTCTTTTTTTTGTATTGCGATGGTCGAACCTAAAACGCCCAAACATATCACAACATCCACCTCTTCCTCTTTTTGTAAACGCTCAAATTGTTGATGAGCTAACGTATTATCCCAATCACTTGACAGCTGATATTGGTCTGGGAAGGTAACATTGTAGGAGGAGCCCATCACGGCAGGGACCTCTTTCTCTAAAATATCAATAAACTTAGACTCTTTATATACTTGAGCATCATACAAAATACCTATTTTAAGGTCTTTGACTGGATCTTGACTAAATGCTCTTGGAGTATAAAAAGAAGAAATAGATAGTAATAAGAATATTGATAAGGTTAAGTTCTTTGTAGTGTTAAACATATTCTGTAGTATACAATTTACTTTGTTATAAGCTACAAAAATGTGTACTAGAAATGAAGGAAAAAACTTATCTGACTTTCTATAATGTCAAAAAATCTTAGATTAAAATAATTTTCTGTTACAATGTTACATTCTTAACATAAAAAAAGAACAGAATACTTTTACAATAAGCACCCTGTCCTCTTGAATGGTAAAGAATCAGTAATTTCTAATATACTTAGTTAACTGAAAGTAGTAAAACAGAATGTTCTCATTTTAATACCTGTTTGTCAACAAAGGTATTGGGTTCAAAACAAACTTCTACTACCCCAAAGGGTAGTTTATAAGTCAAATGGTAAATAATAATCGTCCTACATAAAATGTTATTTCATGATGATTGAAAATAATTATTGGATTTTACTTCTATTAGTGGACGTTCATATTAAATTTGTAAGTACTCTATCAAAAATCGTTATCCTTTTTGTCTTGCTTTCTTTTTGTGAGTAAAATATAAATATTAATGCAACACCTATTTGTAGTGTGATTCAAAGTTTATTAAATACAGTTATCACATATCAGTAGGAAGCTTTAAAAGGATTGTTGATAGAATACATATGACTTTTAGATTATAAATACAATAACTGAATGAGACTTACATTTTGGGGAGCAGCCGAAAAGGTAACAGGTAGTATGACGTTACTGACTTTGGATGATGGATATCAAATATTAATTGATTGCGGGATAGATATGTCAAATATGGCTGAAACGGACCCATTATACCCTACTTCAGCTTTACCTTTTGATGCTTCATTAGTCAATGTAGTTTTATTATCGCACGCCCATTTAGACCACTCGGGAAAACTTCCCAATTTATATAAAGAAGGATTTGAAGGACAAATTCTTTGTACCTCTGCCACTGCATCGCTTACTCAAATCCTATTGGAAGATTCTGCTCGTATCAACCAACGTAAGTTAAAGGCATACAGCAAAAGGAAATCCAGAGGTTTAAGTTTAGATCATTTCAACTTTATTCCCGAAAACCTCTACACTACACCCGAAGTGAGTGACACCATGAAAGAAGTGGTCCCTATTCAATTCAAAAGAAGGTTTAATATAAAGCCAGGAGTTTGGGTCACATTCCTTCCCGCAGGTCACCTTTTAGGGGCCGCACATATTTTAGTGGAAGTAGAAGAAGGAGGAGTGGAAAAATCATTTCTCTTCTCTGGCGACATCGGAAGGAAAAACTACCCTCTTTTACAAGATCCCATCGAATTGCCTCAAGCCGATTATGTAATTTGTGAAACTACTTATGGTAATAGAGAACATAGCAAAATCGATGATTCTACAAAGGAATTACAAGAGGTTATCAAAAGAGCGTGTATTGATATTCCGGGACGCTTGATTATTCCAGCTTTCAGTATTGGAAGAACACAAGCAGTACTTTTTGAATTACATAAACTCTTTGAAGAGGGGAAGTTACCAAGAATTAAGGTTTTTGCAGATTCTCCTTTAGCCATGCAGAGTAATAGGATCTACGAAGATTTCCTATATTTACTTAATCAAGAGGCCAAAGACTTCAAAGAAGATTACGACTCTTTATTCAATTTTGAAAATATTGAATACGCTCAGAAGCAAAATGATAGCAAGGCCATTTCTAATTATAATGAGCCCTATATCATTATTTCATCTTCTGGAATGTTAGAGGGAGGACGCATCCAACATCATATACAAGCAAATATGGAAAATCCTTATGCCACTGTGCTTATGGTAGGTTTTTCTGCCGAAGGTACTCTTGGAGCAAGACTTAGAGATAATGAAGGCTATTTAAGGATTGGAAATGAAGACTTGAAAGTCAATTGTAAAATTGAACAAACGGATTCTTTCAGTGGTCATGGGGATGTCAATGATCTACAAAACTTCATTCAACAGCAAGACAAAAATAAAGTCACACAAATCTTTTTAAATCATGGTGAAGAAGAATCCATGGTCGCATTTAAAGAAAGAATCGAAAATTTAGGATATAAAAACGTTGTGATCCCACAAAAGGGACATGAATTTATAGTATAATGATGAGGGTAACTTTAATAGGTTCGGGGAGAGTAGCTACTCACTTAGGTACGGTACTGGAAGATAAGGGTGTAGTGATTGAAGAAGTGTACAGCAGAAATAAAAAGAACGCCAAAAAACTAGCAAAGAAGTTTTATGATGCACGACCTACTGATCAATTAGATTTTTCAGATAGTATTGCTGAGATCTTTATCATAGCCGTTGCAGATAATGCCATTCAAGAAGTGGCTGATACTATCAAGTTGCCAAATCATAAAGCGATCTTGGTCCACACTTCTGGTGCTACACCGCTAGAAGTACTGTCAGGTAGCACTTTGTACACTGGCGTATTCTATCCTCTACAGACATTTTCTTTTGGCAAAAAGATTAAATTTAGTGAAGTTCCCATCTGTATCGATGCTACTGCTAAAACAGCATTAGATCAGTTGGCACAATTGGCTGAAGTCATTACTCCAAAGGTGTTTCATTTGAATAGTGAGGAAAGAAAAAGACTTCATATCGCGGCCGTTTTTGCTTGTAATTTCACAAATTATCTTCTTGAAGTTTCTTCTCAAATCATTGAGACTTCAGGTTTATCTTTTCAGGAACTTCAACCTCTTGTTCAAGAAACGATAGATAAAGCCTTCTCACTTCCTTCTCCTATTGATGGACAAACAGGCCCCGCTGTACGTCATGATCACAAGACAATCAAAAGACACTTAGATGTTTTGTCATTGGAGTCTGATGAATACAAATACCTATATGAACATTTTACAGACATTCTTCAAAATAAGAAAGGACAGTATGTCAATGCTGAGATGATCAAAAAGCTCCATGAATTGGAAGAACAAAAAGATCTACAAGCACAATTGAATGACATGGGTGACACGCTTTCTCAAGAAGATGAAGATTATCTTGATTTAGAAGAATAAAAAATAGGGTAATCATTGGAAAAAAACGCTTTTAAAAGAAAAATGATTATCCAAACTTTATCAAAAAGAGGGCATCAACATGAAAACAATGAAGATGCTCTTTTCTATCGTATTCTTCAGAATAGATTTGTAATTAGTGCCGTGATGGACGGTTGTACCTCAGCCATTGAAAGTCAGTTTGCTTCTTTGCTCTTTAAAAAGGTATTGAGTAATTCATGTCAGCGTTTATTATCACACCATAACAGCTTAGAGGATTTAAACCTTTCTATGATTGGGAATGAAATCCTACATTCTTTTTTCACCCAAATACAATTGACTCAACGATTACTTTCGTTAAGCTATGATGAATTGGCGAGTACTTTACTCTTAAACGTAACGGATACAAACACCAAATACACTGTGACTTATTGTGCTGGAGATGGTTTGATAGGCATTGATGGGCATTGGAAAAAAATAGACCAAAACAATGTCCCAGACTTTTTATGCTACCACTTACAGCATAGTTTCCAAAACTGGTTCAATCATCATATTATCCATTTCACCCATCACTTTAAAGAATCTGTTATCATCAGTACAGATGGTATTTATAGTTTCAAGGACAAGATTGATTTAGCTACTGTTAATTATGAGTATATCTCAGAACTTTGCTCCTCCAAGGAGCATTATGACGATATTAGTATGGTCTTTATTCAACTTTGAAAATTATTTAGAAATAGGATCATTTAACTCCTCTATCGCTCCACCTGCAATAGCCCATAGATATAAGCTGGCCACAGAACCGTAAGGAGAAAAGCGTTTCTTATATTTCAAAAATCTTTCTTTTGAAACCTCTCTATGACGATATAACATTCTTATGCCTCTAATAATTGCTAAATCACCATACGATAAAATGTCTTTTCTTTGCATTGAAAAGATCATGAGCATCTCTGCTGTCCATTCACCTATTCCTTTTAAGGAAGAAAGTGCTTCAATTACTGATTCATCTGACTGTTGCTGTAAACACTCAATATCAAATTCATTGGTAATTACCTTTGATGTAAAATTCTTAATATAAGATGCTTTTCGGAAAGAAATTCCAATACTTTGTAAAGATTCATCAGACAGTTTCTCAATGTTCTCTGCTGTCACATCTCCTATTTTATCTTTTAGCCTTTCCCAAATGGTTTCTTGTGCCCTTGTGGAGATTTGTTGACCAATAATAATTTTAATGATGGAAGAAAATAGATCTGGGTTAACGCTCCGCTGAATCATACCTATTCTCTCAATGGCTGCTTTTAGTTTTTTATCTTTTTTCTTAAGAAACTCTATTTCTATTTCACTGTATTGGAAGTATTTTGACATTTTACCTTTAGTTATTAGAATAATATGAATGTTGTAAAATAAGTTTTTTCGTTAATTAATTTAATTTCTACTATGAAGTATAAATGGTTGTGTATTATGGTACGCGAGGACGTTGCAATGCAACGACCCTACAGAACTGCATTTTAGAAGATAATTATTAAACCCTATTTTTTTGATCTGTAATCAGGCAGTCATTTAGTAGTATCTAAATCGGCCTTGAAGGGAAAAGCGTTAAGAATTTCATGTATAGAGCCGTTAAAAATGATTTTCTTGTTTGAGCTTTAGCGAGTTTAAAATCATTTAGGCGAAAGAAATGAAATTTAGCTTTTGACTTCTAAGCCTAGACTTTTTTGCTTCGTTTTTGTGTTAAGACAAAAATGAAGAAGAAGGAAGCTTGGAAGTAGACCCTATAAAGTTTAGAAGAAATATGAATTATAATTTAACGAAAACTTAGTTTAAAACGTAACGAGCAGCTGAACCTTTAAAATTGGAAAACTGCTAAAATTCAAATATAAGCAGTTGTAACCTCAAATGATAGAGATTAGAATTAGGGCAATAAAAAAACAGTGATGGATCATTAACCCATCACTGTCACAACTAAATTGATATGATTATCATAATTGTTATATCTAACAACTACTATTTTTTTATACTCACTATTTTTAACGGCGTTACAAATAGATCGATTTACCCTAAAAGGTCTTTTATTATACCAATTTGTCCAAGTTGTATTTTTTATAAATCTTCATCATCCGAAAAGTTCATCATACCTGTCAGTAAATCAGAGAAACTCATACTTGACGTAAGATTATGTTTACTTAACTGACTGAATTCAGCTAAACCATGCAGTACGAATTCCATTCTGTAGTAAATTTCATCTACAGGCTCATTCGGATATTTTTTCTCTACAATTGCTCTAAGGTTCGGAACTGAATCCAATACCTTTCTAAATTTTTCATTGCTCGATGCATGAATCAAATCCACTTTATAACCTTCTCCAAACCACTCTACGATAGGCTGGTATAAATTATCCCCAAGCTTTTTGGCCTGTTCGGGAGATGGGAAGTAATTAGTAAATTGTTTTCTGATTGCTTTACTGATAAGACTTTGTGCAACCTCGCCTGCTCCTTCTTGTTCTCCTTCGTATACCAATTCAATTTTTCCTGTAATGGCAGGTATAGTCCCTATAAGATCTGCCACCCTTACATAAGTTACATTTTCATTGTTGATTAAAAGTCTACGCTCAGCCGAAGAGTACAAGTTTTCAAGTGCTGAAATTGTTAAACGGGCTGAAACTCCACTTTTCTCATCCACAAACTCGTTGGCTCTCGCTTCAAAAGCAATTTGTTCAATTAGATTACGAGTGATATCGTTGACCTTGATCACTTCCTTTTGTGAAGGTTTAATATTAGCCTCTTGCTCTGTGATCTTCTTCGCAATCTGTAAATCTTTAGGATAATGTGTTATAATTTGTGTCTCGATCCTATCTTTCAAAGGAGTAACAATGCTACCACGATTTGTATAATCTTCTGGGTTGGCTGTAAATACAAATTGGATATCCAACGGTAATCTTAGCTTGAAACCTCTGATTTGAATATCTCCTTCTTGTAATATATTGAAAAGGGAAACCTGAATTCTTGGTTGTAAATCAGGCAATTCATTGATCACAAATAAACCTCTATGTGATCGAGGAATTAACCCATAATGAATAACTCTTTCATCGGAGTAACTTAATTTATTTGCCGCGGCTTTGATAGGGTCAATGTCACCAATCAAGTCAGCAACACTTACATCTGGCGTTGCTAATTTTTCAGTGTAACGGTCATCTCTCGACCACCATTCAATTTCTGTCTCATCTCCTTTTGTATTGATGAGTTCTTTTGCTTTAAATGATAAAGGTGCTAGTGGATCATCATTCAGTTCTGTTCCTTTCACCACCGGAATTACATCATCTAAAAGATTGATCAAAAGTCGAGCAATTCTAGTTTTTGCTTGACCTCTCAAACCTAATAAATTGATGTTATGCATCGACAAAATTCCTCTTTCAAGTTCCGGAATCACGGTCTCCTCATAACCCCAAATCTCTGGAAAAGGACTTTCATTTTGCTTTAATTTTTCTATTAAATTATCCCTTAATTCTTGTTTAACGGATTTGGACTGATAACCTGAAGCTTTTAATTCACCAAGCGTTTGAATCTGTTTTTTTTCCTCTGTAGAAAGTTGAGTGTAATTTTTCATGTATTTCTTTATTTATCTTTTTTTCTTGTTTCTGCTGTAATCACTAAATATCATATCTCCCAAACCTTTTAAGCCACTATAATAGGCGTTTCCGTTATTGGCTTGAGTAAATTCCTGAACAAACTGTTGTAAATAAGGATCAGAAGCAATCATAAAAGTGGTCACTGGTATTTTCAACCTACGGGCCTGAGCCGCCAAATTGAGGGTTTTATTGACGATTTTGCGATCCAATCCAAAACTATTTTTATAGTACTTCGCCCCCTCTTTTATACAAGAAGGTTTCCCATCCGTAATCATAAAAATTTGTTTATTGGTCGTTTTCTTTCTTCTCAAAAGGTCCATTGCCAACTCCAAACCTGCTACTGTATTGGTGTGGTATGGCCCTACTTGTAAATAAGGAAGATCTTTGATATTGATTTGCCAAGCATCATTGCCAAAAACGATAATATCAAGCGTATCTTTTTTATACTTTCGCTTGATCATTTCTGCCAAGGCCATCGCTACTTTCTTCGCTGGAGTTATTCTGTCCTCTCCATATAAAATCATAGAGTGGGAAATATCAATCATCAAAACAGTAGAAGTCTGTGTTCTATACTCCTTTTCTACTACCTCAAGGTCGTCTTCATTAATCGAAAAATCATCAATACCATGATTGACTTGAGCATTGCGGATGGAGTCTGTCATTGAAATTTGACTCAAAGCATCTCCAAATTCAAAAGCACGTTTATCGGGTGTAAATTCATCTCCTTTATTACCTGCAAATGGTGTTTTGTGATCACCGGAGCCTCCTTTTTTTAATTTACCAAAAATCTCATCTAATGCTTGTTGACGTATACTCTGTTCACTTTTTGGAGTGATTGTCACGTCTCCGGTTTGGGTTGGGTTTTCCTTTATGTAACCGTTTTTCTTGAGATCATCATAAAAGTCACCCATGCCATAACTGTCATTTGTGAGATTATATTGTTTATCAAGATCATTCATCCATGATAATGTTTCTGAAACATCACCTGAAGTAATATTGATCAGTTCTAAAAATATTTTTAAGAGTTCTTGAAAGGTATTATTTTGTTTATTTTCTGGTGGGATATATTGTGTGAACCTATAACCACTCATAGCATATTTGTTGTTTAAAGTTGAAGATGAGTTAATCTTAGAGTAAATAATTATATGTTTTTCTATAAAAATTGACTTAAGCTAAAACAAGATAACAAAAAAGGAACAGTTAAGTGATTTATTTTGTTTTCGAATTATTTCAATTCGTAGAAAGCTAGGTCCATTTTCTTATTATTTATGAATTCACTTATAAATATTGAATGACTGTTGATTCTGGATTTTCTAAGCCTTTTCAATATTGAGAAGAAGGAAGCTTGACTTTAATCATTTTGACGCTAATTCATCAATGAATAGTCTTATTCCAATTTTAATTTGAAGTTTACTTACATTTATTAGCAATTAACGTTATATTACTCAATGCAATAAAATTTACCCGGCCAATATTTTTTTTAATGACAAACTTATTTATTGAATAAATTATGGAAACAGAGAAAAACTATCACGATTATGTGATTAAAGAAGGCGAATTCATTGGTGACTTTGAGACTATGTACAAAGAATGTAAAGACCCGTGGACCCAATCTACACAACCCAACAATTACTCCCGACTATCAGGTATTCTTCATATGAGAAATTTTGATATAAAGTCACTTGTTGAATGTGGCTGCGGTTTGGGCTATTATGCCGAATGGGTCTATAGAGAAACAGGTATTATCCCTAAAAGTATTGATATTTCAGAAACAGCAATAGCAAGAGCCAATTCATTATTTCCTCACTTAGATTTTCAAGTGGGTGATATTACCAAAAGTTTGGAGATGTATAAAGAATACGATTGCATCCTTCTTAGTGAGATTATTTGGTATATCCTTCCAGATCTTGAAGGTTTATTCAAGACACTGAAAGAAAATTTTTCTGGTAAATATTTAATGATCAATCAAGTCTTTTATAAAGGTACACAAAAGTATGGTACTGATTATTTTACTTCGATGGAAGAGATGATTGAATATTTCCCTTTTGATTGCGTAGCTAAAGTTGAAGCCACACAAAAAACAGATACTACAATTGAAACCTCGGTATTATTCCAGATTTAAAGATATAAAGATGATCAACAAAGTTTAAAAAGCTTCTCTACTTGTAAGCCATAAGCCTTGTTGGTCATAATTTCCAAAACCGTAATCAATTCTGAAATTCAACTTCATATTTTCAACTAACTGAAATCTAAATCCCATTCCTAAAGTGTATTTCACGTTTTCAAATGCATTAGTTCCATTGGAGCCATAAACATTACCCACACTGGCAAAAGTAACCAATCCAACTCTCCACCATAGATGTCTTCTGTATTCCATCTGAGCCAAATAATAGTTTTTATCAATGAAACGATTGGGTTGAGCGATACTCCTCATCTTCTTTGAACCACCCAGCGTATTAAGATAATAGAAAGGTATGTTTCCACTTTTCATATGAAATGCACCAAAGAAACCTAATATATTTTTTTCATTTTTTATTTTGAAAAAGTGACTGACTTCCGAATAGAAATGCCAAAAAACATAATCGTTACCCAACATTTTAGGATAAGCTGTAATGGAAGTTACCAATAAGCTTCCTTTTGTAGGATATACAATGTTATCTCTAGTATCGAATTTCAATATAGGCCCTAGTCCAAAATTAAAACCTCCTGCAATCCCCTCTGATGTTTCATAGAGATGAGGTACACTTTCTACGTTTTCAATGGTATTATTTTGGATGTCATAATGAAGTCCTAAAAAGAGCGTTTCAGTCAATTCGTAACTTACTTCCCCAAATGTTGAAAAGCGTCTATTAAAATAGGAAGTAGTATCAGTGGGAGTCTCTTCGTTAATTCCATAATAGGTATTTGGAACGTTTTGATACACTCCATTGAAATACATATTAAACTTTCCTTTACCAAACATAATCAAGCTTGCATCCAGGTTGAAAAGTCCTTTTGTCGATACTGAAAATGAAGGGATGAAAGTAGTTGGACGGTTGTATTTTTTTTGACTTTTACTAGATGTATCCTTGTCATTAAAGGTCACTACGGGCATGACTCCAATGGATATTCCCTCCTGTTCACTAAACCCACCTATGGGATAAAAAACAGAAGAAAACCTTTCATTCCTGTATGTAATCAACTCTAATAATTTGTCAACTAGATTTGGATGAGGTTCGAGTTCTTTGTTGTCTTCATCATGTTCTTGCCCATAGCTGTACGTGCAAGAAAATAAGAGAAATACTACGATGGTTAATTTCATTGAGTGTTAATGGGTCTGTTGGAAAATAATGAAATAGTATTTGAAAATGAGTTGGTTATTGTAATTATATTCAATTTACGGGTTTTTAATGGATTAATTTTACATATGTAATAATTCAACCTAATAAACCATAAATCAGAAAAAAAAGTTTTCATTAACGTAACATTCTCATCACTTTATTGTCCCTAACCAATTTTATAATCACTTTTAGTACAGCATCTATTTTTATTTTTTACAAAAAAACCTCGCTACTTAAAGGTAGTGAGGCTGTAAGAATTTTGTTTATCCAAACATTTTTTGGAAGTATTTTTTATATAGAAAGATGTCATTTGGATACTCAAGCCTTTTCGCTAAATCATACATCACATCTAACATCTCTAAAGTTCTAGTTTTATATTTTTGATCATTGAACCAAAAACTTGCCTCTGTTTGTTTTTTAAAGAATATTTCATTTAACATTCTTAGAAGTTTCTTTTCCTCTGTTACGAAGGAAAATATTGCATGTTGTTCTACATCTCTTTCATTTAAGTAATCTAAAACTGATTCTAGTAAATCAGGATGAACCTCTAATTCGTATCTATCTGTAATCATTTTTTTAAGCATTAAGACGAGTTATTGTTTTTATATCTATTTATACGCCCGATCTACTTTCTCTTTTTTACTTATATGCTCAAAGTTTTGCCCTAAAAGTCCAAATCCAGTCTTCTAGTATTAATCATCTAGTTGAATAGAAAAATCATTACTTCAATAGACTCCAATTCAATTTACATTGATATTCAATCACTTCGAATATCTTACTACTAAAATTGTACTATTCCTTAAAACAATTTCCTTTTTCAAATGTTTAGTTTTGTTTGTATTTTCTTAATTGACCAAATTTTGATTCCTTTCTCCAATCATTTATATTATCTACAAGTAGATAACCTTTAAAGATGATTAAATAATTATGACACAACAGGAAATCATTGATAGTCTTATTGCAGGAAACCAAAAATTCGTTTCAGAGAAAGCCGAAGGAAAACTTAGAGATAAAGCCAGAATCACAGAACTTACCAATGGCCAAAACCCAGATACTATTGTTCTAAGCTGTGCGGATAGTAGAGTTGTACCTGAAATAGCTTTTGATAAAGGTCTAGGTGAACTTTTTGTCGTTCGTGTAGCAGGTAATATTGCCAATACAGATAGTATTGCTTCCATTGAATATGCCGTAGCTCACTTAGGTTCACAAGTAATTGTCGTTTTAGGACATGAAAGTTGTGGTGCTGTAACAGCTGCAGTAAATGGTGGTGATAATGGCTACAATTTAAACCACTTATTATGTCAGATTACTCCTGCAATAGAAGCTACTGATAGTCCAGATGTCAATGAAGTAGTGAAAACCAATGCAAAATTAAATGCAAGTGAATTAGTAGAGCGTTCTAAAATTATTGCCGACGCCGTGAATAGCGGTAAGGTAAAAATCGTTTCAGCTTATTATCAATTGCACAACGGAGAAGTGAAATTCTTATAATCAAAATCTCTAATATACACTGAGGCTGTTTTGAAGAAATAATTCTTTAGAACAGCCTTTTTTATGAGGTAGTAGATTCTCTAACTAATAGATTGGTGTCTAATATTTTATGGATAAACCCAAGCGTATCCCTATCTTCTGTTTCAATCTCCATAATTAACCTTTTGGCAGCCTGTACCCCAATATCGAAAGCAGGTTGTTCTACCGTAGATAGCTGAGGCTCCACAATCTCAGTGATTGGATCACCCGCAAAACCAGCCAATGCAATTTCTTCTGGAACCTGAATCTGATTAGACTTTAATTCTTTTAATACTTGAATTGCCATATAATCACTCATACAGAAAATAGCATCGGGTCTTTTCTTCAGCGATAAAATTCTTTCTGTCGCTTCTCTCGCGTCCAAACTTAAATTATCACATTGTAAAACGTAGGCGTCCGTAGTAGATCGACCTGCATCTTTTAATGCATCCATGAAACCTTTATATCTTTTTTGACTGATGGATAAAGACATTGGTCCACTAAGATGAGCTATATTTTGGTACCCTTGTTTTATCAAATGTGTCGTAATTTCATAGGCTCCTTTATAGTCATCGACTAAGACTTGTGAAATTTCAATTTTATCAGTTCCTCTATCGAACAACACTACAGGTGTGTGTCTATCCTGAGCATTAAGAATATGTTGGTAATCATTGGTTTCTTTTGAAAGAGAAATAAGTATACCTGCTACCCTACTGTTGACCAAGGCATTTACTTGATTAATTTCCTCTAAATATTCTTCATTGGATTGGCAAACCATCACAATGTAACCGTGTTCTTTGGCTACTCTTTGAATCCCACTGAGCGCTTGAGCGAAGAAGTGTTGACGGGCAATTTCTGGAATGACAACACCTATCAAATTGGTATTTTTACTCGCAAGATTGGAAGCCAGAATATTTTTTTGATAATTCAGCTTTGCTGCCATTTCATGGACAAGTGTCTTGGTTTCTTTACTGACATCAGGATGGTTCCTCAAGGCTCTTGAAACTGTAGATTTTGATATGTTTAGTCGGATCGCTATGTCGTGAATTGTATATACCTTGCCCATGAAAAAAAATGTTGTTTAAGTCTTAAGTACAGACACCAATAAGAATAACACAATTCATTTTGGTTTTATATTTTGAGCATCACAATTAAAAACGATATGGTGCAAAAAATACCTGTTTTTTGTACTTCTAATTACAAATATATCACTTTTCGGTGAACGTAAAATCTAAAACCAAAAAAAGAAGCCCCTCCATGTAGGAGAAGGCTTCCCGCCATTTACAACTTAAAGTCTAAGCGTAAATTTATTCTACAGATATGTTGTGAATAGATAAAAAAATGTGAGGCTTTATTGTTTTTTGATAATCCTCAAAGTTTGTTTGTGTTAGTCAATTCATGAAAAATTATTTATCGTTAACTACTTTCTTTTCAATTATTTGGATAACATTTCGTTGGTACTATTAATACACCTTTTAATATCACTTCCCTACCTACATTAACTTTCAATAACATTAAACAAAATTACACTAGCTCTCCGACTTCTTGTTTTGATTGTTTTGTTTTCTTCTTTTTCCTTCCTCTCCACAATAAAAAACCAGTGATCGGTAAACTACTCGAAATTAAAGAAGCGAAAAACATGATAAACTTTCCTGCTAATCCCAATATACCTCCAGTATGAATATCATAATTAAGTCTGATGATTTTATCCGTCAATGTTGCATCCTTATAACGTCCTCTATAATCATCAACCTTAAATTCATCTAAAGTATGTTGATCAAAATACCTCCAATCCAGCTTTCCGTATTTTCCATGTTCAGGGCTTGTGTAAATCTTAATTATATCCTCACTTTTTTGTGGAACATACACTACTGAACCTAAAATGCTCTCATCTTCCTGAAGCACTTTGTACCATGCCTTATCGACATTTGTAGAAGTTGAATCAAAAGTGAAATCTGCGTTAGATAATAATTCTCTTTGCTCGACTAACGTTTTTCCTCCAGACAAAACATAATAAACACTCTTTTCAAACCATGAATAAGACCAAATTAATCCCGTAATTACTGTAAAAATCAAAATCCAAGTCGCATAAAAACCTAAAACACTATGGATATCATAGTTCTGTCTTCTCCACCTTGCATTCCATTTGATTTTAAACTTCTGCTTTAAGGCTTTCTTCTTGGAGTTTTTAGGCCACCACAATACTATTCCTGAGATTAATAACACTAAAAAAATTAGTGTAGAAATGCCTACTATTTGTTCTCCATAAGGGAGTAATAACGATATATGTAAATAAAGTACTACCGTAAAGAAATCGGTCCTTAAATTCTTTACTTTCAGTACTTCCCCAGTATATTGATCAATAAATGTAAGATAAAAATAGGGAGCATCATCGGCATAATGTAAAGCCATTGAAGCATTTTGAGGAGTCTCATAATAAATCCTCTGTACTTTCATTCCATCTGTAGCTTCCAATGCAATTTTCTTGATTTCTGAAGGTGGTAAAATCTCACCTTTTACCTCTCTTACAAATCGGTACGGTTGAATTAATTCCTGAATTTCGTGCTCAAATGCATAAATACAACCTGTAATGGAAACAATAAAAACGACAAGGCCTGAGATAAGACCTAATATAAGATGAGCTTTTCCTAGAAGTTTTTTAAGTGTCATGGGTAATAATTTAAGTATATTGTAAACTAAATTACCGTTAACTTTCAATCTGTATTTCTACTAGATTTTATAGGGCCTACTTTCAAGCTTCCTTCTTCTTCATTTTTGTCTTGAAACAAAAACGAAGCAAAAAATTCAAGGCTTTGAACGCAAAAGCTAAATTCCATTCCTTGAGCCTAAATGATTTTAAACTCGCTGTGCTCAAACAGCAAAATCATTTTTTAACGGCTCAATACATGAAATTCTTAACGCTTTTCCCTTCAAGGCCGAAGGAAGAAGTACCAAACGAATTGGGAAGAAAGTCCACTGGCGCGAATGTTAAGCGTTAGCGGCATTCGTGTCCTACAGATCAACAGAAATCTCCTGATTTCTAAATACTAAAAATATTCGAAAACTTAGTTTACAATGTATTAAGTAAGGCCATAGAAAAAATTCTATGACCTTTAGATTGATTAGTGGTTCATTAAACAGTCATTCCAACGTACGACTGTATAATATCTTATTTATTCTGCTGCTGCTTGTAATTCAAAAATTGCTTTAGTGTAATGACCTACAATACTAGCACCTTTTGAAGCTGAAGAAGTAGCAATATCAATTTCATAGATGTTTGCACCTGTTGAGTTTGAAACATTTACATATACTTTACCTTCTTTTACTAAAGCTGCCATTTCCCAGCCACCACCGGTCATTGGAATATTAGCTACTGGAGTGATCGTCTGATCATTTAAATCAGCAATCATAAAGCTTAAATGTTCTAAACCTTCATCAATGTTAGGAGAATAAGCAGACCAATGTACTTGATCGCTCATTACTGCACGGACCAACATTTTACCATCACCCAAATAAACTGCAGTGTTGATCTTGTAACCACCACTCTTTTCTTGGAAGTTGAAGAAGTAATCAGGATCAAAATCAGTTTCACCATTCTTGATTCTTAAGAAACCTGACGGTGTTGTTGGAGTGGGTAAGAAACCAGAAGCCAATGATGAAGTGGAGAAACTATAAATAGTACCGCTTTCATCTTCTTGCATTGAATAGTCTGTTGTATAACGACCAATTTCTGAAGAACGAGTATCTTCAATTAATTTCACAAACTCCATTGAAGGATAGTTATAAACGGCAATTTTAGCTGTTTCAGCTTTTGGAGTAGCAAATGCAGGAACAGTTGCACCAGTACCAGTTAGGAAATAAGAAATAAATAATTTATCACCAACAACTGAAACACCTGTTGGGAAAGCTACTAAATCCTCTTCTCTTCTTTCATCAATTCTTGTTTTCGCTCTACTTTCAATTGACATGTCATTTTTGTCAATCAAGTAGATTGTTCTTTCTTCAAAACCTTCACGAGGTGAACCAATGGCTACAAAGTAATTATCATTCACATTTGTAGTAGCATATACACCTTGGTCAGTGATCAACTGCCCTTGGTTTACCAATTGTCCACCTTCGCCGCTTAAGCTATATCCTGTAAAAATATTGTCACTTGTATATCCTGCAGCAATCACCATATTACCAGCTTTGAAGAAAGACATCCATGCAGGTTGCTCCAGCCCATTTCCAATTGGAGAAATTTCCCCTTGATTAATAGTATCTGCTGTCAAAAGAACATCTTGTCCACCTTCTGCTTCGATACCCAAAACAAATTTTTGTTCGCCTGCTGGAGTAGTGGTGTCATTGCTACTTTCATCACATGAGATGAAAGAGAAAAGTGAAACACCAATAAAGATGAGTTGTAAAAAATGCTTTTTCATGTTGAAAAAATGTTTGTTAAATTTTAATTCTGAATAAAATAACGTGCTTTTATACTGTATGCACGACCAGGTTTTTGTTGATTAAGGTTATCGTAAACCTTTGCATCAAGGATATTAGTACACAAGAGAGAAAGGTTATATCGACCCTCTCTCAGAGTGTATGTAATGTCTAAGTTATGAGTGAGTTGACTTGGAATTTCTGCTTTTGAAGATGCTGTACCTAGGCTTGGCCACTTGAAATAAAAGTCATGAACATATCTAGAGATTGTGGTTACTGCTATACTTTGTCTTCTTCGGAGTTGTTTATTGAAACTCAACGTGAGGTTTCCAAAAAGATAAGGCTCGTTGGGTACTCTATCTTTATAAAAGGCCGACTCTGAATCATTATTCCTCAAATCTTGGTAGGTACCTGCAAAGCCTATATTAAAAGTATTTTTGATGTTATAATTTAATGTCAAGTCTACCCCGTTTGCTTTTACACTTTTATCATTTAAGTAATAGCTTCTGTTCATTCTAGGTTCAAAACGGATATAATTTTTGGTTCCTCGTATGAAGCCATTAACTTCTAAAAAGACCCTATTGGATTTACCAGGTGCAGAACTAAAGCGTACCCCCAAATTAAGGTTATCACTTTCTTCAGGTAATAATTCTTGATTGGGTATGACATTTAAGCCATCTCCAAATAATTCATAAGATTCTGGGAAACGATACGCCTTTTCGTAAGATGCTTTGAATTGAATTTTATTTAGTTTGAAAGTACTTGCCAAACCGTAGCCGTTCGCATCATTGATATATTTAAACTCTTCGGACTCTGTTCCTTGATAGTTGGACTGAATAGCAAAAAGATTGTAGTAATATTTTTTACCAAAAACGATATTACTCCATTTATCGTCAAATGCAGAATAGGTGTAAGATGCTCCTATCACTTGCTTTGTAACATCATTTGGTTCTGAAAACTGTGTATTATTCTGAGGCTGATACTTGTCTTCTCCCTTGATTGATAAATTATTCAATGAGTAATTCACTGCAATACTATGGTGATTACTTAGTTCATATTCAGCATTAAAGTTTCCGAGCAAGTTTTTCTCATAGAAAGTTACATCTGATTTTCTACCCATCTCCCCAGTAGTGACATGTGCGTTTTCCTCATATCCTCCCCACCAATCATAGCGGTGTGGGCTTACATCAACACCATTTCTTTCGGAGTCTACATACACCACATAACTGTTGGCATTAAGCCCTTCCCAAAAAAGATTCTTTTTATGATAAGTGAAATTATAAATCAGTTTGTCTTCTTGAATGTACGCCTCACCATTAGGAAATGACGTCACTCCAGTAGCGAAAGGGTTTTGTTGTATCTCTTTGTAATTATCCGAATACATTACCCCAATCATTAACTCATCAGCAAACTTCTTACCCATAAAACCAACTTCTCCCCAAATCATTTTTGAGGTATAAGCATCATGAAATCTTCTAATCTCTGTAGGTTCATCCGCCAGTTTTCCACTTTCAAAATCCAGAAGGTGAACATCCATTTTATAATCATTATCACTATGGTTATAAAAGGATTTTATGCTAGCTGTAAAACCTGTTTTCTTATGATGGTATTGTGTGTTAAATGAAGCCCTATGTGTATTAAAATTACCGTAGGAATAAGACGCATCTAAATAACTGATTGGATTTTTAGAAGTAAGGATATTTACTGCTCCACCCAATGCATCAGAGGAAAGGTGAATTGGAACGGCTCCCTTATAGACTTCTATCCCTTCTATCAGATTGACAGGAAAGTTGTTTAAAGTGAGAGAGGAGCCAAAATAATCCATTGGAACACCATCAATGAATGTTCTAATTCTATTACCAGAAAGTCCATTAAGAGAGAGACTAAAATTTGACCCCAAACCACCATCCTGACGGATGTTAACACCAGATATTCTACCTAATAATTGGCTTGCATCTACAGTAGTATTTTTAAAACTCTCTGTCTCAATTACTTCAACTGCATAAGCTTCCTCTCTTAGCAGAGTAGCTTCTGATTTGCCAAAAACAGTGACTTGTTCTAGCCTTGTTGTGGAGGATTTAAGATTAAAAATGAATGGTTTTGCTAATGGAACTTTGACTTTTTGCTCCAACTTTTCATAACCCACAAAAGAAATTTGAAGGGTATATTCCCCCTTATTTAATTGTTGGAATTCAAAATTTCCATCAATATCAGTACGGGTTGTTTTTTTTGTTTCTTTTAAATGAACAGTTGCAAAAGAAACTGCCTCTTTATTTTCATCTAATACTTTTCCAGATAATTGATGTTGCGAAAAAGCAAACGAGCTGAATAAGAGAGAAATTAGAAGTGAGATAAATGTTTTCATTGTGAATTGAGACTTATGCCTCATTTTGTTTGTGTTGAGCTCTATATTTATTAGGTGTAATTCCGATGCTATTTTTAAAAGCATATGAAAAATGGGATGCATGTTGATAGCCTATTTTCTCAGAAATAATAGCGATAGGCAGCGCTGTAGATACTAATAAAACCTGTGCTTTTTGCATTCGCTTTCTATTTGCAAATTCAAAAATTGTTTCATTGAAAACCTCCTTAAAATTCTTTTTCAGATAGGAAGCATTCATCCCTATTTCTTTAGACAGTTCAGGAATGGAATACTGGTTTTCGAGATTATTAGTAATAATGCTTTTCACTTTATGAAGCTTGTCCTCTTTTACATCTATTTTAATTTCAGGAGGAAAACGAACTTCATAAACTTCAGTTAGAAGTTGGTATATTTTAGCGTTGATATAGAGATATTCACTGTCTCCTTTTTTATCATTTTCTATGATATTCCAAAGTATTTCTTGAATCTTCTTATTTAACTCAAAAGTTGATGAAACTGTATTGGTAAATATTTCCTTGAAAAGACTCGAAGAATTAATAAAACTTGAATCGAAAAAAGAGAGATCGAAAGAAAATATTAGTAGCTCTACATTTTTACCTTTTGATAGGTGACATTCTAATTTTTTATCATGAAAGATCATTCCTTCCTCTACCTTCAATAGTTTATGATTGAGAATGGTCAGGGCATTGTCTTTCAAACTAAAAATTAAATAGTAATGAAATGCATCTAATATAAAGTCGAGATGTTGATAAGTTCTTAGTTTAAGAAACTGTAATTGATAAGATGAAAATGAAAATTCTTCAACAACACCACTTGCTGCAGTTGTATTCCATTTTTTTACCTTCTTCATTGTTTTGTTGTCTCCTTTAGAAACATGTGAGGCCCTAGTAAGTTTATCTAAGTTTTTTGAGTAGAATAGTTCTGATATTTCAATTTTCTCCATTGTATAGAGAGAGCTTTTCTTGTTGGTGATCGATTTATTTACAATTCAAAATTATACTTATTTAGATTAATTTAAAATAAATAACCCAAACCAAAGGCACTATATTATATTGTACTATTACAATCCATAAAAAGGTAAAACACTAATATTTATAACATTATAATTGTATTATTCATATCTCACGTTTACACTTATCAAAGATTTTATATCCTAATTCGTAATTTTAATTTCCGAATCCGATGCTTTTGGATGAAAAACCCAATCAATATTTGCAGTGTTATTTATAACTATTCTAAATAACAAAACTAAAATTACATCTTAACTTACCAACAAAATGATACCTTTATTAGCAAAGGAAAACAACCAGCAAAAAGCCAATGACTCTACAAACTTTTCATTTCTTTTTAATCAAGATGAGGATAATATCATCCGATACAAAAAAGGAGTCATTACGGCTACAAAGAGAATTTTTAAATTTCTAAAAAGAAGAAAAAAACCGTTTAGTGGAATTCAACATGAAGAACTAAGAACCGCCTTTGAACAAATCAACATCAATAAGACCCCTCTTGATGAACAATTTGTCATGGATGAGTTAGAAAATATTTATTTGGATCATGCAGTAGCATTTCATCTTCCAAAATACATCGCTCACCTTAACTGCCCGATTGTAATACCATCACTGATTGGTGAACAAATACTTTCAGCAGTCAATTCGTCTCTTGATACTTATGATCAAAGTGCCGGTGGTACATTCATTGAGCAGAAATTGATCGATTGGACGGGTAAACAAATTGGGTTCAAAACACCTGATGGTGTATTTACCAGTGGCGGTACGCAATCCAATTTAATGGCTGTTTTATTAATGAGAGACGCTTTTTATCATAAACGACAAAAGCATGATGTTACAATGAAAGGCGTTTCAAATGCTAAAGGTCAATTGAAAATCTTCTGCTCTGAGTGTAGTCATTTCAGTATTAAAAAAAGTGCAGCACTCTTAGGTTTAGGAGAAGAAGCAGTAGTGAGTATTCCTGTCTCTGACCAATTTGTGATGGATACTGAAGCCTTAGAGTCTGCTATTTTAAATGAATACATCAATGGCAACTGCCCAATCGGAATTGTAGCTACTGCCGGAACCACAGATTATGGTAGTATTGACCCCTTAAACAAAATAGCAACCATTGCACAACGATACCAAGTTTGGTTCCATGTGGATGCTGCTGTTGGAGGAGGATTATTACTATCTGATGAATATAAATATCTGTTAGCTGGTATAGAGAAATCTGATTCTACTACAGTAGATTATCATAAAACTTATTTTCAAACGGTAAGTTGTAGTGGTTTTGTAGTGAAAGATCCTAACTCACTTCATTTAATTAGTCATCATGCAGATTATTTAAATCCAAAAGATCATAAAGATGCAGGTGTTCCCAATCAAGTAGATAAATCACTTCAAACAACAAAAAGATTTGATGCCTTGAAATTATGGATGACTTTCCGTTTGATGGGTACAGATCAATTAGGTGCCTATTATGAGCAGACACTACAATTGACCCAAAAAGCAGCCAAAATTATTGAGTTGCATCGAGAATTTGAATTGTTAAACCCTCCTGCTTTACACTCTCTTGTATTCCGTTTCAAACCTGAAAACATGAATAATGAACAGCTGAATTCACTTAATATTTTGTTGAGGAAAAAGTTGTTTGCTGATGGTGAAGCTGTAGTTGCAGGCACAAAATTCAAGGGTAATTATTACCTGAAGTTTACCATTTTGAACCCTATTATGACGGAAGAAAACTTCGAAGAAATTTTATCAATTCTTTCACGAATAGGAAAACAAATCGTAGAAGACGAAAACAAAATCGCTTAAAAAAAATACAAATGAACGAAAAAATATATGACATTATTGGGGTTGGAATTGGTCCCTTTAATCTTGGGTTAGCTTGCCTTACTGAACCAATTGAAGAATTAGATTGCCTTTTCTTAGATAGAGCAGAACAATTTAATTGGCACCCTGGAATGTTGATGGAAAATACAACACTCCAAATTCCATTTATGGCCGATTTGGTTACTTTAGCGGACCCTACCAGTCCATATTCCTTTTTAAATTATGCTAAGCAAATGGGAAGAATGTATTCTTTTTATATCAAGGAAGACTTCCTCTTGCTAAGAAACGAATATAATTTGTATTGCCAATGGGTAGTACAACAACTTAATACCTTGAAGTTTTCAACAAACGTTGAAATGATATGCTTTAACGATGATGAACAAGTTTTTTATCTAACCTGTCTAACTTCTGAAACCAATGAACCTTTGATTTACAGGTGTAAAAAAGTGGTGTTGGGAACTGGAACTTCTCCTTACGTTCCCGACGCCCTCAAAGGTATAGGCGAAAAAGCAATTCATTCAGCTTCTTACCTAAAAAATAAAGCTGAACTTCAGAAGAAAAAAGCAATTACTGTAGTGGGAAGTGGGCAAAGTGCGGCTGAAGTATTTAGTGATTTACTAGAAGAAGTTGATGCTTATGGCTATCAATTAAACTGGATTACACGCTCACATCGTTTCTTCCCAATGGAATACACTAAACTGACGTTAGAGATGACCTCACCTGAGTATGTGGATTATTTCTATGAACTTCCATTGGCAAAAAGAGAAGCACTACTTCAAGAACAAAAGCACCTTTACAAAGGCATCAACTCAGATTTGATCAATGGTATTTTTGATACAATATATGCTAAGAAACTGATGAATGATGTAGATATTAACCTACGTACCAATTCAACAGTGACCGCCTCTACTATTGCTGGTGATAAAGTACAGCTTGAGGTATTCCAAAACGAGGAAGAAAAATTCTATCAGCATGACACTGAAGCTGTGGTAATGGCTACTGGGTATCATTATAAACTACCTTCTTTTATGGAAGGTCTACTTAAGCACGTTCAGTGGGATGAAAAGGGAAGATTAAGAGCGAATCGTAATTATACCATAGATAAGGGAAGTAAAAATATTTTTGTTCAAAATGCAGAACTTTACACACACGGTTTTGTTTCTCCAGATCTTGGTATGGGGAGCTATCGTAATTCATATATCATCAAGGAGATTACGGGCAAAGAGTATTACCCTATCGAAAAGAAAATCGCATTCCAACAATTCAAAGTATCTGAAAAAGAGGAAATCATAAAAGAAGAAGTTCTGGTATGAAAGTGAAAACAATACTAATGCTCATCACACTTGTTGCTGTGGTGAGCGACACTATGCTACATCCCTTCTACCCTCAGTTTTTTGGAGAAAGGTTTGGAGTTTTTAGCTCAGAACATGTTGGGTATTATTTAGCTGCTTGTTGTTTAACAGTTATGGTAGCTTTCCCATTTTGGGCAAAAGTACAAAAGAATGCAGATCTTTTTTCTTTACTGATTTATACGCAGCTGATAGCGGGATTACTGTGTGTAAGTATCTATTGGATAGATCACATTGTGCTTTTCTGGGGAATTGCTTTAACGATGATATTCTTCAAGGGTAGTTATTTATTGATCTATCCTTATATCATGCAATTGGATGAAGAAGATGAACACACCTCCTCGATTAGTATTCTTTCGGTGATTGTTCATTTAGGGGCTATCATGGGTGCTTTTATTGGAGGTGCAATAGTAGATTATATTGATACTTATGTAGTCTTTTTCATTATGGCAATGGGTGATTTCACACAGTTAGGCGTTTGTTTTTATCTTAAATACAGAAGAAAAGTAAAATCTATTGTACATGAAGAAGCAAGCACCCAACAAGGTTTTTTCCATATCAAAAAACCAATTTTTATGATTGGAGCCATTACAATGACACTCTATTTCAGTACATTTTTGATTCGTCCTTTCTTCTCTGTCTATTGGGAAATTATTTCTGAATATGATAGTAAAGTTATTTCAGGTTTAATGTACTCACTTCCTGCATTTGTTGGTTTGATAGCTCTATGGTACAACCACAAGTTCAAATCGGAAAAAAGTAGTTTTAAACAAATATTACCTGCAGTTGTATTGGGCATTGTAGGAATTGCTTTACAGGGAAGTATGATAGAGGGAGTCGTCATCGTGGGGCGATTAATATATGGTTGGGCCATTTTCCAGCTTTATGTACAATTTGATGTCATAGCCTTCACACTTTCAACACCATCAGATTATGCTACAGATTACAGTAGGATTCATTTGATGCAAAACTTTGGTGTTTTGGTTTCCTCAATGATTGCGGGATTTACCGTAGATCTTTTCTCTATACAAATGACATTTTGGATGTCAATCGTTGGGTTCCTATTTACTGGTAGTTTCTTCCTTTTAGGATTTAATAGCTACTTGAAAAAAGAAGAAGAGGAACCAGAATTAACAACAGCAAATGCTTAGATATAATGGTACAAAATATATATGAAACTCCTTTCGGAATTGACTTTTGGGCAAAAAAAGCCGCCGAAAGTAGTTACAACATTAATCAGGATTTATCATTTAAATTCGCTCCTTTTCAATTAGACAAAGATATTCCATTGCTCCACCATTGGGTCAACCAACCTTATGCAAAATATTGGCAATTGGAAAATAGTTCCATCGAAACAGTATACGCTTCCTATAAAGAAATTTTAGATGGAAAGAATACTTGTGTTTTTTGGGGTGTGCTCAATGATAAGAAAGTGTTTTTAGTAGAGTTCTACTATGCTCCTAAAGACAGAGTAGGTGAACATTATGATGCTAAAATTGGGGATTATGGATTTCATATTCTTGCTGGTCCTAAAGAAACGGTAATTTCTCAATTCACTACTCATATTTTCGTTTACCTGCTCACTTTCTTATTTCAACAAGATGAAGTAGAAAGAGCGGTTGTTGAACCTGATATCAATAATGAAAAAATTCATGTTTTAAATAAAAAAGCAGGGTTTACTTATAACAAAAAAATAGAGTTCGAAGAGAAAACTGCCTTTCTAGCATTTAATGATAGAAATAGTTTTCAAAAAGCATTAGACCACATTCAACTTCCTTGATTTTATCATCATGAATAGATTATCACTAGCAAATCATAAAGAAGCCATTGATCATTTAAAGGCTTCCACTTGGAAACAAGTCAATAGAAAATATGTAAGTAAAGCGATGAGTGAATTTGCACACGAAAAGCTATTACAACCTACACTTATTGCTGAGGATGAGTTTTCTACTTATCAAATTCAAAGCTCAGATCAGCAAGTAAGCTATATTTTCAGAGCCAAGATATTACAACTAGACCATTGGTGGATTAAACCTGAAACCATTGTAAAACAAGTGTATGGCAAAAATGTAGACCTCTCGTTACTTGATTTTATTCAAGAGTTCAAAGATCAATTGGAAATTCCTTCTGAAATGTTACCCACCTATCTAGAAGAAATTACCAATACACTTTACTCTTTAAATTATAAATATACTCATCATACCACTTCAGCACTTACTCTTGCTGATTCAAGTTTCCAGACAATAGAAGGTAATATGATTGAGGGCCATCCCTGTTTCGTTGCCAACAGTGGGAGAATTGGTTTTACTGCTCAAGACTTCCTGCACTATTCCCCTGAGGCATCAAACGGGTTTCAATTATTGTGGTTAGCAGGACATCGTTCTGTCGCCACTTTTACCTCTATTGCTGGATTGAGTTATGAAGATGTAATGCATCAAGAAATGGGTGAAGCTCAATTTCAAATCTTCCAAAATATCTTAAAAGTACAAGGCCTAGACCCTGAAGATTATATCATCTTTCCAATGCACCCTTGGCAATGGCAAAGTAAGTTGTCTACTATTTTCTCTTCTGATATCACCAAAAAGAAGCTTATTTTACTAGGAGAAGGTTCTGATACTTATCAACCTCAACAATCAATAAGAACGCTTTACAATAGAAGTTACCCTGAAAAGTATTATGTAAAAACAGCACTTTCTATTCAAAACATGGGCTTTTTACGTGGACTTTCACCTTATTATATGCAGTCTACGCCTTCCATCACTGAATGGATCAATCAAAAACTTCAACCCGATGAGTACTTACGAAAATATGGTTTTGAAATGTTGGGTGAAGTGGCAACTCTAGGATATAGAAATACTAATTTCGAATCTTTAGGAAGAACAAACGCTTATAATAAAATGTTGGCAGTGCTCTGGAGAGAATCGCCTGAGCATTATTTAAAAAATGACCAAAAAGCTACTACAATGGCTTCTTTGTTACATATCACGCCAGAAGGGGAATCATTACTTAAAGCATACATTCAAACTTCACAACTTTCTCCTCAAGAATGGATCAATTGTTATCTGAATGTTTATTTAAAACCTCTTCTTCATTGTTTATATCAACATGAAATAGCCTTCATGCCTCATGGAGAAAACCTTATCCTCAGAATGGAAAATAACATTCCTGTAGGTATCTTCATGAAAGACATCACTGAAGAAGTTGTCTTGTTTGAAGAAGAAGAAGGTCTGCCAGAACCTGTTCAACGATTAGTGGTCAAAACGACAGATGAAATCAAAGCTCTAAGTATCTTAACCGATGTATTTGATTGTTTCTTCCGTTTCGTTGGTCAAATCGTGGAAGAACATGAGGTGATGAAAGAGGGGCAATTCTGGGAATTAGTGAGTGATTGCATACTATCATATCAAGCAGAGAACCCTCATTTGTCTGAGAAATTTGCTAAAAGCGATCTTTTTAGTGAGGATTTTATTCTTTCCTGTTTAAACCGACTTCAACTTCAGAACAATAAGCAAATGGTGGATCTTACAGATCCTGTTAATAGTTTGCAATTTATTGGTAGAATTAAGAATCCAATCCGACAATTTCAATCTAACTACGCTTAATGATGAGCACACAACGATTACATTCGCTCGATTTTTTTAGAGGAGTAAGTGTCCTCTTTTTGATTCCACTACACTGTATGATGATGTATGCATCTGCTGAAACATGGAACGACAGCAACCTTGGTTTCATCATGAAATGGATAGAAAGGGGCAGTCCATCTTTTATGGTGGCAATGGGTATTTCCTTTGTTTTTTCTAAACGTCAGAGTTTTAAAGCATTACTTATTCGTGGTTTTAAAATAGTAGGAATAGGGTATTTACTCAATACATTTAAGTTCATTATACCGATGCTCTTGGGGTTTTTCCCAGAAAACCTGATCGTTGCTCATGGATTAAACCCAGAGCATCTTATAGATAATTCAATTCACTTTTTACTTCTTGGAGACATACTTCAATTGGCAGGGGTGTCATTAATTATCATGAGTTTTTGTGTTCCTATTTTCAAGAATAAATATGTAATACTTGCAGTGGCATTGAGTATAGTACTTTCCACAAGAGCAGTAAGCGGTATTCGTTTGGGAATTGGTGGTGTCGATTATGTGCTGGATCTCTTATGGGGAAATCAGTATAATGTTTATTTCCCAGTTTTCCCTTGGATGGGCTTTATTCTTCTAGGAAGGTTTGTAGGAGAATTGTACAAAGAGAATAAAACGAATATTCCATTTTTCTTCCAGAAAGTACTATTACTTTCTGCTACAACAATTGTCATTGGCGCTTCTCTTTGTTACTATAACTATGACTATCACTTTGGAGACTACTATCATTTAGGTCCAGGTGGTATGTTATTGCTACTCGGGGTAAATACTTCGTTTATCTATTTTTCGCACTTTATCTCAAAAATTATTTTAAACACCAGTTTATTTCAATTTCTGGTTTATGCGAGTAAGAATGTGACTATTATTTATTTCCTTCAATGGGTGGTCATTGATTGGGGAATGGGTCTTTTCGGATTCGCAACCATGAACCAACAAGGTGTATTAATGATTATACCTATTTATTCGTTTCTCGTTTTCGCAATACTAACAGTTTTTGATAAAGTATTCAGAAACAAATCTTCACTTACTGAAAGTTTAGCTACTCAGTAAGTCCAATTTCCTATAAATAAAGAGTCCATACTTAAACCTTCCTCAATATTTGAGGAGGGTTTTATGGCGTATTACTAATAGCTTGAAATAATGCTTTCAAATAGTAAATAAAAGTCGATAAAAATGCTTTTTTGGGGCAACATTTTTTACATCTCTCTCATGAACAAGAAATCAATAAAAAAAATATTTAGAAAACTACATTTATATACAGGCTTTATATCAGGTCTTATTGTATTTATTTTAAGTATAACAGGTTGTTGTTGGGTATTTAATAAAGAAATTAAAAACTACTTTGATGACTATTCACAAATAATACCACAGAATAAAGAAGTACTCTCTCCTTTAAAAATCAAAGAAATCGCCGCTGAGGTTTTTCCTGGGCATTTGATTCATGGTATTGCTTACCAAGGAGATAACAAGGCTACTGAAGTTATATTTTATGAAGCTGACCCAGAGTTTTACAGGTCCGTTTATATCAATCCATACGATGGAAAAGTATTACATTCAGAAGATCATCTTTCCGGTTTCTTTGCCTTTGTACTCAGAGGACATGTCAGTTTATGGTTACCCGAAGATATAGGTACACCTCTTACATCTTACGGCACTTTTACTTTTCTTTTTATTATTATATCAGGAATTGTGCTTTGGTGGCCTAATTCGAAAAAACAAAGAAAACAACGCTTTACTTTTGATTGGAACGAAAAAACTAAATGGAAAAGAAAAAACTATGATTTACACAGTATTGTTGGGTTTTATGCTTCTGCATTAAGTCTTACGATTGCCTATACTGGTGTAGTTATTGGTTTGGGGTGGTTTGCTTTTGTTACTTACAAAGCCGTAGGCGGTGAAAAATCACTTTATTTCTTGCATCCCAATAATGACTCTGAAGTGAACATTACTCTGACAGATGAAAATAATGCTATGCACAATATTTATCCGTTGGTAAAGGAACAATATCCTGACTTTGAAACGATCGAGGTGCATATTCCTTCTGAAGATAGTCTTTCAATATTGGTTGAAGTAATTTATGGTGATAGGTATTATGACATCGATTATTTATTCTACGATCAGTATTCCAGCCAACTTATACCTACTGAAAGTATTTACGGAACTTATGCAGATGCTAATTTTTCTGATTTAGTCATGAGAATGAATTATGACATTCATGTTGGAAGCATCTTAGGACTCACTGGTAAAATCATTGCATTTCTGACTAGTCTTATTGTATCTACCTTGCCCGTCACTGGTTTTTTAATGTGGTATGGAAGAAACTTTAAAAAGAAAAATGTCCCACAAAAAGCAAGTGTTATAATTTAAAGCACTAACCTTAAAATTAGAAAATAAAAAAAGCATGTTTGAACTCTAGTATCACCATTATTGGTTGAATAGCGTTCAGACATGCTCTTTTTGTATGATTCAATAAATTAGAATTAAATTATCGTCAACTTTCTATCGGCCTTTCTGCAAGAATTTATAGGGTATACCCCATAAAGTCTAATAGAAATATGGATTATCATTAAACGAAAACTTAGTTGTCAGTGTTTTTATACCTATCTTAAAAATAACCTTCCTTCTGTTCTAAAGTATAATATGTTTTGTCATGGATAGGGTTGTAAACCAATAAGCACAAATCATTTTGAGCACCATAAAAGCATCCACTCTTGTACTCACATTTGTTTAATTTCTTATGGAAAATGGGCACACCATTATTGATAGATGATAAAATGTCATTTTTAGTGGGGATCGCATAAACATTTACCTCATTATTAGTAACGATTAATATTTCTGTCAAATCACTAGAAAGCTGTACATCAGTCACTTCAGTAAGTTCTAGTTCTCCCACTTTTTCTAAAGTTCCTTTTTCCAACTTAGAAGAAATTCCATAAACTTCTGTTTTCTCTTTACCAAAAGTAAAAATAAAAAACTGCTTCAATTTTGGATGATACACCATTGCTTTTGCATCTTTTTTACCCTCAGGGTAAATAAAAGTCTTAGTTGATGGCACCACAAATTGATCTCTGATTTCACTTTCAGCAATTGAAAATACTTGAATATTTTTTCTCTTTTTAGATGGATCGCCAATATCACCTATGTGTAATGTATTTTCATAATTGGAAATACCCTGCCAACCAAAGGAAATACTTCGGACAAAAACCTTTTCCTTTGTTTTCCCGGTTTTAGGATTAACTAGGAATAAATAGGGTTCATTTTCGGTTTTGGTCTGAATCCACAAGGACTTCAAATTATCCGAATAAACCATTCCTGTTATATTCTTTTTATTTAAGTCTAATTCTTGTTTTTGAATAGTCTTATAAGTTATCTTTTTAGGAATCTCGTTTTGATTTTCAATTGATTTACAACTGAACAAACTAAATCCAAAAGAAATAGTGACGGTAATGTAAAGTATATATCTCAATTTAGTAAAGTAGTAAGTATTATAGTTCAATACATCAGATTTAGTATTTAATCATAAAGTTACCTGCTTTAAAAAGGAGTTGTGAACTCCATAATCATACATTTAGAAAGATTAAGATAGATTGTGAAATAACGCAATACACATTAACTCTTCTGACTTTTTTTAACAACAATTCCATTCTTAAATCTCATTTCCATTCTACATACGATTTCTTCATTACTTTTATCATATTTCAATAAAATAGGCCTTAAATTTCTATCTTTTAAAGAAAAGAAGGGTTATATTAAAAACTGCAAAAATCATGTAGAATATTTTGTAGGTAAAGTAACTTTCCTTTACTTTACCTATAGATTCAGTAGAGTATTACTTTTCACCTGAATCCAAACTAATTCAAATCAAGTTGTTTATTTAAAAATAGATACTAAGAAATGAGCGATTACAAATTCGAAACATTACAATTACATGCAGGCCAAGAAGTAGACCCAACAACTAATTCAAGAGCCGTACCCATTTATCAAACTACATCTTACGTTTTTGATAACGCAGAACATGCTGCCAACCTTTTTGGTTTAAAAGAGTTTGGTAACATCTATACTCGTATCATGAACCCAACAACTGATGTTTTTGAAAAAAGAATGGCCGCTTTAGAAGGTGGTGTAGCTGCCGTTGCTACGGCATCAGGTCAGTCAGCTCAATTCCTTGCTTTGACTAACATCATGGAAAATGGAGATAACTTTGTTTCATCTTCTTTCCTTTACGGTGGTACTTACAATCAATTCAAGGTACAATTTAAACGTCTTGGTATTGAGGCTCGCTTTGCTGAAGGTGATACTCCTGAAGCGTTCGCAGCTAAAATCGATGAGAACACAAAAGCCATTTATTTGGAAACAATCGGTAATCCAGAATTAAACATTCCCGATTTTGAGAAAATTGCCGAAATCGCAAAAGATAATAAAATTCCATTAGTTGTAGACAACACTTTTGGTGCTGGTGGATATTTATTCCAGCCTCTAAAACATGGTGCTAACATTGTAACAGCATCTGCTACAAAATGGATTGGTGGACATGGAACTTCAATTGGTGGTATCATCGTTGATGGTGGTAACTTTGATTGGGGTAATGGTAAATTCCCAATCTTCACTGAACCTTCTGAAGGGTATCATGGATTGAAATTCTGGGAAGTATTTGGTGAAGGCAACCCTCTTGGTTTACCAAATATTGCATTTGCAATCAGAGCCAGAGTGGAAGGACTTCGTGATTATGGTCCAGCAATCAGCCCATTCAACTCTTTCCAGTTGACACAAGGTTTAGAGACACTTTCTCTTCGTATGGAAAGAATTGTAGCCAATGCTCAAACTCTTGCTGAAAAATTGGAAGCACATGAGTTAGTAGAAAAAGTAAACTACCCAGGCTTGAAATCAAGTAAATATTATGAGTTAGCTCAAAAGTACTTGACAAATGGTGCCGGTGGTGTATTTAGTTTTGAGGTGAAAGGAGGTTATGAAGCAGCAAAAACTTTTGTCTCTTCATTAAACTTAGTTTCTCATTTAGCCAACGTGGGCGATGCTAAAACTTTAGCGATTCACCCGTCATCTACTACGCATGAACAATTAAGTGCTGAAGAGCAATTGACTAGTGGCGTAACTCCAGGTATGGTCAGAATCTCAACAGGTTATGAGCATATCGACGACATCTTAGCAGATATCGAGCAAGCTTTACAGAAAACGCAAGTTCCTGTAGCATAAGTTTTTTGCTCTAAAAAATAAATGGTGAATTATTATTGCTTTCTATAAAGTGTAAGCATTAATAATTCACCATTTTTTATTGTCAATGCTGATGATAGTTAACTCAGCATTCATCTTTCAATTAGTCTCTTTGTACCCCAAATACACTATCCAAAAATGTTAATACTGTAGAGTAAACAAGGCTAAACAAAAATGACATTGTTAGACCACCCGTGCCAAAACCATCAATCAATGATCCTGCCCAGTAAAACATCAGTGCATTGATAACCAACAAGAAAAGACCTAACGTCAAAACTGTAATTGGCAATGTTAGTATAGTTAGAATTGGCTTTACAATAGCGTTCATAAAACCAATGGCCAAGGCTGCCCAAATTGCAGTCCCATAATCTGTTAAATGTATTCCCGAACTAGGTGCTATCCATTGGAAAAAGCCTGCACATGCCCATACGGCAATCGCTGAGACTAAAATTCTAATGACAAAATTTTTCATAATGCGTATATATACTTGATTATAATATGTTTACCTTAAAAGTCATTCCAAAATAATTGAAAAACCTCAATTCTAATGCTCCATACTTAAGTAATTGTATTTATTAACGGAATTTCTAATCTGAATGAAAAGAAATATTATTCTTCTTCAAAAATGCCCTCTTCTTCCTTGAACTGAAGCCTTATCTCCTCCCCTTCGTTTTCCAAGTCAATTTTAAAACTAGATGACAGAGCAACGTCCTCAGTAGGAAACCATGTTCCTTTTTTATCATTATTAATACAGATAAATAAGCCTTCTGGATTCCCAACTGCACAAAACCGTTGAAATGAACCATCATATATAGGCATTGATTGATCGGTAGACCGAAGGATAGATTGATACACTTTTTCAATGTCTTTTGATGGAACACCTATTTCAGAGATAGAGATAATAGACGATGCTTCAAAGTTTTCATTTCCATTTCCTGACACTTCTTCCCTTCCTATCAATTCTACTATATTTTTATCTTTATCATAAAAATAAATTGCTTTTGCTTTCCAAGCTGAAAAATCTTGAATATCTGAGGCTCCTTCTTTTAATATTGTAACCCTTTCTTTTAACCAAATCACTGCTTTTTCAATGAGTTCAAATGGAATATTGAAGGCAAAGTGGTAAGGTTTACTTTCTTCCGATTTTTGAAAAACTAATTCTGATGCCCCTACTTTTAGCGATATATTTTCTTCGTTTTTACTCAGAAGGGGAATCCCTAATGTATTCTGATAGAAATGTAGTTGGTCTTCAAGATGTGTTGAATTTAAGTACAGTTTTCGAATTTTCATAGAAGTGGGTTAATGCCAAAACGAATTTCTAATTTACATTTTTAAGTGTGAAGACACAAAAGAAATTAATGAAACAGCTCGTATAATAATTAGATGTTAACTGTTTTCTACCAAAGAAATACTTCATATTCTACACTTATTAAGAAAAAAAGACTTCCCAAATGAATGAGAAGTCTTCAATGTATAATTTCTATACGATCTATCCTTTTTTAATAGCATAATCGTACTGATCCATAAATATTCCCTTATTGTCAGTATGCTTTTGGTCCGTTAAAACTTTAAATGTCTCATTGGCCATAAGCGTACCGGACAGCCAAACCACAGGTGCTAAACTTGGTCTTGGACGTTTTCCGTTCAAAACATCATCTACACAATCTTTATCAATAATGGAAAATGGTGAAAAGTGAGAAAAAGTATACTCTACTTCTTTTTTGACAGCTTCAGTGCACATTTCTTCAGTGATTGCCTCAATTGGCACCCCTGCCGTAGGTAATTCTAAATAATCTTCCCAATGGGGACTATCCGGCTTCATTACAAAAACACTTGCATAAGGCGTCAACCAAGCATCCACAATAGTAATATTCTTCTTTCTAGCCGTACGTTCTAATACAATACTACTGAACATGTCATCCATGCCATTAATGATCACATCTACATTCTCCAATAATTGTTCAACATTAGCCAATTGCACCGGTTCATTAAAGGCTCGAATATTCAGTTCATTATTAATTTCTAAGAACTTTTCTTTCAAAACCTCCGCTTTGTGTTGACCAATAGTTGTCGAATTAGAATGCAATTGTCTATTACAATTTGACGCTTCGAAAATATCAAAATCACAGATTGTAATATTACCAACTCCCATTCTAACGAGCACTTCAGCGGCCACTCCACCCATACCTCCAACACCTGCTATCAGTACAGAACCCTCAGAAAGTTTTGCTTGTTGCATCTCAGTAATTAACCCTAAATTTCTTTCAAACATCATCGTTTAGCTTTTTGTTTCGAGTAATGGATTATCAATAAAAGTCTCTTTCGTAATGATATAAATAGGGTTATCTATTTCTTCAGGATCATTGTGATCAAAAAGAAATTGATCCGATTTATAAAAACGAGAACCTGTTAGCTTATTCACGTTTTCGATGAAAGTCGGGACTTTTTTTTCTACTTCTGAGATACTAACTCTTTTTCCTCCAAGTCTTTCAAGATTACGGGTTGATTCTTCAGAATTAAACATAATACTATAACAAGGGGCAGTTCTTGTTGCTGCTTTCAAATAAGGATAAGATACAAGTTCTTTTACTTCGTCCCTTCCTATTGTAGTATGAGCATAGGTAAAATCTCCAAAATCATGATAAAAAGTGATTAACATTAACTTCCCTGTTTTTCTATGCTTGACAGCAAAAAACTTATTTTCTGCAAACAGTTGTTCAACATTAATATTACGATGCTGAACGCTAGGTAGTCTCTTTAACAGTAGTTTGTCGTGTTCTGGAAGTTCAGTCACGACGATGAGGTCTTCGATTGAAATTTTCAAAATGATTTAAATTAATAAGAGCTAAAAGTTATATAAAACAATGGTACTTCTGCTTTAAGTTAAGTGGTATAGTAACATTGCGTTAGTTTTGCATGACCATTTTAGGCTCTTAAATATAACCTCATATCATTACCTATCAAATAGTATTATGAGAATTACATTATAACATTTTACACAATCTATTATAATAACAAATTACCTCATCATTCGTCTACAAGTTATAAAGTAAACGACTGATGAGGTAAAATCAGGTTTTGACAGTTTAATAAATAAAACCAAGGTCAACCCTAAAGGTTAGTTACAAACATCCTCCTCGTCTTTTGTGATCACAATATTTAGATTGTTGATTTCATTCTTTTTATCACACAATCCTGGAGGAATCTCTGTCAGTGGATTGTTTTGTATATTCAGTGTAATCAATCTTGGCAAGTTAACCAACTCATTTGGAAGCTCGTTAATATTGTTATTTTGAATGCTCAGACTCAAAAGATTATTCATGTCCCCTATTTCTATTGGGAGTGCAGTGAGTTCATTATATTGCAAATGAAAAATCATCAATGATTTAAGTTTTCCAATCTCGGAAGGAATAGATGACAATTTATTATCGTATAAACTCAATATCTCCAATTTCTTAAGGTCACAAACCTCTTTTGGCAACTCTTTCAAGTCAGTTCCTACAACTGTTAAACTTGTAAGTTCTGATAATTCACCAAAACTTTTTGGGATCTCATTCACATAAATAGTGGAGATAATTAATCTTGTTACTCTACCATCTGTGATTGTTACACCCTGCCACTCTTCCATAGATTCAGCATTCAAGTCCCAATCTAAGTAAGTAAAAAGGGTGTTGTAAGCTTTATTGATAGTATAGAATTCTTCTAAAACAGCTCTGTCATTTTCTAAAGAAGTTTCTTTCATTAAGCTCACATTCACTTTGTATTCTTGCGTGCTTCTATCTTCCGCCATTACTTCATAAGTAATTTCTTGAGTAAAATCTTGAGCTGTATTTAATGATGGAGAAATAGTAGAGTTATCGCTTATTTCAATAATTGGAGTTAGGTTCCTTAAATCAGTATTATAAGGTAAAGACACCGAAATTTCGTAATTGTCATGGTCAATCTCCCCTTCATATAAAATGTCATCGACCTTGAAGTCAAATGATTTGATTTTTTTATCACTATTCAAAGTAGTAATAAGGAAGGTGTATTCTACCTTTGTTATCCCATCTTGAGCCGTAACCATAAATTTTACTTCTTGTGTAAAGTCTATTGTTTGGCCTTGATCTGGGGTAATAGACGCACCTTGAGAGAGTTCAATGGATGGTACTAAAGCAGATAAATCAACAGCATCAGAGACTTGCATTTTTATTGTAGAACCTTCTATCTCAGTGGATATAGCTTCTTCTAATTGTGGGTTGTTACTGGTCAAAAAATTAAAAGAAATAATTGACGCAACATCACTTTTCTGAACGGAAGCCTTCACGGTATAAGTCGTTGTGATATACCCTTCACCACTCAATGTATACGTCTTTGGACTGGAAAAATCTTGTGGCTCAATAGTGTTAGGTGTAATACTTATCCCTTCCGCAACACTTATTGTTGGGTTTAAATTTGAAAGGGATGTGAGAGCCGGAAAAGTTACATTGATGACCTTTTCCTCCGAATCGATTACTCCGTAGATGTCTTCGGAAAGACCACTGTTATAGACGGCCTCAAATTTAAATTCTTTGATTGTTGGGATGATAGACGCTTTTTCGATTTCATCTTTTTCACAAGAAATCAAAAGTAGAAAAAATGAAAAGATAAATGGAAGTGTGATTCTTAGTTTCATATTAATTGATTATTATTTAGTAATACATTTTAGGAATGTATTCGGAATTTGGATTCAAAAGAATTAGCTATTTTAAATGTTAGAAAATTCCATACAATCGGTTAGTACCCTGACGTATGGAACACCATCATTTTAAACAAAGTGACACTAGTTAAAGACCGTAATCTCTTGCCTTGAAATCTTGATTGATTTTAAGTATAAATTCAAAACTAACTATGATTTATTTTTGACTTAGTACTAATTGATAATTAGGTATTAAAGAGATAATAGGTGAAAGAGTGAAGCTTGTTTTTCTAAAATTATGGAAAGAAAGTATCCTCCTCTCAAAAGTATATTTTAATAGGTTAAAAATGATTTATGCATTTCAAAAAGGCATGACTCAAACTTTCCGGGCTTGAAATTAGTGATTATCTATTGTATCACAAAGAAAAATATAACACTTAACACAACGTTTTTATTCCAGATCAATTTAATTCATAAAACGAGGTTCAAAAAAGGAAGTTAGGACAGTTTTTGAATCAACAGGCATAATCAATTCGAATCAAAACTTTTTCTCCATCACGCCATCTTATCCAACCTATTTCCCCCAATACAGTTTTTACTTTTACCCAATCGCCCTCCATATCTATTGATTCTGCTTTCCATATTTTGTATTTGCTCACTTTTGGATTTTCAATTACGATGCTACTGTATTTAGGTTCTTTTTTCAAGGGATTAGTTACTCGATTAAAATCAAGATGCATTGGTTCCATTGTCCATTTGAGTATAAATTCTTTGATGGTTTCTTTCTTAAAGTTTTTATCTTTTTTCTTTATCCATCCAAACTCATTTTCATTCAGTTTTACTTTATATAGATTTTCTGTAGAATCTGTACACTCAAAAGAAAGTCTGAAATAGTCAGGATTATCTACCCAAAGCCAAGGGCTAAAGGGGTTGGAAGAATCAAAAGATTTAAATACTTTTCCGTTAAAATTAGTTACGACCCCAAGAGAATCATCAAAAGCTATTCTAACAATTGGATTATTATCTTTATCATTAAGAATAATGGAGTCTTGGTGATAATCAAAATCATTTGAAGGGGTAATGAAGCAAATTCCTTGTATATTTTTTTCCGTTGAAAAAGGATATTCTAAAAGTTGATTCAAATAGTGTAAATGAGCGGAGTTATCGTTTTGAGAGTAACAGTTTAAGCTGAGGAAAATGACTGTTATTGAAGTTATTATCTTTTTCATAATTGAAGTTGCATGGCTTTTATATGTCTACAAAGTAACGTTCTGGATATAAATTAAAACTATCATCTTTACTTTCTCTTAAAGTTAGAGTCAGAAAAGGTAAAATAAAAAAAGACTTCTCAATAAATCGAAAAGTCTAATGTGGGATTTCTTTATTTCATTAAGTTGTTGCTTTAAATATCATCTTTTACATGCAAGATTATATCTCTGTAGAGATCCTTAGTAGTTTTATATTTTTCTGTGTTCTCTCCCGTTTCAGTTTGCATAATTAGTGTATCTTTTCCGATCATTCTTTTCCATTCTTGGTAAAAAACAAAAAGATTGACGATCTCTTTTTTAACTTTAGGAAAAGTCAACACCATCATATTTTTTAATGCCTCATACTCACCCAGTAAGTCACAAGCCTCTTGATAGAGCGACCATTTTTCTTGACTTATTTGTACCTCATTGATAAGCAAAGGGTGTGTTTCAGCGACTCCTGTATTATGATGGCCTCGAACATAGAATGAATTATTTCTATATCTTAAAGAGATAAACTTCCCGTGCAATTTAGAGAAATCACTTAATAATCGTTTTTTTAGCTCTTTCTTTTTCAGATGGTAATTAATCAACTGGGTAAATATCCCTCCGATTATGATAATTATTAGAAGCTGAAATGAGAATTTAATTATTTCGTACTTAAAAGTTGTTAGATCCATTTTTCCTAGTTAATAACATTCAGTATTCACCATATGTCACATTAATTATTTTGCTGTGTTATGACATTCACTCGTTACAAAATCACAATTCAACTCGCAAGATAGTTAACAACATTAAACAAACAAGCACAAAAGATTATTATTCTATTATAAATTATTAATGCTATGGATTGTTATAAGAGCATTCAATCGGTTGTAATCAAAAAAGAAAACAAGCCATAACTCACAAAAGGCAATTGCTTATAAAGTATTACTGAGATAGAAATCTAAAAATAAAAAACCCCTTGAAAAGATACCAAAGGCACTTCCCAAGAGGTTACAAAAGCTATATATAAATGTTATCTTTTTTCTCTCGACATAGAGTATGGTGCACTGTCAGCAGCTGTACCCCATGATTTATTTGGTGTTGCTCCCATTTCAAATACAATCTCTCCACCTGCCATGATTTGCTCATGTGTTAAGAAGGTTTTGTTGAAAGGCTGACCGTTTAATGTTGCCGATTGGATGTACACGTTTTCTTCTGAATTGTTGTTCGCAATTACTTTGAAAGATTTTCCGTTTTCCAATTGCATTTCAGCTTCTCCAAACTCTGGTGAACCGATTACGTACTCGCTTGTACCTGGTGCTACTGGATACATTCCTAATGCTGAGAATACATACCAAGCTGAAGTTTGACCGTTGTCCTCATCACCGCACAATCCGTCAGGTGTTGGGCTGTAAAGGTCTTTCAATACTTTACGTACCCATTTTTGTGCTTTCCAAGGTTGACCAGCGTAGTTGTAAAGGTAAATACCATGCTGGATCGGTTGGTTACCGTGAGCGTATTGTCCTGTTCCGTATTTCTCGTCTGCTACTTTCATTTCTGTGATTTCGTGAATCTCAAATCCGTAGTAGTCGTGATTAGCAATTGATGGTGTTGAGAAGATAGAGTCAATTTTAGCAGCGAATGCTTCTTGACCTCCCATTAAGTCTCCTAAACCTGCAGGGTCATGGAATACTGACCAAGTGTAGTGCCATGATGAACCTTCTGTAAATGCTCCACCCCATGCTTCAGGGATGAAAGGTGTTTGCCATGAACCGTCCTTCATTTTTGCTCTCATAAAGTTGGTTGATGGATCAAATACATTTTTGTAGTTCTGTGCTCTTTTCGCGAATAAGTCGATCTCTTCTTGAGGTCTTCCTAACTCTTCGGCTAATTTCATGATTGTGAAGTCAGCGTAAGCGTACTCTAATGTACGGGCAGTGTTTTCATGAATGCCAACATCGTAAGGGATATAACCTAAGTCATTGTAATAATCAACACCCATACGACCTACTGAACCTAATGGTCCGTGATTGTTAGAGTTTTTGATAATGGCAGTATATAATGTATTGATGTCGTATCCTCTAATTCCTTTTAAGTAAGAATCAGCAATCAATGAAGCTGAGTTTGAACCAATCATACAATCTCTGTGACCTGGTGAAGCCCACTCTGGCAACCAACCACTTTCATTGTAAGTGTTCACTAAACCTTGCATGATATGGCTATTCAACTCAGGATACATCACTGTGAAGAATGGGAAAACGGCTCTAAATGTATCCCAGAATCCATTATCTGTAAACATATAACCTGGCAATACTTCTCCGTTATAAGGTGAGTAGTGTACCAATTTATTGTCTTTATCGTATTCGTAAAACTTACGAGGGAAAAGTAAAGTACGGTACATTGATGTATAGAAGTTCTGCATGCTTCTCTCCGATCCACCTTTTACTTTTAAGCGATTAAACTCCGTGTTCCACTCGTCTTTAGCTTCTTGTTTTACTTGAGCAAATGTTTTATTACCTAACTCTCTATCTAAGTTGATTTGTGCTTGTTCGGCAGAAATAAATGATGAAGCTACTTTTGCAGTAATAACTTCACCTGCTTTAGTATCAAACTTCACATAACCTGCTGTTCTTTCAGCATTTACTTCCAATGCTTCAGAAGCCTCTTTACCGTTCCAAGTTCCTTGTGTTGTGAAAGGCTTATCAAACTCAATCACATAATAATTAGCAAAATTATCCGGTACTCCACCACTATTATTTTTAACATAACCTACGATTTTGTTTTCTCCTGGAATAATCTTCACCGAAGAACCTTTATGGTAAGCATCTACTAAAACAATCGCATCTTTTGTTTCAGGGAAAGTAAATTGGAAAATTGCACCACGAGTTGTTGGAGCAACTTCCGCTTTCGTTTTATACGTATCCAAATTCACACTATAATAATGTGGTTTGGCTATTTCAGTATCGTGAGAGTATTTCGACTGACGTTCTTTCTCTTTAAACTTCACCTCACCTGTCATTGGGAATATTGAAAATGCCGCATAATCGTTGATCCAAGGACTTGGTTGGTGTGTTTGTTTGATACCGTTAATACTATCTTTTTGGTACATATACGCCCAACCATCACCGTTTTCATTGGTTTGAGGTGTCCAGAAGTTCATACCAAAAGGTGTAGCTACTGCCGGATAAGTGTTACCTGTAGATAATCTAAAATCGGATAGTGAACCTACTTGTGTGCTCACATATTTTGTAAAATCTTCTAATTGTGGTTTTTCCTCCTTTTGTGCACAAGAGTACATCAGCGGGAGTGCTAATAGAAGTGAAAAGTAATTAAATAATCTCATAAATATTTTGTTGTATAGTTGAATCTATTTCAAACTTGATAATGGCTGATCTTCCAAAGAAGCTCCAAAAGCTTTGTTAGGTTGAGGTCCCATTTCAAAAGTGAGAACTCCACCCTCTTCTATTTGTGATTGTGTGATATATGATTTTGTAATCGGCTCTCCATTTAAGTGAAGCGATTGCACATACATATTCTCTGCTGATTGATTATGGGCCACTACTGTAAATGATTTGCCATTAGCTAAATCCATATTCACTTTATCAAAAATTGGCGAACCAATAATGTATTCTTGTGATCCCGGACAAGCTGGGTAAAAGCCCATTGCTGAGAAGATATACCAAGCCGACATCTGACCACAATCTTCATTGTTGATCATTCCATCAGGTTGATCAGAATACATTTCATCCATAAGTCTTCTCACCATTGCTTGTGTCTTCCAAGCTTCTCCCACGTAATTGTATAAATAAGTATTAGCGTGTCCTGGCTCATCACCGTGGGCATAACCACCCACAAAACCAGAGATATCCACGTGTTCTTCACCCTTCATATGTAATTCTGTACTGAATAAATGATCCAATTCTTTTCCAAATGCTTCTCTTCCGCCTTTCATTTCAATAAAATCATTTAACGCATGAGGAACGAAGTAATCATAAGCCCATTTATTACCTGAAATCCAATGCTCTTGCAGTGGCTCCCATTCATCCATGACAATATCTCCAAACCATTCACCGTTAGCTCTACGAGGCCAGAACATGTTTCTTTCTTCATTGAAAACGTTCTTATAATTTTGAGCACGCTTCATATAGTATTCGTACTCTTTGTCTTTCCCAAGTTCTTTAGCCAGTTGAGCAATCACCCAATCCTCATAAGCATATTCTAATGTCTTTGAGATATTTTTAGGAATTTCTGCCGGAACATATCCTAGTTTGATGTATTCATTCAATCCACCATCTCCATCAGAACTCGATACTTTGTTAAAATGGGCAATATCGTCCATTGCAGCAAAAGCCTCTTCTTTATTAATATTCGCTCCTTTCTGTATCGCATCATATATCACCGGTACGGAAGGATAGCCAATCATACAAGTATTGTCTACACCACAAAGCTCCCAAAGTGGTAAATGCTCATTCGCATCTGTATATCTAGAAATTAATGTCTTTGAAAACTCTTCAGACATTCTTGTTTCTAAGAAACTAATTAAAGGTTTTGTTGCTCTGAAAGTATCCCAAGTTGAAAATGATGAGTAATTAATGAAGTTATCTGCTGTTAGTTCTTTTCCCATCGCAATGTATTTACCATCTACATCCATTGATAAGTTAGGAGCAATAAAGTTGTGGTAAACACCTGTATAGAAAATTGTCTTTTGTTCTTCAGTACCTCCTTCAATATCAAATTTATTCAAAACATTTGACCACTCCTTTTGTGCATTGTCTAATGCAACTGAGAAACTCATTCCTTTTTCAGCATTCAAGTTCTTTCTTGCACCTTCTAAGCTCACTGCAGAAATACCCACTTTCACTTCAATAGCCTCTCCTTCTGTAGTTTTGAATGTAGCAAAGCCTTTTACATCCTTTCCTGAAGCTGTTTGCTTATCTGTAATAGTACCGTTTTTAGCTACTTTAAAAGTTTCATAAGGCTTTGAGAATTCTGCTACGAAATACACATTTCTTTTACCTCCCCATCCATTACTTAAACATACACCTGTTACTTCTTCATTGCTTTCAGAATGAATTTCAGTTTTTAATACTTGACCAAAAATTATGTTAGTAGGGTCAAAAATGATATTGGCGTTATCTGTATTAGGGAAAGTATATTTATGAAAACCGACTCTTTTGCCTGCTGTCAATTGTACATCTACATCGTAGTCTTCAAGGTACACTTGATAATAACCTGGCTCTGCTTGTTCCTTCTCATGAGAAAAACGACTTCTCCAACCTTCATCTGGATTTTCAATAGCACCAGCTTCTAACTTCAATTCTCCAACGGTAGGCATTAGTAAAATATCCCCAAGGTCTGACCATCCTGTACCACTTAGATGTGTATGACTAAATCCCTTAATATTATCATCATCATAATGGTATCCTGCACAATGATCCCATCCTTTTGTATCAGTATCTGGGCTCAACTGAATCATGGAAAAAGGCGTGGTTGCTCCAGGAAATGTATGCACAATTCCGCCTGTTCCAATAAAAGGATCTACATAGTTAATCGGTTTTTTGCTTACATCTACTACTTTCTTTTCTTCTTTACAACCCACTGTAATTAGAAAAAGTACTAGTATTGAAGCTATTGAAGTAATTTTTTTCATCTCTTTTGTAAACTGTATGTCGGTTCTTAAAAATCGCAAAAACATGCATAAACGAGCAATTTCTTGCAAGATATTCTTGTATTGGGTGAAATGCAATGTGTTGATACTACAATTATTAATTCTTAAGTATTATTAAGAGATAAATCAAGAATGAGAGAAGGTGTATTTTGAAAATTGACCTATCGATGGTTAGCAATTAGTCATTTATTTCAATTAAGTGGGCTTAAACTCAAGGTGTAATTGTTAATTTCTTTTTTATCTACATTTTCCAAGAAACATCCAATTTTAATACAACCTTATGAGTTAATTCTTTAGAATTAATGGTTTAAATTAGAGAAGTAAATTGCTTTCCCCTTCAAATAAATTAAAGTGACATCAAGTTCAATTACGAAATTATCAACACTTTATGGTATCTATTATAAAAAACTCACCCAATCTATTATTCAATTAAAATTATCGTCGTATATTGCTTTTTATCTATTATTTCATGCATTATGGCAGAAATTAATAGAAACCACAGCGATTGTGGAAGTTTAGTACTAACACTCTATTAGATTTTTATGATACTTTCAACACAAACTAAAAATGCGGTATTAAATGATTTAGCAACGCTAATTGCTGATCATTCTTCAGAGATCATTAAAGCCAATAAAAGTGATCTTGAAAAAGCGGGCGATTTGGATCCGACGCTTGTAGACCGCCTAAAAGTGGATGAGAAAAAAGTGCAAGGGATGGTTGCTTCAGTACACGAAGTAATTGGTTTAGAAGATCCTGAGGGGAAAGTTTTGTCTTCGTACGATCACCCCAACGGAATGAAAGTGGAAAATAGAGTGGTCCCCTTTGGGAAAATTTTAATTATATACGAATCTCGTCCTGACGTAACTATTGAAGCGGCTGTAAGTGCCTTCAAATCAGGAAATAAGATATTATTAAAAGGTGGAAAAGAGGCTCGTCAGTCTAACTTACAATTAGTTGACCTTTGGAAAAAAGCACTGAGCCAAAATAACGTAAGTGAAGATTATGTCGAGTACCTTGATATAGATCGTGAAACAACGCAAAAGTTATTAGCAGAAAACACGCACAAATTAGACCTTATCATCCCTAGAGGTGGCGAAGGCCTTATCAACTACATCAAGCAAACTACCTCTGTTCCATTGATGATCAGTGGTCGAGGTAATAACTTCGTTTATGTGCATGATAATGCCGACTTTGAAATGGCTACTGAGGTTATCCTTAATGGAAAGAGCCGTTTGAGTGTTTGTAATGCAATTGACAAAGTGCTTTTCAATGAAAGTATTCCTCAACTAGAAGAAAAGATTCAAGGTTTAGTAGCTCGTGCCAAAGAAATTGGATTGGATATTCATGGTGATCAGAAAATTGCTTCTTTAAATAATGAAGTTCAAGTTGCTGATGTGGAAGCATTAATGCCTGAGGAATTCCTTTCGGAGAAGATATTATTTGTTGCTACAAGTGGACTAGAGGAAGCCATTGCAACAATCAACCAATACTCTGGAGGACACTCTGCTGTCATCATCTCAACAGATGAGGAGAGTGCAACTTTATTCCAATATGAAGTAGATTGTGCTGCAGTTTACCACAACGCCTCGTCAAGGTTTACTGATGGTGGACAGTTTGGTTTTGGTGCTGAAATCGCAATCAGTACTCAGAAACTGCACTTCAGAGGCCCTGTTGGATTGGCGCAATTAGTCTCAAACAAGTGGTTTATTAAAGGTAACGGGCAAACGAGAGGTTAATATGAAACCAAGAATAGTGGTAAAAATAGGGACGTCTACCCTTACTGCTGGAACAAGTATGATTTCCAGAGGTAAAATCGAAAACATTGGGCGTCAAATACTTGCTTTAAGAGACCAATATGATATTATTTTGGTTTCTTCTGGTGCAGTTGCCACGGCCAAACAGTTTATAAATATTAGTGGATTGAAAAATAATATGGTGCATTCCAAACAAGCTTTATCAGCAATTGGACAACCTAAATTATTACAGATCTACGCTGAGGTTTTTGGTGATTTTGATTTAAAAGTCGCACAGTGTCTGATGACCTATAAGGACTTTGACAATAATGAATCAAAAACAAACACACTCAACACTGTCAATGAACTACTCACACACGGGTTTATTCCAATTTTTAATGAGAATGATACCGTGGCAGTGGAAGAATTGATTTTAGGTGATAATGATAAACTTTCTGCACTTGTGGCTTCACTTGTCAAAGCAGATAAGTTAATTATTGCATCTGACATTGATGGTTTATTTACGAAAAACCCCAATATTCATGATGATGCTGAATTGATTCCAGTTGTTAAAGACTTGGAAGAAATCAAGCAGTTTATTGAAGAAAGAGAAAATGGGTTGGGAACTGGCGGAATGACTTCAAAAGTTAGTGCTGCTAAAATCTGTTTTGATGAAGATATTGAGGTGTACCTTGTAAATGGTAGCCGAACTAATTTCATACAAAGGTCTTTGGAAGGAAGCTTGAAATTTACAAAATTCCAACCTAGCTAGAATCGGAGGATTTTAAAAGATCGAAAAGCAAAAAGACGTTATTATTTACATATATTGAGCTGTAAATAATAACGTCATTTTTGATTTATACAACTATTCGAATTACTTTTTCAGATTCGCTTTGTTGAAGACATTATCAGAAATCGGCACATTATCCTGCATCTCAATCACAATAAAATCTGTCCCTTTCCCATCTTTTAATACATCTTTATAATTCATCTTGAAAGGATAAAACCTTCCATTCACCGGGCGAACATCTTCCATGTTAATCGTCTTTAAAAGCTGTCCACTTTTAGCGAATAGGTCTTGACGCATGGGTACATAATTTTTCTTTTCTACCCACATCTTTACTTTAGGGTAAGAAATATCGTCCACTTTAGCATCCAACTGTAATATATAACAGTCTTCTCCGTTCATCTGCTCTTCTCCTTTGATCGTTGGTGTGTACATGTCCACCATTTTCTTCTCCTGCATCATATCTTCATACGACATGTCCGAACCATTGACAGACTGTCTCAACATATGACCTGAAATTTGTATGGTACGATCTGATGATGGAGAGTAAATCCAAAGTTTATCGTCTAACTTCAACATTTTAGTCCCTTTTTCTCTAGCGGGTGAAAGGTATTCTGAGAAAGTGTCTTTTGTTCCTCTGGAATAGGCTTCCATCACAATTTCCTTGTTCTTTCTCTTTCCATATACAATCATCTTTGATTTAGTGATTTTTGTACTGGAATACATATTTTCATCAATTTTTTGAAGCATTGCTACGGGATCTTGTGCCATTAAGGTACAGCCTATAAGTAAAAATGCAATGGTGAATATTTTTTTCATATTTCTTTATTGTTTTAATTCTTTTTATATCGCAAGTGTTAAGCCGAAAGGCGTCACTTGTGATTTATCATTGGCGAAGTCTCCCGACTTCGAATAGCCTAATTGTATTTGTTCGTTTCGAAGTCAGGAGACTTCGCCAATATGTAGTTCCAAGTGACGTTTTCGCTTAACACTTGAAACATTAATAGGCATTGCATCTCTACACTACCGTATTCTTTCAATTAATCCTAAACACCTAATTCATTAAATAACTCTGATGTTTGACGTTTGAAAATTCCTCTTCCAGATAATAATGCACCTAAGAAAGTAGCCATTACTCCAGGGAAGAAACCTATCCAAAATTGAGTGGGAACGACCTTCGCTCGAATCACATTAGAAAATAATACATTACTATTTCCTAATGTTTCTGACATATCTATCCCTACTTCTTGAAGGTAAAGGGTCAATAGCAGGCCTAAAATAGTTCCGAAAACTGATCCTATAGCTCCAACGATTACTGATTCTAATAAGAGTGATTTATAGATGTCTCTTTTGGATTCTCCAATAGCTATTCTAATACCAAACTCAGTATATCTTCTTAAACCGCCAAGTAATCCTGTATTCCATAATACGATGGACATGGCAATGATAAAAAAGAAGGTGAATGCACTACTCATCGTATTGACCATATCCAACATAGTACTCAAACCATTCTGATCCCTTAAGGCTAACATTTGAGGTGCATATTCATCATCATCATTGGCAAAGGATTGATTATAACTATTTTTGATTTCTTCTATTGCTTGATCATCATAAATATCATTGGGTAGGTAACCGTAAATCTCTTGAACGGCATCTTCCATATCAAGAATTTGCTCTGCATCTTTTATATCAATTAAAAAAGTTTTGTCGTCCATCACTGACAGTCCAAATTGTACTGCTCCAACATAAGTAAAGTTTTGGAACGACATGCTTCCATCCATTGTTGAACCGAAATAGGTAATTTGATCACCAATTTTCACATTCATTCTTTTGGCTAATCCCTGCCCTAAGAGTATTTCAAAGGGACCATTAGGCATTCTTCCTTCTACAATATTATTGGCGATGTTCAACCTCTTCAGATCTGAATTTCCTTCTGTCATATCAAAAGCCATCCCGCCTGCAATCCCTTGTGTTTTAGTTTGACCATTTTCATCTGGGACGTCTAAAATACCTCCAAAATTGAATCGCTTTACCCAGTCTGCTTCAGGATACCTTTTCTCTAAATCTTGTATTACCTCACCTGTTTCTAGTATAGAAAGGTCCAATGGTTTTTGAGCTATATTTTTGACATATTCTCTTGTCATCACCTTCATATGCCCCGTTCCAAAACGTGCATTCTGATCGACCATATCCCCCATCATTCCTTCAATGTAACCCACGAAGAAAACGGAAAGGGACACTCCCAAGCTCACTACAATTACAGGAAGTAAACTTCTGCTTTTGTCTCTGATGAGACCTTTAAATAAAAATTCAAACATTATTTCTTTCCTTTTAAAGCGTCTACAGTATTCATTTTAGCAATCTTGCGAACGGGAAGGTAGCTGATGACTGCCGAAAGTACCACTACCCAAAAAACTGTTTTTGTAAACAGTTCCGGCGTCATTAGCGGATAAATATATTCGCCTACAGTAATCCCCATTTTTCTGGATTGATCCACGTTAGAAGTCATAGGAATACCTACTTCATGCAACCAACTCAAAAGTGGTATCGCTATGATAGAACCTACCACCGTTGCGATAAATGCATACATAGTTCCTTCCAATGTAAATAAGAAAGTCACTCTTTTTTTGGTAAAACCTAATGCGATATAAGTGCCTATTTCTTTTTGTCTTTTGAAAACGGAAAACACTTGTGAATCAAAAATGGCGATCAGAGCAATCAGCATCAAAATACCATAAAGGAAAGATGAACCTCCTCTTTTTAATTCGATAAGTTCATAAAATTCTTTGAGTAATGCCTCTTTGTCTTTGTAATTCCAAGAAGCATTTGTGGTTTGATTGTATTCGGCATCTGCCAATAAATAGGTAGCTTCTTGTTGCAACCCTGTCAGTTGATTCATTCTATTCAAATCAATCCAAATTTGACCTGCATCAATGGTCGGTACATTGGTTTCAAAAATGCCTGCAATGGTGATGTTTTGAGCATCAAAAGTTCCGTTTTTATCTTTCCAACGCATCAGTATTGCATCACCTACTTTTAGGTTGTTGTCCTGAGCCATTCCTAACCCAATCAAAGCAGGAATATTGACCTTGCTTTCTTTTAAGAGCTGAGTTGGAAGTTCTACAATTTGTTGATCTGCTGGAATGCCTTTTAGTAAGATCGGCACCATTCTCCCATCGGGATAAATATTTGCTTGACGAATTAAGACGGGAGTCAGATGAGCATCTTTTTCATAGTTCCCGTGTCCACTTTCAATAGTGAAAGGGTCCAATTTGTCGTAATCAGGATGGATCACTTGCCCTTGTGCAAATTCCCAATTGACCTGATCTCTAATGCCTTGATATTCCCAACCAGTGTACATGCTGTTGAAAAACAAAATCATGACAAACGCTAAGGATAATGTGGTTATAGTGAGCCAAGTTCTCAAGCCAGAACTGATGATGTTTCTGAACGCTAATCGAAAACTCAACCCTATGTTGTATAAAGTATCCATTTTCTATTTTGTTTCGTCGTTCTTTACTTTTCCATCTTCCAAAGTGATGACTCTTCTGAGGTATTCTATTACTTTACTATCATGAGAAGAGAACATAAAAGTGATGCCCAATTCTTCATTCAGTTTTTTTAGAATATCCATGATCTTGTAAGCATTGGTGGAATCTAAGTTTGCCGTCGGCTCATCTGCTAATACAATATCGGGCTTCTTTACGATGGATCTTGCTATGGCCACTCTTTGCGCTTGTCCGCCTGAAATTTGAGAAGGTTTCTTGTTTGCTATATCAGAAAGCCCTACCCAATCTAAAGCTTGCATTACGGCATGTTTTCTTTCTGCTTTTGATTTCTTTTGTAATAGTAAAGGGAACTCTACATTTTCAAAAATGCTATAGACAGGCAATAAGTTATAGCTTTGGAAAATAAAACCAATATGTTCGTTTCTAAGTAGTGCGGACTCTGCGTCTGATTTTACGGCAACGTTTTTTCCACTGATTAATATTTCTCCTTCTGAAGGAATATCTAATGCTCCAATTAGGTTTAATAAGGTTGTTTTTCCTGATCCACTAGGACCAATCAGCCCTGTAAATTCACCTTTCTTGATTTTTAAATTGATGTCACTCAAAGCTGTAAACTCTGTTTCTCCTACCGGAAAACGCTTAGTTACGTTTTGAATTTCGATGATGTTGTTTGTATTCATATTAATATGGTTTTTGCGTTTATTCCTTTTTGAGATTAATGGTTTAATACAGCCATTAATCGCACCCCGAAACCTGGAGTAAATTGGTTTAAATCATTGGTGGCGATGGGTGAGGATATATCTGTTGTGGGATTATAATAGATCATAAAATACCCTGTCCACAAATCGAAATCATGATTATAAGTCGTAAAAAAACCTGTTCCGCTATTGGTCCAATCTCGATACACCATCACGGATATGTTATCAAAATATGATAGCGGATAATTCATCGAAATTGCCGTAGTATTACCCTTGTAATCAGCATTATTAAACTCTTCACCGTACCAGGTAAAAAGGTGTTCTCCTACTATATTTAGCCCACTACCAATCGGTAACGTATAATCCATACCAATGTCCAATAGTGTTTGATTTGTGAGGATTCCTACATTTTTATTGGTCTTGGTATAAGTTCCTTCAAACCAAACTCCGAGTAACAAATCCCATTTTCCATCAACCCCAATTCGATTTTCAGGCGTTTCAATGAACATTGGATTATCGGTGTTCCATCTTGTATCTAAAACAGCTTTTCGGTGATGGTATGAAAACGCAATTTCACCCTTTGGAGTAGGCAACTGCACTCTACCTCCTAGTTCAGGAATATCTTTCACGGATTGTAAAGCATCATACCCCCTTTGCTCTTCATTTCCATATAAAGCCCAAAACCAAATATTTGCATTATTCTTAAAATAATATCTCGCTAAGGCAGAATAGACACCGTTAGTCAAACCCAGCGGATCTCTAGGGTCAATTTGATTGAACCATTGCATGGGCCTTAATAAAGTAGATGAACCAAAATCAATTTTTTGAAGTCCTACTCTCACTTCACTATTGCCGTGAGCATAACGTACCCAACCTCTGTAAGGTAAAACCGTTCCATCCCAAACCGGAGTTCCATTTGCGTATTGAACTGAACCGTAAATATTGGCAGAAGCAAAGGCTGAAAAGGAATTTAGAGAATCAAATTGATGCTCAAATTTCACTTCTGGAATATAACGTCCACCACTCCATAAATTGAGCTGTTCCGCTTCGGGAGAGTAGGTTGTAAAACCCACTAACATACCATTAAAATCGAATTCAGATTGCCCGTAAATGGTATTGGACAACAACAACAAAAGTAGGATTTGAAGCTTTTTCATTAGTTTTTATTCTTGGGGACCATATATACCAAAAAAATAAAAGTTGATGATACCTCTCGTAACATCTTCAGAAGATTCAAACAGCACTATATTTTTGGGATCTTCAATAAATGCCTGCATATGATCAAGCATTGCCAACATCAATTCAATACTTAAATCTTGTCTGATTTCTCCGGAAGCTCTAGCTTTCATTATTTCTTGCACAAACAAAGACCTTCCCTCATGTTGCATGTCTTGTAACTCTTTCATCACCTCCACCTTTTCATTGAACATTTGAAGAAACTCTTCTAAAAATATCTTACTCATACTTTTAGAATACTTTATTTTCATCTCTGTCAATCTCAAAAGGGTTTCTCTAAAAGAGGTACTTTCCTCCACAATTGTGTTATACTCCAACATGGAAGTATTAAATAGATTACGGAGTATGGTTAATACTAAATCTTCTTTATTACTAAACTGACGATAAAACGTCATCTTGGAAACACCTGCTGTCTCATAGATTTCACTTACACTGACCTTCTTAATTCCTTGTGCATAAAAAAGATCTTGTGCCGTTTTTAATATTTTATCTTTCGCTTTCAATGATGTTACTTATTTTTGAATGTGATACTAATATAGTAACATTTAAATTAATAAGTAACATTATTGAAGAATTTATTTTTGAGAAAAAAACATAAAAAAAGCCCATAAATTTTCATCATGAGCTTTCTTTGAAATCTTACTGCAAATTGCTATCGAATAACGGTGAGTGAATTAGCATCTCTATGAATACTGCCATCAAGTTCACTGACATAATCCATCGTATAAGTATATACACCGCCCGGAACAAGTTTGCCTCTATACATACCATCCCAACCGTTTCCTTCTTGTCTCGCTTCACTGGAGTCTTTGTATTCTCTGCTAAAAATAATTTCTCCCCATCTGTTGTAGATGTTCAATTTAATATTAATTGCATATCGAGATCGAATAAGGAACTCATCATTTAAACCGTCACCATTTGGTGTCATTGCTGTTGGTGTAAATAATTGAGGTGGGCATAAATCTACTACATTGATGGAGGTATACAATTCACATTCTGTTTCATAAGTTGTATCAATAATCCTTACTTCAAAAGTGCCTTGGTCGTCTCTTTTTACGGTTTGAGTTGTTTCACCCGAATCTTCCCAATAGTAAACAAAATTATCACCTCCTGGAGCAGTAATTTCAATTTCCCCTCCTGTTCTGAAACAGAAAATTGTATCTGAAGTGGTAAACTCAGGTGGATTATCTCTTACATAAAGTGTATAGGCTCTAGAGAAAGTACATTCCTTTCCGCTGATATGTCTTACGGTATTTGTTACAATATATTCTCCTGGGGTTGACACATCAATAGTTGGTGTGTTTTCTCCCGTTGACCAAACAAAACTTTCTACCGTTCCTTCATATTCACCAATACTTCCATCTAATGTGTATTCCTCTCCCAAACAAATTTGAATTTCTGTTTTCTCATCTTCAATTTCAGGAATCACGTATACGTTCACCGAATCATAAGCAATACAACCATGTTCGTTGGTCACTTTCACTTTATACATAGTATCTTCTGTAGGGCTTACGTTTATCTTTTCTGTAGTTTGAGAAGTAGTCAACCATTCATAAGCAATTCCGCCACTAACCATCAATTCTGTGCTACTTCCCTCACAAATATAGATATCTTCAGAAATTGTAATTTCAGGCAATTCGTGTACTGTAATAGAAGCTTGATAGTATGTTGCACAACCATTTTCTGTTGTTACTTCTAAATAAATATCATAAGTACCAGCCTCTGTATATTGATGGGAAGGTGAAATTTCAGGACTTGTATAATTTGGTGTTGTACCATCATAATTAAAGTCCCATTGTACAGATTGAATTCCTGCATTATCACTGCTGATTAACGTTCCATAGTAAGTACTCTCATTGATAAACTCAGCAAAATCATAACGACAGATATTGTTAACCGTGAACTTTGTATCTACTAAATTATGAATTTCGACATCTGAAGAGAATACTTCTGAAGGACAACCGCCAATTGGCTGAACGATGAGTTGTACAGAATGCGTACCATGATCAGGGAAATCATAATATAAACTCGGTTCTGTTGTAATTGTATCACCATAAACCCCTAAATCCCAAATATATTCTGTTGGAAGATCATCATAATCACTTGTGGACCCTGATGCATCCATAAAAATTGTTTCTCCTAAACATACAGGCGTGGCCACAAAATTGGCAACTGTAATCGGTGTTTTAACTTCAATAGAAGAAGTAGTTGCACATAAGGTTGGATGCGAATTATCTACAATTGTCACCGTATAAATTCCGGCCTTTGTGACTTGAATGGATTGCGTAGTTTGATTGTTATCCCATAAGTAGGTGAAATTGCTTCCTGCTGGTGCTGTTAGCGTTAAATCACCTTTATCAAAACAAAAAACGGTATCAGCGCTTAGCATTCCAGGGTTTTCTCTAAAAATCACCTCTATGTCTTTCGTGAACGTACAAGTCTTCCCAGAAGTATGAGTTACTGTATTGGAAACCGTATAAAGACCACTTGTCGTCACCACAATCGATGAAGTCGTTTCACCTGTTGACCAAAGTATATCCTCGGTTGTATTTGGGTAATCTATCAATTCCCCATTTAGAGTAATGGATTCTCCCTCACAAGCTTCAAAGAAAGTCGTCGTTTCATTAAAGGATGGAATAACGTTTACTCTTACTGAATCATATTCTACACAATTGGTAGCATTTGTAACTTGAACAGTGTAAACAGTATCCGCTGTAGGAGACACCATAATTTTATCAGTTGTTTCCCCATTATTCCATAGGTATTTCACACCTCCGCTTGCTGATAATTCAATTGATTCACCAATACAAATAAATTGTTCTTCTGAAATCACGACCTCTGGCAGACTATAGATCTCCACCTCTTGAATCACAGAATCCAAACAACCACTTAATGAGTACACCTCTAATTTCACTTTATGTAGGCCGACTTCATCAAAAGTATAATTAGGTGAAATGTCCTCTACAATTACCTCCTTTAGTGGATCTCCATAATCAAAATACCATTTTACAGTTTGAATTATTGAGGGATCATCATTGATATTAATTCCATTGTAAATAGATTGATTTGTAAACGCATTCGTCTCTCCCAAACAAACGGCAGTAACATCAAATGCCACAACAGGAAGAGGATTCACCAATAGTGTTTTTTCAATTGAAGTAGATGAACAACTATTATCTGATGTCACTGTTAATTTGATATCATAATCACCAGCATTTTCTAATTGAACATTGATTACCGGCTCAGTGGTTGTCGTATCTCCCCAATTATTTATTTCCCAATGATAAGAAGTAATATTTCCTCTACTATAATCCTCAAAGTCACTTAATGAACCGTCCAAAGTCAGTACATCACTAACACATATCGCTGCAAAATCATCTAATTTAGCAATAGATTGAGGTTCATAAATGACTTTAAAAGTATCGGCTCTTACGGCTACAGTTTCCGAAAGGGAATTTGTACCATCAATTTTATCTATGTAATCAGCCTCAATCCATGATTTAATAATGTAAGTTCTCCCATCTTCCAAATCAGGATCAATTGTAAATGGATTTCCATCTTTTTCGTAAGAAAAGGTCACTTCTTCTGACGTTCCTCCATCTGTTGATGCAATTTCGACTCCATCCACATACCACTGATAAAATACCTCAGCAGTATAACTGTATTCAACGGTATCTTTATTAATTGGCGTAAATGTAGGATCAGAAACATTAAGTACTGTTTCGCCCTCTGTAATACATTTTTGAATATCGTTGACTGTTCTTTCAGGAACTCTTAAAATTATAATATCACCTTGAGGATTGGCAGGGTAACTACATCCTTGTTCATCTTCAAAAATAACACCAGGAGTGGCTCTTCGATCTTCTTTCAAAATACTATCGTATAGGAATGTAATTGTATTTCCAACGACTTCACTTCTACCATCTCCAGAGAACCAACGATAACTGATATTTCCTGAGTTTACACTAGTATACGATGGTGTGCCGTTAAAAGTAGAGCTGAAAGGAGCGTACCCTATTCTTTTTGAGATTGTAAAGTCACCTCTTACACCACCTACTGTAATTTTTTTAGAATCAGTAATCATTGTACATCCTTGGGCATCTTCTACCATTAATGACACTTCATAATTTCCGGCTTCAAAATAATAATCTAATCTTCCATTATCCGTTTCAACGCTTGTATCTCCATCCAAATCACTCTTAATGATCCAAAACCACTTACTTATTGTAATTTCATTGCCATCAACATCTGTTCTAGGGGTAGAATTCCCTGCTGTATTATCGGCATTATCTGTAAAAGCAATAGATCCTCTACAAGCCATTGCATATTCGTCTCCCACTTGTACAAGTTGTGTAGAAAATGGAGTAAAATCAGCTTCTGAAAAAGGTAAAGAAGGAACATCAACATCCAAAGTGTCAGAAACACTACAACTGTTGGCATCCTCTACTGAAAGTATCACTTTACCCACTCCAGAAGGCAAGTCATTAATGATAAATTTCACATTATGACTTTCGCTTTTATCTTCTGTATAATCTGTAATTGCTGTCTCATTTCCTAAAGCATCCAAATACACTAAAGTATAATCTCTATCTTGAGGGTTTTGTAATTTTGCTCTGCTGAGTTTTGGATTTAGAGTGGCAACCACTTTGTCACAAGCAAAGAAATAAGACATGTTATCGCTTTCTGTTCCAAAATCAATGGTTGGTGCGGTCACTCTAACCCTTATTTCTTTGGTAAAGCCACATACATTCCCATCAGTACTATCAAGTTCTGCTGTAAAATAGATTCGATACCTATTATTTTGATTATTTCTTGGTGCGATAAAATCATAAACAATACTTTCCGTAATAGCTGTAGGGTCGTTTCCACTTTTATACAACAATGGAACGCTACCATCGCCGTATACTTCCCATCTCCATCTGAAATTTGGAATTTTAGTCAGATCTCCCAAGACTTCCGTATCCACAGAAAAAGTTTGTGTAGAAGGAATCCCTGTATCATTCAGACAAATTGAGTTCACGCCTGTCATATCTGAAACTGAAAGGTCTACTACATCTATACCTCCTTTTGTTTCCGTAAATTCACATCCTCCATCATTAAATATAACTTTTACAGTGGCTTCATATTCTCCTGTTTCTGTAAATGTAATCGATGGACTTGCATCAGTGATTGGATCATCTGGAAAAACATAATCTATTCCGTCTTTTTTAAAAGTCCATTCAAAAGTGGCGTTTCCATCGTGAATCCCTGCACCAGGAGAAAATGTAATCGTTTCATCTTTACAAACTAAATCCTTACTGGAAATATCTACTGTTGGCTTTGCTTGTGGAGTGATTGCATCAGTAAAAATATCTTCACAAGTCGCTAATTTTGCAGTAAGAGTGACAGTATAGTTTGCTCCACTTGTAAGATTAACCCCTATTTTATTGGAGAGGTAAAACTTGTCTTTATCGGTAGTAGTAAAATTATACGTATCCCCTCCTACAGTTACTTCCCAATCAAAGGTCATTAGATTAACGTCTCCCTCTGAGTTATTAATAACAGCAAGCGTATTCACATCACATTCATCTTCAATATCGAATTCAAAGTCTGCTCTTGGTGGTTCAATCGTTATTGTTTCTCTTGTAATATCACTCTCACAACCATTGTAAATTGCTCTCAATAAAACTTCATAATCGCCAGGAGAATAATTGGTATATCTATTTCTTCCATTATAACCATCGTAGGCATTTACCCAGCCTCCCCCAAAGTCCCATTGAAACTGAATTTGATCAGGATCAATACCCAATCCTACCAAATCTGTAGTATTGGTGAATGTTGCATAGTTTTCATCATCATTACAAATAGGATTTTGATCGATTGTAAAAGTGGGAGTTATAATCTTACCTATCAATACGGTCTCCGTCACCACTGGATCTAATTCACATCCATCTAAATTTTCCACTTCATATTGAATTGTATAGGTACCGTGTTCATTGAAGGTATAGTTAAGATCATCCGTGAAAAATTCTTCAGTGGCTCCTCCCTCTTTGATGACTGACCACTTTACATTTTGTAATTCGGCGTCTGTTAGTACTCTTCCAAAATGGGTTACTCTTGATGTAAATATCGAATTTAACCCTTCACAACCTCTCAAAGGAGTATTGCTGCTAATCGTAGCAAATAAATCTTGAGACTGAACTGTCACCTGATCTAAAATACATTCTATACCATTGCCTGTTGCTACCAATTCAATGACATGAGGATTCTTATCGTTAAATGTAAAAATGGGATTTGCATTGTTAGGAATATCCGTACCACTTCTCCAGCTTAAAGTATAACCTGAGGGTAGATCAGATTCATTCAGAATCGATAGATTCACATCGTATACATCTTCACAATACTCTGTTTTTGTATCTATTGCAATTGTTGTAGGCAAGAGATTTGGAATCGCTATCGCTTCACTATCGTTACATCCTCCAAAATCAGCCTCTACAGTGATATTTTTTCCTCCTGCTGTAAAAGTTCTATTTAATGTAGAAGGTAATTGTCTTGTAATCGTTGTAGGCACTCCGTCTTCTGTAATTGTCCACGTTATACTTTGGCCATTTAAGGAAGCCGGTAAATTAGATCTAAATTGTAAGGTATAAGTATCACAATAGGTGGATGGTGTAATCACTTGAAAAAGGTCTTGTGCTACATTCAAAGTAACATCAGCTGTTTTTGTGACTGTACAACCATTTTTTTCTCCCGTTACAGTCACTGTATAGTTATCTCCATTAGTATCATCAAAATTATGATTAACCGTTTCACCATTCTGAAGTGCTGAACCATCTCCAAAATCCCAAGAATAAGTAATACCGGTGGTCGTTTGAAAGTTTACATTAAACTGTTGGGTCAATCGGTCACTACAGCTTTGGGCAAAGACTGGGTCAATCGTAAAATCGAAGTCTTCAATAATTTCAATGGTTTCCGTTTTTTTGACATCAACAATACAACCATCAACTGTCACACCCTCCATCACGACTTCATACGTTCCTGCTTTTGTAAAAGTATAACTACCACCATCATTGATCTCCGCTCCAAGTGTATTAATCAAGAACCTTAATGAAGCATATTGATCACTTTCTTTCGAAGAGAATTGAACAGTGGTTCCAATACACCCCTCGTAAGCGGATAGTTCAAAATCAGAAGACGTAGGAGTAGCAAGTACTTCTACACTTACAGTGATTGTTTTCTCCGTTCCTCCATCCTCATATATGGCTGATATATCATGAACACCTTCTTTTGAGAATAAATATTTGGGTGGTGCAGGAGGTAATTTATTGCCTTCTATAATCCAATAAAGTGGTGTAGCACCTTCTAACCTAAACTCTCCACTCACTCTATCACAAGCTTTTAATTCATCTCCTCCACTTAAGTTATAATCCTTATTATCTTCATCATTTTTAACCCAAATTTGCTGTGCGAATGCTTGCCCCGTAAAGAAGGTTGTGATCAAGAATGTTAGTATAGTATATATTTTGTTCATCATCTAATTCTTTAATGTGCTATAAACTTGGTGTAGGACATTTGTCGGTTGGCCCGTTACTGTTGTTTGATTTCTTTTTCTTTTTTCTATAATTAGGATAAAAATTGAATTGGTAACGAAGGGATATTTCATGTGAGTTGCCTTCTGACATTCTTAACCCTCCAATGGGCATATCAAAACTGTAACCTAGTAGTAGTTTCTTTAATTTCACTCCGCTCATAATTACGATGGCATCATGATTAAATGTACTAGGGTCTTCATTATCTTTTAAAATCAAACCCCTATACCACACCCCAAATACGATGGGGTGATAATCTAAATTTACTCCTGTACTTAATTGATCTTGTTTCCCTTGAGACTGATAATGCATCATAAAACTGACAAACTTATCATCGAAGTTAGCCACACTGCCATGCCAACGGTAGGTAAGGGGAATTCTGTAGCCTGCTTGTAATGAAAAACGTAATGGTAAATAGTCCGTTCCTTGATTGAATTTGGTAATAGAAGGTTGATTGATATGATAAACGGATAACCCAAACCACATGTCTTTTCCATAAAAAAGAGTACCAGCAGAAAAATCTGGATAGATATTGGATTCTCGGTCAACCCTATCTTGAGTAGGGTTACCTGTCTGACCATCATCATCAATTTGATCTCCAAAGAGTAGTTTATAAAAACCTAAAGAAGACTGTTCAAATCCTATTTGCAACCCAAAGCTGAGTGTGTAGTCTTTAGACACTTTTACTTTGTAACCTCCAGTGGCATTAAACACCAACCGATCTACAACAGCACCACTTTTCTGTGCCATTATATCCTGTTGAATTTGTCCACCTACGGATAAATGTCGGTTTGCTAAAGGAGTATCAAAACCTCCAATAAAGGTCATATAGTTGGAGGGGACACCAACCCATTGGTTTCTGTAATTAATATTTGCCCGACCGTCTCCAGGGGTACCCACCAATGCAGGGTTTAAATACAATGGAGCTGCATAGTATTGAGATAGTTGAGCATCTTGCCCGGATACAGTATTGGTAACCAAACAAAAAAACACGACTAAACAGGTTAGACAATATTGTAAGTAAAGCTTATTCAATTTAAGGAGCGAAAGAAGTTAATCTGAATCAAAAAAAGTACAATAATTTATTAGCATTATTCAATTTGATAATTTGCAATTGCAATTCCTATTCCTAAATCACTAAACAACTATATATCAACTCCTTAAAAAAAGGAGTGGTGTTGGATTGCACTTTGTTAGATGAAAGATATGAGTTCAGATCAGAATAAGAAGTTATTTCGTATTTACAATTGAGAGGATGATTTAATCGTTAAGTAAAAGAGTTCATCAAATTTTGGGCAAAATAAAACCCCTACAATAAAATTTACTGCAGGGGAGTATTACTTTTTTTAGATATTTTTCAATATCTATGATTCTTTACCCAATTTGAAGTTATAAAAATTATATGAATAATAAAAAAAAAATTACAATCCACGTTGTCTACAACTTCTATTTAACTGAGAATCAATATTATTATTTTGACTTAATTTTTGTATTACTTTCTCTAAAATAAGCTGTCACACCTAAAATGATGACCATGGCCACAACATAATACACAAATGTTGGGATTGGCACTGGGTCACCTGTTGCATAACTGTGCAAACCTGTTAAATAATAGTTCACGCCAAATGATGTCATTACAATTGACGAGAAAGCAACCAAACTACTTAAGTTAAAAATATAAGCTCCTTTTAAAGCTGGAACGAGCCTTAAGTGCAATACTACAGAGTAAACAATCACTGAAATCAAGGCCCAAGTTTCTTTTGGATCCCAACCCCAATAACGACCCCATGACTCATTGGCCCAAACACCTCCTAAGAAGGTACCAATTGCCAGCATATATAAACCTATTGTCATAGACAACTCACTAATGTAAGTTAACTCTAAAATAGGGTTCTTAAATTTCTTATTCTGGATTACCATAAAAATCAAATTGATAAACCCTAGCAAAGCAGAAAGTGCTAATGGTGCATAACTACTTACAATAATTGCCACGTGGATTTTTAACCAATACGATTTCAATACTGGAACTAGGTTAGTGATTTCAGGATTTAACCAATCTAAGAAACTCACAAATAATAGTGTTCCTCCAAATAAAGAGACCAATGGCATAATAAAATCACTCTTTCTGTAGAAGATAAATCCAAACAAGAACAATGACCAAGCTACTAGAATCAACATTTCATAGCCGTTAGTCCAAGGTGGGTATTGTGCAATATACCATCTCAAAGCTAAGTTAAATGTAAAGGCTATAAAAGCGGAGAACCCAATACCAATACCGGCAGTATAAGCCAATCGTACTCCTTTATTATTATAGAATACTTTTAACAATGCGAAAACTAAAAGGTAAACACCCAATAACCAGTAAATAGGGAAAAGGTTATTAAAGATATTCATCTTATTGTATGACAACTCCCATTTGATGGCATCATCTGAAAGGTAAATCTTCTCACCCATCACCTTTTGGAAAGTTCTTACATATTCAAGGTTTGTACCCGCTTCAGACCAATCACCAGATTCTCTTGCTTTGATGATTTCCATATAATAAACCTTCATTATATTTCTCACAAAAGCAGAATCTTCGGCAACAAATGGAGACCCTACGAAATTAGCGTTGTACCAATTATTGTTGGGATCTTTTGGTGCTGGGAATACTTTTAAATAATTTCCTGATAAACCTTGAAATAGAATATTAAAACGTTCATCAACTTTAATAACTTCTTTATCTAATTCTCCTCTTTCCGATGGTTTTTTCTTCTGAGCTTCGTCCACCATACCTCTTAGAAGATAATCTCCTTCATTATTGATCAAATCATCAAAAGAAACTAGATCTGTTGACTTCTTCTGAATACGAGTAAAAATCGCTCCGCCTGCGTCTTTATCAATTTTAATGATTGGTGCAGTCTGCCAGTAAGCTGGATCAATATGTATTGACAAGAAAACTTGATCACTGTTCATCTTTTCTTTAGAACCATCTGGCTTTACTAAAGTATATTTCGATTTACGTGACAGTTTTCTCAGGAATTCTGAACTCAAAGTATTGATGGGCTTTAAACGACCATCCATATCTTGAACTAATAATCTACCAAAACTCTCTGCATGTTCTTTGTCAATATATTGAGATCTTGACTTCACTTCTATTCGGTGCTGCTCTAATTCTTCGGCAGTTTGAGCAAAAGATTTATTGGCTCCAAATCCTAAAAGCATTGCCAGCAAAATGACAAAATTCTTTTGTTGTGCTTTTAGCTTAGATAGTTTACCACTGACAAGTCTGAAACGAGATTTCTTTTCAAAGAATGAGAATAACATACCTAACGTCATAAGTGTGTAACCAATGTAAGTTATAAATGTACCTGGTCTATCTTGATTTACTGAAAGGATAGTACCCATTTCGTCTTGGTCAAATGAAGACTGGAAGAAACGATATCCTTTATAATCCAATACATTGTTCATGAAGATTGTATAAGGGAAAGTTAAATCTCCATCCTGTACAATCACTTCACTTGAATAAGCTGATGGGTTATCCGAACCTGGATATTTTTCCATCTCAAAATTATTTAAGAATAATGAGAAAGGAAGTTCTGTAACTACAGCACCATAAGACAGTTCCACATCATACCCACCAATATGCACATCTTTAAACGGTGTAACTACACCTTCTAAGCTGGCAAGAATCACTTCTTCTGTTTCATTATTGACTGTTACATCCACAAAAAGTAAATCGGCTGCTTGAGCTTTCATCTTCTTTGTAGTCGCCGATGAATAACCCAACTTCATTCCATCATATATATCTTTAATTACAAACTTCAACGTCCCCATTGTGTACAAGGCTTGTTGTTGTAATTTTTCTTCTGTCTGAGCAGGAGTTGCACCACTTTGTTGACTTGCCATAATGAAGTATGACATTCTCTCAGGGGCATGAACTGCGTAGTCATTCGCAGTCTCCTTAATATTAATTGCTCCTTCTTTATAATTATCAAAGGTAACTTCTTGTCCTTGGAGGAACATACTCTTTCCTTTTTCAAGGAAAACAGAGTTTCTTCCATCACCTGAACTTGTTACAATCTCTATCACTGCATCACTTACCTCACCTTCTACAATTGATTGCACCGCATCGGGTACAAAGGAAGTGGGTTTAATTACAATTTCGTCTTGATTGTTTGTTTGTTCCCATTCAAAATTTGGTTGGTGGATTTGAGTGAAAATACTTTTTCTTTTCAACTCTTCATTCATTCCATTTCCATGAATGTGAGCTTGGAAGTATCTTTCAAGAGAGATAATTTGATTACTGCTGGCACCTTCACGGATTCTGATATTTCCTTCATATCCGAAATATCTTGTTACGAAAGCACCTAAAAGGATAATGATAAAAGCGACATGGAAAGTAAGAACACCTAATTTTTCAACACGTAGCAATTTGTATTTGAAGATGTTCCCAATGAAATTTAATCCTAATAAAGCTTGTACAATTTCGAACCAAGTAGCATTGTAGACCATCTCTCTAGCTGCGGGAGTACCAAAATCATTTTCTACAAATGTGGCGTAAGCCATGGCAAACCCGTAGATCAATAAGCAAACTAATGTCAACTTATTGGAGAATAAGAATGTAAATATTTTTCGCATGCTTAAAATTAACACATAGACTATTTTAAGTCTAATATATTGGATAAAAAAATGCTGTTGTTGAGGAATGTTATATTCCCCTACAACAGCACTTTAAGTAAGATTGTAATATTTTTATATTACTTGCTAGATACAGTTTCTACACCGTATGCATCTTCACGAGCTTGAGCTTCTTTTAACCATTTAGGAAGAACGTTCTTCTTGAATGTTTCTTTCTCAGCCTCTAATTTCTCCATATCTAAACCGATATATTTTTGAGCTTTCGCTTTTGTATCGATATCTGGGTAAGGTACTTCACCTTTGAAACCAAGATCGCTTAATAAACGAGCTAATTTGATACGAGCTTCTTGCGCTTTGTCAGTACCAGTGTTTACAATTCTACCCACCTCAACTGGTGCGTGGAATGAACCACCGTGTGACGCTACTGCATAATCCCATCTCCATTGTGCGTGACGGATATCCATTTGGATAGGCTTCATTTGCTCTGGAGTTGCTCCTAAGTCTAACGCTTTTTTCGCTTCAACGTGAGCTCTAACTAATAATTTCTCTAAACGCTTAGCACCTTCTTTGATTTTTCTTTGGTTAGAATAAACGTTCTCCACCAATTCTTTCTCTTCCTCACGGTGACAAACCTGACAAGAGTTAGCAGGGTTGGCTAAAGGAGATTGGATATGGTGATCAGTGAACTTCTGTCCACCTTCAGTTTTGTAAGGCATGTGACAGTCAGCACAAGAAACACCTCTCTTCGCATGAATACCTTGCTCATGGATTTCATAACCAGGGTGTTGCGCTTTCAACATTGGAGTTTTTGACATACTGTGCGTCCAATCTGAGAATTCGATATCATCGTAGTATTTCTCAGCATCGTCTACAGTTAAACCGTTTTTCCAAGGGAAAGTTAAGTAAGGAACTCCTTTTTGAGGAACGTCTTTGTTGAAGTAGTATTCAACGTGACACTGTGCACAAACTAAAGATCTCATTTCTTGGTGAGAAGCTTTAGAAATATCTTTACCCATAGACTCAAATGCTTCGATCAAAGCAGGTCTTGAGATTTGTAAAGCCATTGTTTCATTGTTGTGACAATCCGCACAACCAATAGCGTTGTTGATTTCAGCACCTTTATCTGCCCATTTACCAGCGTAGAACTCTGCAATACCGATCTCGTTCATTAATCTTGGAACGTCCGGAGATTTACAAGTCCAGCAAGTAGATGGCATTGGACCTGTACCAGGACCAGTAGGACCACCTGTTCTTAATGTATTTCTGATATCCTCAACTGCATGTTGGTGACCTCTTGGTTGGTTGTAATCTTTAGAGAAACCGTAACCGGCCCAAAGCACAACTAACTCTGGAGTATCTTCTAACGCATCAGTAAGGATATTACCGTTGCTCATTGTTTTGAAAGTTTCCTCTTCTGTTTTAGTAAATGACTGGTATTGACGAGGATAATTTTCTCCCCAAAGCTCGTTACGAGGTTCAAACTTTGTAACTTTTACTTTAGGTTGGTAAGCGAATTGTGACTCGCTTTTACGGTCAGCGATGTTACTCCCTAACATTGCTAAAAGGACCACGACTAAAAGAGTGGCAAAAAATAATAGCCAATTCTTCACTTTAGAACTCATAGAATTTATTTTTTATTATTTAAGGCGTCTTTCAGCCAGTTTGGTACAACATTTTTCTTAACATTTTGAACTGGTAGTTGCTCAATTCCCAGTCCAACAGAAGATAAACTTCTTACGCGTCCATGAGGAACTTCACGGTGGCATTCCCAACATGCCCTATCCGTTCTATCATGAAAATTGGAAGGCACCCAAGCGACAGTCTTTGCATCGGTCACTTGATCACCATGGCATCGAATACAATTTTGTTGTACTACTTCTCTGCCAGCCTCATGCATAATAATTGCTTGAGGTTCGCCACGAGTTGTGTAAACATAAGAGTGATACATGCCATCCTTTGCTTTGAAGTAATATTTGGAAGCAAAACTATCTTGTGGAACATGACAGTCGTTGCACGTAGCTCTTTCACGGTGTGAGCTATGCTTCCAACTCTCAAATTGAGGAGTCATCACATGGCAATTGACGCATGTTGTAGGGTCATCTGAGAGGTAAGAATCTACACGTGCTATGTGTGCCGTGTAAAGTGCTAAACCTACAATTGCCCCTACTAAAACAAAGACGACAGGTTGCCATTGCTTAGGAGGTATTAACTTGTTAAACATAAAAGATAATTCTCTTCATTATTTGTATTGAATACTTAACAGTAGCATTTTATCTTATCTACAGAACAAATATGAATAATCCTTTTCATTATTGGTAGATTTAAAATCATCTTTCCCTAATATAGAATGATTCTAAAATAACATACTACAAAAGATATCTAAAGTCTTGATTTTACATGACTTAGACCTTCTTTTTTAGATGACCTGCATCATCTTTTCCAGTGTTAGTAAATGGTGTTATTTAACACCTATTATAATAGAGATATATTTACACTTGTTCACTAAAAAATACAATTTTAAAAATGAGTTTTAAGAGTGATATAAAAACTCATATTTATCTCTTATATTTGTTTCAACAGATGTGACTATATCTTTAAATTTATCAATCATTTTTGATTAGCACATACATTTAAATTGAACAGATGATGAAGAAATTATTATTAATATTACTATTTACTTTTTCACTAGCGGGCTACGTTTCAGCACAAGAAGAAAAAGAGATTCCAAAAATAACGGATAAGGTAAGTAATGAGGGTTGGACCAATGATGCGAATGAGGCTTTTCAATTAGTGGAGAAAGAAAATTATCCTATTCTATTAAACTTTACTGGAAGCGATTGGTGTGGCTGGTGTAAAAAAATCAAATCAGAAATTTTCGATACTAAAGAATTTAAAGCTTGGGTAAAAGAGAATAATGTCATCTTACTGGAACTTGACTTTCCTAAAGGAATCAAACAAAGTGATTTATTAAGATCTCAAAACCAATATTTAGCACAAGAGTTTCAAGTGAGAGGATACCCTACTATTTTTATGATTAAGGGTCAAAAAATGATTCAAACTGGGTATGTGAAAGGAGGACCTGCTAATTGGATTGCAAGTGTTGAAAATGATTTTAAAAACACTCCATCAGATCAAAAATAAGGAATACTATTAATTCCAATCAATGAAAGCTACCTATTATAATGAAGGTGGCTTTTTTTGTGTAAAAAGAATATACATAAAAGGCAAATTACATTTCACTACACAAAAACTACATTTCACTACATCTTATTTTTTTCGTCTTATACCATCCATTACTATTGTATCATCAACATTCTACTAGTGTCAAATTAATATAGTAAACATGAAAAAACTTTTTAGCAACATATTATTTTCAGTATTCATCTACTTACTTACTTCATTTACTTCATCTATTAATGCACAAATTAAGGTAATAGAGATCCCCGGATCAGACAGTACGATTGTCATTAATATAGAGGAGATCAAAGAAGAAGCGAAAAGAATTGCCAAGGAAGCTCAAAAAATTGCAGCAGAGGTGCAAATGGAAGAGATGGAGGAGTTTATCAAAATCATGGTAGAAGCTCCAGAATTAGAGGAAATAGAGATTCATATTGATCAGGAAGCTATTGAAGCTCAAATCCGAAAGGCTGAAGCTCAAGTTAAAATGCATCAAGCAGAAATAGAACGTGCTGCTAGAGAGGCTCAACGTCCTTACCATCGAATGGAGTATACTAACTTTGTTTCATCCTTTAAGTTGGATTACAATGGTAAAATAGCCCTCTCTGAGGATGAAGATGAAATCAAAAGCATCTCTAAAGACGGAAAGTTTGTCATCTCAAAAAGTACATTTGGTAATAAAAGGAAGGTAAGCATAAAACCAGATGAAAATGGAAAGCTCACTTATAAATTCTACGTTGGCAATAGCGAAGTACCTTTTGATCCCGATGGAAAAAAATGGTTAACGGATATTCTTCCTGAAGTAATTAAAAGTTCGACAATAGCTGCCGAAAGTCGACTGAACAATAAAATGAGAGAAGGTGGTGTAGACAAAGCATTGAGATACATCAGTGAGATTTCAGGTCAAAACAACAAAATCACGTTCTACCGTTTATTGATCAGTAGAAAAGACATCAGTGCTGATGAGTTGATCAAAATTACAAAGGACGTCACAAGAAATGTTTCTTCTTCAAGTGAATTATCTGATTACTTTAAGGAAAGCTTTGCCATTTACAACAATAAAAAAGGAATAGATGCCTATTTTAATGGTATTCGACAAATTTCTTCTTCTTATGAAAAAGCGGATTGTTTAACAGAGATTATTGAAACAAAAGACATCAGAGAAAATTTTGATGAGAAACATTGGGAACTTTGGTTAAAAACAACTCAGAGTATCACAAGTTCTTATGAAATGGCAAAAACATTACAAGAAGCATTCAACCATGATGCAACTGGAATGCCTGCTCGCACATTAGAACAGAGTATTAAATATATCAGTTCTTCTTATGAGAAAGCGAATACCATTGAAGCTGCTTTTTCAGAAGCTAACCGTAAAAAATGGAGCGAAGACCAAAACAATGCCTTATTATTAGCGGCAAAGAGTATTAGCTCATCATATGAATTAAAAAACACTTTAGAAGAAGCGTTAGAAAGCTGGAAATACTGGTCGGAAGAAACAAAAAATATATTTTTCCATGTTGCTTCTACTATTTCCTCTTCCTCTGATAAGTCATCGTTATTAAGCGAATTAGAAGATTATAAAATTGAGCATAAGAGTAATATCCATAATTTTTATATGTCTGTAAGAAGTATTACTAGTAGTTATGACTTATCTAGTGTTTTGGAAGACATTGCTTCTTCAGATTACTTCCATGTAGGTCACTATGAAGAATACTTGAATGCGACGACCTCTATCTCATCAAGTTATGATATGAGAGATGCTTTAGAAGAAATCGCTCCTTTCATTATGAAGTCAAAAGATGATGGCTTGATTCAACTTTATAAAGAAAAAGCAAAATTAATCTCTTCTTCATACGACAGAGAAAAAGCGATGGAGGCGCTTGAAAGATGAAAAATATAACTCCCAATATCGTCTTTGTTCTGTTAGGTATAAGCTTATACACTTATTTTCTATATGACCCAGAACCACAAGTCGCTCCTTTTGTCAATGATATTGAAACATTTTTGTGGTTTGCTTTTGGGGCGACACTCTTTGTGATTGGTGGTGCTATTCCTAATTATCTCTACAGAAAGAAAAGTATTTTATATCAAGTGATCTCTAGAGGAATTGGTTCTATTATCGTTTTTATACCGCTTTATTACAGTCTTCGTTATTTTATGAAGCAATATTTTGAGCCAATTTTTATTTTTGATATTTCCACCAAAATCATCATCCTATTCACAGTACTTTTAATCGCTATACTGGTCATAGAGTTTTTGGTGATTGCTTATCAAGAATATTCATCACAACATATTTATGTGATACAAAACAAAAGAAAGGCCTCCGAACTTAGATTAGAAGCTTTGAAAGATCAGTTAAGTCCACACTATTTATTCAATAGTCTCAATACTGTAGCGTATCTTGTCACAAGTAATGCAAACCAAGCTGAGAAATATATTAGAAGCATTGCAAAAACCTATCAATATGTGATGCGATATGCCAATCAGCCTTTGATTTCTGTTCAAGAGGAAATACAACTAGTCAAAGCTTTTGCATTTCAATTAAAAACCCGTCATGGTGAAAGTGTTTCTATTGATATTGATAACAATGTAAGCCTTATCAGTGGAAATATACCTCCTCTTTCTATTCAAATGTTGGTAGAGAATGCGGTAAAACACAATGTACTCTCCGATAAAGCTCCTGTTTACATCAGCATAAAATACGATGAGAAAGAAAAATCAATTATCGTTTCGAATAACATCACAAAGACACCTCGAAAACGGAGTTCTACAAAAGTAGGTCTTGAAAATATTAAAGAGAGATATGCTTTGATGAATCAAAATCAAATCACTATCCATAAATTACCTGAAAAATATACTGTGCAACTTCCTCTTTTAAGTTCTTAGATTATGTTACACCATATTTGGAATAAATCAGCTATCTATTACAGAATATTCTATCCTTTTTTTTCGGGTAGTGTTACGTATTTTTTGTTATTACTGACCTTCAATAGAATTGGAGAGCTTTCTGAATCTTACTTTAGAGCGGAATGGCTAGTCTGTATTGTTTTTGCATACTTTTGGAATACCTCTGTACTTATCTCTTCTCGGTTTATTGGGCAGAAAATCAAGTTTATCTCCTCCATTACAGAACAGGTTACATATCATGTCATTGGTGTTTCTATTTTTAGTAGCATTATTATAGGCATTGTAATTTATTCCTATTTCTATTATCTCATTGGATATACTAGTATTGACAATTTCCTCTCTGAGATGTACGTGCTTCAGGGGTTGTTTTTATTTCAGACATTTATTTATGAATGTGCTTGGTGGGGAGCAACATTAATTGAATTGAAAAATGAAACGATTAATAAGGAAGAGGATCGTAGAGCTGCGTATATCTCAAAAGAAATGCGATTATTTGCAGAAGATGCCAACCTTCCTTTGCTCTATGAAACATTAGAAACCTTAATTGGACTGGCTTATAAAGATCCAGATCATGCGGAGGATTATGCTGAAAAACTCGCCAAAGTGTACAGGAATACAATCAATAATAGGAAAGAAGAATTTGTATCCATCAAAGAAGCAGTAAAAACCACAAAAGACGTATTGCAGCTTCTGACAGATGCACGTTCGGGGGGAATAACAGCAGAATTTAATGTAGATGAAAAATTGTCGGAAGAATTGGTTATTCCTCCCGTTATTTTATCTCGTTTAGTAGTTGCCATTGCAAGTGATCATATTGCCACTCCAATCCAACCATTACATCTAAAATTTTACATTGAAGAAGAGTCTCTGCTTGTCGTTGCTCACAGTTGCAATGAAAAAATTGACAAACCCGATGCTTTAAAAGAGGTAATGCAATCTTTGGAAGAAACATTCCGAATTTATACCAAAACACCTATATTGAGAATCAAAAAAGGAAAAGAATGCCTAATTAAACTTCCTGCATTTCAAGTTGAAAATAAAAATTGGAAAAAAGATCGTGATGCACAAGTATCTACCGGTGACCAATCTCTCTTTCAATAACTAAATTAAATAACATCGAAATATGAAAGCCTTAATAATTGAAGACGAAAAGCCCGCTCAAGCTAAACTTAAAAGACAACTCTCTAAAACTCCTTTTGATATTGAAGTTGTAGATACTATTGATAATGTAGAAGAGGCTTGCTCATGGCTAGAAGAACAGCAAGAGAGCATTGATTTGGTGTTTATGGATATCCACCTTACTGATGGAATTGCTTTTGATATTCTTTCAAACGTCACCGTTACAACGCCTATTATTTTCACTACAGCATATGATGAGTATGCTCTAGATGCTTTTAAAGTAAATAGCATTGACTACCTTTTAAAGCCTGTAGACTACGAAGCTTTAACGAAAGCACTTCAAAAACTTCAGGTACTCCAAAACAACCAAGACCATACCGCTACAGGACAAATTGATGCTCTTTTAGATACTTACAATCAGAAGTTCAAGAAAAGATTTATGGTAAGAGTAGGTGATAATATTAAAAGTATTCAAACCGAAGAAATTGCAGCTTTTGGGGCAGAAAGTAGGGATACATTTTTATATACCACTGAAGGCCGACGCTATATTGTCGACTTCAAAATGGAACAGTTGGAGGAAATGTTAGATCAAAATGAATTCTATAGAACGGGCAGAAGTTTCATTATCCATAGAAATTCGATTACCAATATTCAAAAGCACTCCAATAGCCGTCTTTTGGTGGACCTAGCTATTGAAACTCACAAAGAAATCATTGTGGGTAGAGATAAAGTGAAGGATTTTAAAGAGTGGATTTCTTAATAACAATAAGATAGATGGTTCGTGAGACGCAATGCATTTCGTCTCACAAACCACCATATAATCATCAAGGAATATTCTACAAATCGCCTACAACAAAAGAATCCAAAATATACTCTTTTCCTTCTTCATCCCTGACCACAACTTTCAATTGAGAAAAAGATTTCTCTAAAGCTATATCAACATCAATACCTTTTAAGGGAGATACAGTTTTCACCTTCATTTCCTCTATGATTTTTTCTTGATCATTCAAAGCGATCAAATACAACTCACCTTTTATAAAAGTGCCATATTGGGCTGTAATGTGATTTGTCTGTTTATCAAAGTGAAGTCGCTTTGTGATTACTCCAGTTTCATTGACTGAAAGTAAAGGAAGGCTTAAAACTTTTGCGGCTGCATGCGTTTCTTTAAATGTAACAGTTTCTTTTCCTTTTAAAGTATAAATCGGTGTTTTCACTTCAGTTTCTAAATATCCAGTAGCCATACCACTGTTGAATACTGCAATGTTGACTCCATGATCATACTCTAATTGAGGATTGTATTTCTCAAACGTTTTGACAAAAACAGTGTTTTCTAATTTATTAGCATAAGCAATCCATGATTCAGATGAGATCATATGGAAACCACCCATCAGGTTATAATCAAAATGAATTTCAAAAATACCCGGAGCTACTTCACCTGTCCAATTTGTACCGATATTATAGTACTTCTCCACATGTTCAGGGTTGTTTTTATCTAAAGGGAAACGGTTTCTATTGACATATCTCCAATGAGATTCTGGAGTCACTCCGATATGGTATTGCTCTCCATCTTTCATTTTATATTTTGGACTGAAAGGAATATAGGCCACAAAATTTTCGCCGTCTTGTAGTTTTACATCCGACCATGATTGATGCTGACTTGTGGTCATAATCCCTCTGTTGATGGTCTCCTCTCCTACATTTGTTAATGTATGAATGTAATACACTTTACTTGAGTTTTTCTCAATCATTAATGAGCGTTCGTAGGTGAAAGCTTCTTCCACTTTTGAAGGCTTTGTAAATGTTTTGTCTTTAGGAATCCATTTAGGAACTGGTAAATGTTGTTCACCTGATTTCACCGTAATCCCTACTTTGTCTTCCAATTCCTTTATGTCAGTAATTGAGTAAGGAGCATCGCCAATAGTTACAGGAGGTGGCCACCTTTTTGAGCGATCCCCATTTTTACCTAAAGCACAATTTTCTACGGGTGTTGGTACCAAGCGATAACCACCAAAATTTCTCCATTCATTCATTTTCACCTTTTCAGAGTTGGAGTATTTTTGGCCAAACTCCTTTGGGTTGATCCATAAAGATTGAATGTCTCCTAGATTGTACTCCAAGACTCTACCTGCCGCGTCTGGAACGACCGCAAGACTAATAAACTCGTTGGTCAAAACGTAGGTCTCTTCCCACTTCCAACCTTTGTAATTGTCCACTTTCTTAATAGCTTGTGCGTGACTAAAGTGGCAAAAAAATAATAGTAATAAAACATTTAAAACTGTCTTCATTGAGCAATTGAGGTTTATGCAGTCCTGTAAAGTTTATCCAATAAGCCGATAAAAAGCACATTTCTACGATTGATTTAAAATGATTAAAAAGGGCCCATTTTAAAAGAAAAGAGGCCCTTCTAAGCTATAATTAAGTCACACACACGTTCAAGTACAGAGTAGGTAAGTACGATACTTACAAAGTCTTATATTTCTTTATTTTGGGCTTTATTACCTTCCCAACCTTTGTTGAATTGAGCGACTAACTCTTCTACCAATTCAGGCTGCTGCTTGGCAATATTCACAGTTTCTTTAGGGTCCTTTTCATGATCGAATAACTCGATAAACAAAGGTTCCTTGTCTTTATTTTTTCGATCTTTCCATAATACCAACTTGTAGCGTTGCGTTTTCATCGCATACCCCATCAAGTCATTTTCAAAAAACTTTCTATTCCATTTGTCTTTCATCACCGCCTTGATGTTGGCTTCCACGTCTTCAATCAATGGTCCAAAGTAAGTTTCTCTCATTCCTTTTGAAAGTGGATTAGCGGCCCATTCTCTTAACGCTGGATTAGGGAAAGCAGAGAATACTGCTGATTTCCATTCCATATTTGGATTCTCTAATAATGGAGCGAAAGATTGTCCTTCTAAATGTTCTGGCTTTTCCAACCCTGCCAAATCACACAATGTCGGGTACATATCCACCAACTCCACCAAAGCATCAGTCTTCACTCCTCTACTTTTTTCAGATTGATCAGGTGTCCAAACGATCAATGGAACTCTTGTAGCTATATCATAATTGGTCGCTTTACACCACACACCCATTTCTCCTAAGTGGAAACCATGGTCAGACCATAACATTACAATCGTATTGTCTAACATTTCCAATTCATCCAATGCCTCCAATAGCTTACCTACTTGAGCATCGATATAACTAGCTGTTGCCAAATACCCATGTTTAAGGTCGCGAGCTAAAGTATCAGGAATTTCACCATATTTTGGAATGTTGGAACGCACTCTTAATTCAAAAGAAGCATGCAATCCCATTGGGGCACCATCAATTGGACCTTTAATCTGGTTTGTTAGTTTGATCTCTTCTTGATCATACATATCCCAATATTTTTTTGGAGCTAGAAAATCAAGGTGTGCTGCAATATATCCTACCCCTAAAAACAACGGTTTTTTGGATTTTGAAGCTTTGTGCTCTTTCATGATGTGAATGGCCATATCCGTATTCACACCATCGATATAAGCGTTATCTTGAACATCTACACATTCAAATGCAGGACCCATTCCCAAACCATGTTGGTCACCGTATTTCGCCTTCATTTTTGCTTTGTTTTCCTTAAAAGTTCTGATGTTGTCAGGGTCCACAAATTTCTCTACTAAGGCATTCACTTTGTAACCAAGTGCATTGTAATCGGGTTTCATTGACCAAGATTTCTCTTGATCTGAGAACTTACCATGATACACTTTTCCGCAGTTGACAGTCTCATAACCGTTTTCCTTGAAGTGCTGAGGAAGCGTAATGATATCAGGGTTTTCATCTCTGAAGTAAGTATAATTTTCAATCACATTGATGGTCTCTGGCCTAGCACCTGTCATCAAACTAGCTCTTGATGGACTACAAATAGATTGTTGGCAATAGGCCTTATTAAATTGAAGTCCTCTTTTAGCCAATTGATCAATATTAGGTGTTTTTGCCACTTCAGAACCATACGTCCCCATTTCAGGTCTGAGGTCATCAAATGAAATAAAAAGAATATTTGGTTGCTGTACTTCCGTTTTTTGATCGATTTTTTTGAAGCTACAAGCCCCTAAAAGACCTAATAAAAGAAAGAGTAAAGCTTTATATAAAAATTGATGCATTGTTGTAGTATTTTATATCATGCAGTTTGAAAAGCAGACTCATAAGCACTTTTCACTGCCTTCAAATGATCGTATAGTTGTTGTTCGTACCCCTTTGCCATGAATTGCTTAGGAAAGAGAGAGCTTCCCATCCCAACGCCCACAACTCCCAATTGGAAGAAATCGGTAATATTATTTAAATCTACTCCTCCTGTAGGCAACAACGGAATTGTATTCAGTGGTGCCATCACATCTTTAATGTACCCTATCCCAAATTGAGAGCTTGGAAATACTTTTACGGCAGTAGCCCCGGCTGTCCATGCTTTATGAATTTCCGTTGGTGTTAGTGCCCCAGGAAAAACAGGTATATCAAGCGATTTACACTTTTTGATGACTTCTTCATTCGTAACTGGAGTCACAATAAATTGAGCTCCACTTTCTAAAGCTTTATTTAAGCCTTCCATATCACAAACGGTACCTGCTCCAACATTTAGCTGAGGATATTCGGCAGAAAGCTTTTGGATCATCTCCGTAGCCCCTTCCGTATTCATTGTGATTTCAATTGTTGAAAAACCAGCATTGATATAGATCGGAATGATTCTGTCTAAGGTTTCATGATCCACACCTCTTAAGATGCCCACTACAGGTGCCTGTTGAAATCGTTCTTGAGAAAATTGAGTATTAGACATAATTATTTAAAACTTTTCGTTGACCAATTAGTAATGCTTTTTCGAGTACTTCATCCTTGATGAATTGAATCTCTTTTTGCATTACTTCTTCTAAAGCAATGCGATATAGTTTACCTAAAACACCATTTGCCGCCATGCTGATGTGTTCCTCTACTTCTTTCAAATAAGTCAGTTCCTCGCCAATCATCAATCCGCTTAAGAAGTAGTAATTCTCAATTTTAACCTTCTGAGGATTTACACTTTCATTACGCTCAAAGTAGTCGTTTTGCATTAAGTCTTTTGCTCGAATTGAAAAGAGTGAGGAAGACAAATTACCCTCCATTCCTTTTTTCACCCCTGCAACAAATGCAGGCTTGTATTTTTGATCAAAAGAAGCTCTTTGAATGGAAACACTCAGAATACTTTGAGAAGAAATTAAGTCGAAAATTTCTCCTGTCATGAACGTTTTGAAATCATTAAAAATGCCTTTTGCATATGTAATATGCTTACTATGCGTACCCGGCAGTAATAAAACCCCTTTGGATTCGATGGGCAAGTAATCCGTCAGACCTACAGCTTGTATCTCTTCCCCTCTCATCACATCAGTTTTGGTTTTCACACCAGAAACTAATACTAATGAAAGGTCTTTTTCTAAAGTGATGGACTTACTGAATAGGTTCTGACCATACGCATCAATAGGCATTTGAGCATAACTCAATTCCTGCAACCCAATCGATGATGAAGCCATGCCTGAAGCAACGATGTAGTTACTCTGTCTTTCCTCATCAATTTCCTTTAATTGCTTCGTCAAATACTCTGAAAAAAATTGAGATTGACTCGTGGTCGAATTTGCAGAAAACTCTTGATACAATGCTTTTACCCCCTTATTCGTTTTGTGCTCTTTTACGACATCCAAAGAGTCTGTATCAATCAGACGTAATCTAAAATTAGAAGTACCCCAATCACAACTCACAAACTGTTTAGGTAAACTACTCATGGCCTATATCTTTTTAGAAATACGTTTCAAAATCAAATAATCATCCAAAGCATACTTTGAACAATCCATGCTTATACCACTATTCTTCACACCTAAATGAGGAAGATTGATATCGTATTTCACACCATTTTGCTGTACTTCACCAAACTCAAGCTTTTGAGCAAATTCATCTAAAATAGCCTCATCTTCAGAGAAAATATAAGAAGCCAAACCAGCAGTAGAGTCATTAGCGTATTCCAGAACTTCTTCTTTGCCTTCAAACTTCATGATTACGCACACTGGGCCGAAAACTTCATGTTGTAAGATATAAGCATTTCTGTCTGTCATTTCTATCACTGTTGGCGCATAATAACATCCTGCTTTATCAAGAGTTGTTCCTCCTGCTAAAATCTTTCCTCCTTCTTTTACACACTCACTCACAAAATGCTGAACCGACTCTAATTGGGCTTTATTCGCTAATGGTCCCATGTCCACTTCCTCTTCTTTATAATAACCCACTCTCGTGTCAATTGCACGTTGTACTAATTGCTCTTTGAAGCTATCATATACACTGTTTTGGATGTAAAAACGGTTAGGCGCCACACATACTTGACCTGCATTCCCACCAAATTTAATCGCTGCTGTAATATCTAAAGCATCTTGCATATTACCATCTTCAAAAAGGATAAACGGTGCATTGCCACCACACTCCATAGAGTATCTTTTGATAGATGTTTTGATAGATTGCTCGATTAATTTCTGAGCTGTAAAAGTTGACCCAATCATAGTAATCAATTGTGGAATTGTACTTTCACACAATGGAATACCTACATTTTTTCTATTGCCATGCAATACGGTAATGACACCTTTTGGGAAATCAATCTCATGAGCTAATTCAGCAATAATGGAAGCTGAAATGGCCGAAGATTCAGAAGCTTTAATAATGATAGAACACCCTGCCGCTAAAGCTGGTCCCAATTTGAACCCTAAGTTCAATAAAGGGAAGTTCCATGCTAAAAATGCAGTAACTACACCCAATGGCTGATAGACCATTTGATGCGTGTGTGTACCTTGTCTGTCTTTGATCTCAAATCCTTCTTTTACTTTAATCTCCTCTGCATAAAACTCCAACGCGTCAGTGATACTATTGATATCCTCTTCTGATGCCGCCCATGTTTTACCCATCTCATGACAAACAGCTTCTCTCAATAAATCCGCATTATCTATCAGTTGCTGTCTCAATTTCATCATCCATCCCACACGTTCCTCTACTGACAAACGAGACCAAGACTTGAAACCTTCTTGTGCTGTTTTTAATGCATATTGAGTATCTTCTAAAGTAGCTTGTGCCAAAGTAGCCACCGGTTGGTTATTGGCAGGACATACTAATGAAGATACTTCATTGGAATGTCCGTTTACCAATCTACCGTTTATATATAGTTTTTTATGACCAAACTGTAGCTGTTTCTCTTCTATTGTTGATTGCATATTTTTCTAAATAATTTTGGTTAACATCTATTCCTAATCCTGGAAGTTGAGGAACTTTAATTTCCCCATTTTCCACTTTAATGGCGTGCGTTACTACATCGTCACGTAATGGATTTTCCGTACGGTCCAGCTCTATCATTGGAGCGTTTCTGTACATTCTCCCAGGGTTTTGATCTAAGTTGGAAACAAAGTGAATCGCCGCACTGATGGCAATCCAAGTGCCCCATGAGTGAGGTACAATATCTTTGTGATAACTTGATGCTAGTGTAGCAATACGCTTCATTTCTGTCAGTCCACCAGTTGCACACAAGTCTGGCTGAGCAATGTCTACAGCATTGGCATCAAACAATCTTTTGAAACCGTGCTTTAAGTACTCACATTCACCTCCTGCAATTGGAATGGAAGTATTTTCCCTCAACTTAGCGTACCCTTTATAATCTTCGGGGTGAACTGGTTCTTCAAACCACCCAATATTTAAATGCTCTATCTTATTACACAATTCCAATGCTTCTCTATAATTGTAAGCATGGTTGGAATCGATCATTAAGCGTACATCATCTCCTAATTCTTCTTTTAAGAGATGGATATAATGCAGGTCTTTTTCTAATCCTAAACCAACCTTCATCTTGGCTGCTTTGAACCCTTCTCTTTTATAGAATTGAGCTTCTTCTCTCAGATCATCATCCAAAGTGGGTGAATTTGTGAAATAGAATCCTGTTGCATATGGATGGATAATTTCATTTTTTACGCCTCCCAATAACACTGAGACAGGCTGATTCAAAACCTTTCCTTTACAATCCCAAATTCCTACATCAATGGCACTGATCGCCGCATTGAAAATTCCACTTCGACCAAAATCCAACGTTCTCAAATACATGTTTTGCCAGATCTTCTCGTTCTCCAAAACATTTTCCCCAATCACAAATGGCTTTAAGAAATTGATCCCTGTTTCAATCATATCAGCAGGTCCGTAGCCTTCCCCCCAACCGTAAGTACCATCTTCTAAAATGATCTTTACTAAACAGATTTTTCTTGCTTTGTAATCCCACTGCGAGAAGTAAAAAGGCTTCTCTAAGTCCTGTGCTATTACATAAGGTATAATATCTACTATTTTCATATTGGCTTCGTTTTAAATGTTGGAGTAGCCTAAAATGCATGTTGCGAAAATCAACACGGCTAATCCACCTAATAATTGTTTGAATGGCTTTTGAGCACCATCCCATTCTCCCATTCTATAACCCCAGACATTACTGATGATAAGAGAAATACCCAGCATCATTGGCCATCCGATTACAGCTCCAAGCTTACCCATCAAAGCAGCACCTTGACCGTACACTCCTAATGCAGCAAACCAGAATAAGCCTGCTAGAATGGACCACATGTAAGCTTTTCCGCTTCCTTTTACACTGAAACCAGACCATGAATTGTTTTTTACCAATTGATAAATGGCATAACCTGCATTCATGATGTAAGCTCCAACTAATACCACTACCCATGCCACTAAACTTGCATCTGTAGCGTTTGCATTATATTTATTGACTGCGATGTCTACAATTGGTGAGGCATTGGAGAATCCTACATTCAACAAGGCTGAAAGAACACCACATGCCACTGCAATCATAACTCCTACTTTGATCGATTTCTTGACTGTGGTTACTGCCACTTCAGGAGCAACTAACGTATCGCCATCTTCATAATCTTCTACCTCTTTTACTTCCTCCACTTTCGACAATCTATCTCTTTGTACTCCAGCATAAGCAGTAATTGCAACTCCCACTAACAACAAGGCAACACCTGCTAAAACGATGGTATAGTTTTCTGGCAAAGTCTCCATCTGTGCTAACGGGATCAATGAACCCATTGAAGCTGCTAATCCCATCACAATACCGTAAGTGATACTGATTCCTGTGTACTCAACACTCATTCCGAATAGGATACCTCCAATTCCCCACAAGAAACCGAAGAACATAGCGATCATTAAAACGTCGTTACTGGTCTCCATAATGATGTTAAACGTGTCAGGTATAGCGATTACTGACCATGCCATAGGGAAAATGATCATTGCTACAGTAGCGTGGAGGATCCACCAATTTTCCCATTTCAATGGAGAAATATGTTTCATGCCCAAACCAAATGTACCTTGAAAAAAGCTGGCACAAAGGATAAGAATAATTGCTAGTAAATTCATTTCAATGTTCTTTTTTGCTTAAAAAATGTTTGTCTTGATCCGATTTCAGCTCCAATTACTGACTTAATCGGTCTGTGTTTAAATTACTTCCAAGAGTAAATTCTAAAGTGTAGTTCCCTGACGGATGTTTCTGATAAGCAAGAGGTTTGGCCTGCATGCCTCCAACTCCCGCTTGAAACAAATCTATATTTAAAGTGTAGTAATCTTGTTTCTGTAAGTCAAAAGGATGTTTTGCCTCGTCAATATTCTCAATGGTGTAAGGCCATACTGAGAAGTTGAATAAACCTTTGACCATCAAGTTTCTCTTTCCTTTTTGAGCAGAAAGCTTTAGCCACCTTACATCTGTGTGATTTCCATTTTCTTGAGGCATTACATAGTTATAGAATAGCTCATCTGTAGGTTGAGAATATAAACCAACCTTCACCGCACGTTTTCTATCTTCATAACTTTCCCAAGGACCATTTCCGAAATAAGCAGTGCTGTTATACTGTCCTGAAACACCCATTGTTACACCAAATTTTGGAAGTTCTGGAAGTTTTTCATCTGCTTGCAAATCCAATTTTACTCCAATGTTTCCATCGTTGAAAACAGTGTAGGTTGTTGTCAAATGGATCTTTTCAGTATGTTTTTGATGTACAATTACTTGTTGTGTGTTATTGTCAACCTTCACTAATTCCACTTTTTCTGTTTCCATTTTATTAGAGGCCTCTTTCCATACTTTCATCTTGTATTGAAATTTTCTAAAACGGGAATCATTATCCGTTAATGGACGCCAGAAATTAGGTTTAAGTGGTGTTAAAAGCACATCAATACCCTCTTTGTTGTATGTTTTAAGATGACCTGTTTCAGCATCAAATTGAATCTTAAAATTCTTCCCAGAGAATGTAATTCCATGATCTGCTTTTTGTACTTCTAACGCAGACTTGCTTTTTGAAACGTGTTGATATACGTCTACACTTTGTAATTGCAGGTGTTCATGAGCAATTTCATACCCTTTCTTGCACCATTTTCTATCCTTCGTTTCGTGCAACGTTAATCTTAACCAATATTCTTTGTTCGGTTTGATTTTGTTCGCATCAAAAGGCACTTCAATAGCTTTGCTTTGTTTTGGAGCAAGGTCAATATTCAATAAGTTGCCTGATTGAACGACTTTACCTTCTTCTTGTAACTCCCATCTGATTTCATATTGATTTAAGTTGGTGAAATCAAATCGGTTGATCACGTTAATGGATTGAAGCGCTAACTCAGATCTTTCAAATACAATAGGCTGGAAGACATATTTTACTTCCCAAGCATGAGGATTAGGCTTTTTATCTGGAGAGAAAACTCCATTAATACAGAAATTAGTATCGTTTGGCAAATCACCGAAGTCTCCACCATAAGCGTAAAATTCGTTACCCTCTTTATCCTTTTTCACCAAACCTTGATCAATCATATCCCAAATAAATCCACCGATCAGATTTTTATGAGAACGTATAGCATCCCAGTAATCACCCAACGTTCCCAATGAGTTCCCCATACCGTGAACATATTCACAAAGAATCATTGGTCGATTGATATAAGGTGAAGTGGCCAAGTTTTCAATTTGATCAATTCGAGCATACATTCTACTGATTACATCAACATAAGAAGGATCTCTTGGGTTGGCCATAAACGGTGCCCTATTGATCGCTTTAATGGCTTTTTTATCGTCTTTATAATTCGGATGTGTCGGGTCTCCTTGTGCTCCTTCATAATGAATAAATCTTGAAGGGTCATAATCTTTCACCCAAGCAGAAGCGGCTGCAAAAGCAGGTCCTGTTCCCGCTTCATTTCCCAGCGACCAAGAAATCACACAAGGATGGTTTTTATCTCTTTCTACCATTCTGATCACTCTATTCAAAATAGCTGCAGGCCATCTAGGGTTTTGAGGAATATAAGAACCCAAAGCATGTGCTTCAACGTTGGCTTCATCCATCACATAAATACCATATTCGTTACAAAGCTGATAGAAATAAGGATCATTAGGGTAATGTGAAGTTCGGACTGCGTTAAAGTTGAACTGTTTCACCAACTCCATATCTTTTTTGATATCTTCTCTCGTCAAAGCTTTTCCTCTGACAGGGTCATGGTCGTGACGATTGACACCCATAATTTTCACTTCCTCACCGTTGATTAATAATTCATTATTTTTTCCGAATTCTACTTGTCTGAAACCAATCTTTTGAGTTCTCGCTTCAACAACCTCATTCTCTGGATTTGTCATTTCAAAAACCAATTGATAGAGGTAGGGATCTTCTGCTGACCATTTATGAGGAAGACGAACGTTGGCTTCCAACATTCCAAACTTATTGATATCTCGTTGAGGCCATCTTTCATTATAAATTTCATCTACAGAAATCTGTAATTTCTCTTTGAATACAGGACGTTGTTGTTCATCATAAAGCTGTGCCTTAACGGTCCATTCCTTTAATGAAGCGGTTGGAGATTTCACCCATACTCTTGGACGGATGGATAGCGTAGCATCTTGTAATTGAGCATCAAATTTTGTCTTGACAAAGAAATCATCGACTGCAATTTTGGGTTGTGCCAAAAGCATTACTTCCCTATGAATACCACTCAAACGCCACATATCTTGATCTTCAAGGTAACTGCCATCAGACCATCTGAATACTTGCACCGCCAAACGGTTTTTGCCTTCCTTCAAATAAGATGTAATATCAAACTCTGCCGCCAATCTACTTCCTTGGCTGTAGCCTACTTTCTCTCCATTGACCCACACATAAAAAGCCGAAGATACACCTCCAAAATGCAGAATAACGGATTGATCTTCCCATGCTGCTGGCACTTCAAATTCCTTTAGATAACTCCCTACTGGATTATCTCTGTAGATATAAGGAGGCTTTGGAGGTTGAGGGCCTAAATAAGTTGACTGTTTAATAGACTTCTTGGCCAACTCTACAATGTTAGGAGTAAAAGGGTAAATAATATTAGTGTAGATCGGCTGACCGTAGCCTTGAAGTTCCCAATTAGAAGGCACTGGAATTTCAGCCCAGTCTTTTGCTTTGTAATTGTTTTGATAAAAGTCCAATGGGCGGTCTTCTTCTTTTTCGACAAAGTTGAACTTCCATTGACCATTCAGAAATAGTACTCTACTTTTGCTTCTATCATCTTCTAAAGCTAGTTCAGTGGAAGAATAAGAGTAAGTAGGCACCCTTGACGATAATTTATTTTCCTCAAACATCAATTCATTTTCCCAGTCATTGGTCTGACCGTAGAGTGCTTGAGCGAGAAGGAGTAATAATGGAACAGTAATAAATTTTAGTTTCATAATAGTTATCTATTCATTTCAAAAAATCAGTTTTAAAAACCAATTGGGGTTTAAAAAACTGCCACAAGAGTGGCAGTTCTTTCACACTATTCTTATTAAAGCAGTTGCCCAAGTAAAAGGCCAACTTGCATGTTACTGTTTATAAGTCGTTCCACACCACAGGCATAAAGACCGTCATTTCAGCATCTCCTCTGTTGCTCCAAGCAAAGTAAGGTACCAATTTGGTCTTGTATGGCTTAAAAACTGGTTTGTCAACTGTATTGTACATTTTATTGTCCGATTGATTCGTTCTTAACAGCAATGTAGTTTCGATCGTAGTCACACCCCCTAATAAATCTTTATCGTAAGAAGCCAATAATGGTGCATTTCCTTGTATATATACATCTAGGATTCCTGCATCTTTTGGAATGTCAGGCGTTTCCATACAGTACACTACAGGACCTCTTTTAATAGCCACTTGATTTCTTGCTTCTTCAATTCTTGGATGCCCTTCCACTAAAGTTGCTTTCATAGGCATGTCAATAGAGATGATATCTCCTTTTTTCCACTTTCTATTGATGGTCGCGAAATTACCGGGAGTCACTTGAGCATTTACAGTCTCATTGTTCACCTTCACGGTTGTTCCATTTGCCCAATCTGGAATTCTGACCATAATATCAAAGGCCTCTTTCTTACATTTCTCTACAGAAATATTCACCAAACCTTCCCAAGGGTAATTCGTCACCTGATTCAATATTAAAGCAGAACCATCTTCTAGTTTTGTATCTAAACGATTTCCTCCATAAAGGTTAATTGCAATACCGTTATTGGATAAACTATATGCCCAATTTGAAGATTTTGCAATCGTTCTCACTAAGTTTGGAGGACAACAGAAGCATTCTAAGTAAGGTAAACGGTGAGGAGTCTCTGTATTATGTTGTGAATAATCACGTGAGCCATGTACCATTCTTAAAGGGTTACTATAGAAATAATCTTTTCCTTCAATAGAGATACCTGAAAGTGCGGAATTATAAAGTACCAATTCCATTACATCAGCATATTTAGACTCACCATGTAAACCCAGCATTCTGTAAGAGAACATTGAGTTACAAACATTGGCACATGTTTCATTGTAGGCTGTCATGTTTGGCATCATGTATCCATCAATAAAACCTTCTTCAATTTTATCTCTATGCGATGAGGCACCATAGTGGGCCTGTCCTACAGCACCTGTAACGTACATCTTCTGTTCCGTTACATTTTCCCAAAGTTTATCTAAAGCATCAACCAAGGCCTGTTCTCCTGTCTCTGCTGCAACGTCTGCTGCTCCTGCATAATAATAAAGTGCTAAAACAGCATGACCAACCACTTCTGATGATTTTCTTAGAGGCGTTCTCTCCTGCACCATATCACCAATTGGGTACCCCTCAGTGGTTGAATGATCTACAACTTTATACTTTCCTCTATTATTAATAAATACCTCTGCTAGATTTAGGTAACGCTTATCTTTCGTTGTTCTGTACAGCTCCACCAATCCCATGATCTGTGTTTGGTTAAAACCAAAACGACCATATTGTTTTGTTTCAGGACTGAAGATCGAATACAATAAATCCGCATGCTTGATTGCAATATCCAAGAAGTTACGCTGACCTGTAATACGATGATGAATACATGCTGATGTCAACAAGTGACCTGAGTTGTACATTTCATGGTATTTACGATTCTCATAACGATCCACTGCATCTGTCAACTGCACAAAAGTCTGAAGGTATCCATCCTCTTCTTGAGCTTTTGAAATGATTTCGATATAACCGTCAATCTCTTCTAAAATACTTTGATCTCCATTTTGAGCATAAACATACATTGCAGCTTCCATCCACTTATAGAAGTCTCCATCATGCCAACGCATTCCTTTATGTTTACCTTCTTTCATGCCTGCAGCAATCTTGAAGTTATTTAATGCATGTCCAACATCACCCGTTAATACTTCTCCCATGTAAGGCACCATTGAGTGCTCTGCTACATGAAACTTATTGGCCCAAAAACCTTCGGTCCACTTACAATCTCCTATATTGATGCTTTTCAGTTTTACATTAGGTGTATTCTCTTGCCCTAAAATCCCTTTATCTTGTGCAACAGACCACTGCGAAAGTAATGCTGCACAAGCCACTGCTATTAGTTTTTTCATTTCTATTTCATTTTTACTGTTTCTTGAATTGCATTTTGATATGGATCACTCATTTTCATTTAAGATGAATAAATACATTGCCTATTACACTCAAGAAGTTAGTTCTATTAAAAAAATTCAGTTCGTAATCAACAGTTACAAAACTATGGCAGAGGGTATCTTGAGGGGTTGTTTTCCATTAAAATAATGTTTCAATCCGTACACAAAGCAACATTTTGAATCAAGCAATACTTAGAGCAACAATTGAAAGAACACTAACACATTGATTAGTTGATATTTTACATCAAGTCAACCCTTATTTACTTTCTTATGTGACTATAAGTAAATAGGACGCTAAGAACATTGTTGACTAAATTACAATTAACTTTCAACCCATATTTCTACTAAATTTAATAAGGTCTACTTTCAAGCTTCCTTATTTTTCATTTTTCTATTGATGAAAAACGAAGCAAAAAACCTAGGCTTAGAAGGCAAAAGCTAAATTCCATTTCTCTCGCCTAAATGATTTTAACGGCTCAATCCATGAAATTCTTCACGCTTTTCCCTTCAAGGCCGGAGAGAAGGAGTACTAATAAACTAAAATGATAGAAAGCCTACTGGCGCGGATGTTAAGCATAAGCGTTATTCGTGTCCCACTGATCATCAGAAATCTCCTGATTTCTAAACACCATAAATATTCGAAAACTTAGATTAGAATAGAGACACTCTTCTTCTCTCCTGGTAATTCACCTCACGACTCCTTTCAAGACTGAATTAAGAGCTATCAAACTAAAAGAACTCATTGGTAGGGATATCATTTGTGTTCTATCTCTCAATAGAAACCTCATGACTTTTAAATGCCATTAGATTTCGAACACTTAAATCAATAATGATATTTTTGGAAAAATAATAGGCTAAATAACATGTTTTGAAATTATCTTTAATATGTACAAATGTAAAATCACAAAACATTTCATTCAAAATACAGGGAATTACTATTTTTCACATAAAGAATAATGGCTGAAACTTATCTCTTAACACTATTGTTATTTACTAAAAGTGTATTTTTAACACATTTTTATGAAAATCGACATAAATTAATTGGTAATCTCACTTAAACCGAATAGTTAAAAATCATTAAAGTCAATTTGTGAAAATTATATAAATATACCCTAATAGGGTCAAAAACATTACTAACACGTTGCACTCATTGACCTACATCACCAAAACAAACACACTTAAATCACTATATTTGAATAAATAAAATTATTAAATATCATTAAGAATTAGAGGGTAACCAAAGCCGGAATTAACAGTATATATAACCATAACAATAACATATCAATCACACAATAAACATTATAATACTTATGTCATTTACAAAAAAAATTATCGGTTCAGTTTTATTAATTGCAAGCTTTTCTATTTCTTCATTTGCAACTAATAATCCAATTATAGAAAAAAATAATATTCGTAAAAATTATAAAACTTCAACTGTAACAACAGCAAATATTCAAACGAATAGTGATGTACAAGTTACAGCGAAGAAACGTAAAGGTGCTTACCACATTCAAAATAAAGCAGGTGTAAACACTTTAGCGGAAGCAAATAAGGTAGAAGCAGGGAAACAACTGGAAAGAGGAACAAACGGTGTTTACCCTTACCAAAAATGGGCGAAATAATAATTGCTCATAATTACAATACACTTTACATATCAATCACACAATAAACATTATAATACTTATGTCATTTACAAAAAAATTCATCGGAACTTTATTATTAGCTACAAGTTTTTCAGTTGTTTCATTTGCCAATGACAACCCTATTAAAGAGAAAAATAATATTCGTAAAAATTATAAAACTACGACTGTAACAACAGCAAATATTCAAACAAATAGTGATATGCAAGTTACAGCCAAAAAACGTAAAGGTGCTTACCACATACAAAACAAAGCAGGAGTTAACACTTTAGCTGAAGCCAATCAAGTAGAGGCAGGGAAACAACTGGAAAGAGGAACAAACGGTGTTTACCCTTACCAAAAGTGGGCAAAATAATAACTGCTTCACATATATAAAACCATAACAATTACATATCAATCACACATTAAACATTAATACTTATGTCATTAACAAAAAAATTCATCGGCGCTGTTTTATTAGTTGCAAGCTTTTCTGTAGCATCATTTGCAGATAATCCAATTAAAAACAAAAATCAGCTGCGTAAAGGCTATAAGACTACGACTGTTCAAAAGGCACGTATTCAAACAAATAGCGACGTGAAAGTAACAGCTAAAAAACGTAAGGGTGCTTACCACATTCAAAACAAAGCGGGTGTCAATACTTTGGCAGAAGCCAACAAAGTGGAAGCAGGAAAACAACTGGAAAGAGGAACAAACGGTGTTTACCCTTACCAAAAGTGGACAAAATAAAACTTAACAAGTTTATATATTTGAGCATCTATCTGAAAAGGTAGATGCTTTTTTGTTATATAGCCATGAATTTATTCTTTTTGCAAAAAAATATTCAAGAACCATGATCAGACATTTCTTCTCCATCATTGTTTTGGTGGCATTTTTTTCTTGTACCGCTGAAAAAGATCCTCTAAATATTGCTCATCTACAAGAAGGTGATATCCTATTTCAAGACGTTGATTGTGGTCCTTTTTGTGATGCTATCAACAAAGTAACTTCTGGGGTGAATGGAAAAAACTTCTCTCATTGTGCCATAGTGGCTCAAGAGGGTGATTCTCTCTTTATTATTGAGGCTGTTGGAAAAGGTGTTGTTAAAACTTCTTTTGACGATTTTTTTGCAAAACAAACTGGAGAAGGAGGAACATTGGTTGGAAGAATGAAAGCAGAGTATAGTGATCTTGCACCAAAAGCCGCTAAAAATGCCTTCCAGTACCTTGGGAAATCATATGATGAAGTTTTTGATATCAAAAACGACAAGTATTATTGCTCTGAATTGATTTATGAGACTTACAAAGAGGCAAATAATGATCAAGAGGTTTTTAAACTCTACCCTATGACTTATAAAGATCCTGACACCAATGAGTTCTTTCCTATATGGGTAGACTACTTTAAAACTTTGGAGTATGAAATACCGGAAGGTAAAGCAGGACTAAACCCAGGGGGTGTTTCGAAATCTGAATTTTTAGACATTTACGAAATCAACCTTCTAAATTAACACAACAACCTTATGGATTTACTATCAAAAATTAAAGCACTTATTCATGCTACTCATATTGAAGAAGTGGAAATGATTCAACAGCTTTGGAGTGGCTATGGAAGTATTAAAAGATACAGTGTAGAAGGATGTGAAATGAAAAGTGTTGTGGTGAAACATGTACAACTATCTTCACAAAAAAATCATCCAAGAGGTTGGAACACGAACCTTTCTCACCTTAGGAAAGTAAAGTCTTATGAAGTTGAGACTTATTGGTATCAGCACTATAGTCATTTATGTGATGATAACATGACTATTCCTAAATGTCTCGCTTTTGATGAGTTCAATGGTGATGTATTGATCATTATGGAAGACTTGGATCAAATTGGTTTTCCGGAAAGGTTACATCAGGTAGGTTGGACGGAGATTAATGCATGCTTAAAATGGTTAGCTTATTTTCATGCAAAATTCTTGAATCATCAAACCGAAGGACTTTGGGAAATTGGGACTTATTGGCACCTTGATACAAGGCCCGATGAATTGGAGGCATTAGAAGATCTGCCTTTAAAAAATACAGCCGAAAAAATAGACCAAACTCTAAATCAAGCGAAATATAAAACCATTGTTCATGGTGATGCCAAACTCGCTAATTTCTGCTTTTCCGCAGACGGAAAGAATGTTTCAGCCATTGATTTTCAATATATTGGAGGAGGAGTTGGAATGAAGGATCTAATTTACTTTATTGGTAGTTGTATGTCTGAAGAAGAGTGTGAAAAGTACGAGGCAGATTTTCTAGACATCTACTTTTCAAATTTAAAAGAGGGAATAACTCTCTACCATCCCGAACTTGATCCATCTGAAGTCATAAAGGAATGGAAAGGTTTATTCAAAGTGGCTTGGACCGACTTTCACCGTTTTCTTAAAGGTTGGAGCCCCGGACATTGGAAAATCAACTCATACAGCGAAAAATTATCCCAATCCGTAATTCAACAACTGCAATAAAATGGGACTCTCAGAAAAAACTTACAATTTACTTCTTCAAAAAGGTATTGAAGCGGCAATAGAAGCAGGAAAGCTAATTCTTAATTTTGACAGAAAAGCTCTGAAAGTAGAGAAAAAAGATGAATTTCAAAGTTACGCTACTCAAGTAGTAACAGAAGTTGATTTTCAGAGCCAGGAGAAAATTTTAGAAATACTTACCCCAACGATCTTAAAATACGATCTTGGTTTGCTTACTGAAGAAAGCCAAGACAATGAAAGTAGATTAAAAAAAGATTTTTTCTGGTGCATTGACCCTATGGATGGTACCTTATCCTATATAGAAGGTAATGATGGGTTTTCGGTTTCTATTGCTTTAGTCAATAAAGCTGGAAAAAGTATAATGGGTATTATTTACAACCCCAAAACCGACAATCTATATTATAATTCCTACGACAATAAACTATACAAAAACAACAAACCATTTCAGATTCCTATTCGAGATCATGAACTCACCTTTGTATTCGACAAAGGATTCCTAAAGCACAAAAATTTTGATACCGTATTAGGCTACTTTGAAAAACTCAATTATCCAAAACCAACGATTGTAGCACATGGAGGTGCTTGTATGAACGCCATTTGGGTATTGGAATCCAAAAGTAGAGCAGCCTACTTCAAATTACCGAAGAAAACAAAAGGAGGTGGAAGTCTTTGGGATTTTGCCGCTTCAAGTGCTTTATTCAATCGTAAAAAACTATTTGTTTCTGACATTAAAGGGATGCGACTGAATATGAATAAAACTTCTTCTTATTTCAATCAAGAAGGAATCATCTATACGAATGACCCTACACTTATGAATGATATTATTCTTCTTCATGAGATACTTAGTCATTAATAATAAACTTTAGAGTATCCCCTCTTTCCACCCAATAACAACGCTAATTACGATTTTCAAACCTCTGATAATGTTAAAATTACACTTTTTAATTTTGTTAATTTATCATAAATCAAATTGAAATACTGAATTAATATTCATTAAATAAAAAACATCCGTTAACAGTAACATTACACACGACGCTTTATACTATTAATATTTTAATAATTATTTGATGTAAAATTACAATTTTCGTAAAAACATCATTCAACTGTATAATTTTCAACCCTAGTTTATCATAGCGTGAGCGCTTAATTTCGGCCCAACAATTTTAACTTCTTTTTTCTTTATTCTTAAAATGAAAGTTTTTTTACATCTACTATTCGCTGTACTTATTAGTAGTACAACTTTACTTGCACAAACCACAACATCTTCTATTGGAGGTTTAATCTCTGACGACAATGGAGAAACACTCATTGGTGCTACAATTCAAGCTTTGCATACACCATCTGGTACAAACTACGGGATTACAACTCGTGCAGATGGTCGCTACTTTATCCCTGATATGCGTGTTGGCGGCCCATACAAAGTTACAGTTTCTTACGTGGGCTATGCACCAACCGTTTACAACGATGTTCAGTTATCATTAGGTAAAACCTTTAGACTTGATGTGGTTTTAAAGCCGGAAGCAGAAACATTAGAGGAAATCGAAATTACTGCGACACAAGGCCTTGCTAATTCTGAAGCAACAGGTGCCATGACAAACATCAACGAGACCACGCTTAGGGTAATGCCTACAATAAGTAGATCAGCTCAAGATTTTACTCGTCTGACGCCTCAATCTGATGGAAACAGTTTCGGTGGTAGAAACAACCTCTACAACAACTTTTCATTAGATGGGTCTATCTTCAACAACTCATTTGGTCTAGATGCTGCTACTCCTGGTGGACAAACCAATTCGCAACCTGTTTCATTAGATGCAATTGAGCAAGTTCAAGTCTCATTAGCGCCATATGATGTTCGTCAAAGTGGTTTTACCGGTGCTGGTGTAAATGCGGTGACAAAATCGGGTACTAACGAATTTAAAGGTACTGCATATACCTACTTTAGAAATAACAGTATGATTGGTGACAAAGTAGATGGAAATGAAATTACTAATCCTGACCTTTCATACAATCAAAGTGGTTTTAGTATTGGAGGTCCCATTTTAAAGAATAAATTATTCTTCTTTGCAAATGCAGAATTCACAAGAAGATCTGACCCTGCAACAACTTATAGAGCAGCCAAGTCTGAGCAAGAAGCACAAGATGCTTTAGATGGTAACATAAGTGGTGTTTCTAGAGTATTAGAACAAGATTTGATAGATGTAAGTAACATGCTAAGAGATCAGTATGGTTATGAAACTGGTCCTTTCCAAGATTACAACCTCGACACTTACAATGATAAGTTTTTGGCTAAAATTGATTGGAATATTAATGAGTCACATACCTTCTCATTCCGTTATAATCATATGACTTCTTGGAGAGATAATTTACCTCACCCAATTGCCATTGCCCCTTCTTCTCGTGTGCCGTCTGTAAATACTATGCAATATCAAAATGCTGGTTATAGAATCCATAACAATTTTGATTCATTTATGGCAGAATTAAATAGCCGTTTTGGTAATCAGTATTCAAATAAAGTACAAATTGGTTTTACAGCTTTCAAAGACGAAAGAACGTTACCCAATGCGATGCCTTTCCCAATGGTTGACCTTACAAAAGGAGGCACAACCTATGCTTCATTTGGTTCTGAACAGTTCTCTGTAGAAAACAAATTAGATCAAAACGTCTTCCAGTTTACAGATAACTTTACTATTTACAAGAATAATCACACGATCACTTTAGGTACTAATTTTGAATACTTCGGTTTCAAAAATGCCTTCAATTTACAACGCTATGGTTATCCATTCTTTGGAGGATATGAATATACTAATGCTACAGCTTTACAAGGTGATTTAGATACGTATTTTAGTGGTTTCGGTGGATATGATGGCTACAGAGATGCCGTTACTTCTGCACCTGTAAAATCTGTTGATGTTAATGTCGCTCAATTCTCATTATATGCTCAAGATGAATGGAATGTCAATGACAACTTTACATTGACATATGGCTTGAGAATGGACATGCCAATTTATCTGACTGATGTTCAACCAAACCAACAGATCGCTGATTTTGAAGGATGGAGAGATCAAGATGATCAAGCTGCTAGGGTAGATGTCACTCAACTTCCATCAAACAAACCAATGTGGTCTCCAAGAGTAGGTTTCAACTATAATGTAAATGGCGAAAACACTACTCAATTGAGAGGTGGTACTGGTCTTTTCACTGGTCGTATTCCATTTGTATGGATTTCCAACCAAGCTGCCAATTCACAATTTGACCCATTCTACACTTTCCAAATCAACGGAACTACTGAAGACTTCAGATTCCCTCAAGTTTGGAGAACAAACTTTGCCATTGACCATGAGTTACCTGGTGGTATTATCGGTACTTTTGAAGCAATCTATACAAAAGACATGCACGCTGTTCAACATGTTAACTACAATATGGTGACCAACCGTGAAAGAGCGACAGGCGCCGACAACAGAGAAATCTATCCTACTTCAGGTCCTCGTATCAAACCATTATGGGATAATGATGTAAGTGGTCCAGAAAGTTCATTTTTAGATGCAGGTATGATCATGTTGGATAACACTGATAAAGGTTATCAGTACAGCCTTACTGCTCAATTGAAAAAACAATTCAAATCAGGTCTTTCATTAATGGCCGCTTATACTTTCTCTGAAGCAAAAGATGTAACGTCTAACCCTGGTGAGATTGCAGCAGATGCTTACCAAAGAAATGCAGTAGTCGGTAATCCTAATACACCTGGTTTGGCGTTCTCTCAATTTGGTTTAAAACATAGAATCATCGGTTCATTAGCCTACGCTATTAACTATGGACGTAAGAAGAACTTCGGAACTTCAATTGCTTTCTTTATGGAGGCTGCTCAAGGCAATAGATTCTCGTATACGTATGCTGGTGATATGAATAGAGATGGAATCGTTGGTAACGATCTTATCTACATCCCTGCAGATGCTTCTGAAATCAAACTAGTCAACATTGTTGATGGTAATGGAAATGTAGTGAAGTCAGCAGAACAACAATGGACAGAATTAGAAGCATATATTAATCAAGATGATTATTTAAGTAGCCGTAAAGGTCAATATGCCGAAAGAAATGGTGGTATCTCTCCTTGGTATACTCAAATTGACATGAAGATTCTTCAGGATTTTAATATCATGGCAGGTGGAAAGAAAAACACTCTTCAAGTCTCTTTTGATATTCAGAACTTAGGTAACTTAATTAGCTCTTCTTGGGGTGTACGTCAAAATGTGGCAAACGATAGATTTATCGACTTCATCGGCTATGACTCAGGTGATGCTAACTTACCTACCTATCAGTTCTCTGGTGGTAATACATCCTTTGTCAACAATACTTCATTAGATTCTAGATGGAGAATGCAAATTGGTTTAAGATATATCTTTAACTAAAAAAATGAATTACTCATCACAAAATAATTGTTGAGTAATTCATTAAATAAATATTAGAATTAGAAAATCAGAATTTAAAAACCCCATATGCATTACATATGGGGTTTTGATTTGATAATGAATAAATACTACTGTTCAATCTTTATATGTTTATGTTATAAACTACTGACATCGTACTTTTGTTTTAAATGTTCGATGTTTTTATGGTTCACATTTTCGCCCGTAAGCACGTAATGCTGAATACCCACCAAGTAGTCTTTCAAATCATCTTTCATAAATGGTCTCATCACATCTCCCAAGAAGAATGGGGTTGTTTCATATTGAAATGAAAAAATGAGCTCACATGTATTTGCATCCTTCGGTATCAGCTTATATTCTGCAAAGGATTCATTTTCTTTTAATGGTGTACCATGAACATGAAATACTTTCACTCTAAATGAATAATCGTCTGGTTGAAAATCAACTTGCTTTTCATGAATATATGATGTCCCTTCGTGGTTAAAATTACATACTCTCTCTGCTCCTTCTCCTGATTTTTCAGTACCATTGATCAAAGAAGAGCTTACAATGTTCGGGTTCGTTTTTGCTATTCCTCCAAAATCTTCTCCTACAACTGCCCATACTTTATCTACCCTTGCAGGAATATATTGTCTAATTGTAATTTTATTTGTGCGCTGTCTCGTAAAAATAAATGATGTCAGACCAGTAAGAATAATAATCGATGCGATAAATAATAGATATTTCTTCTTCATGATTTCGATGTTTTTAGATTAATTCAATTTCCTAATACAAATATCAATTTATCTAAAAAAATACAGTTGGCAATTTAGCCTAAACAGTTGGTCAAATAGCCCAAACCGTTAAACAAAACAACTTCACAATACAGCAACAACAATTCAACTCACTGTTTACCAATCATTAAGAGAATAAAATTGGATGTTAGTTTAACATTAACCATATTTATATAAACCTAATTTTTGTACGTCATGAAAAGCATAAAAGATTACATACTAAATTTTATTATTGGTGTATTTCCCTTTTTAGCATTAGCTTATCACCTCTTTTTCGTGCATCAAGCATATAAGATAAAAGGGTTACTCGTTGCAGCATTCTCATTTTTCACACCTCTTCTTAGTGATACGTTCTGGTTTTTCTATACCATGCAACTCAATGGCTTCAGATTAAGCCACACCATAGGAATTGTAGGGATATTCGCTGGAATTCTTTGGTATTACTGGGGGAAAGATGAAGTTCCTCAACATCATTCATAATAATACAAAGTATTGAAATGAAACAACAAACCCTCAGAAGCAATTAAAAACTTCTGAGGGTTTATTTATAAGTACCAAGACAAAATTATATACTACTAATTCTATTTATTGTTTTGCGATTACTTCCTTCAAAAAACTTTCAATAGAACCACTATTAATGCGTTTTTTAGCGTTGTACTCACAAAAAATAAATTAGAATTAACTATGATTTATTTTTGGCTTAGTACTTATCATCAATACGATGCATTCAAAAGACACTACAACTTGTCGATAATGTTCTCCATTAATAACAATTGTAGTTCTTGTACTTCTTTTCTATTGTACTCTTTGATTGCAATTGATATGGTCTCTCCATTTTTCAATTTAATCAAAAGTGTATCTTTCTGGAGAATACAAGAATTGAGCGTATTAAACCTTAGTTTTAAGCCTTTATTATTCCCCAGTTTTAAGAAAATCTGCTTTGTATTCCACTCCACATAATTCTTAAACCACCAAACTCTACTTTGGTACGCTAATAAAATAACAAAGCCTCCTACGATAAAAGTATTTTCAAGAAATTCAGAAATCCCAAAGTTCTCTGAAAAACTCCCAATTGCAACCAATAAAAAACTTATAGTTAATACAATTTTTTCCACAAAAGGTGGAATATGATAGATCCTAATTTTCTTCATCCTCTAAAAATAAAAAAAGCTGACAAGTTATGCACTCATCAGCTTCATATATTATAATAAGATTATTTCTTACTTCTCACCTAAACGGTATTTAGAAACATCCATACCGAAAGTTAAATCTCTTTCAGATAATAATTCTTCAAGTTCTGTAAGTGTTTTCTTACCGAAGTTTCTGAATTTCATCAAGTCACGGATTTCTAAAGATACCAAATCACCAAGTGTCTTCACTTCACCAGCTTTTAAACTGTTGTAAGCACGAACTGATAATTCAAGATCAGCAATAGAAGTCTCAAGAATAGCACGTCTCTTGATTTCTGCTGGATCTAATTCCACTTCGCTCTCTCTCTTATGGATTTCGAACGTAATGTCCTTATCAGTGATTTGAGCAAAATGTTGGATTAAGATATTAGCACCACCTTGTAAAGCTTCTTGAGGGTCAATAGAACCGTCAGTTTCAATAGTGATAGTTAATTTCTCATAGTCAGTACGTTGCTCCACACGAGTGTTCTCCACATGGTATTCTACGTTTTTGATTGGAGTGAATACCGCATCGATAGCAATAACACCTACACCTTCAGTAGACTCAGGAAGTTTTTGCTCTTTTGCTTCAACGTAACCTCTACCACTTTGGATAGTTAATTCCATCTTAAGGCTTGCGTTCTCAAGGTTACAGATCACTAAATCTGGATTCAAGATGGTAAAGTCCTCCGTATATTGTGCAATATCACCTGCAGTAAATTGGTTTTTACCGCTAAAATCAATGCTGATTTTTTGAGATGGCTCCTCTGCGAAACGCTTGAAACGTACTTGCTTAAGGTTAAGTACAACTTCAGCAACTTCTTCGATAATACCACTAATCTTAGATGATTCTTGTACGACATTTGGGAACTTAACGCCCGTAATCGCATATCCTTCAAGAGATGAAAGTAGTACTCTTCTGAAAGAGTTTCCAATCGTTGCTCCGAAACCTCTTTCTAATGGTTTAAATTCAAAAAGACCTTTATTATCATTATCGGTCTTCTCCATTACTACTTTATCTGGCTTTTGGAAAGATAGTACTGACATATTTATTTTTCTACTTTGAAATTATATTCCTGTTCAAAACTAATTCTAAACGAACTATTTTTTTCACTTTTGGATGAAGTGAAAAAGCCTAATCAAGAAAATGATTATAGTCAATTCTCAATTAGCCCACAAATTACTAAAATAGCGAGTACAAAAAAAAGCTTTTTCCTTACCTTTTTTCAGAATAATGTTGAATCTTTAAATTTATTTGGCTTTGAGGTGAAAAAGAAGGCCTTCTTCAAGGCCTTAAAGGTATTTCATAATAGATTTTTGCAATTCTTCTTGACCATAAGGTTTAGGAATACAGCCGTTCATTCCTGCCTTAAAATATTTTTTTACAAGATCAGGTTGTGAATTGGCTGTTATGGCAATAATTGGCTTTTGTATGTTCAGATCATTACGGATAATTTCAGTAGCTTCTACCCCATCCATTTCGGGCATTTGAATATCCATTAAAATTAAATCATAATTATTGACCTTGACCAAGTCTACTGCAATTTTACCATTTTCTGCTTCATCAATTTCCAGATCCCATTGCTCCAAAATCCCTCTTAATAGTAGTATATTAAAAGGATTATCCTCTACTATCAGTACTTTCTTTTGATTATTTTCAAGCGGCTCTGGCTCTGCTTCTTTTGATATCAACTTGTCATTGGTCAAAAACTTCTTGATGGTCATTTCAAACTCATCAAGATCAAATGGCTTCGCTACGCAAGCATTCATACCACTCATTCGATAGAGTTTTTGATCATCAGCTCCTGAATTGGCTGTTAAAGCAATGATTGGTAAATTTTCATCAAATTTTTGTCGGATCAGTTTCGTGGCTTCTATTCCATCCATTACGGGCATTTGAATGTCCATCAGTACAATATCAAAAGTATGTTCCTCGAACTTTTCTACTGCCTCTTTTCCATTTTCAGCTGTAACGATTTCCATCCCCCAACCCTCTAAAATATTGACAACGAGAAGCTGGTTAAACATGTTATCTTCTACTACAAGTACCTTCTTTCCTTGCCACCCTTCCTTTGGTTTTTGAATGATATTTTCATCCTCATTGTTGAGTGAAAATACATCGTGTATGATTTTCTTAAGTTGTCCTACTTTAAATGGCTTAGGAATACAACCATTCATACCAACTTCTAAAAAGGTTTTTTCTATTTCTTCCGTTAAGTGAGCTGAAAAAGCAATGATAGGGATTGATTTTTCTTGATTCTTCCTAATTATTTTGGTCGTTTCAATGCCGTCCATTTTAGGCATTTTTATATCCATCAAAATAAGGTCAAAATCCACTTTCTCAATCTCTTCTAATGCTTGGTAGCCATCATCTGATTTATGCACCTCTAAACCCCATTCTGTCAAGATTGATGTCACTAATAATTGGTTGAACTCATTATCCTCAACTACTAATATTCTCTTCCCTTTCCATGGTGATAAATCTACCTCATGTTCATCTACTACATCTTTATTAATCAGCAGTTTGTACAATTCATTTTGAAGGTCATCTTGTTGGAAAGGTTTCGTCACACAAGAATTCATACCGATCTGCTTATAATAGGCCAAATCGTCCTTCATGGCATTGGCCGTTAAAGCAATGATAGGAGTACCTATTTGGAGGGTATTTCTTATGTAATTGGTTGCTTCAATACCATCCATAACGGGCATCTGTATGTCCATCAGAATAATATCAAAAGTATGTGTTTTTAATATATTGATGGCTTCCTCACCATTGTTTACCATTTCAATCTGCAATTTCCATTGGTTCAATATATTTTCTGCCAATAGTTGATTGAATTGGTTATCCTCCACCACCAATACCTTAAATTCACTCCAGTCTACTTCTTCTGGTACATCCAATGCGGACTTATCACTTTCTACATCATCACACATTTCAAATGGTATATTGACTGTAAATGTAGAGCCTACACCCACTTCACTTTCCACTACAATCGTACCTCCCATCAATTCAACAAGGCTTCTACTAATTGTTAAGCCCAAGCCTGTCCCTCCAAACTTACGGGTAACCGAGGCGTCTGCCTGAGAAAAACCATCAAAAATTGACTCATGTTTTTCTTTCGGAATTCCCTCTCCTGTATCAATGACTTTAAAACAAACGAATTGTTTGTCATCTTCCACTTTATCCAACATCACCTCTAAACGAACTTCTCCTTTTGTTGTAAACTTAATCGCATTACTGACCAAATTGGTCAATACTTGATTCAATCTGTAAGGATCTCCAAGGATCGTTGGATGAACGTTATCGTCCCAAACATGCTTTAAAACAATATTCTTTTCAGTGGCTCTGATGGATAGTGACTTCACAAAAAGACTTATCTTCTCTTTTAAATCAAAATCGATAAACTCAATTTCAAGTTTTTCCGATTCAATTTTAGAGATATCTAATACATCATTAATCACTACTAGAAGGTTCTCAGCAGACGTTCTTATCGCCTCAATAAATTCGGTTTGTTTAGGAAGTAAAGGTGTTTTTATCAATAAGTTAGAAAGACCAATAATTGCATTCATTGGTGTTCTTAATTCGTGTGATGTATTGGCAATAAATCGCTCTTTGATTCTTGCCGATTCAAGTGCTTTTTGACGAGCATTTTCTAGTGTTTCTTCCATCTCTTTACGAAGTGAAATATCCACACCAACAGAAGTATAACCTTGTACTTCCCCATCTGCGTCTTGTATAGCAATGACGGTTTGCAGTAACCAAACTTTTTTACCCGTTTTACTAACTATACTAAATTCATAGACATCTTTATCAATTTTCTCCACCAGCTGCCTTCTAAACTTTCTCGTAATGTCAGCCCTTTGGTCGGATGAAATTAGGTTAAAGAACACTTTCCCATTGAGCTCTTCTTCTGAGTACCCCGTTATTTTCATAGAAGCAGGGTTCACATAGAGTAATTTCCCCTCTAAATCACAACGGCTGATCATCTCTGAAGCATTCTCAACAAGTCCTCTGTAAAGTGTTTCTTTCTTTTGAATATCTGTTTTCTGTGCTTTCAACCGAACGGTCATTTCCTTCAACTCGTTCAAGTTGATTTCATTCATTTTCAATAGTTGAATAGCATCAGGAGTAGGGTCATTTAATGCAAAATCCGTGAGAGCAAGTTTGTGTTTCACCAACTCATCAGTGGTATTCATCCAAGGAGAACCCAGAAAAATCAGTTGACTTTCCTCTTCCAATAAAATCAGTTGACCTCTGAGTACAAGTTCTCTTTCCTTGTTTTGAAATACGAAAACTTTTTTCAGTTGCGTACAAATAGCGTCAAACTCCATTTTAATACTCCAGGGCCTTGCCATTTTGAGTACCTCCTCTAAACTTTTATCTACAGAATTAGGGAAGAGCTTGTCTAAACTTTTCCCTACTGATATAATTTTTAAGTCCTTATCGACGATAAAATAAAATGGAGATATTAAATTAATATCTAAATCTGCTTTCCCTACTTTGATATCCATGAACTACCACTTAACTAAAAATTCATCGTATGGTAGACCATCTTTTCTACCTTGAATTAAATGCGTATTAACCTCAATATCAAAAGCTTCACCTAAACCTAAAATGAGACCATGAACAAAGTCTGTTAATCCTTCACGATGAGAAAAATATTTTAATTTCATCTCTTGTTCTCCAATATACTCTACGTCAAATTCTGGAGGTTGAATATTAGGGTAAAGCAGCATTACTCTACTGTGGAAATTAGGTAGGTTTACAAAAAATTCTCTAAGCGTTTCCCCCCCCGTTTCCATCAATGAACCATAGTGCTTTTTTGCTGTTGTTAAGACCCAATATTTACCAAAAGCAATGAGTACATCGCTTACAGAAATTCCTAAAACCTTTGAAGCTGCAATTGCTAAATCAAAGGTAATTTTATCATCATATATTTCATTTGTAGAAAACACATCATGATCTACGCCACTTTCTTCAAGTATAGTTTCCCATTTTTCTTCTCCGAAATTAGTAGTTACTAAACCTTCGATGGCTTTGTTTACGATACCGTACATTAGTGTGCTAAGTTTAAGGATTATAAATATATATAGAAAGTAAAAAAATAAATCGTTCAAAAAAAGTTACTGTGATATATTCTATAAATATCTTTTTAAAATCCTCTTATTATCTAACTTTTATTCAATGCTAAAGTAGATTATTTTTCTGCACAAATTGAATCAAAGTATCTGACATTGCTTGGTGCATTTCAACACTAGGATGAGCAGTTTTTGCAAGATAAGGCATTCTCAAAAAATGAATTTGTGAACTTTCCATTCTCTGAATTGCTTCTTGTACATAATCAGGCCAAGGGGAATCTTCTCTCACAATATCCATACAACCTAACGTACATATAATATTAGTGGATGGATACTTCGCTATAATTCTATTTAAAAAGGAAGTATAATTCTCAATAATAAATTCTTTATCGGGAACAATATTACCGATCCTCTTCCTGTAATTTTCATTGTCGTGGTACAAATACAACCACTTATCATTCTGCAATAAATTAACTACTAATAGATCGGGCGTTTTCTGATTAAAATCCCATTTTGAGGTGGTATCGTTTGGGTCTAATCGATCATATAATTCAGGCATGATCAGATCAAACCAACTTACCGTGATTCCAATTCCTGATTTTGCAATGCAAGACAGTTCTGCATCAAAATATTGAGCTGTCAATGCTGAAAATGCCTTGTAATTATTGGTATACAAAGGGTTATCTGCTCCTGTTGAATCTTCATTGGCGTACCCTACTGTAATTGAATTACCATAAAACTCAATCCACTTTTTCTTTGAAGGTGTTTTTTGGAGTATCCCATCTGTTTCGACTCCATAAAGCGTTGTTGTTCCTTTTGAAAAATCGTTCCTTCTGTGTATCCTAAATGTGTGTGCTTCGACTTGCTTACTTTCCCAAACTCTAATTGTAGCTTTTTCTACCGTTGGTTGGATGATTAACGATTGTTCTTCTCCATCTATAATAAAAGCATACTCACTTTCCCCTATATCATCACTCAACTTAAGGTCTAAAAATGACCCTTCCAATTGAAATGATACTGAGGTACCAGGCCAATAAAGCTCAACACTATCCCCTTTTAAACCTACTCGTCCTTCAAAAGTTAATTGTTCTATCATATTGTTGTTAGTTTGAGCACAACTTATTGTGGCAATCCCAATAAATAGTATAAAAAGTTTATGCATCATCGTCTTTATTAAAAACCCCCATTAAAAGCTGTTCTGTCACTTCAAGGTCTTCTTCATGAAAGATCAATTCTGCTTTCGATAAGGATTTGTGAATTTGCTGTAAATCTTCAAAATTAGCATTAGGAATATGTTTCGGGATCTTATATATCCTTTCGTCTTTCTTTTCAAAAGGACATTTTACTTTGGAGGTAAATAAATAAGGCAACAAAATCTTAGAACAACTGAATGCTATCTTCTCAATGTTATTCTCTTTGAAATACGTTTCCAACCTTTCATTAATATGTTCAAAAAAGTTCAACGTATTCGCTAACCTTACCCTTGATCCGGCCTTTGACTTCCCTCTAGTCTTTAAATACTTTATCTGACTTTTACCTTGTTTTTTTCGGACGGCATAAGTTGAAAATGTTTTATGATCTACAATTACTCCATTTTTTACTAATGCAACAGACGCACTCTCTGTTTGTATGATACAGATCACATACACAGATTCAACAGGCTTTAAATCCTGACTCCAATGCCATGGAAGTCTTAATATATAATGTGGTTCCGATGATAAATGTAGATTTTGTTTATCATCCAACTCCCTGTTACAATCAGGGAATTTTTCTAATAGCAATGCTATTTTATCTATCGGAATTGTTCTTTGTGGCATACTGACCTACTTTTATTTTAAGTAAAAATAAGAAGTTGACATTCAAAATATAGATTTCAAGCCTAAAATGATGTAGACGCGGAGTTAATTGACTGAATATGTTATTATAAATTCCTCTTTTACAGGCTAAGAGGATGTACCTTTTTCATCAAAAAGAAGAGCGTTTAACCCAAAATCAATAAAAATAAGCATTACACTTACATTATATGTAACCCTGATTTATTGTACTTTACGAATAAATTCAATGCATTTTCAATTTAGGTTACACTTAATTCATCTTTTTTCAATCCAAAATCTAAAAAACATTACAGCTTAGAATTATTATTTAACAGTCAGTGTTATTCAGGTACAACACCACTTAACAATTACAATAATTCTTATGAAAGCCTTATTCTCTTCAATAGCATTTTTCTCACTTTTATTCTCCTCCTCCATTGCCATGGCAAATGATGAATGGTTTATAAAAATCGAGAATATCATGCACTATGAGTTAGATGCTTTTCAAGCAAAAGACGTTTTGCAAGAGTGGGTAGGAATTCATGAAGAAAACAGAAAAACATATCTGTATTACCTTACTACAGAAACCTATTTCTGCGAGCTTGAATCAAGCATAAAAACTGCTGAAATTACGGGTTTGGATTATTCATGTGAAGAAGTGAATGTATTAATGAACATCAATCGAGATGCAGATCTACATTTCACTTTTAATAGGAAAACAGGTAAGGTAATTCATTGTAGAGCTATCAATAGATAATTATATATATACTTTTAATTTATACTTGACACATTTTCTAATCATTAACTACAAGTAAAACTTTAATATTACTAATACTACATTTATTGGTTTATAGACGTAAACCCACTGTTTCAATTAACAAGAGATAATAAGCTATCGACGCAATCTTCGATTGTTATAAATACTAAAGGGATGCAAAACGGCATCCCTTTTTTCATGTCTTTCTACTCGATTCTTTTCATAATTAGATAATGAATCGAATACTTGTTTTGATATTTCTCCCACTATTGGGAATTCCATTCCAAGAGAAAGGATCAATATAATAAGAGTTCAGTAGGTTGTGTACTCCTAGTTCCAAGTAGAGACGACTATTTTTAAGTTTAACAGGATAAGAGAAATCTACATTCACTAAGTGATAAGGGTCTGTTTTCTGTTCTCCTAAAGCTTCACTCGGTGACTGCATTCCAACACTATATTCGTAATAGAAAGAAGAGGTTAACTTCTGTAATTGATAACTTAATTTATTCTTTATTGTCAAAGGTCTTTGATAAGGCATTGGGGAATGTAAAGCATCAATGTAACCGTTTTCATGTACCAAGTTTAAATTATAATTCAACTGTTTTGAAAATGCTACACCTGCAAAAACTTCAAAATGTGTGCTTGTTGCACCTTCTACATTTTGATAGGTTTTTACTCCTAAGGCTCCACTTGTCATTGAATCATAATTTTCATTCACAACACCCACAATATAATCTTTAATAAAACTAGCTCTTCCTCTAGCACCTATTTGCCAATTCTCTTGATGGTATCTTAATGTAAAGTCAAATGAAATTACTTTTTCATTCTTCAAATCAGGGGTACCAAGATAATCAAATCGGTCATTAGCATTGAAGAGATAAAAACCGTAAAGTTCACTTGCCGAAGGCATTCTTGAAGTATAAGAAATACCAAACTTTGATTCAATCGAGGAGTTTAATTTATACTTAAACAACGCAGAGAATGAACCGGATAGATCACTTCTGGGACCATCAATGAAATAATTCATGGTTTCTAATTGCTTTCTCCCTAACTCATTTTGAAGATTTGTGGAAGCCCATTCTAATCTAAGATTTGTCAATAATGTAAGCCTTGGATCTAGTTTCCATTCATCTTGAAAATTAGTAGCGAAAGAGTTTCTTCGGATATCGCCCCATGTGAGCATGTACATATTTACTCCTCCAGAAGGGGAATACATCGTCATATCTGCAAAAAGGTGATTACTGTAAAAATCTCCTTTCAGTGTCAACTTATGATTATTTGTTTTTCTATTTACGGAAACCCAAGCTCCCAACGTTTGGCTTAAACCGGGCATATCCATTCGAATGGCTACATTTTCCCTTTTGGAATCATCCATCACATGCTTGATATCGTTGTAGTATACCTTGGCTTCCAAGTGGTTGATAAAACCTTTATCGTAATGCTTAGTATAACCAATATTACCCATCAATGCCTTCGCTGAACCTACATCCATATTCAATGCCGGATAGCCAATGTCCATCCCATGGTCATACATCAGTAAAGCAGTTAGCTTTTCAGTAGTAGATAATTTATAAGTTGAGGTTAAAGTATGATTCATTTTTTCATACTGAGTGTACTTCACTAACTCATTATTTCCATCCGTGTAACTATCATGTTTTCTGTATGCTCCTGAGTAACGAATTCCCCATTGGTCAGAAATTGTTTTCTCTACATAGAGATTACCATCAAAACCATTTGAATTACTACTATATGCTGTCTGAACTCCCACTTCCAAAGACTTACTTAAATCAGGATATCTCATTTCTGCCATTATCGTTCCACCCAATGCTGTACCATACATTTGTGATTCATTTTCTTTGAGGACAGAAAGTTTTTTTAGATTAACGGGTTCAAGATATGACGTTGCTGGATCCATTTTATCAGTACAGGCACCAAAAACACGCATTCCATCAATTGAAACGGCAATTTGTCCGTCTGTAAAGCCTTCAATAATAGGCTCAAAAGCAAAACCACCTCTTTTCACCACTTGTAAGTCATTCCTCTGATTCATATAATCATCGACCGAAAGTAGATAATTTTCAGAAGGAATGGTGTCATGACTAATGGTCACTTCACTCAAATGGTAAGTGGTAATCTTTTTGTCTTGAGCTGTAGTATAAAATGGAATTAGCATACAAACTAAAAAAGTCTGTATGCTAATCGATAGATAGCTTTTCATCTAGAATTCAGTGTAAAAAGATTGACCTTCTTCTGTCAAATAGGTGTTTTCTCCTTCGGAAACATTCATTTTAATTTGCCACCCACCTGTCATGGTGAAGTTGGCAATACCTACATACTTTCCTTCTGAAACAAAACTAGGATCAGTATTATTTGGTGACCCGTGATTCATTGATGGGTCTGGCATGAATGGCGTTGACTTGATTGTTAAGTCATTTAATGGCATATATGTTTCTAAATGTCCGTGACCATCACCATGTCCATGGTCCATTGCTTGCATTCTTTTAAACGCTAACACTTCATATTCATTTCTACCCATTGCAGGTTCACCGGCAGTGAAGTTATACCCCATTATTAATGTTTCATCACCATCTCCCATCGGTACCCTAACTACCGTCTTAAAAGTTGGGTCTTGAGCTAAAAACTCTATCGCATCTACTTGAATCTCAAAAGTCCAATCTGCAATCGATTCATCTTCTAGAAGGTAACTTACCTCTAAAGTCCATGATCCCATCTCTACAGTAGGCATTAAGAATAGAATTTGTCCAATTCCTGAGGCATGATTATCAGCCTCATCAAAACCTAAAAATGGTGTAGAATGCATATGCGTCATACCTTCCATTTGCATATGCATTTTTGGAAGAATTTTCCATTCTCCACCTTCAGGCAAAGTATCTCCTTCGGTGACAAAAGCCACATTATTCACTCCTTCATGCAAGTTTGCTTTGCTAGAACGGAGGGTTAAAGTATATGTATTAGCTTCATCTTTTTCTGATGCAATTGCATATTCTAAAATAGGTTGCTCAGGTTCAATTGATGAATTATCTTCATTACAAGCGAATAAAACAATTGATAAAAATAGTGCTAAAAAAATATTTTTCATTTTGTTATAGTTTAGACATAAGCATAACCACTCTTTTCAGTTTTTCTATAAAACTAAAAATGTGATGCTTAAAAAAGTTTATCTAAGATCGTCTGCAAGTCAAAATTTACCTATAGAGGATTTCGACTTCACACATAAAAATTAAGAATAGGAGTAGTTCTCCAAAAAGATAAAGGTATAACGGCCCAAGTGCTAATAAAAAAGCACTAAAAAAATGAGGTTATCCTTTCAAAAAAATAAAACTAAACTATAGGAGGGCGAAATAGTTGACCAACATCATTGAGGGGTTTCATTCGCTTGGTATTAGCGAAAACAGATGTGGTGTGTTCAACAAAATTGATTTCTTCATAGAGACAAAATTGTTGGTCTACCGGTAAATCCAGTACAACATCTTTATGCATTGTCTCAAAAGTTTCTTGTTGTTTATCAGACTCTTTTTTGAGCTCTTTGTTGATAAAACATTGTCCGTGACAAGACATTTTAGGTTTATCCTTGTTGATACAGAATACTTCTTCAATAAAATCTCTTTGCAATTCGAGATCTAATTTCAACAAGGATACAGAAAATGCATTGAATAGGATTACTCCTGCACAGATCATGTTTAAGACAATATGTAAGCGTTCTGTTTTCAATACATCATTTTTTGATTCCTCGCAAAACTATCATTTGAAGGCATTAAAAACAAACCTATTCACAAATAAATATGACATTAGTCACTATTTATTCGTATCCAATTTTCCCCAAATAAGTTTTGGCTTCCTCATCATAGAAGCTTTTGACATGAATCACACGGTACTTCAAGCAAAACTCATAATCAAGTTCATTGTGGTAAACATGATCCGTTTGATCATAGATTTTGGTAAGGTATTCTTCAGAAGTATCAAAATCGTTTAAACCTAAATGAGTCAACAACACAAACCAATCTTTATGATGAGAGGAAGGTAATTCCTTTAAGATTTTTCTCGCACTACTGTAGTTACCTTCTTTTAAATCAGAGGCAACACCTTCTAACGAAAATGTAATCAGACGAGATTTATCATTACCCTCCAAATCAATGTATGCTTTGTTAACTCCATCAAGAATAAACTGATCCACTTGAAGGGTATTGGCTAGGTAAAAAAAGATCAACAATAAAAAAATAGCGATAGTCTTAATCGTAATAGAGATCGTCACTTTAAAGAGTTTTTCTCTTAGTAATTGCTGCTGTACAGTATCAATTACTTCTCTATTTTGTTCTATATTAACCCTATCTTTTACTTCATTAATATCCATAAATAGGAAGAAAAATTAAACACTCATTTTGGGCAAGCTGGAGGAAGTCTTGGTTTTCCAATACTGAAAAAGCTTATTGATCAGCATCCTCTTTTCAAGGGGTTTACAGTTCTTATACGTTTCTGAGAACTCCTTATGAAGATACAGATCATCCTCTTTGAATGGAATATCTTCTAACAATTGAGCATTAAAATTTTCATGGTAAGAATCTGATGTGTAATATGTATAATTATTTTTTTTCTTTAGGGTATTTACCCAAAGCTTTCTAGACAATGTGTAGATATACGTTCTTAATTCAATCTCATCATCAATTTTCCCTTCCTGGATTAACCATATAACTTTTGAAAGGGCATATCTAAAAACATCTTCTGCATCAAGTTTAGTACCGTACATTTTCAGTACCATGACTTCAACTAATGTGTAATTTTCTTTATATAAGGTTCTAACACACTTTTTAAGATGAATATTTTGTGAGACGAAATGAACAATATCTTTAGAACTTAAACTTGATTGTGTAGAAAAAAAAGACATGTTATAAAGAGTTAGTTAGATTTAGTAAAAAAAGTTGACTTCATAAAAGACAACTAGTTTACAATTAGAGTAGTAATATTCATTATATTATCGCAGATAACAATATACATTTTTTTATGATGTACTCAAACAAACATCTGTTATTCATATCAATTTTAAACTTCCGTATTAATTCATTTTTGTTATGTCTTAATGATGGAAATTCCAATCGTATTTTACTTGTGCAGCATCGTTAAAAATGGAGCTAACAAAGTAAATCTAATCTTCAAATGTATTTTGAATCAAGTCGTTGGCCATTTGTGAAGGATCTTCTTCTTCCAAATTTCTCAACTTCAATTCACCTCTCAAATAATCTCCTCCATCTTCTAAAAAACCTTGTCCTTTAGGGGTAAAGACTGGAAAATTGTCAGGAGTAGACACTTCATACCTCCCATCTTCAGACACAGTTAAGGTTGTGGTTACCTGAAAATAAAATGCCTTGGTACGTGTGTACATGTTTAATAAGGCATTTGAGATATTTCTTAGTTGTTCTTCTTGTAAGTATTTTTTTAATTCTTCTTTTGTCATCATTTCATAAATGTCCAAGCGATAAATCTACTTTTCTTCTGTCCCTGCCCCATATCTATTACCTTGTAAGCATGAGGTTTGATCTTTTTTAATTGTTTCAATAAGGGGACTACATTCTCCTGCTTTGATACTAGAGTTGTAAACCATACAACATTTTGTTGATAATTTACACTTTCACTGATCATAGATTTGATAAATTGATACTCTCCTCCATCACACCAAAGCTCATTACTTTTTCCGCCAAAATTAAGCTTTACCTCACTTTTTCCTGTAAGGTTTTTGGCCTTTCTTCTACTCCCTTTTTGTGCATCTTCGAAGCTTTTATGGAAAGGTGGATTACACATACTAAACGCAAACCTTTCATTTTCTCTGATGATTCCACGGAAAATAGCTGTCGATGATTTTTGTCTTCGGATTGCTATCTTTTTGGGACTAATCTTATTTTTCTTGAGAATATTAACCGCATTATCAATCGATAATTCCTCAATATCAGAACCCACAAAATCCCAACCGAAAAGGCTTTTACCTAAGAGAGGATAGATAATGTTCGCACCTGTACCAATATCTAACCCTTTGATCTGTTGGTCTTTTAGATTTGTATTTTCTAAGAGCAAATCCTTTACTCCCAAAATATAATCGGCTCTACCAGGTACTGGAGGGCACAAATACCCTTTGGGTATATCCCAATAATTTACATTGTAATAAGCCTTTAGCAAAGCCTTGTTTAAGGCTATAACCGCGGCAGCATCCGCAAAATTAATGGTATCTTCACCTACTTTATTTTTAATTATAAAATTAGAAAGAGGTGGGTAAGCAGTGATTAATTTGGGAAAAGAATAACCGTTTTTATGTAAATTGTCTTTGTGCATAAAGGAAAAAGAAAGGTGGTGCAATAACATATCACACCACCCTTTGTCTAATATATTAGTTGTTGAAATAAGCAGAAACTGGAGGAATAAAATCGTTCTTACGAGAGATTTTACCTTCTAAGCTCACACCTAAATCACCTTTAGAAACGCCAAAAGCTTTCTCTAAAACTGCAAAATCAGCATCATCAGCACCGATAACTACAGAGTTATTTGTCGTTAAATCAACATAAGCAAAGAAAATAGCTTCGTAACCATTTTTCTTGTTTTCTTGCATAGCAGCAGAAATCTCATCATGCTTAGCAATCACTTTGTCGATCAATAAACTTTCACAAACACCAAAACCGATCTTGATATCACCGAAGATGAAATCCTTGTAATCTAAGTTTAAGATTTCAGCAGCAGTATATTTTGATAAATCAGACTTTGCAATCAACATTTCTTGAGCAAAAGCTTCAATATCTTCAACACCTGCAATCTTTGCTAATTTAGCCGCTACTTCTCTATCAATATCAGTTGTATGAGGTACAGTTAATCCTAAAGTATCAGATAAAATACCACCCAACATTACACCTGCCATTTGAGCTGTAATCTCAACATTCATATCTACATAGTAATCAGCGATGATTGTACAGCAAGATGCAACTGTACGCATGTCGATATGAATTGGTCCTTTTTGGAAAAAGAAGTTATCTTGAACGGCGTGGTGATCAATAATTGATAAAATATTAGCCTCAACAACAGAAGCGGCCGATTGAGTTGTTTGATTGTGGTCTACAATAACAACATCTTTTCCTGCGAAATTGTCTTCAAAAGCTGGTTTTTCAACATTAAATTGCTTGAGTACAAATTCAGTTTCAGGGTTTAATTCTCCTTGTACAATTGGAGTACCACCCCAAAGATTCGCTGCAGCAATAGCAGAACATGTACAATCTGTATCAGGGTTTTTGTGCCCTACAAATAAAGCATTACTTGGAAAAGATAGTTGAACGCTCATTATCTTTTTAAAAATTTTGTTGATGTTAATTTTTTGAACACGCTAAAATAAAGGTTGAAAATAAGGTATCAAACTATTCTAAATGTTTTTTTGATAAGGAATGTTTTTAGTAAGGATTTAATGTAAACTTCACTCTTTACATACCTATACCTATTCAGAACAACTTCAACTCACATTTAATGTCATTGAAGTTGATCCAAAAGAGACATTATCGATTCTAAACATATCATCGATTTTGCCCACTTCCATAAATCCCTTTTTAGAATAGAGGTTGATGGCTTTTTGGTTGTTGGTCATGACTTGTAAATCTAACCAAGAGATTCTTTCTTCCTCATCACAATAATTAATAGCAAACTCCAAAAGTTGAAGCCCGATACCAATACCTCTATATTTACTATCTACTCCCATACCTAATAATACTCTATGCGAAGAATTCTGATCAGGATAAGAACGTATATCAACATGACCTACAATTTGTCCTGCCTCATTTTTTGCCAACCAAAGTTTCCTCCAGCCAGGTTCCCCGTAATTTCGGATCAATCCGAGCTGGAATTTATCTCTGAGTTGAGAAGCATTTATACCATGATTTTTGGAAATAGGTTGAAATATGACTTCACCATTTTTTCCGTTTTCTGAAAGATGTAATGTCAGATAGTCTACAAAACAGTCTAGCTCTTTTTCGATAAATTCGTGAATCGAAATCATTTTACTGAAGGTTTAGTTTATTAACTGAGCTTTCGCTCTTTTAAAATTTTGATTTTTCATTATTTGATTTAAAGTCGATCTTTATTCTATGAAAAGA
>NZ_JACVVP010000019.1 GCF_014534745.1 Flammeovirga sp. EKP202
CACTTAATTGAATATGATCTCTTTTCATCTCTTTAAATTTAAGATCTTCAATTTACTAAAATTTAGTTTACAGTGTACTAATTGACTAGATCAGTAATTTTATGAAAGTTTTAGCTGACTGAACTGATGGAAACTATCGTATTTACTTTCCTTCATTTCTACTTCTAATAACTTTGAAAGATCTTCATTCTGTTGTGCTCTAACTGGACTTTTTAACCATTGCTCAAAATCTTCTTCTGAATGCCATCCACACATTACAATAAACTTACTATCATCCTCAGAAGAAAGCATCAGTTCACCATATTGAAAGCCGTCTATTGTAGCGGCACATTCTTCTATTGCTCTTCTTTGTGTATGGTAGTCGGCACCTTCTTTGGCTGTTCCATTTAATACTTTTACTTCTAGTTTCGACCAGAAATTGATTGACTTTTCGTTGATCATAATTCTTTTGTTTATTGAATAACAAGACAAAAGTAAAGGCTGTCGCAAAAAATGATTGGCATAGTTTGATTTAATATTTACATCATTTGGGCATTCTATTCGATCACTTATTAATAGTATTCTTTGACAAACTAGCTCTTAATTCATTAGATTAGTACATTATAAAAATTAGGATTAATATTAACCTCAAAGCTCAGTATCTGTTCAAATGCTAGAGGAAGCATACCGACAAATACTTTATACGAATAAAAGTTTGATGGAAACCTCTATGGACTTAAACTTCAGTCACGTGGGACATCTAAGCCAATCTTTTATAAATCACTTTGGCTATGCTCCATCTACTTTGAAAGGGAAGAATATCGATTACTTTAATTAACTAGAGATCTGACTTATTGAATAGTAATATGAAAGAGAAAGAACCATTTATCGTCAATTCTATAGGAGAACATCCTCATGAAAGATTTCAAAATTTTGCGGATACATTAGGGGGAAATTGGGATGGAGAAGAACTCACTATCCATACGGATTGGTGTAAGTCAAAAATCAATTCTTTTGAGTTCTTAAATAATTTAATTGTAGGTGTTTTCGAGTTAGAATCAGATCGCCCTATTATTTTCAAACAAACTGCACTGACGGATGAACATTATATCACTGTAAGGCTGGGTATAGGTGTGACTTATAAGAGAGATGGTTCAGTTAAGAAATTTAATAATGCGGGTATTTTAATCAATTCCAGCCAAATGCATGATATTGAATTTCCTCATGGACAATTCACTCAATGGGTATACATTCGGTTTTCGCTTTCCTTTTTCCAACAATTTGCTGGAGACAAAAAGAACAAACTAATTGAGCTTTTTGAAAATGATACGCCTTGGATAAACTACTATTCTCTTAATGCAGAAATAGAAAGCAGAGTAAGAGCAATCATTAAAAACGTGGATAAGGATAAAAGAAAACACACTTTCTTTTTTACAAAAGCGATTGAAATCATTCAGCTTTTAAAAGACAAAATTGAAGACGACTCTGAAAAGCATAAGAAAAATATTCATCCTGAAGATTTAAAGGTAATGATTGATTTAAGAGAAAATCATTTAGCCGACTTTACCGAAATCCCTAACCTTACGGAACTGAGTGAAAAATACGGCATGAGTGTTTCTAAACTAAATCGCACTTTCAAATCAGTATTCGGTAAGCCTATCGTTCAGTTTTATAATCAGCAAAAAATCGAAGAAGCACATCGACAAATTATTTACACCAATAAGAGTTTGACCGAGATCTCCATGGACTTAAACTTCAGTCATGTGGGACATCTGAGCCAAACCTTTAAAAATCATTTTGGCTATGCTCCTTCTGCTTTGAAAGGAAAGAATATTGATTATTTTAGTTAGATCAAAACGAAGTACTACACTGTAAACTGAGTTTCCATTAACTTCCAATTAATCGTTTATCAAGCATTTATAGGATCTACTTTCAAGCTTCCTTCTTCTTCATTTTTGTCTTAACACAAAAACGAAGCAAAAAAGTCAAGGCTTAGAAGTCAAAAGCTAAATTCCATTCCTTTCGCCTAAATGATTTTAAACTCGCTTTGCTCGAACAAGAAAATCATTTTTAACGGCTCAATTCATGTAATTCTTAACGCTTTTCCCTTCAAGGCCGGGGAAGCACTACCAAACGAATTAGGTAGAAAACCAATAGATTTATTTTTCATAAAGCTCAATCGGCAATTCATCCGGATCATCAAAGAAGCAAAACTTTTTGCTGGTATGCGGATCAACCATAATCTCTCCTACGGGTACTTTATTTTCCTTTAGAAATTTGGATTAACCATAAGAGAAGTCATGGACTTGTGATACGAACTCCAACAACACTAAAGTGTTGCCTACGTTACCAACCTTTAAAACTTTAGTCTTGATGAGTTTGGTTTACCACCTGCCCATAATTTTAACTATGGTGCAAGAAAGACTGGGTTACTTTAGTCATAATGCAAAATACATTGTAAACTTTGTTTTCGTTGATTCTTTTAATGTTAGAAATAAGGAGATTTCTAAACACTATCAATATTCGAAAACTTCGTTTACAATGTATTTATTGATCATTGATCCTAGTTGTTCGGCAGGGTTACAGACTGAGCTGTAAATCCTGTACTTACTGGAATGGTTACTATTTTATCATTATCTAAATCCACATCATTTAAATCTATATACTGGACAGTGGGATTCGCAAATGTCTTGAAATATAGCCTGCGATTTCGCAAGTCTGAAATGCTTGTCCACTGCGTATACTGAGGGTAAGTATCTCCATTTACGTGACGATAAGATTTGTAACCATATGGGATATCAAAATTATGAAGGATGTTTAATACTCTCTGTACACCTGTCTCTGCGTCATCAAATGGCAGTGCAGTTTGGCTAAAGATGGCTGCACGCACAAAACGATTTTGAGAGGTCATCGCTCCAGGTAAATCTGCCTTACTTCCAATATCTAGACCGGTAGGTCCTTCCGTTTCTTGAACGAGCTCAAAGGGTGGGACTTGATTAATCGGAAGACTTGTAAACTGTGTAAGGTTCTCTTGATGCCATTGAAAATCTGGTGCGTTTGTAAGTGTACCGAGTGGGTTATCAAATATGTTTAGTTCTCCATTGAGATATTGAACAACAATTGAAGCCCCTGTTTCATCATTAAATGCATAATGAACTTTTGGCTCAATGCCCCAACCCATTTCATCTGGAACGGACACACCTTCCACTACATTGATTTTTGGCAAAAGACGTTTCACATCTTCAACCGTTCTTGCTTTTGACAGAATATAAGTAATCACCTGCCAACCAGAAATAGTTTTGTCATAATTTTCAGGATCAGCTTTCTGCCACTTTGCTTTAGGGTATGGATCAAAAAAGAATCCTCCACCTTGTAAACCAGCCTCATTTATACCTTCTACTGCGGCCCCAGGCATTGCAGTAGGCACGGCAGTTACAAAACCAAGATCTACATTCCATTTCATACCGTTTTCACCATCAGGTGTATTGCCGGTATATGTATGACCCCTTGGAACGACAATAAGACTGAACGGAAGCATTTCTCCACCGAATTCCATTGTACGCCCAAATATTGGCGAACCGTCTTTAGACATAAGTCGAATTCCGGTGCAAGCGTCAGCTACTCTTATTGTGGTTATCATTAAAAGCGATGTAAACAAGTATGTGAAAATTTTATTTTGTCGATTCATTATTCTGTATTTTTTAATTAATACTGGTTATTTATTTGATCGTTTTCTTCTTAAGGAATCATTTCCTTAATAGCTTATTAAACAAAGATCTAGGTTTTTAAAAGGAATGAATTACAAGATAAAGGCTGCTGTATACAAGGAATCGGCTAAAACATTTTCACTAAAAACCAGAAAACAAAAAAGCCCATCAGAATTAGTGCAATGACCAACTCTAATGAGCTTTTTAAAACTATTTTATTCTATCATTCTTATTTTCCTGCTACTTTTTTGGCTACTGCACGCATAAAACCAGGGTTTCTGTCTGATCTTTCATTGGGTGTATTTGAGAATACAAAAGCTACGAAATCTCTGTCTGCATCCACATAAATACCTTGGTGCATATTACCGTGTTTGAACATGGCTCCATCTGCCCAAACGTGATCCCATTGTGCTGAATTACGTTCTGCTTTTTCACCTGTCCATTCTAAACTGTAGGCTTCTTCTTCACAACCTACATAAGCTTTAGGATCACCTAATGTTCTAATTCTGTTTAAGATTTCAGGAGTGATCACTCTTTCATCAGACACTACATTCCAGCTAGGAGTATACATCATCGCATATTTAAGAGCATCTTCAATTGTAGTGTTTACAAGGCCACCACCTACTGCGTGGTAATCAGAAGCTAAACCTACCATAAATTGGTTATCTACTCCTACATTAGACCATATTTTCTCATTAAAAACATCTTTAAATGCTTTATCTGTAACATTTTCAATCGCAAGTACTAACGCTTGTGTAATAGCTGTAGAATATCTAAATCTATCACCAGGATTTTCTCCTTCAATAGGTTGTACTTCTCTCATTACTTCAATCCAATCTTTACCTTTTCCATCAAATAAAGACGCAAAGTATTGTTCAATCCAGCTATTCGGGTCAGAGAAAGCGGCTGTTGTTTCTTCAAGATTAAGCCCTGAAGCCATGTTTAAGGCATTTTTTACAGAAACTTTATCCCATGCAGTCCCTCTTAATTCTTGTGCATAAAAAGTGATTGGTTTTTCTAAATCCAATTTACCTTCACTTTCCAACAATAGACAGATTGTACCGACTGTCGTTTTAGAAGCCGACATCCATACATGAAAATCAGTAGATTTCATACCAGGATAAGCTTCAAAAATCACTTTTCCTTTGTGTGCCATGATGATCCCCTGCACTCTGTTATAGTCATCGTTAAGGTAATCATTTAAAGTTGGCGTTTCAGTTCCATCTTCTTGTGTAAAAGTAAGATTTCCTAAGTCCGAGTTGATCTCTCTTTCTAACTGACGTCTTTCGTGTGTAGGCATTGCAATATCTACATTGACAAACTCAGGAAGGTTAAGGTTGATATATACGGATTGATCACCTGCTCCTTGCCAGTTAGGTGTATAAAAGTTTCGGTGAGTTTCCTTGACAAATTCTAGAGGGAAACCGTCTTTCACTTTTGACATTGGAGAAGTCAACTCTGTTATCTTACTAACATATTTATCTGACTTTGGTACTGTTACAACATTTTCATCTTGAGCTGTTGAAGTAGTACAACTTGTATTGAACATCATACTAATAGGTAATAAAACGGATGAAAGTTTGATAATTTGTTTTCTAGCTGATGAGAAACTGTTTTTATGATTTTTCATTTTTAATTAATAAGGTTGATAAAATGGGCGTATTGAACTATTAGGATCTATCCATGTGATGTGACTGAACGAGACCTAACTTTTTGATCAATACTTTATTTATCTTATTTGATTGTTTTCTTCTTTAAGGAATTCTGAATCGAGCCATAAATTGCATACGATTCGCTTGACCAATTCTGCCATCTCTTACTTCATGTAAACCATGGATGTATTCAACACCAAAAGAAACATTATCATAAGGCAACCAAACTAAGTTGGCGTGGAAAGTACCTCCACTTTGCGTGGTTTCATCTGACTGTGCGTCAATTGTATTTAAAGAGGCATAATAGGCGGCTACTGTTGAGTTCAAGCTTTTTGTCCAGTAGTGATTATATCCAATATAGGCTTGGTGAGCATTCAATAACTCCAATTGATTATCTGAGATTACACCATCACTAGGTGAGAACTCCAAGAATAAAATTCTGTGTCCAACACCTTTACCGGTCGAGGCTCCAAACATCAATGAATTTCTATGTTTTTGGTCCAATACAAAACGACCTGTTAGGTTAAGTCCGTAGCCATACGCTTTTTTAGTTGGGCCTGTTTGTCCACCTTGCCAATGATGTTGAAACACATCAGCACCCAATTGCATATGAGAGTATTTGTTCATTTCCCACCTTACGTTACCAGCAAAAGTAGGCATCGTTGATCGTGCTACACCTTCCAATTCATAAGGGTTGTCGATTGAGCTTTTAGGACCTTCCATACCTACAGTATAGCTTAGGTTCTTCGTGATTTTGTCGGTCCATCGAATTTGGATCACACGGTCACCATAAGTACCGTCACCACCACCGAAGTCAATTATACCGGGTAATGCACTTAAATCAGCATTAATAGACCAAGTTTGACCTGCTAAGATATTTCCAAATACACCATAGGCGTGACGTAAACGAGGTTGACGGAATAAAGCCGGATTATCTTCGAAGAAATCCATTTCAATAAAAATTTGTAATGGCATTTCTTTACCAGATCTTGTTCCTTTAACAACAGTTCTAAAGTCAACATTGAAACGTGTTTCTTTTGCATGGAATGTAGACTGTCCTTTCAGATAAGAATCTGGGGTACCTGGAATTGGAATGGTGGCACTTTCGAATTCATAAGCAGAACCGATGTAATTGAAGTCTTGGATATAATCCATCTTCACATAACCACCGAATTTAATTCTTGATTTGGAACCAAAAATTGGAATGGAATTAGGGAATGCATCATCAATAAGTTCTTGACCTACCAATTGTTTGGCATTCATTTGTAAAGGGTTGATCGCCCCTTTAACACCAACTAAATTTTCTTTATTTTCTTGAGCAAATGACTGAAAAGAAAGTAAACAGCAATTAATAATCACAAAGTAAAGACTAATTCGCCTCCACTTATTTAATGTAGAAATCTTGTTCATCTCGAAATTGAAATAGTTTGAAAATGATGTTTTTTGGATCAAAAAGAAACAATGAATAAGTCTTCATTGATTTTAGTTTTTGATCACATTACAAATATCATTGACCATTTCTCGAATTATTTACAAGATTTCTGCAAGTGGTTACAAGATTTCGTTATTCTCGTTTTAACTATTGCAACGTCCCTCTAATAGAAGAAGGTGCATATCCAAATTGCTTTTTAAAAGTTCTACTCAAGTGCCCCACATGACTATAACCAAGGTCATCTGCTATTTCTGTTAAGCTTTTGTCAGAGTATTTTACTTGTCTATATGTTTCTTCCGTTCTGTGTTGATTAAAGTATTGAAGAATGGGTTGTTGGTAAACGGCTTTGAAATTTCGATTTAGTTTTGAAATACTCATTCCTAATTCAAAACTCAGAGTATTTAAGTTAGGAGGGGTTGTGAAATCAGAAAGGATCTTATCTTTTAATAATACCATGCTACTGAAGTCATCAGGATGAATTTTGATATTGGATTTAGTCGTTTGTCCTTTTTCCATTTTCTCTTTAAAAGCCCCTAAAATATCCAATGCTCTCGATAAGAAGGAGTACTTCCTTTTCGTCTTGTTATGACTCGCTTTGACCAACTCATTGACATACCCTTCTATTTTAGGCGAAAGTGTAAAATAATGAAACCAATCTCCTTCTTCATTCAATAGATCCCTTAATTTAGAGTCTCCTCCTTCATCAAAATAATTAAATACTTCTAATGGGAAACGAATCGTAATCCATTGACAACTGATCTGAAAAGGGTATTCTATATTAAATAATTGATTGGCATTATAAAGAAATATACCGTCGTGATTAAATCTTCTATACTTATCTTTTTTTGAATAGGCACCCGAATAACCTATTCTCATCACTACAAAGTTCTCATCATCATTCGGAACATTAGAATAAATGATCTGTGTATTGCTGTTCATTTGTAAATGTCCGACAAACATTCCTCCCATATATTCAAAAGAGGTAATCTGTAGTTTCAAATCCTCATTATCAATCATCATTTCTGCTCCATCCCAAGTCCCTTTAAAATCCTCTGCTATTCTTTTGTAACTATCGTGAGGATGATCTTCATTGGATACGATTGTGTATTTCTTCATTTAAAAAGTAGTTGAGTCATTATTCTTTTTTCAAACTAATAAATTGTAATTGGAGTGAAAAATATTTTTACACTTTAGTAATAGTAGTTTTTTAAGTTGACGTTTTTGTGTAAATGATTAACGAAATAATGTAACTCATTGAGGATGGAATGAAAGACATTTGTATTGTAGTTAAAAACTAAAAAGTAGAAAACGTAAAGTTATTTTCATATCAGTTTTTATTAGGTATAACTCTTTCGGTCTTTAAATATTCTAACTTTCCCTCCTAAAACATTTGTTGGGGGAATATAAAAAAGAGTCATGTTCTTGTTAGAACATGACTCTTTCGTTTTATATACACTCCGATTTCTACTAACCTGCAACTGCGGTTTTCTTTCCTACAGAGTTTGTTTTCTTATCTGAATTTTGTTTCAAATGTATTACCCCTACTTTATCCAATACTACAATGATCAAATAAGTTGGATCGATTTCATGCCAACGAATACCACCAAAGTTTGCTCTTGAGCCTCTTGCATGGTGATTGTTATGGTAAGATTCACCCATCATTAAGAAGTCAAAAGGAAGAAAGTTTGTCGATGTATCGCTTACTTCAAAGTTTCTATAACCATAGATATGTGCAAACCAGTTGATGATCGCCCCATGTACTGGAGACATTAAAAAGTGAATTGGTAATAACAAGAAGATAAACGGTGATAAATCATATGTTGTATAGCAGTAAACATAAACTGCTACATAAAATAATCCCCATCCAATTCTACTTACCCAACTACTTGCGAATTTATCAAATGAATGCCATTCTGGTACATTCTTAGTGAATTTAGCATCTACTACCACCTTGCCTTTACAAATATCTGTATAGATATTTTTTGTCTGCCACATCATAGCAAATAGTGTAGGAGAATACTTTGGAGAATGTGGATCCTCTTCAGTATCAGCGAAAGCGTGATGCATACGGTGCATAATTCCGTATCCATAAGCACTTAAATAATTTGATCCTTGAAAGATATAGGTTAAAACAAAGAATATTTTTTCAGTTGTTTTAGACATCGTAAACATGGCATGTGCCGCGTAACGATGCAAGAAAAAAGTTTGGAAGAACAGCGAACTGTACCAATGCAATATAAAAAATGCTATAATAATATACATATAGAAAGATAATTGAAGTCAAATATTTTACTCAATCTGTCACTAAAACAATTCGAGTAAATGATTTGTGACAGATTTATTAAATATTTTTAAATTTTCACACCAAAACACTGAAATACAACAAAATAAAAATCCACACCTATAAAAAATAAGTGTGGATTTTTAGAATTTATACAATTGATTGGATCAATTGCTTTATTTTGAGGGATAAAAGAAACTATCTCGTTCCCATCATGTTTTCGTAAGCTGAGCTAAATGCTTCTCTTGACTGAAGTGCGTCAGCTTGGAAAATTTGCTGTAATTCTTTCAGCTGTTCCGTTGAAAGGTTTTTGTAGAACAACTCTGAAGTCACATGCTCTGAATAAGATGGTACTTCATTAATTACTTGTCCAGTTAATGGATCTACATCTCCTTTTTCACGCTCACTCAATCTAGCATTTACTAATTTTAAGTTCGACTCAAAAATCTGAGCTAACTGTTGTAAAACAATCAAGCTTCTACGAGCAACACTTTCAGTGCCTCTACCTGTATTTGCATAATAGTTTACATTTTCCTGACTTCTTCTTACAAGTATATCGAAGATTTCATTTGCCTCTTTTGTAGCTCCCAATTTATAATATAGCTCCATATATTTAGGAGAATAGAAGCTATAAGGAATTGTTGTATCAGGAATCATTGAAAGAATCCAGTCTAACTTCTCCTTCGAAAGCTTCAACTTCGCTTCATCTTCTTTCGCTAAACCATCAACATACAATTTCTCAGAAAGTCTGTAAATATTATTACGAGTATTGGCTCCAAATTTTCTGTATTCATCATCGTAATAAACACTTTCATCTTGCATACCTCTGAAAGCAAATTTCTCAATGTTTTTCAACATCACCTCTGTATTTACTTCACCTACTTCACCAAATGTATTGGCTTGGATAGGAAGTAATCTATACGTCATACCTTCCAAGAATAAGTAACTTCTTAGATCCATATTGATCGTATTGGCTGATGTATTATTGAAATAGATAGGACGCTCCCAATTGTTGGTTGCGATTAAGTCTAATAGTGCTAATTCGTTTTTGAAGATGTACGTTTTATCATTCTTTAATCTCCAAGCCATTTTTGGTTTGATTCTACCCTCCATGCCTTTTGGAATAATACCACTCTTCACAACTGCCGCACTATCTACATCCAAAATAAAGATTCTAGAAAGTAGTTTCGCCGTTGTTTGACCACCTTGTAATCCTACTTGTGTTACAGGGTTGTTCGCTTCTACAGAGGCTAAGTAGGCTTTAAGATTTACACCGTTTTGAGCTCTTTCATCCTCAACTAATGGTACATAATCATTTTTACCTTCTCTATAGTTATGGCTACTGATCGATAATGGCAGTGGTTCAGACTCATATTGCTTTTGCTTCATCTGATCCAAGTACCAACCCGTACTGAAGTAACTTAATACTGCCACACGAACGTCAGTTCTAAATTCTTCTACATTTTGAACATACCACAATGGGAATGTATCATTATCTCCACCTGTAAATAAGATGGCATTAGGAGCACAACTCGCTAAAGTATTTCTCGCTTGATCAACTGAGTGGAATCTATTCGAACGGTTATGTCCGTCCCATCCTTTCGCTCCCATAAGAACAGGAACAACCATACTCAATGCAATACCGATGACAGCTCCATTTTTACCCATTTTCTCAGAGAAGAACTCTGCTAAGGCTAATGCTCCGAAACCAATCCAAATAGCAAATGCATAGAAGGAGGCGGCATAGATATAATCACGCTCTCTAGGTTCTACCGGTGGTGAATTCAAGTAAACAACTAGTGCGACACCCAATGTCAGGAACATAATCATTACTACCCAGAAGTTTTTCTGGTCTCTCTTGTAATGGAAGAATACTCCTAATAAACCTAATATTAATGGCAAGAAATAGAAGTTTGTTCTTGCTTTATTTTTTGCTAACAACTCAGGAAGTTCCTCTAAATCATGCCAAGGTTTTAAGTAACCGGCATCTTTTTCATCACTTTCTCTACCTGCAAAGTTCCACATGAAATAACGTAAGTACATGTGGCCAATTTGGTATCGGATGAAATAATAAATATTGTTACCAAACGTAGGTTTTTGTCCTGATTCTATCCCTGCCCACTCTCTATACAATTGTGGATGAGGCCCCGTTTTAGAATATAAACGAGGGAACAACATCATATCTTTTGATGCATATTCTGCTTTCGTTTTGTGATCATACACTTCATAATAGTCCTTACCATTACGAGTAGCTTCACGGTATTTATCACCATCTTCTTTTGTTCCTACGTGCTGTGCATCATAAGTTGGACCGTATAAAAGAGGACGATCACCGTATTGCTCACGCTTTAAGTAAGATACATATCCTAGAAGATCATCTGGAGCATTTTCATTAATAGGTGTGTGCTGGTTTGAACGAACTAATACTAATGTGTAACTCATATATCCAACAAGAATAAATGCTACACCTAATAATAAGTTATTCAACGTCACCATAGCTTTTTGCTGAGTGAAGTAAATTCCGTACACCAAACTTGCTACTAATGTAAATGAGAAGAACAAACCACCTGTTCCGAACGATGTTCCGAATGTATTTACAAATATCTTATCGAATACAAATGCAATGGAAGGAAGGCCAGGAATCACAATAATGATAACTCCCAAGATAATTGCTCCACCAATACCCATTGCTATAATTGTCCCTTTTAAAGTGATATTATTAGGGTACTTTTTATAGTAATAGATCATGGCTAATGCTGGTAAACAAAGTAAGTTTTCCAGATGGACACCAATTGATAAACCAATAATATAAGCAATCATAATCAGCCATCTATTCGATGCTGAATGATCTTCGATATACTCCCATTTTAAAATTGCCCAGAATACCAATGCTGTAATTGCTGAAGACATTGCGTAAACTTCTGCTTCTACAGCTGAGAACCAAAAAGTATCTGAGAAAGTATAAGCTAATGCTCCTACTGCTGAAGAGCCAAATAATAAGATCTTATCTTTTAAACCATATCCTTCTTTTGAAGGTTTGATGATTTTCATACCTAACATTACAATAGTCCAATACAGGAACAAGATTGTTAGTGCACTCATAAATGCCGATTGGAAGTTAATCCACCAAGCTACTTTAAGTACATCACCAAAAGCTAGGAAAGAAAAAAGTCTATTAATTAATAAGAAAAATGGTGCTCCCGGAGGGTGCGGAACCATCAGTTTGTATGATACGGCAATGAATTCACCACAGTCCCAAAAACTGGCGGTTTCTTCCATTGAAATAGTGTAGACGGCAAGCGATATTAAAAAAAGTGCCCACCCCACTAGATTGTTGATTCTCTTAAACTCGTTCATTTCGTTATGTTTTCCAATTGGCGAAATTAGGGTAAAATCTTTCTTATGGAATGAAAAGATTTAGTAACCGACTTTATTTCACCAATTATTGGTCTAGTTTTATATTTTTTAACATTAATTATTAATAAATACCTTCTAACTTCAAAAATCCAATAACATTTAGGTCTTCCAAATGATGAGCGTGTAATCCTGCTTGTTTTGCACCTTCTACATGTTGAATAGAATCATCAATAAAAAGCGTAGTCGCCTTATCTAAATTGTTTTTAGCGACCACTGTTTCAAAAATACTCGGATGAGGCTTTCTATCTCCCATCTCAAAAGAATAATAAGCTTGCTCAAAAAGTTGTTTGAAATCCCCAAAATCTTCTCCTAAAGTATCAATAACAATCTTATTGAAGGCATTGATATGAATTTCATTGGTATTGGAAAGTAAGAAAATTCTATACTTCTCTTTTAATTCCTTCAGCATTTCAATTCTTTCAACTGGCAAGTCTAATAACATTGCATTCCATGCCAAATCAATTTGTTCGTCAGTAATAGGCTCATCTAATAACTCTCTAATTCCCAAACGAAATTCCTGAGATGTAATATTCCCTTTTTCGTAATCATCAAATAGTGATGTTTGCTGTTTTTTAGTATAAAAAGGTTCTACAGGTTTATTTAAAATTTCGGCGAATTTTTCTAAAGTATTTTCGTATCTTAAGTTGAGAATAACACCCCCAAGGTCAAAAATTATTGCTTTGTATTCCATTTGTTGTTTTCGAACTAAAACCTAAAAAAATATATTTCGTTTGAATTAAAACAAAGTAAGTTTTAAAATCCAATCAATATACTACTGTTTCTTAAAAATGAGTAAAATATTATTCCCCTTATTATTAATAATTTTAATCTGCCCTTCTATACCCCTTTTTGCCCAGGAAGAAGAGGGAGAAATTCTTCTTGAAAGTCATCCGAATGATCATGACTTTTACAAGTTCTATATCTATGACTCTGTTGAATACTCTCAGAGTACTCCTTATCATGCCTTACATACACATTTGGATTTTTTAGATGAGCAAAATTATCATCCTAAAACCGCTGCAAGAGTGATTCCGACCAGTGTGGGGAATCTTGATACACGTGTAGAATTGGCAGAAGAACTTAAATTGATCTTCGCAGGAAAAGGTATTTATTTAAATCAATTGGATTTACCACTTCAAAAAGATCATGTGGAAAAAAATACTGGTAAAAAGCGCTTTATAATCAGTGATAAACTTCCTGAGATCTACTTGATCAAAGTAGGCGAAAGATGGAGGTACTCAAGTTATTCCGCATTAAAAATCAATAAAATCTTTAAAGAAACTTTCCCTCCTTATTCTAGAGATATTATAAAGTTTGTATCCAAAATAGAAAAAGGGAATCAATACGTTTTAGGGCTTAAACTTTGGCAATGGGGGGCCTTATTGGTCATTAATGCCTTAATGTATATTGTATATTTCATTGTAATTCGAGTACTCGCTTTCTTGATTAAACAATTTTTCTCTAAAGCGGGAAATCAATATTTTATCAGTACTGTAATTTTGAAGTTTAAAAGACCAATCACAATTGCAATTCTTGACTTCTTGTTTTATATGCTGATCCCATTACTTTTATTGGATAGCACTATAGCATTTGGGTTAACCGTACTCTGTAAAATCATTTTTGGATTTACATTAATCATACTCATTTTTAGAACTGCGGATGTGATCGTTCTAAAAGTCATGGCTCCTAGTCCTCGAAAAAAGAGATGGAATATTGATGAGCACCTCACTCCTGTATTACGTTCATCATTAAGAATTGTCGCTCTTATGGTCGGCTTTCTTTTGTTCTTAAAGATATTAGGATATAACATCAATAACATTGTAACAGGCATTTCTTTCGGTGGTTTGATCATCGCGTTTGCTGCTCAAGACACTGTCAAAAATTTTATTGGATCGATTATGCTTTTTACAGATAAACCATTTTCAGTTGGTGATTCTATTGTAGTCAAAGGGCAATCAGGGATTGTAGAAGAGATCGGATTTAGAACGACGAAGATTAGAACTTTTAATAATTCATTGGTGAGTTTACCGAACAATATTGCAGCAGACAATGAGGTAGACAACATGGGAAAGAGAGAATTTCGACGATTCAATACAATGTTGAGTTTGGAATACGGAACAGATCGCAACAATGTTAAAGCTTTTATTGAGGGAATTAGAAAAGCCATAGACGAACACCCTACAACAAGAAAAGAAGGTTATCAAGTTCGTCTTTATCAATTTGCTCCTAGTTCGATTGATATTCTACTTAATGTCTTTTTCGAAACAGATGACTACAATTTTGAGTTACAATCAAGGGAGGAACTAATGTTTACCATTATGGAAATAGCGGATAAAACTAAGGTCAAATTTGCATTCCCAACTCAAACCATTCATTTGAATAATGATGAAAAAGAATAGCAAATATCACTTGAAGTTTTATAATTTTACCATCTAAAGTAAGTTGCTCTTGCTATTGTTATATCAGAAAATACCTACAAACTGTCTTTGTTAAATGACAACGCGTTTATTTTTAATTCTAGTTTTTTGTTCAACTACAATCATCACAGCCATTGGTCAGGATGACGATCATGATGAAATATCAAGTTATCCTAATGATCATGTCTTTTATAATTTCAAAGAGTTAAGTGGTGTGGAGTACTCATTAAGTTCTCCCTATCATACTATGCACACCCACTTAGAAAACCTTGAAGATGACAATTACCACGAAAATGTTTCGGCACAAGCTTTTTCTCAGGAGCATTTTTCATTAAAAGAAAGAAAAAAACTAGCTATCGAATTAAAATTAATCTACACACAAAAAAGCATTTATCTTAACTCACAAGATCTACCTCTTGAAAAAAATTATATCGATCCCAAAAGTAGAACAGAACGATACAGTATAAGTCCTAGGCTACCCAATATTTACCTGGAAAAACAAAAAAATGGGCAATGGAAATACTCGGTGTACTCTACTAATCAAATACATGAATTATTCGTAGAAACATACCCTTCTTTTGCTAGAGAATTAGTAGTTTATACCTCTTCATTACAACAAAGTAAAGGACGACTTTTTGGTATAAAACTTTGGCAATGGATTACTATTTCAGGTATTCTTTTAGTGAGTTACCTTTTTTATATCCTTAGTTTTTGGTTCACTAAACAGATCCTCCAAAGGGTATTGTTAAGATTCAAAAAAGAGCAGTTTGCTAAAATTGTTTTACCAAAGTTGAGAAGGCCTATTGCCGTTGGTCTTTTGATGATTATATGGTATTACATTACTCCATTTTTGTTATTACCAAGTGCTGTTGCCTACGTACTCACAATCATCATAAAAGCAATTTTTAGCTTTTACTTAACAATTTTATTTGTCCATGCAGCTGACTTATTGGTCATAAGGATAGGTTATTTTTCGAGTAAAACGAATGCCGTTGACGCCAATTTATTACCTATTCTAAGGGTTATTTTCAGAATTATTGCTCTTGCCTTAGGTATTTTGGCCACTTTGTATTCTTATGGATTTGATATAACCCATCTTATTACTGGTATTTCTTTTGGTGGTGTTGCTTTAGCATTTGCAGCACAAGATACCATTAAAAATTTCATTGGTTCAGTAATGCTTTTTACTGATAAACCATTTGAAGTAGGTGATTGGATCGTTGTCAAAGGGCAAGAAGGCATTGTGGAAGAAATCGGTTTTAGAACTACTCGAATTAGAACTTTTGCGAACTCTCTTGTCAACATTCCAAACGGATCAATGTCAGACAGTGATATTGATAATTTAGGAAAAAGGCAGTATCGAAGATTTAAAACATATCTAACTATACCTTATGGAACTCCTACGGAAAAAATAGAAATGTTTATCAAAGCCGTAAAAAAAGCTGTCGAAGACCATCCTACCACAAGAAAAGACTTCTATGAGGTACGATTAAATAACTTTGGTGCTAGTGCTTTGGAAATATTGTTGTATATTTTCTTTGAATGTAGGGATTGGAGCGAAGAACTTCAATCTCGTGAATACATCATGTTGAAGATTTTGCGTATATCAGAAAGTATGGGAATTGAATTTGCATTCCCTACACAAACGATACACATTGCAAAAGATGACAATGATGAAGCAGACGCAACTGAGATAGATTAAAGATGAATAATTCAGACCAAAAACCCAAAGTATCAACTCATGAGAATAGCCACTTCAAAGTTTTTGAAGATGCCTATCAAGCTACTGATGCTCCAACTTTTGGATTAAATGACGCAGGGATCATTATTTTCTGGAATGATGCCATGCTTAATATAACTGATTATTATCCAGAAGAAACAGTCGGTCGACATTATTCTGAATTTGCAGAGATATTTTATTATGAAGACACCTTTTCATTAGAAGGGTTGCTTCAAAACCTCACGGGAAAACTCAGAGACCGTAAAGGAGTGGAGTTACAAGTGAGAACTGCTGGGGTTCCTGTCACCGCCAATGGTATACAGCACGTTTATCTGTCGGTACAAAACATCACAAAAGAAACGGTTCATGTTCAAGAACTGGTAAAAAACAATATTCTTATGAAAGAGCTTTTTAGTTCTTCAAGAGAAATGGTAGTGGTGTTTAATAGAAAGGGCAATATCAGCTTTGCAAGTGAACCTTTTAAAAATTTGGTGAATATGACAGATCCTCAAATCAGGAGGACTACGTTTATTAACCTTATTCCAAATTCTCACCGTACAAGGCTTCTTATTGGTCTTAAAATGGCTGAAGAATCTCAAGATGAGCATAAAATGGAATTGACGATAGAAAGTGAATCTCAAAAAAGAATCACTGATTGTCATATTTCTTATAAAGCTGACTCTAAGGACTGTTACCGCCTACATCTTTTTGATATCACTGATAAAAAGAGAAAGGAGTTAGAGCAAGAGGTAAGTATTACATTCGCAAAGCTTTTGCAAGAAAACTTGAAAATCCAAGAGCTTTACGAAAAGGTCTACCTTGCCATGAAACTGGTGGTAGATATGGATAGTTTTCTTTTGCTCCGTTTGAAATTGTCGGGACAAGGAATGTATATTCCTTTTTACAGCACCAAAACTTCTGACCTTGCAGAGAAGGAAGAAGTACCTGCTAGTGAATTTGCATTGGCGATGGCTAACGTACTCAACAGACCAATGTTTATGTACAAAGAGGTCATTCAGAAGTTAGCAAAGCAATATAACCTAAACCTTATCAATGTTCCTGAGATTTGGATGGGTCTTCCTTTGATTTCTAATAACCAGAAAATGGGAATGATCGTGGTCCAATCTTTTTCTGACCGAAAGGCCTTCAGTAAACCTGACCTTAATCTTTTTGATTTAGCAACAGGTATCCTTGCTGCTGCTATTATCAGAGATCAAAGTCAATTAAAAGTAAGGGCACAAAGAGCACAATTAGAAGCCATTTTTGAAAGTGGAGAACAAGCCATCTGGACTTTCAATAAAACAGGAATGGTAACAAGGTATAATCAGCATTTTGCTGAGTACATTAAACAATATTCCAATATTGAATTAATGCCAGGCATGATGCTCAATAGTATTATTCCATTTACGCCACGCTTTGAAGAACATTGGGACCAAATATTAAAAAGAGTTTTTGATGGTGAATCCATCAGTTTTGAATATAAATTTCAAACGTTCTTAGGAACAGAACAATGGCACTCTATCTCTCTAAACCCTGTTAGAATGCAGAGTGGTGATGGAGAAATTATTCAAGAGATTGCCGGAGTAACACAAAATATTACACAGCGTAAGAAGATGGAAATTCATATTGCGGACAGTGAAGAGCTTTTCCGTAATATCTTTGAAACACTCCAAGATGTTTATTTCCGAACTGATTTAGATGGTAATTTCACTTTGATTTCTCCTTCTGTAAAAGATATGTTAGGCGTTAAGCCTGGGGAAATCATCGACAAGCATGTTACTGAGTATTATATTTCAGAATCAGACTTATCGAGACTAATGAAAATGTTGGCAGTAAAAGGTGCTGTCAAAAACCACGAAAGCATTGTTCGAAATAAAAAAGGCGAAGTACGTTACATTCTTTCCAACTTCAGGCTGATTTATGATAAAAAACTCAAACCTTCAGGAGTAGAAGGTTTAGCTAGAGATATTACACCAATCAAGCAATCTGAACACGAACTCAGAGAAGCAAAAGACCTGGCGGAGAAATCTTTAGAAGTTAAAAGACAGTTCTTGTCGAATATGTCACATGAAATTCGTACACCTATGAATGGTGTGATTGGCATGGTGGACTTATTGAGCACAACAGTACTTAGTCAAGAACAGAAAAAGTATGTTTCTACAATCAAACGTTCTTCTGAAATCTTGCTTAATATCCTGAATGATATCCTTGACCTATCAAAGATTGAAGCAGGAAAAATGGAGCTACGTCCTCTGCCAATAGATATTCGAGTAACTATCTCTAAACTTATCGCATTGTTCCATCAAAATGCGAAGAATAAGAGTACTCAATTAATATCTAATGTTGCAGACAACGTACCGAACGTAATTCTCGCTGATGAAACACGTTTGCTTCAAATTCTATCCAACCTCACATCTAACGCGATTAAATTTACTGAAGATGGTACTGTGACAATCAATGTCAACGGTGTTCAAAAATTTAATGGTATTTATACCCTCATGTTTGATGTAATTGATACAGGTTGCGGGATATCGAAAAATGGACAGGCGCAGTTATTCAAGCAGTTCAGTCAAGTAGAAGACTCATACAAACGTACCAAAGGAGGTACTGGACTGGGGCTTTCTATTTCTCAAGAACTCTGTAACATGATGGATGGTGATATTGGTGTTGAGTCTGAACTTAATGTAGGAAGTACTTTCTGGTTTACCATTGAAGTCAAAGAGGTAAATCACTTACCTCCTACCAATAATAATCTAGAGAGTAAAGAATTATTCTCTCAAAAGATCAGTAGTCTTCAACCTAATATTTTAGTAGTAGATGATAATAGTGTCAATATCATGGTGGCCGAAAGTATTCTGAAAAAAGCAGGGTGCAAAACTACCTCTGCAAATAGTGGTTTCAAAGCATTAGAGCTATTAGAAGCTGGTAATGAATATGATATCATTTTTATGGATATTCAAATGCCGAAAATGAATGGTATGGAAACAACCCAACGTATTCATGAAACCTTTAATGATTTTAAGACACCTATTATTGCCATGACTGCTTTTACTCTCGTAGAAGAACAACAAGAGTTTTTGAAAGCGGGTATGGACGACTTTTTACCAAAACCTATCAAAGCCTTCGATTTGCTCAATAAAGTGGAAGAGATCATGAATGATACTTTCTCTTCAAAAGGTAATATGGAAACTTCTGCTACGGTTGAAGTTGATCATGATACGACTTCCTCTCCACCTGATGCGGAAGAAATCGTTGAAGACATTCAAGATGATACTCCAAGAACAGATCAAGTATTGGACGAACATGGTCATATTATTGTAGACTATGCAGTAACAGCAGAGTTGGCTAAATACGGTGGTAACGAGCTTATTCAGCTTTCATTTGAAGACTTTTTTAATGAGGGTGATGATCTGATTCACGAATTGGTAGAAGCAAAAAGTAATAATTCCATTCAAGATGTTAAATCCATTATGCATACTTTTAAAGGTACTGCAGCTACATTGGGAATCATCAAACTGTCAGAAAAAGCAAAGCACTCTGAGCAGAAGTTAAAACACGATGACACAACCAATATGGATGAAGATATTGATGATGTTTTTTCATTGTATAATGAAATCAAAACTACTATTCTCAACAATTTAGGAGAATAATAGAATCTTAAATAAATTGAACTCGTAAATGTTAATACTCAAAAATAAATCTTAAACGTTAATTAATGTTTCTAATGAAACCATTATAACATCTATGACGTTTTCGATAGAACTTAATAACAATCACGTAATAATTATGAAAACAATTACAAAATTAATAGGTTTATTTTCGCTTTCGCTTGGATTTATGTTATTGCTGTCAACTGAATCAATGGCACAAGACCTTGAGAAAAGAAAATCTATCTTAATTAGTAAAGACTGGACTATTACAGAAGTAAAAAGAGAAAAACTTACTAAACAAGAAACTTACGCTTTAGACGAAGGTAACACCCTTCATTTCTCTATTGACAAAAAATTTGGTTTTAAGAATAACACCAATGAATATCTTGCTGGTAAGTGGATTATGGGAAGTAAAAAAGAGTTGCTTCTTACACATGGAAAAGGTGATGGTTCTAGTGATACTACCTCTTCTAGATTTAAGATAGTTAGTATTTCAGAAACTAAAATTGTACTTAAAAAACTCGACAAGCCAAAAGGAAAGTTTGTATTACAGTAACAAAGAATTTAATCACAAAACAATATATCAATAATTCAAAATGAAATTTTCAAGAAGCTTTACATTCGCTATTACAATTATTTCTTTATTATTTGCTGGAGCTTGTTCAAGATCAGTAACACGTGTTGATCCTAATACAACTATTGACCTTAGCGGTAGATGGAATGACTCTGACTCTAAGCAAGTTTCTAAAGATATGATTTCAGATGTTATGAGCCGTCCATGGTTACCTAACTTTGAAAATGCAAACAACAAGAGACCTGTCGTTATTGTTGGTGGTTTTATCAACAAATCTCATGAGCATATCGAAGCTGAAACTTTCATCAAAGATATCGAAAGAGAATTTGTAAACTCTGGTAAAGTAAGAGTTGTTGAAAACGATCAATTCCGTGAGCAAATTCGTGCTGAGCAACAGTCTCAACAAGCTAATGCTTCTGAAGAAACTCAAAAGAAAATTGCTCAAGAATTAGGTGCTGACTTCATCATGTTTGGTACTATTAATTCTACTGTTGACGAATTAGGTAAAGAAAAAGTAGTAAACTACAAAATCAACCTAGAGTTAGCAGATCTTGAGTCAACTGAAAAAGTATGGATTGGCGATAAAGAAATCAAAAAATATATCAAAAATTAATTTGATGTAACGCCTACTCACCTCCCTGATAAATGAACTTTATTAGGGAGGTTATTTTTATTTTACAACCTCAGTATTTTATATTTTTGAGGAAGAGATTTCAAAATCTCTTAGCTAGAGAAACTAGCTTATTAATTACGCATCTTACTCTATAATATTCAATTCACTCTCAAGTATGAATTACCGAATATACCTCTGTACTGTACTAGTTTTTGTTGTTTATGCTTGTGCTCCTACTTTTTACGAAAAAACGTATGAATTCAACAAGGCACTAGCTGAAGGCAATTATGACCAAGCTGCAGTGATGATGGAAGCAAGTGATAAAATGGCCTCAGGTCGACTAGAATTCTTGTATTATGTTAACTCTGGAATGGTGGCGTCCCTTCAGGAAAAGTTTGATTATAGTAATCAAATGTTCCAAAAGGCCGATATTTTCATTGAAGATCATAAAAAGAATGTGCTGGAAGAAGGAGGTGCATTACTACTCAATCCAAACCTCTCTACTTATGGAGGAGAAGATCATGAGAAGTTAATGGTAAACTATTTCAAAGCGCTGAACTATTTAGAATTAAAGCAATACAATGAAGCTATTGTTGAATGTAAGCGTATGAACCTTGCATTAAACAGATTGAGTGAAAAGTATTCTTCTGAAAAGAAATACAAACGTGATGCTTTTATCCATGTTATGATGGGCATCATTTATGAAGCAAACAAAGATCCTAACAACGCCTTCATTGCCTATAGAAACGCATTGGATATCTATCAAAATGATTATGCTCGTTTGTTTAAAATGACAGTTCCACAACAGTTGAAATACGACATTGTTAGAACTGCTCAAGAAACGGGACTATGGGACGATGCTAAAAAATATGCAAAAGAATTTGGGATTGAACTTCCTAAAGAAGATAACTACGCCAACTTAGTTCTACTTTGGAACAATGGTATGTCGCCTGTAAAAGCTGAATGGGGACTTAACTTTGCTATTATTGAAGGAAAAAATGGATGGGTCACTTTTGTGAATAAAGATTTTGGTTTAAGTTTTCCATATTATGTTGGAAATGACAAACTCTCTGTCACTTGGATACGTGCCGTTTTTCCTAAATATGTAGAAAGAAAAAGTTTTTATACCAGAGCTACAGTTGATGATGGAGGAACTCAGTATCCTTTATCTTTTGCTCAAGACATCAATGCCATTTCTTTTAAGGTGTTAGAAGAAAGAATGCTATTAGAATTCAGTAAGACATTACTTCGTGTAGCATTAAAACAAAGTGTTGCTGCAAAAGTGTCTCAAGAAAATGAAGGATGGGGTGCAGCTTTAAGTATATTGGGTTCTGCAACTGAATCTGCAGACACTCGTTCTTGGCAATCACTCCCTAAAGACATTCTTTATACAAGAGTACCAATTAAAGAAGGACAGAAAACAATCGAACTTGAGTTGACGAATATTAAGGGTGGAAAAGAAAAGAGAACAATCGAACTTCCTCAAGTTTACAAGGGAGAAACAATTGTCTTGCCTTACTATACACTTTCATCTTTTGATGCCGCAGCTCATCACTTCTAAGAAGAATAGATTTACAACCTAAAAATAGTCTTCGTGGTCAATTGAACTACGAAGACTATTTTTTTTGGTATTTTTTTCTTATTTCGCATTAGAATCTACTTTTTAAAGAATAAAGACTTTATCCAATCATAACGTAACGATTGATTTAGTTAAATATTTAAGCCATTCAATTTTTTACATATGAGCATTTCCGCCAATCAGAGTTTATTAATTTTTGTTTCCTATATATTACTACTGTTTTTAATATCCTTTTGGACCAGTAAAAACAGTTCTACTTTATCTTTTTTTAACGGCAATAAAAATTCACCGTGGTATGCTGTTATGTATGGTATGATTGGTACTACGTTATCTGGCATTACCTTTATTTCATTACCTGGTATGGTCAAAGGAGCATCATTTAGTTATTTACAAATGAGCTTGGGATATATCATAGGTTACGTCGGAATTGCTTATATTTTAATGCCTATCTATTACAAAAATAACCTGATTTCAATTTATGGATATTTAGATCGTCGTTTAGGAAATAGTGCTTATAAAACGGGTGCCTCGTTCTTTATTCTTTCAAGAGGATTACAAGCTGCAGGTAAGCTTTTTATAATGGCTACTGTTCTACAGACTTTTATTTATACACCTTTGGGAATACCCTACACTGTCAATGCCTTTATCCTTCTTCTTATTATCACCCTTTATACTTTAAATGGAGGAATTAAAACTGTGGTTTGGACAGATACTCTACAAACAACATTTATGATAGGTGCGGGTATTCTTACGCTTTACCTTATTGGTGATCAAATGGAAATGTCTCTTTCAGAGATTTATCAACAAGCAGTAAATGAAACCAATTATACTCAAGCATTTTTTTGGGATGCAAAAGCTCCTAATTATTTCTGGAAACAGTTCATTACAGGGGCTTTCATTGTAATTGTCATGACAGGGCTAGATCAAGATATGATGCAAAAAAACTTGACGATAAAGACCCTAAAGGAAGCTCAGAAAAATATGGTATTATTCAGTCTGATTTTATTTGGCACCATCGCCCTATTCTTAGTTTTAGGAGTTTTCCTTTATCAATATGCTGACTTTTTAGCATTAGAATTGCCCAAAAAGTCAGATCAATTATTTCCGCTTATTGCACAACAAAAACTTGGTTTATTTGGTGCTTGTATTTTCCTTTTAGGCGTTACAGCCGCTGCATTTTCAAGTGCTGATTCTGCTATTACATCTCTGACCACCAGTTTTTGTATTGATTTCTTACAAATTGACAAATCTGATCAATCCGAAAAGGAAAAAGCTAGAATTAGAAAGATTACACATATTGCTTTTGCTTTTGTATTGTTCCTTTTAGTAGTGTTATTCAATAGTATCAATAATACTAATGCGTTAGACACAATACTAAAACTTGCTTCTTACACTTACGGACCTTTACTTGGGTTATTCGCTTTTAGTATTTTGATGAGTGACGAAAAGAAACCTCAATTTGTGCCTATTATTTGTGTTGCCTCCCCCGTGATTTGTTATTTCTTACAAGCAAATTCAATGGCATGGCTCAATGGATATAAGTTTGGGTATGAACTATTATTGCTCAATGGAGTTCTAACATTTCTAGGTCTTTTAATGACTTCATTTCTCAAAAAATTATAAACAAAACCGCCAATAACATATATTTAGTGAAAGTAGTTTAAAAGAGTGTTATAAGATTGTCTACAAAATAAAATAAAACGTCTTATAGGTATAGTGTCTAATCATAACATTCAACTGAACCATGATTGGATAAGTACTAAACCTAATAAGTACCAGAACTATTAAATTTTGTTTTCTTCTAACTCTCAATGTATTATGAAGTCAATAACATTTCTAGCAACTACTTTTATTATTGGTCTCCTTTCTTTTAATGCTTATTTTATTGATTCAAACATTGATCAATTTCAGAAGCCTATTGAGAATTCAATCAATGATGTTGCCTATGTTGAGATTACAACTCAACCTAGACTTCAAGGAGTAAACGTAAACCTTTCAGAAACCATTATCGGTGCTCAAGGAGAGTTTGATAACCTTTTTTTAAGAGTTCAAAGTGATGATTATCTAAAAATATTAGATATCAAGTGTAATAAAAAAGTAGTGAGAGCTGCTTTTGATGGTGAAACTTCCGAGAATATCAGTCTTATTGGACTCTATTTTCCAATTGATCATTCAAAATCAGTTATTCTCAATCTAAAAAAGATGATCAACTCTCAATTAGTTGAAAAAGGGGATTACACGATCGAAGTTCTCATGAGTAATCAGAATGATGATAATGGAAATCCATTAATTCAAAATAAAAAAATTCAGGTTAAAGTCGTTTAATAAAACGAATGATACAAAAATGAAAAAGCACCTTTCAATTCAATTTGAAAGGTGCTTTTTCTGTAGGTAACTTTTTCTAATTTATATCTTTTAAAGGTGTATTTAATGCAGGATTATTTTGAAGGGCATTGACTACCTTTTTATATTCTTTATTTGGCTTTTTAGACCCACATAATACTTTCACTTGTACGCCGTCAGCACTATTTTCAGTAACAATCACTGTTTTTTCAGCCATATAAATTGCTTTATTGTCATCAGCATAAGAAAGTTTGAATTTTGTATTGGTTGATACTTCCAAATTTTGAATCATTCTAGGAACTTCATTCATAGTTGGAGTACTACTTAATATCAAAATATTTTTTCCTTTATCTAATGTCGAGGCATTAATTGAGACGGCTGTTAAACTGATTACTATAAAAGTAATAAACGCTTTGATTGAGGGCTTTTTCATCGTATTAATATTTTATTTTTAATTACTAATACGGTGTTACCTCACTATAAATCAGTTTCTTTTCGTTAATTTCTTTTAAAGGGATTGCCAACATTTCTTAATACCTCCAAAGTCTTCATTTTACCAAAACCTTGAATTTGAAGTTCATAAAATGATAAAATCTTATCCATCAAAATTCTTCGTGTATACAAGTTGAATGACGGAGCTTGGTCGTAATCTTTTTCTATCAAATGATTGATAGCTTGAACTAAAGCAGGGTCAATATGTGCTGTTACTTCTGTTTCTTCCAACAACATTTTACCATCATGAATACCAATCCCCAAGAAATGACTCATTCTAATCATAAACTGCAGGGTAAAACAGTTGTAATTTTCATTCAATGCGTCTAGACTCAATAAGCTATCTGTTAGAAAAGAAAAAAGCTCTGGATTTCCGATTTCATCATCTTTCAATACTTTCTCCAAAAACTCTGTTAAGAACGTAAGAATCATACTTTTTTTGGGCTGGATCCGAAAAGACAGTAATGGGTGATCTATTCTAACTTCTTTGATCATTTGAAGGTTCTTGTTGGGTTGTTCATAAACCTGTAATTCCAGAAGATTCAGCGGTTGATAAAAAGATGCTTTATTGCTTTTTTTACTAAACGCACCTTTTATGATGTAATCCCTTCTACCAAAACGTTCTGTATAGATATGAACTATCAAGGAAGATTCTTGAAATCTCACGCTACTTAATGTTAATGCTTTTGTCTGTTCAATCATCTTCTCTTAATTCTGGATAGTGAAGTTAACTTAAACTCTTAACTTTGTAATAGAATAGTATGTTTCGCCACTAAAATACTTTTTTCTGACAAAAAAGTAGATAAAAATATATGATCCCTCAGGAAACCGTTGATGAAATAAAAAGAACCTTAGATATTGTTGAGGTTGTGGAAGACTTTGTCACTCTGAAAAAGAAGGGCAAATCTTGGATTGGATTGTGTCCTTTCCACGTCGACAATACACCGTCTATGTACGTAACACCGAGTATGAACCTTTATAAGTGTTTTTCATGCGGTGCTTCTGGTGATGCCATCAAGTTTGTACAGGAAAAAGAAGGTCTCAATTATGTAGAGGCTTTAAAGTACCTGGCCAACAAATATGGGATCAAAATAGAGGAAAAAAAGAGATCACCTGAAGAAGAAGAAAAGCACAAAAGAAGGGAAAGCATTTTCCTTACTATGAACTACGCTAAAGAGTTTTTTATGCGTGTCATGCAAACTTCTGATGAGGGGAAATCTCTAGGACTCGGTTATTTCAAAAACAGAGGCTTTACAGGAGACACTATTAACAAATTTGATCTTGGGTACAGTTTAGATTCATGGGATGCTTTAGAAAAAAGTGCTCTTGAGAAAGGATATACAGAACAGGCTTTAGAGTTAGCCGGACTTCGCTCTGAAAACGACAAAGGAAAAAAATATGATCGTTTTAGAGGAAGAGTGATGTTTCCTATTCATGATCTTTCTGGTAGAGTCATCGCCTTTGGTGCTCGTACTTTAAAGAAAGACGGAAAGCCAAAATATCTCAACTCCCCAGAAACTGAAATCTACCATAAAAGTGATGCTTTATATGGTATTTACTACGCCAAAGATGCACTTAGGGTAAAAGACAGGTGTTACCTCGTTGAAGGATATACGGATGTTATTTCTTTACATCAGTCTGGAATTGAAAACGTAGTAGCTTCTTCTGGTACAGCGTTAACAGAAGGTCAGATTAAGCAAATCAAACGTTTTACAAATAACGTAACGGCCCTTTTTGATGGTGATGCAGCAGGTTTAAAAGCAGCAATCAGAGGTGTGGATATGCTTTTGGAACAAGGCTTAAATGTACGCGTTGTCCGTTTACCTGAAGGAGAAGATCCTGATAGTTATTGTTCTAAATTAGGTAGTGATAAATTTTCTCAGTTTTTAAAGGATGAAGAAACTGACTTTATCCTTTTTGCTGCAAAATTATATAACGAAGAGGCAAAAAATGATCCTCTTAATAAGGCAGAAAAGGTAAGGGAGGTGTTGAAAAGTATCGTGAAAATTCCTGATACTATTCAGCAAGAAATCTTTATTAAAGAATGTGCGACTGTTTTTGATATTTCTATCGATGGTTTGATCAAAGAACTCAATGCTTTAAAACAGAGAGAGATTGAACGAATTGAAAAGGAAAAAAACAGAGCCAGAAGATCATATGAAAACCCTAATGGTGGTTCAATTGGCAGTGGATATGTAAGTACTCCTCCAAATGATTTACCTCCACCGCCTCCCGAATTTTATGCTGAAGATTCAAGCTTCCATGATGTACCTCCTCCACCAATGGAAGAAATCAATGGATTGCCTCCCCTTGGAGATCAATTAGCGAAGGAAAGCCCATCACAATCTCTACCTACCCCTGAAAAGAGAATTGCTAAACTAGGTATTCATGAAGAAGAATTTGTTAGAATATTAGTGCTATTTGGAGGGGAATACGTAGATGAAAATGTAGGTTATATTTATGAGTACCTTTTCGACGAATTAGGAGAAATGATGCTTGAAAATGAATTTTGCCAACAAATAGTAGTCGATTATAAAAATGAAACGGCAATGGGTGAAATTCCATCTTTCCATTATTTCACTGAAAAATACAGCAGTGATATGGATAGAAAGAAATTACAGCAAATTCTGAAAACAGAAAACGATAAAACTCCAAGTGAAGAATGGTTCAAAAGACATAGAATTGTGATTCCTAAAAAGGATGAGAACATCGGTAAATTAGCCTACTCCACTCTTTTACACTATAAGCTTACGTATATTGGTGATTTGATTGAACAATGTAATGAGAGTCTACTCACCGCAGAAAAAGAAGCGAATGATGAAAAATTAATGGAAGCTTTTCAATTACTTTCTCTACTAAATCAACAAAGAAGTGAGATTGCTCAAATCCTTGGCATCACAATAAAATTCTAAATTACATCTTTTTAGCACGATTTTTTCATTTCCAAATAATAACATTTTATCTTTAGGGCTTTTGCGTAGATATAGTGTTTCTTACGTCATATCTTCTCTTTACTTAGATAAAATAAATAAATTACAAACATAGATCCAATGAGTAATTATCAACTTTCACACTTGGATGAGTTAGAAGCAGAAGCAATTTACGTTTTACGTGAAGTGTTTTCACAGTTTCAAAATCCAGCATTGCTTTTTTCAGGCGGTAAAGACTCTATTACTGTTGCTCACTTAGCAAAGAAAGCTTTTTATCCTGCCAAGATTCCTTTTACCTTTTTACACGTTGATACAGGGCATAACTTCCCTGAAACAATTAAATTCCGTGATGACCTTATTGAAGAATTAGGTGTTCGTTTAGCCGTAGGTTCTGTACAAGATGCTATTGATGACGGAAGAGTAATGGAAGAAACAGGTGCAAACGCAAGTAGAAATAAACTACAAATTACTGCTCTATTAGATACTATCGAAGATGAAAACTTTGATGTAGCAATTGGTGGTGGTCGTCGTGATGAAGAAAAAGCAAGAGCCAAAGAGCGCTTCTTCTCTCACCGTGATGAGTTTGGTCAATGGGATCCAAAACACCAACGTCCTGAGTTATGGAACTTATTCAATGGTAAGTACAACCCAGGTGAACACTTCAGAGCGTTCCCTATTTCTAACTGGACAGAATTTGATGTTTGGCAATATATCATGAGAGAGAATATTGAAATTCCTTCTTTATACCTTGCTCATGAAAGAGATGTAATTTGGAGAGATAACACTTGGTTACCAATGTCAGAGCACATCGTATTACGTGACGGTGAAAAAGTGGAAAAGAAAAAAATCCGCTTCAGAACATTAGGTGACATCACTATTACAGGTGGTATTGAGTCAGATGCTGATACGATCGAGAAAGTAGTAGAAGAAGTTTCTGCTATGCGTCAAACTGAGCGTGGTAACCGTTCAGATGATAAGCGTTCTGAAACTTCAATGGAAGACCGTAAAAAAGAAGGTTATTTCTAAACATTAAGTCAAAACATCAAAGTGGAAATATTAAGATTTACAACAGCAGGTTCAGTTGATGACGGAAAAAGTACGTTAATTGGACGTTTATTATATGATTCAAAATCAATTTTTGAAGATCAATTAGATCAGGTTTCTGAAACATCTAAAAGAAAAGGTTTAGAACATGTTGACCTTTCTTTATTGACGGATGGTTTGAGAGCTGAAAGAGAGCAAGGTATTACAATTGATGTTGCTTACAGATATTTTGCAACACCAAAACGTAAGTTTATCATTGCTGACACTCCAGGTCATATTCAATACACAAGAAACATGGTAACGGGTGCTTCTACAGCTAACCTTGCATTAATTCTTATTGATGCTCGTAAAGGTTTAGTAGAACAAACACACCGTCACGCTATCATTGCTTCTCTTCTTCAAATTCCTCACATGATTGTTTGTGTGAACAAAATGGACCTTGTTGACTATGATGAGGCTATCTTTGAAAAAATTCAAGAAGAGTTCAAGGAGTTTGCTGCAAAGCTGAACTTAAAGGATATTCGTTTTGTGCCAATTTCAGCCTTAAAAGGTGATAATGTTGTAAACAGATCAGAAAAAACGTCTTGGTACAGTGGTGAAACTTTATTGCATACATTAGAGAATATCTATATCAGTAGCGATAATAACTACATTGATCCTCGTTTTGCGGTTCAAACTATTATCCGTCCTCACTCTGACAAATTCCATGATTTCAGAGGTTATGCAGGCCGTATTAGTTCAGGTGTATTCAGAAAAGGTGATGACATTGTAGCTTTACCTTCAGGTTTCACATCAAGAATAAAAAGTATCTTTAATGGTATGGAAGAAGTTGATGAGGCTTTCCCTCCTCAATCTGTAACCATCACTTTAGAAGATGATATTGATATTTCAAGAGGTGATATGTTAGTACGCCCTGACAACCAACCACAACAAACACAAGACTTAGATGTAATGTTGTGCTGGATGGATGAGCAACCTCCAAGACCAAGAGCTAAATATATCTTGAAGCATACTACAAATGAAGCAAGATGTATGATCAAGGATATCAAGTATAAGATGAACATCAATACATTAAGCCGTATTGAAGGTGATAAAACTTTACATATGAATGATATCGCCAGAGTTCAGTTAAGAACTACTAAAGCAATGCTTTGGGATCCTTATAAATCTAACAGAATCACTGGCTCTTTGATTCTTGTAGATGAGGCGACCAATAACACAGTTGCTGCTGGTATGATCAGAAGAAATAAATAGTATAAAATATACTTTTAGGAACAAAAGCCTTTACTCTTTATAGAGTGAAGGCTTTTCTATTTTCTTTAAAATATCCTAAAATTCCGTAACTTTAAGCAACTAATTAAGGTTAATGGTATTCTCTTTTTTTTTGACTTTATAAACAGAAGCTCTAACTCATATACTGTTAGAACTTTTCAACCTGATTTTAATTATAGAATAGCCTACCTTTTTAATTTATTAATTCATTAAAGCAAAACCATTTATCAGAAATGAATAAGCTAAACAACCTATTACTACTGTTTATCGGCAGTCTTTTCTTTTCATGCGGTCTATCTGAAGAGGAAAGTATCGCTCCAGAGCCCGAGGTGAAATTACCTAAAGGACTCTACCCCATTCATATCACACATAGTACATCAGGACAAACTACTAAGGATATTGAAGTAGGTTACAACTCTACTAATGGGCATCTTACAAAAGTAATCTCTTATGAGTACAAGGATCAAATTATGCTACCTGACACAGATCGCCTTCCTCTTGCACAAGTAGTTATTGATTCATTCATCTACGTGAATGATACTGTTCGTACAGTCATCAACGAAACCTTATCTGAAATTGATTATTATGGCCTTCAAGATGGAGTAATTTTGAAAAAAGAAATCATAGATACCGATTCTTCTTTTTCACTTTTAACAAAAAATCAATTATATAATAACAATACATTGCAGATTAACACATTAGAATCTACAGGAAGAATTAAAGGGAGATGGTTAACTGCAAGCTACGATCTAGAAAGTGATAGCATAGAGAATTATCTACAATTCAGTCTCTACATTTGGGAAAATTATAACATAATACAAGAAAAAGTATACCGCGGCAATGGAAGTAAGCCTACAATTGATGAAACCACACTTATCTATTGGATCAATTATACTTATGATGATAAAAACAACCCTTATGATATCATTGACTTTCATGTCATAAACTGTTCATTATTTCCATCAACTCATTTCCTACCTAAGACAAAAAATAATATTACATCAAGGGAATTAGTATGGAACTTTCCTAATAGTACTCCAGAGAAAAGTACTCAAACTTATGAATACAATGAATTGGGTTATCCTATAGAAATCAACAGTTCATCATTCGAAGAGAATAAAAAAGTAACTATTGAATACCACATCGAAAACTAAAAATCATGACTTCTATTAAAAAATACAGTCTCTTATTATTATCGTTTCTTTTACTTTTAGGATGTCAAATCAATAATATTGAAACAACTATTAATGATGATAATTCTAATCGAAAAACATTAGACCTCAAGGATATAGAAATTGCCGCCCCTTATACCACAATTGAGCAACACGAAGATGCTTTTTACATTCTTTATCATCTACTATCGAATGATTATTATAATGGTAACATACTTTCAATTGATCTTATCGCTGATATCTTAGCTGGGGATATTTACAAAGGAGGAGCAAATGCAAGTGACATCGCTGATTTCTTCGAATTTCAAAAACATACTATTAATGTTTATAATTCAACTCTTAAAGCAATTTGGGAGAAAAAATATGATGGCATACGAGTAGCAAATGCTCTTCTTTCAAACTTCAATGATGAACTTTTCCCTGAAAATTTACAACAGGAAAAAGAGTATTACAAGGCTGAAGCAAGAGCTCTAAGAGCACACTTCTATTTTGAACTTGCACGCTTTTTTGAACGTCCCCCTATTATTCCTGCAGGAAAATTTGAAGGATATAATTACACGCAACCTACAGAAGTAGAACTCTATAGTTTTATTGCTTCTGAACTTTTTGAGGTAAGTGATCAAATGAGAAAACACCAAGATGATTTTGGCAGACTTGGAAAATACAGTGTTTTGGCTGAATTAGTAAAAGTTTATGTTTTTTACACGGGAGTTTATAAAGATGAAAGTCTCACTTTGAAGGATGGAATTATATTGAACCGTAATAAAGTTATCAATATTATCGAAGAGATAATTCAACAATCTGGAACTTCACTTTCTCCGAATTTTGAAGAACTATTTCAGAGTTCTCTCGGTAAGAATAATTTCAATCAAGAAGTTATTTTTGAAATTGTTCATGACAAGAAGCCACACCTAAATTGGTCAGGATATGAGATTGGCAATCTCAAATCACAAATGACAGGGCCAGTAGGATACTTTAATTCAGAGTCATCTATTAATTGGGGGTGGGGATTTGGTATACCTACTAGAAAACTATACGACAGTTTTGATGAAAATGACAAAAGATTAAATTCTACAATTATTACTGCTAAAAAACTTATTGATGACTTGAAGGGTGATGAGTCATACCCTTTAAGTTATAGTTTCAACCATACTGGATTATATAATTATAAATACACTACCCATAAAAAAAGTGATGGTTCTGGTGGTTATATAGAAAGTCTGGAATTGCATTATGATCAAAACTATCATTATATCCGTCTTGCTGATATTTACCTAATTGGTGCTGAGTTATATCTTGCTGAAGGAAATCAGGCTAAAGCCACTGAATATGTAAATATTATAAGGCAAAGAGCAGGTCTCTATTCAAAGTCAACAGTAACCTTTGATGATATAGTAGAAGAAAGGTATCATGAACTTGCTATTGAAGGACATCGTTATTTCGACCTTATGAGATGGGGAAGTAATTTTCTTAATGAAATAACCGTTTCAAGTTATACCTTGTATGAATCCAAACACCATGATTCAAAATACTTTCTCTATGGAAAAAACCTTACTGGAGATATTGGTGTAGAAGCTGATTTTGAAACTACTTTCTATGCTCCATCTAGAGGTTTCCTACCTATCCCTCAAGACATCATAGATCAAAGTAATAACCTTGTACAAAATCAAGGATATTAACAAAATACTAATTAGAATATACATCTAAGCCTTTGCTCTTTATAGAGTGAAGGCTTTTTGTATTTTATAAAGAAATCCACTTGATATTTCTCCTAACTATTACTCTCCACATAACTTAAGTAACAGATAATGCGTATTTTATTATACAACCATATAGAAGAACAGTATTCATAATAACATAATACTTATCCTTCACTGCTATTCACTTACTACTTAAAATACTATGAAGACAACGAATGTGGCTCTTATTGTTCCATTGTTTGATAAAATACCTGTTTACTTTGATTTATTTTTTAATCAGTTATCCTACCAAAGAAATATAGACATTCTCATTTTAAGTAATTTAGACCTAAAACATTACCAATTCTTACCTCATATTGAAGTTCATTTCATTGAAAAACCAGATCATTTAGATAATTATATCGGACAAAACCTTGAATGGTTTACTTCGACAAGAACCTATTGGGGTATTGGAAATAGTCATTTTCTGTATGGTAACTTATATAAATTCATCCATCAACTTACTAAAAGCAAGCCAGTACAGTTCACACTGTCAGGGATCAATTGTAAGATGACTTTTTTCAGAAGTACTCCCTTCAAGAATAAGGAGGTAATTTCATTAGAAAATATGGAGATAGAATTAAGTGCTGAAAATATTATTTCTTTTAATCAAGGTCGGATATTTAATTATTTCAACAGGAAAAGCTTTGCCTTTATGAATATTGAAAAGGCAATTCGGACTAACTTATTTTCTCTACCAAAATGGAATGAAACGCCTAATAAGTTTTATTTATCAAAATCTGGATTCTACAATGAAAAGGAATTTAGAAACTACAATCGACTTCATTTCCAACAAAAAATTAAAACAAAAGGCCTAAGGTATTTCATTTCTCTCCGACATTATATCAAAAAACAGGTAGATGATATTGATATTACTCCGCAAGAGAAGCATCATGCATAATATCATTCTTTCCCATGGCACCGTTATCTAATAGCAATGAATTGATTCTGTATTTATCCATTGATAAGTCTATCGTTTTTGTTTCATTCCATATTTAATTTATTGGCATACTTTATTAATTTCATACTGTTTGTTAAAAAAAAGTATATTTACAGGCTATTAAATCATCGTTAAAATCATTTATTAACGTATTTTATCTATTTTTACAACTTGTAAATAGATTATCAAGCTCCATTACAATGAATAAAAAAACTACATTAGGTTACCTGTTTTTTTTCATCTTATTTTTAGAGTCACTACAGGTTTTTGCACAATCTTCAAATGTTCCTTACGATCCAGAGTACTATCATCTTATTGATCGTTACGAAATCAAGCAAAAGAACTTTGGTAAAGTTTTCACTACCATAAAACCTTACAGCAGACAAGAAATTGCTGAATTTTTAGAAGGGTTTGACTCTACTTACAATGGTACACTTTCTGAAGCAGACAAGTACAACCTTTCCTACTTAGCGTTAGATAATTGGGAACACATGTCTGACTCAACACTTGCCGATGTAAAAAAGCCATTCTTAAAATATTTTTATAGAAGTAAGGTTGATTTCCTAAACGTTCATCAGAAAGATTTTGACCTCCATATTAACCCCGTAATCCTTTTTAGTGGTGGAGACGATAACTTAAATGTATCACGTCCATATGTAAACCAAAGAGGAGTAATCATGAGAGGTTCGATTGCTGGTAAAGTTGGTTTTTACCTTCAAGCATCGGATAACCAAGAGAGATTACCTTTTTATGCTCAACAATATTCTGCTTCACACAATGGCACTTTCCCTGGACAACAATGGAACAAATCGGAAGGAGATGTTGGAGACTATTTCAATGCACAAGGTTATATTACTTTCCAATTATTGAAAGACTATATAGGAACTGAATTTGGTAGAGGAAGAAACTTCATTGGTAATGGTTACCGTTCTTTGGCACTTTCTACCTTTGCTAATGACTATACTTATCTCAAATTAAATACTAGAGTTTGGCATTTAGAGTATACTAATATTTTTGCTCAAATGAACACTAGTAATACCAACCCAGCAGGTGGACATTTGCCTAAAAAATATATGGCAATGCATCACTTAGGGTGGAATGTTACTAAAAACTTAAACGTAGGTCTTTTTGAGCAAGTAATTTTCAGTAGAACAGATTCAATTGGAAACAATTCTTTTGATATCTCTTACTTAAACCCGTTCATTTTCTACCGTTCATTAGAACATGGCTTAGGTGATGTTGATAATGTGCAGGTAGGTCTAGATGTAAAATGGAACATCTGGAATAAAGTACAGTTATACAGTCAAATCATCATGGATGATTTAAGTGTTAGTAATTTAGGAAAAGGTTATTTCGGTAATAAGTTCGCTTACCAATTTGGAGCTAAATATATTGATGCCTTTGGAGTATCTAATCTTGATCTTCACGGAGAAGTTAACATAGTTGATCCTTATACTTACTCCCACAAGAATACCACTGGATCAAGTAATATACCTAATGGTTACCTTTATACAAACCAAGCGCATTATTATCAAGAATTAGCCCACCCTAATGGAGCTAACTTTTATGAACTCATCGGTATTGTAAGATACAGACCAAACTTCTTCCCTAAAATTTCTGCTGTTATCAAAGGTATGTACAGAGAACAAGGTATGAATGAACTTGATGACAAAGGAAATGTAATCACAAATTATGGATCTAATATCTTCTTAGATTACAATACTGCACCAGGTGCTCCAGATGCTTTTGGCGTAGAATTTCTTCAAGGAACTAAAGTAAGAACGATGTATGTTGACGCAACACTTACTTACTCACCTTTCCACAATGTATTTGTTGATTTGAGAGGCGTATTTAGAAATACATCTAGTGATGATGAAAGATATACTCAAAATGAAAATTATATAAGTGCAGCCGTTAGGTGGAATATCGGTCAGAGGTTATACGAGTTCTAAAACTCCACTTATTCCCTTTCTAACACTATGTAATATCTCATTGGAATAATAATATTTTTCAGAGGAATGGTTTAAAATCATTCCTCTTTTTTTGTCTTCAGATTTTAATCAAAATTCTAAAATTGACTCATTTTGATTGTATTTTCTTTATATATTAATAAAATATTACATGAAACCCTTCTAATATGAATTTAATGTTAACTAAAAGTTACATAATTACGTATATTGTAATAACAACAAAGCCATTACAAGTACATGAAATTCATCAAAAGCATATATCGCCTTACCTTTACACTCATCATTTCGATGACTGTAAACGTATATGCTCAAGAAAATGATGTTACTTTATCTAAATACCAATCACATTCCATGTTGGAATATTACACCCTCAATCATTCAAATCAAGCATGGGAAAAAGATCAGTTTTACCTTTATTTTTCTCCACAAGAAAATATCTCTGGAGAGGAATTTAATACCATGAAAAATGAGGTAAACGATTGGGTAAATCATTGGAAAGCTCTTGAGCAAAAAAATAACCGATCAATCACAAAAAAATTATTTACTAAAACACGCCAAAAATTCTTGAAACGCTACAAGGAATGTAGTACGTTTTCTACACTTTTAGAAGATGGCAAATATGACTGCCTTAGTGGTACATTATTGTATGCTCATATTTTTCAAGAATTAGGCTATGACTATTCAATCCATCAAAATAATAGTCATGTATACATTATCGTTGAAGACCCTTATTTAGGAACCACTCTGATTGAGTCTACGGATGTATATGGCTATGTAATTGGAAAGAATAACATCAAGAAACGTATTGAAGGCTATGAAAAGAGATTAGAAAACTCACTTTTATATAGCAGATACGGAATGAATTTAACGGAAACGTTAAGCATTAAAGATGTCGCTGGGTTGCAATACTATAACTTAGCTGTTGCTTCATACAGAGCAAATGACCTTTATGAAGCTAAGTTGTCATTGTATAAAGCGTCTATTATTACAGATTCTCCAAGAATCGAATATTTTAATTTCTATTTAGAAGAGAGCAACAATCTAGTCAGCGCAATGCGTTAGTCATTAAAATAGTTAGTTAATTTGAAAAAGAATACCCTTCCACTTTTTAAGCAGAAGGGTATTTTTTATATCCTTTAAAGAAAGAATTATACTACTTTAATCAAGCAGTAATTTTTCTTTCCTTTTTGAGCAAGAATGTATTTCCCTTGAAGCAATTCTACATCTTTTGGAAGTTCATTTCCTTGAAGTTTTGCTTTGTTGATAGAAATACCTCCACCTTTGATCATTCTTTTTGCTTCACCTTTAGAAGAGAATAATTGGTTGTCTGTACCTGTAGAAACCAAGTCAGCCATTTCAGCCATTCCTTCTAAATCACCTTTAGATACTTCAGATTGCATCACTCCTTCGAATACTTGAAGTAGAGTACGCTCGTCTAAAGATTTTAATTGATCCGTTACGTTCTTTCCGAATAAGATGTTTGAAGCAGCAATTGCTGTATCTAATTCGTCTTGACCATGAACCGCACGAGTTACTTCTTCAGCTAAACGCTTCTGAAGAATACGTGTGTGAGGAGCCTCATCGTGATCAGCAATTAATTGATCAATCTCTTCTTTATCAATGAAAGTAAAGATTTTGATGTATTTCTTCGCATCATCATCCGCTACATTTAACCAGAACTGGTAGAATTGGTATGGAGAAGTTTTTTCAGGATCTAACCAAACTGCACCACTCTCTGTTTTACCGAATTTAGTACCATCAGCTTTAGTAATCAATGGACAAGTCGCCGCATATGCAGTACCTTGAGCTTTACGACGAACTAATTCAGTACCCGTCACAATATTACCCCACTGATCTGAACCTCCAAATTGAAGTTTACAGTTCTTTGTTTTATACAAATGGTAGAAATCCCAACCTTGTAATAATTGGTATGTAAATTCAGTAAATGAAATACCGTTACCTGTAGCTAAACGCTTCTTTACAGAATCTTTAGCCATCATATAATTTACAGTAAGGTGCTTTCCTGCTTCACGAGCGAAATCGATGAAACTGAAATCCTTAAACCAATCATAGTTATTTAAGATCTCCGCAGAGTTTTCACCACAATCAAAGTCCAAGAACTTTTCTAATTGTGCTTTCATTCCATCAATGTTCTTTTGGATTGTATCATCATCCAATAGAGATCTTTCAGCATCTTTAAATGAAGGGTCGCCAATCATACCTGTTGCACCACCTACAATCGCCAACGGTTTGTGACCTGCTTTTTGTAAATGTCTTAATAACATTACAGATACCATATGACCAATGTGTAATGAATCTGCTGTTGGGTCAAAACCAACGTAAGCAGTCGTCATTTCTTTGTTCAATTGATCTTCAGTACCCGGCATCATGTCGTGCAGCATTCCTCTCCACTGCAACTCTTCAATAAGGTTTGTTTTTATATCTGCCATTTCTAATGTATTTCTAATTTGAATGCGCAATTTAACAGTAAAAGATCAAATGACCATTTAATGTTACCTAAGATTTTATTTTTAAGCGCTGTCCAACCTTCAAATTATTACTTTTCATATTGTTTAAGCGTTTGATTTCTGAAACGCTAACACCATTATCCTGAGCAATCTGCCATAAGGTATCACCATTTTTCACTGTATAATACCCATCTTCGGATGTTGATGGTTTTGATGAAGTAGTCGTTTTCCCTTCATTTAATACACTAGCAGGCGATGGTGGAATCGTTAATTTCTGCCCCACTTTAATCGAAGAACCTGACATATTATTTACCCTCTTTAGATCCTTCACATAAACTCTATAAGCTTTTGCAATTTCTGTAAGACTGTCACCACTTTTTACAGTGTGGTACCTTGTATTAGCAGAAGGTCCATATCCACTTTTATTATTTGATGAAGACGTTTTTACATTTACTGAATTCGAAGAAACGCTTGAAGAAGAAGTATAAACTTTCAGTTTTTGACCTTTATAAATCGTAGACCCCTTCATACCATTCCATGATCTCAATTTTGAGGCTGAAGTATTGTACTTTTCAGCAATTCCGCCCAAAGTTTCACCACTTCTTACCGTATGATAAACTAATGTACCTTTTGTAGAAGCAGAAGGTGATGATGTCGTTTTTGGAACACTTGATGTAGCTTGTGATGCTGTTTCAGGTGCTTTGTATTTTCCTTCTTTAATCAATAGTTTCTGACCAACATTGATTCTTGTTCCTTTCAGGTTATTTAGCTTTTGAATATCAGATACGTATACTCTATATTTTTTAGCAATTTTCCCCAAAGTTTCACCACTTCTTACCGTGTGATAAATACTTGCACCACTTGTTTTCTTTGGAGTTGATGTTGTCGTTGTTTTCTTAGTAGAAGATGTCGACTTTTTAGAAGGCCCTGGACTGTAAGCGTTTCCATAAATTTTCAACTTCTGTCCAGGATAAATGGTATTTCCTCGAATATTATTCCAAGCTCTTAGATTAGAAGTTTTTACTCTATGACGACTTGCAATAAGTCCTAAAGATTCTCCTCTTCTCACATAGTGATAGTAATATCCATCTCCAATATTTGCTCCTTCGCCGGTATATTTTACATTCGCTAAAATCTCATCTTGATTTTCTAGATAATACTCAAAACGGGCTTCGGGTATTCTGATTCTAAAGTTCTTTACATAGTTTGGTGCAAAACCAAAACGCAACGAAGCATTCATTAATTGAAGATCTTCTCGACAAACATTCAGTTCATCTGCTAACTTTCCAAGATCAATGGATTGACTCACAAAAATATCTTCTGCAGGAATCTCATACATTGGTAAATCTTGAATCAAATTATGTTCCTCTGCATAAGTCAGTACATAAGCCATCGCTACAAACTGAGGTAAATAGGATCTTGTTTCTCTTGGCAATTTTCTATAAATATCCCAGAATTTCTTTTTACCTGATCTTCTTTGTGCCTTTCTAATATTACCAGGTCCACAGTTGTAAGCCGCAATAGCTAATTCCCAATCGCCATGATATTCATGTAAAAATTTCAGGTATCTTGCTGCTGCTCTTGTTGCTTTTTCAGGATCCATTCGGTCATCAATCTGATAGGTCTGTTTCAATCCATAAGCTCTACCGGTTCTCGGCATAAATTGCCATAAACCCTTCGCTCCTACTCTTGATAGGGCAACAGGCTTTAAAGCTGACTCAATAACTGCCAAGTATTTTAATTCTGTTGGAACGCCTTCTTCTTCAAAAATACGTTCGAACATAGGAAAATACATCTGCTTTCTCTGGATGATCGAAAGCGTATAATCTCTTCTTCTTACTGAAAAGTAGTCGATAAACAACCGAACTCTATCATGATATGTAAGGGGAATTTCATTTTGCATTGCACTCAAACGCTCTCTGACTAAACTATCAGATACGTTGGGAACATAGTCATAAGTCTGATCTGAAATATCAACTAAAATTGCTTCGGTTGTATCAAATTCATCAAAGTTTTCAAACCAAGGAGCATATGGGGCTGCTTCCACAATTTCCAGAGTATCTGAAGGCATTAAATACCCTTCAGGTAATGCTACGGTATACAAACTATCTTGCCAAGTCGGTAAAACATTACCTTCATCTTGTGCAGATGCGATTGTAAATGATAAAGAAAATATGAATGCAAATATATATTTAAAAATGCGTCTAAAAAGCATCACTTTATAACGTAAGTATTAGTATTTAATAATGAAATGAGATGATTATAAGCTTCACTTACTTTCTGACCAATATAGATTTAGGTTACTAACATGAATCTTCCCTACTTCCTGTTTAGCAAATATAATCTATTAGGTAGCAAAAGAAGAATCTATTAAGATTTTACTGCTTTAGAAATCATAAAAATATAGGCTGTTCTATTGAGATTCCTATTTCCTATACCTTTAAGCAGTTGTACAATTAAAATCGGAAGTTTTGAATTTTCTTTTTTAGCCTACTCTGCGTTAGAATATCATCACGTAGCTTCGGCTATGCTCTTCTATTCTGCCTTGATTAGACTAAAAAAATAATAATCCAACTTCTACCCATTTCAAATGTGCAAATGCTTAAAGTTCAACTTCTAGGTATACCAAACAATTGAATCATTTGAAATTAGGTTTCATCATAAAAAAGCCTCTACAAAAATGAGATTCTGTAGAGGCTCTTCCTATTTTTATAGTTAAGACTAAAGCTCTTGCAAGTAATGCGAGAACTGAAGCATTTTTTCTTCTTCAAAACGATTCGCCATGACTTGTAAACCAATTGTCAAACCGTCTTTATCTTCTCCGTTTGGAATAGAGATCGCTGGTAACCCTGCCAATGAAGCATGTACAGTATATAAATCTCCTAAATACAATTCTAAAAGGTTATTTTCACCGTATTTCCCAATTTCAAATGATGGAGCAGATGTAGTTGGCATTAAGATAAAGTCGTACTCAGAAAGTATTTTTTCTGTCGTTTCCTTAATCAAACGTCTTACTTTTTGAGCTTTTGAGAAGTAAGCATCATAGTAACTTGCAGAAAGTACGAAAGTACCCAACATGATTCTTCTCTTCACTTCATCACCAAATCCTTCAGAACGTGATTTTTTATATAAACCTTCCAAGTCTACTTTATCCTCCGTTCTATATCCGTAACGTACACCATCAAAACGCTCTAAGTTTGTACTTGCCTCAGCTGTTGTAAGGATGTAGTATGTTGGAAGAAGGTAATCTAATAATGGGAACTCGATCGCTTCCACCTCATGACCTTCTGCTCTTAGTTTTTCAATCTTAGCAAATGTCTTTTCTGAAATGTCTTTATTCAAATGCTCACTCTCAACGGTTTCTTTGATGTAAGCAATTTTCAATTTCTTGGCTGGTTTTTCTTCTACTGAAGCACTATACGATGGTACAGGCTCTTGTGCTACTGTTGCATCTTGATCGTCTTCACCTGCAATGATTTCCAATACTAATGAAGCATCAGGAACATTGTTAGCAATCACACCGATTGTATCAAAAGAAGAAGCATAAGCAATCAAACCCCATCTTGAAATACGAGAGTATGTGGGTTTTAAACCTACAGTACCCGTAAATGCCGCTGGCTGACGTACTGATCCTCCTGTATCTGAACCTAAAGACACCAAACAGTGGTCATCTGAAACGGCTACCGCCGATGCTCCCGAAGAACCACCTGGTACTCTTGTTTCATCAATGTTGTTTTTTACAGGGCCGAACGCCGAGTTTTCATTTGATGAACCCATCGCAAACTCATCACAACTTTGTCTACCGATGATGACTGCATCTTCAGCTAATAATCGTTCTGTTGCAGTTGCTGAAAATGGAGAAACATAACCATCCAACATATTGGAAGAGGCTTGAAGACCGTGATCTTTGTAAGCAATAACGTCTTTTAGACCGACAACCATACCTGCCAATCTCCCTGCATTTCCTTCTTTGATTTTTTGATCAACTTTTGCAGCCTGTTGAAGTGCTTCTTCATTATACACTTCATTCCAAACATTAAGGTGTTTCTTTTCCTCAATTCTTGCTAAGTAATCTTTTACCAAAGCCACACAAGTCGTTTTCCCTTCGCTGAGTGCTTTCTTTATATCATCAAATGCTTTATACATAAGCTTGTGTTCGTTTTATTAGACTGCTTTTTTAAGTACCAAGACAAAAAGTACTTCCACAAAGCGCTTAGTTTACCTGAAAAAACTTCATAAAAAAAAGAAGTTTATCTTTTCTAATGACAAAGATAAACTTCTCTCGGTTATTACGAAATATTTAACGAAAAATACATTTCGTTAAAAATATATCAAGATATATGACAATTGGTTATTTTTCTTCCTTCTTGTCTTCTTCTTTAATGCCTTTTTCAATCTCATCTGAGATTTGGTTTTTAGCGTCTTTGAACTCTCTGATGCCACTACCAATTCCACGAGCTAACTCAGGAATACGTTTCGCTCCGAAAAGTAAAAGAACAACCAAACCGATGATTACCCACTCGAAACCACCTGGCATACCGAATAATAAAACTGAACTCAATTCCATGCTCGTATTTATTTTGTTTGTTATGCCGCAAAGATACGACATCTAAATTCAAATATCAATTAAGTAAGTAACTATAACACTTAGAGTACTTTAAACTTCCATTTAGGAAGGACTTTGAATGCAAAATTAACCTACAATTTATTTACAATTAAAGCTCTTCCACTTCTTTGTATTGCATCTCATATAAACGAGAATAGAAACCTTTCTGTTTCAATAACTCCTCATGATTACCACTCTCTTTGATCTCCCCTTTATCCAACACAATAATGTTATCCGCATTACGAATAGTGGCTAATCGGTGAGCGATGGCAATACTTGTTCTTCCCTTCATCATAGACTTAATAGCATCTTGGATCAATACCTCCGTTTCTGAATCGACAGAAGAAGTGGCTTCATCCAAAATAATGATCTTCGGATCGTAAACCATTGTTCTTACAAAAGACAATAATTGACGTTGCCCTACCGAAAGTGTTGCTCCACGCTCCATTACTTCATAATCCAAACCTCCTGGAAGTTTATCAATAAAAGTTTTTGCTCCTACTAATTCAGCTGCTTCCAATATTTGCTGATCGGTAATTGATTTATCTCCTAACGTAATATTCTCTCTGATTGAACTAGAGAATAGGAAAACGTCTTGTAAAACTACGCCGATGTGTTTTCTGAGGTTATAAAGATCATAGGATTTTACATCTCTCTTATTGACACAAATGCTTCCTTTATTGATTTCATAAAACCTCGATATCAAATTGATGATAGAGGATTTACCAGCACCAGTTGCCCCAACTAAGGCAACCGTTTCTCCATTGTTTACTTTAAATGAAATGTCTTTCAAGACATAATCCTCATTTTTATAGGCAAACCAAACGTTTTTGAATTCAATATCACCCTCAATATGATCTGTAGTATAAGTTCCTTCATTAGAAATCATACTTTTATCATCCAATAACTTCAATATTCTATCCGAAGATACAATACCCATTTGTAATGTATTGAATCGATCGGCAATCATACGGATCGGTCTGAAGAAAAGGTTGATATACATAATAAATGCAATCAGAGTACCAATAGTGGCATACCCATCCAATACACTATGTGCTCCCCACCATACTAACAAACCTGTACCTGAGGCCGCTATAACTTCGGCAACTGGATAGTAAATAGAGTAATATAAAACGGTGCTAATATTAGCATCTCTATGTTCCTTATTGATTTTTTTGAATTCCTCTTGTTCTCTTTTTTCAGCACTGAAAAGCTGTACCACATTCATGCCCGTAATATGCTCCTGAACGAAGGTATTGAGGTTAGAAACGGCATTTCTAACATCACCAAAAGCGACTTTGATTTTCTCTTTGAAAACGTAAGTTGAGAAAAGAAGAAGTGGCAAAACTGATAAACTAATGAGTGTTAATCGCCAGTCAGTATAGAGCATGACCACAAAAATAAAGAACAACTGAAGAATATCTCCCAGCATTGCAGCTACGCCATTTGTAAATACTTCTGATAAAGTCTCTATATCCGAAACCGCTCTTGTAACAAGGCGCCCAATGGGTGTATTATCGTAAAATTTCAGCTTTAACTTAAGGATATGGTCATACAACTGTACACGCATATCTTTCACGACATGCTGCCCCAACCATCCTGATAAATAAGTATGGCAAAACTGTACTAAAGCCTGTAATAACTGTACGGCAATAAGTATAATGACCATTTGATTTAACCCTGGCATATCATTATCCACGATAAAATTATCGATGGTGTACTGTATTAGGTAGGGTCTTGTTGGGGCTAAAACACCCAACGATATGGTTAAGAAAACGAGTAGAATAAAATATTTGAGGTGAGGCTTCAAGAAAATCATCATTCTTGACAAGACTTTACCGTCAAATATCTGACCTGTTTTTTGTTCTTTTTTCACTGATAAATGAGTTATTGCTTGCAATCTGTCTTTCCGATGATCACAATTTTATGTCTTATGTTCGAGTTGACTTAATTAATAATTCAATAAAGATACGGGAAGCACTCTATTGAAATACAAAAATGCATTGAATGTTTTAATTTTTTTGATATTCCTTCCTATTAATTCATCAATTGTAAAGAAGATTTAATCCCATTATTGAAATGGAAACCATTAGAAATCGTAATTAAAGGCTTTTTTTCTAAAAAAAAGAGGAAATTTAAAATTCAATAGATTATTCTAAAAAATAAATGGATTTATTCCATAATAATTCATATAAATTGAAAATATTCAAATTATAAGTATAATATTTTGCAAACTCTTATAATTTGATTTGCTTTAAGGCGACTTGCAATACTATTTTGAAAATGTAAATTGCCATCACATTTAAATTTCCAAGCACAATTTCACGGATTGTGAAGTGCTGTTTATCAAGAATTAATCAAAGCAACAACAAAGTATAGTAATGGAAGATATCTCAATATTTGAAGAGGTCTCTAGCATGGGACATGAGCAGGTGGTTTATTGCCATGAGAAATCAACTGGCTTAAAAGCTATTATTGCTATTCACAATACCGTATTAGGTCCTGCCCTTGGTGGTACTAGAATGTGGATGTATGACAATGAAGCTCAAGCTACGAATGACGCCTTACGTTTATCAAGAGGTATGACGTTCAAAAATTCTATTGCTGGACTTAATCTTGGTGGAGGTAAAGCCGTAATCATTGGTGACGCAAGAAAACACAAGTCAGAAGCGATGTTGAGAGCTTATGGCCGTTTCTTGAAAAACCTTAATGGAAAATATATTACTGCAGAGGACGTGGGAATGAATGCGGGCGATATGGAGCATATTGCAGCAGAAACTTCTTATGTAAGTGGTATGCCTGAGACGCGTGGCGGTTTGGGTGATCCATCTCCTTTTACTGCTTATACTACTTATATGGGTATGAAAGCAGCTGCAAAAAAACAATTTGGTACTGACAGTCTTGCAGGAAAGAAAGTTTCTATCCAAGGAGCAGGACACGTTGGTGAGTACATCATTCAGCACCTTGTAAAAGAAGGTTGTGAAATTTATGTTTCTGACTTCTATGAAGACCGAGTGAAAGATGTTGTAAATAAATATGGTATCAAAGGTGTAGCATTGGATGAGATCTATGATCTTGATGTAGATATTTATTCTCCATGTGCATTGGGTGCTACTGTAAACGATGAAACATTAGAGCGTTTGAAATGCTCAATCATCGCAGGTTGTGCCAACAATCAATTGGCCAACGAAAAAATCCACGGAGATCTAGCGAAGCAAAAAGGTATTCTTTATGCACCAGATTTCTTGATCAACTCAGGCGGCGTAATCAACGTATATGCTGAAGTGATCAAAACTTCTAAAGAATGGTCTTGGAACAAATGTGAGTTTGTTTACGATCAGACTTTAAAAGTATTCGAGCAATCGGAAGCTACGGGCAAAAATGCTCAAGAAGTAGCGATCGATATTGCCCAGCAACGTATCAATGAAGTTGCTGCAATCAAGAGCACATATTAATTTACCAATTCAAGGTTATCATATAAACAACCATCAAAAGCGTTCCCGAAAGGGAATGCTTTTTTTATTTCCGATAAACAGTGATTTTCATTATTGAAAAGCTTAAATTCGAACGACTGAGTAGTTTTATTCGTCCTTAAAACTTATCTTGTCCATGTGCGAAGACAAGAGACTTTTTGTGATTACTCTTCAAGAAAAAAATACTAAACTACCATAACTACTACACCTTACTGGAAGGTACTCATAAGAAGTAAAATTACTTTTTGACTTGGTACACTAATCAATTCTAACATTTTTTTAAGCTGACGCTATGCAACCTAATGACAAAATCACAAAGTGGAAAAGACAAAATAAGCTGATTCTAACAGGAATGATTCTTTTCACTTTTGCAATTATCCTTCTTCAATTAAGTTTTACTTCAACATTGAAAGGGCCTTTCGGTATTTTGATCACATTCATACTACTTGTAGGTTCTTATGTCCTTGTGATCTACCCTAAACACAAACTCAGATGGTTTTTATGGGCATTTAAAAATGAAAGCAATAAAGGTGAATTATTTCAATTAGCTGTAGATCAAAAAATCATCCATGAACATAACAATAGTTTTGCTTTTGCAAATAGTGAAGAAAAAGAATTAATCAAAAAGTACTATGCTTTAGCAAAAGATGAAACTCTTTCAACACAAAAAAATAATGAGATGGAGGAAGAACTCCTATTCTATAATGATAAGAGTAAAATCATTGATTACTCATTTTATGTATCAATTTCATTTACTCTATTTATGATTTTTCTGTTATTAGGACTTTCTAAAGAATTTGAAGGTTTTAATACATTCGGTAATATAATTATAGGACTCATTCCATTATTTGCCATTTTTGGTACACTAGGATTGGTAAATACAATAAGAAACGTTTTTGACAATTCTATTAAACTAAAAATCAATAAACAAGGGATTCAAATTAAAAAAAATCATTTTCATTTGTGGAATGACATCAGACACTTTGAGGTAAAAGAATCATCCATTCGTACAGGAAAAAGTACAAGATATGTCCCTATGCTTCACCTAAAAATTAGAGGTATTGAAGAGAGGTTAGACATTTCATATTTACCTGTCTCAATGAATGAGTTAAAGGACTTAATTACTGAATATAAAATGAAGGAAGGAAAAGAGAAGTCATTGGAACAGTTGGAGAACTAAGCATAAGTACTAAGACAAAATTATATATCACTAATTCATATTATTTTTGGCTTAGTACTTAGAATCAAAAAAATAAGGATACCACATGGTGGTACCCCTATTATAAAAATTTCGTGATTGAAACTTTTACCATTCTATGTTACTGTGATCTTTACTGTAAGCTATACTTACTTTTTTCTCCTTTTTAATTTTTTTACTCCTTTGAAACCATACTCATCATAAGCTTCTTTTAAGTCCACTGTTTCTGTTGTACCGTCAGCTAATGTAATATCTACAAGGTAGTCACAAGTACCGTCACCGTAGTTTACAGTGATTACTGTTTCACCTTTTGTCATTACTTCCACACCTGAAACTGGTGCAAGTACTGGTTTATCTCCACCACAATCTTTTACATATGATAATGGTTCTGTAATTTCTGTTGAGAAGCTTTCTCCTTCTAAAGAACTTGTTACTGTTAATGAACCTGTTACAGTTTTAGTACCGTCGATTTTTTCAACGTTTACATTTCTAACAATTTGTTCTGTATAAGCTTCTGTTGTATCTGTAGCAGCAAATGACATTGATAAGTCTACCGCTTTTGTAATGTCTGATGAAACTGGTTTTGGCTTTTCTTCCTCTTCAGTTCCTTCTTCAAATACCATTGTACCTTCCATTGAAACTGTACCACTTACTACTCTACCGTTTTCTGTAAAGTCTTCAAATGTAGTTAAGTGACTTACTTCTCCTTCAGCTCTAGAATGAACTTCAGTTACTTTACCAGAAACTGTTTCTCCTTCTTTGCTTTCACAAGCGCCGTTACTGAAATCAAAAACAACTGTTTTAGTATCTCCTTCCTCTGTTTTTGTAACATCAGCACATTCTACATAATGTCTAAGGTGGAAACGTTTACCACATTCTCCTTTTCCTTTTTTAGGCTTATCAGCTTCTCCTCCAACTGATCTTGCATTAGAAGCAGTACTTTCTGAAAGACCTCTATCCATTGCATCATCTGCAAGGTTATCTGTATAATCTTGAACTTCAAGGTTTATAGAAAGTTCTGATGCTTCTGCAGATGCTTCCTCTAATACTGTAAACTGAGCGTCTACTGAAGAGCCATCATTTGAGTCATTACAAGCAACCATTACAGATAAAAGAGCGATTCCGATTCCAATGTTTCTTAATTTCATTTCCTTAGATATTTAAAGAGTTAAATAGATTTTTTTGTTTTGGTGAACTGCTTTATTGCAGTGTCATTCATAGAAAGGGAGGCACCTCATTTTTGTACTCAAAAAAAAATATCTTTTTTCAAAAAAAAATCAAAAACCCTTTAAACAGCTCAGAATCGAAGGTTTTTTCTATAAATTTTTTTTAAAATAGATTTAGGGTCAAGAAATTTTATGATATAGTCTAACTTTTTTAAAATAAAAAAACCTGATCTGACACCATCACATCTATAAAATTGATAAGATGAGCAACCAAATCAGGTTAAGAATACTATTGAATTTTTCGAGTTCCTGTCAAAATCAAAGTTTTCTTACCCAAATCAATATACCTGTTACAGGCATTGAGCAAGCGATCATGGTCACTATGAAATAAAGTATAATTCCACTTAAGCCAAGTATTTCACCAGTGTGCAATGGAAGAGATACTTCCATAAACTGATCGGCAATACTTTGATCTGTAAATAAGATCAGCTTTTTGAACTGCCCATCTTTTCCATATTTCACATGATCAGGCACTACCGCTGAAAAAATGCTTTCTTGCTTAATTTTAGTAATTTGATAATTGGGATTATCTTCTGTTGGGAAATGAATTGTAGTAATTCCTTTATAAGGCAATCTTTGCTTACTATCTTCTAATAACTGATTCAATGAAACTGATGCTTCTTTCTTCTTCTCTTCTTGATTGTCAATCGATTCTTCTAAAAAAGAGGCAAATACATTAGATAATTCACTTTTCATGGCCTCAGCGTTGGCTTCGTTTAGTACAGGTTGCCCTCCTAATGAAACCACCACAGCGCTTTTGACCCAAGCATAAGAAACATATAAGCCCGTAATAGAAATAAATAACAACAGGAGAAAAGTGTAGAAACCTAGTGTATTGTGAAGGTCATAAATGATTCTTGGCAATTTGGCGGACCATTTAATGGTAAACCCTTGTTTCCACTGTTTTTTATTTTTAGGAAACCATAAAACCAAACCAGAAACTAGCAGTACTACAAAGATTAAAATAGAAACTCCAACAATGTGATTTCCTACTTTACCTAATAATAGGTTCTTATGTATACTTTTCATCAAATCGAAAAAGTGACCGATAGATCGGCTACTACTTCCTATAATTTCACCAGATGTAGGGTGTATATAAAAGTGCCCGTCATAATCCTCTTCTACATCATGATAAGCTACTAGAATATTTCTTGAAAAGTCACTGGGGTAAATAATAGTGGTGACTTGTCGATTTTCTTCTAGAAAGTTGGTTTTAATTTGATCTGGTTGAATCCAATTCGCATCTGTTTCTTGGGAATTAAATACGACCTCGTAATTGAGCAGTTCTGATATTTGTGTTTTGAAGGAATACATGGCTCCTGAAAAACAGACAATAAAAACTACTACACTTGATAAAAGTCCGAGCCACAGATGTGACACGGACATAATATATTTGAAAAGGGATTCCTTTTTTCTTCTTTTTCTGAATAAGGATTGTTTCAGACGCATTATCCTTTTTCGTTTTGACCTCTATAACTTTCCTTTTTGATTAACTCTAAATATTGAGCATACTGATCATCAGAAAAGATTTTTTGAAGTGCTACTTTACGATCTTCATTGAATTGATTCCAATACATTGTTGCAGCTTCTCCATTACCATGATAATGGTCATGAGCATCTCTAAATGCTTTAGTAAAGGCTTCGTTTACCGCTTTATATTGTACTGCTTGTGTAGAATCCAATGCTAGTGTCTGAACAATTTCCGTTTTTAATTCGTCTGAATAATCCGACTGCCCTGGCATATATCTTTTCACAAACTCATGCGTCAACTCTTTTTGCTCCTCATTCATAAATGCTTTTAGAGCTTCCTCTTGTTTAGTGTAAGAAGTCTTCATTATTTTCATATACCCCTTACGGCTCATTTTGCCTGATGCCTTTAATTCTTCAAGCTGCGTTTGTCTGTTTTCTTCATATGAAGTGACAATTGCATCATATTTTTCTTCTTGGCCTGCTGAAAGGTTTAATTCAGCTTTTAGCTTAGTGAAGTCTATACCTCTTCTCTTCTTCTCATTTCCACATGAGCATAAAACAGAGATAGTTGCTAGTATTAAAAGAAATTTTTTCATTTCGATAAAATCTAAAAAAGGGAAAGGATAAACCTCTCCCTATAAAACATATTATTTATAAATACCTTGTACGAAGATGTTTCCACCATCTAATTGAGCACCTTTTTCAGTAGTAGTCCCCTCAAACTGCCAGATATATGCATTTTCGGTTGATGGACTCACCGCAATGTTGAATACACCTTCTTCCATTGCACCACTTTGGTAGTAGAACATATTGGACTTTGGTACTTCTGATAAAATCTCAATTGATTTTGTATTCACATCGAAATAAGCCATTTCATATCTATCTTCTACTTCAGCACCTAAAGAAATATCTTCCAAAGCTATATACCCTTTTCCTTCACCTACATGATGGAAGTGCACCGAGCCTACACTTCTACCTAAAACATTTCTGATGTTGAATTCATAGTTCAAGTCATAGTTACCATCAGCATCTAATCTTGTAATTACAGCATCAGAACCATCAGTGGTCATATTCACTTGATATACGTAGTTCTCATGTACAAACATAGCTGTACCTCTAAATCCATAAGTATCACCAATTGAAGCTGGAGTAGTAGTCACTTGTGGATTATCCAAAGAAGGCCATTCTAACACCAACGTTGCCAACTCATCAGGGCGAGGTGTATCTTCTACATCTGGTTCCCCTACTTTTCTGTAACCTGTACCATAGTAAACTTTATTACCATTGATCACTGGTGCATCGATACGGTATACATAATCATCTCCTATATTATAAGTACCCAATACATGCTCTACATAATCAGTTTCTGCATTAAAAACTAAACCTGGAATACCTACTTTTACAATTTGTAAGGTGATAGTAACGCTTCTTTGATCATCAGAAGGCTGGCTCAAAACGTTGTGTGCTAAAAGGTAATTATCACTTACTGCTGCAAATCTTGGATATTCACCTACCCAATTACTAAGATCTACTGTTTGTATTTTATTGTAACTATTTCTTCCATCATACTCTAACTCGTGAATCTGCCCCGTACCATAGTTTAAATTATAGACTTTCCCTGCCGCTGCAGTTACTCTTGCCGAACGAACACCTTCCATTTGGTAACCATTATTGATAAAGGTAAGCGTCGTGTCCACAATATTTGTTGTCGGTAGCATAAATACAGTAGCGTCTCCTTCAGGATCAGCCACATCTGCAGCTACATGAAATACTGTTTTACCGTTTCCACCTCCTCCCGAAGGTTCATCATTTTTATCACAAGATGTCAATCCAAATAGAGCTGAAGCTACAAAAAGCCCCGCTAACTTTGAAGTAGTTGATAATTTCATATTTATACTATGTATGCTTTGAAAATTAGGTTTTTAAAAAACGGAATAGCTTACTTTAAAATAAAAGCCTCTTCCAGGTTGTTGAATGGCAAAGTTGTCGAACACTTGTTCGTTAAAGATGTTTTTGATGTCTAAGCTAATTGCCAATTTATTTTCAGGAAAGCGATAAGACGCTCCAATATCATTTACAAATTGAGTAGGGATCACATCTTTGTTATCGCTCCCTATATGGTACCAGTATCTGTAATATTCGTGTACATACCTCATATTCCAATACACCTGTAGTTGCCCTTTTGATTTGATCAACTCTGTCATATCATAACGCATATTAGTGTTGAACTGTAGGTAAGGAAGGTTTTTCAATCGAGCTCTATAAAGGTGATCTATTTCTCCTTTTGAAGTATACTTATTATTGTACCTTGTGTCATTATAGGAACCAGAGAATGTAAAGTAAAACTTCCTATTATAATCATAATCAATTTGAAGGTCTACTCCTTTGGATAGTACTTTAGGAAAGTTTTCATAAAAGAAATACTCTCCTTTCGTATCGACACTTCTTTGAATCATATCATTGACATTTCTATGGAAAAAAGTAGTAGAAAAGGTCAATGCATGATCTCCTATGTAAATTTCTCCATATCTTAAACCTAAGTTTAAGTTATTACTGACTTCAGGGTTTAAATCCAGATTAGAAATACCATTTTCGGCTCCGTTACCAAAGATCTCATCTGGCATTGGTAACCTTACTGCTTGCTCAGCAGATAACTGTAAAGTAAATTTTTCAGTTAAATCATAACTTGTAGCAACCCCATAACCATAATTTGTATCATTCGATTGCTTTGGTACAGGATGGTATTCTCCACCACTGTATGTATGATAAAGTGCATCTACAGTATATGAATATTGTTTCGCAAATACATTGGTTCTTAATTTCCCATCCCATGCTGTATTGGAATAAGAAAGACCCATTACACTCTTGAAGATATTTTGATAATCATTACTTGTGTCTTCTCCTAAGCCTGCTTCACGATTAAAACCAGTTCTTCTATAATCAGTGATGATTCCACTTAAGTTTAAGATATTGTTATCATTAATGGTATAAGAAGCGTTAAAACGATTGATAAAAGTTCCTTCATCAGTAGTGGAATGAACTGGAGCTCCCATCTCTCCTCCAACAGGTCTTTGAGTTTCAACATCCCCATGCCAATTGTATTTGTTTTTTGTAGTATCTACTAGTGTTCTTGTATTCATCGCATACGAAGAGAACAGGCTAACATCCAACCCTTTTGTCACAAAATCTTTCTTTTGATAACTAATACTAGGCACCAGATTACCTTGTGTATAATATCTTTCTCCAAAAGGAACATTCATTGTGGCACCATGTTGTACCTCCTTGTACATATCTGAATACACCATGCTGATGAAAAACTGATCCGCCCACTTTACATCCGTAAAACCAATGTCCATTTTGGTACCATAGGCTTCATATCCATCATTAAAACGTCTTGCTTTGACTTCTGAAACTCTGCCGTTGTTAGGGTCAGAAACCGTCACATCTTTTCCCCACACCTCATAATTATTGTCAGCATAATTATAAAACATGGAACCTCTAAAAGTAAATCCGTTCTTTTTATTTCTGTGGGAACCATTTAATGCCACTTGATGTGTATTGAACGAACCCACCGAATAAGATAAGTCTAATGAATTTTTCTTTGCATTTTTGGTCTTGATATTGATGGCTCCACCCAAGGCGTCAGAGCCTAAAGTTACAGGCACAACTCCTTTGTAGACTTCCATTGATTCAATCAGGTTTACAGGAAGAGAGTTAATAGAATACGATGCTCCATAATACTCCATTGGCACACCATCAATAAAAATTCTTACTGCATTTCCTCCCAAACCATTAATACTGTATTTGGTTCTAGAGCCTAAACCTCCTTCTTGTCTAACATTAATGCCTGATGTTTGATCCAATAATGTATTTAATTCTACAGATTGAATGGTTACTTTTTCAGTATCGATTCTCTTCGAAGCAAAACCTTGCTTCTCCATTTGAGTTTTTTCAGACTCACCTACTACTAATACTTCATTTAGTTTTATCTCACTTTCTGATAATGAAATAACTAAATTTATTATACCACTTTCAGGTACACTAATTTTTTTTGAATAGGAAGAATGTCCAGTATGAGTCACAACTAGTTCGTGATCGCCTACCGGTACCTTAGGTAAGGTAAAATGGCCGTTTTCATCTGTATAGCCTCCTTTTTTCAAGTCTTTCAAAAGGATAGTACAAAATGGAATTCCTTTGTTTGATTGGGCATCTATTACCCTTCCGGAAACATTGGTTTTATTTTGTGCGTTGGCTAGTGAAGTCGATAAAATTAGGATATTTATTAAAAGTAAGATACGAGGTATCATACATTAAATTAGGTTTTTATTTAGATCAATTTTAAATAACAACACAAGAATACTATTTAGAAAAATTCCAAACAATGTTATTTTCACTTATTAACAAATACTGTAAAAACTCTAACTACCTAACCAAAACAAACCCAATACTTTATCTATTTTCTAAAAATAAAAGAAACCCAACTTCATTGATGTGAAGAAGGGTTTTCCAAAAAATATTGTCAATTAAAAGTTTTCAAACATCAGCTAACACCGCATATATCATTCTTTCGTTGACAGTTGTAGAAAGTACTCAATGTCTTTTCAGAAAGTGTTTATTTATAATTTTCGAACCCAGATCAAAATCCCTGTAACAGGCATTGAACAAGCAATCATTGTTACCAAGAAATAAAGAATAATGCCACTTAGACCAAGAATTTCACCTGTATGTAGTGGTAAAGAAACTTCCATGAATTGATCTGCTATACTTTGATCAGAAAACAAAAAAAGTTTCTTGAATTGACCATCTTTTCCATATTTCACATGGTCTGGTACAACTGCCGAAAAAATACTTTCCTGTTTAACTTTAGTAATTTGGTAATGGGGATTATCATCCGTTGGCAATTGAATTGTCGTGATCGCTTTGTAAGGCAATCTTCGATTACTGTCTTCGAGCAGTTGGTTTAAAGAAACCTCTACCTGCTGCTTTTCTTTTTCGGCTTGATTATCCATTGATTCTTCTAAAAAAGATGCAAATACATTGGAGAGTTCACTTTTCATGGCATCAGCATTCGAAGCATTCAATACGGGTTGTCCCCCCAAAGAAACGACTACCGCACTCTTTACCCATGCGTAAGAGACATATAAACCCGTAATGGAAATAAATAATAGTAATAGAAAAGTATAAAAACCTAATGTATTGTGAAGGTCATAAATTACTCTCGGCAGTTTAGCTGACCATTTGATCTGAAAGCCTTTTTTCCATTGCTTTTTATTCGAAGGAAACCACAATACCAACCCAGAAATCAGTAGTACTACAAAGATCAATATCGATATACCCACCAGATGATTTCCAATTTTACCCAGTAATAGATTTTTATGAATACTTCTCATTAAATCGAAAAATGCTCCTGTTGATTGAGCATTGCTTCCCACAATATCTCCGGTAGAAGGATGTACATAATAGTGTCCATCAAAATCTTCTTCAAGATCATGAAAAAAAACCATTACATTCCTTGAGAAATCACTGGGGTAGACCATCCTCGTGACTTTCTTTTTTTCTTTTAGAAAATTTATTTTAATCGTTTCCGGTTTAACCCAATTTGAGTGGTTTGCTTCAGTATTGAAGACCACGTCATAATTTAATAGTTCTGAAATTTGTGTTTTGAAGGAATACATTGCTCCAGAAAGACAAACGACAAACACTACTATACTTGATAAAAGTCCGAGCCACAAATGTGACACGGACATAATGTATTTAAAAAGAGATTCCTTTTTTCTTCTTTTTCTGAATAAGGATTTTTTCAGGCGCATTATCCTCTCTCGTTTTGACCTCTGTAGCTTTCCTTTTTGATCAACTCCAAATATTGAGCGTATTGCTCTTCCGTAAAGATTTTTTGAAGAGCAGCCTTACGGTCTTCGTTGAATTGATTCCAATACATATTAGCAGCTTCACCATTGCCATGGTAGTGGTCATGTGCATCTCTGTAGGCTTTTGTAAAAGCTTGGTTTACTGCTTTGTATTTTACTGTTTGAGCTGAATCTAATGCCAATGTTTGAATCACTTCAGCCTTCAACTCATCAGAATAATCAGATTGTCCTGGCATATTTCTTTTCATAAACTCATGGACCAACACTTGTTGCTCTTCGCTTAAGAAAGCTTGTAATTCTTCTTCTTGTTTTTTGAATGAAGTCTTCATGATTTTCATAAAACCTTTACGGTTCATTTTACCTGAAGCTTTCATCTCTTCAAATTGTTTTTTTCTCTCTTCTTCACTTTTAGTGACAATTGCATCATATTTTGCTACTTGATCTTCTGTCAACTGCAATTGACCTTTCAATTTATCGAAGTCTATTCCTCTTCTTCCTTTTTCTTCTGAACAAGAAAAAAAGAGTGTTGTTGCCATTAATAATATTACTAGCTTTTTCATCTTATTATTTTAAGTTTAAAAAAGAATAAGGAGGTCTAAAAATCAAAAGACCTTTACCCTCCCCATTTTCTCATATATTCCGAACGACTTTTAACATGATGAACTGATCATCAACTTAAAAACCTTATTTATAAATACCTTGAACGAAGATATTACCACCATCAAGTTGAGCAGCTTTAGTTGCTTCTGCACCGTCAAACTCCCAGATGTAAGCATCTTCACCAATTGGGCTGATTGCCATGTAGAATTTATCACCTTCAGCAACACCTGATTGGTAGTACCACATATCAGATTTAGGAGCAGCAGTAACTTCTACTGTTTGAGCCACAACGTCAATGTATGCAATTTCGTGTGAGTTATCATCTTCGAGAGATAAGTCGTCTAATGCAACATATCCTTTACCATTTCCAACGTGGTGCCAGTTGATTGAACCAATACTACCTTTACCTCTTCCTAATTTATCAGTGATGTTGAATACATAAGAATCATCATATTCACCTTCTGAAGTTAATCTAGTAATTACAACGTCAGATTCTTGAGTAGTCATATTGATTTGGTAAGCATATCCGTCATGCACGTGAATAGATTTTGCTCTGTAACCATAAGTATCACCGATTGATGCATCTGAAGTAACAACTTTTGGATTCGCTAATGTTGACCAGTCTAAAACAATTGTGGCTAATGCTTCTGGCTCACGACCTCCACGAGGTTCGCCTACAACACTGTAACCTGTTCCATACAATAATTTATTGCCTACAATAGCAGGAGCATCTACTCTGAATACATAATCTTCACCTACAGCAAAAGTACCTAAGTCATGCTCTACAAAATCAGTCTCTCTATTAAATGTTAAACCTGGAACCGCAAGTCTCATCACTTGAAGTGTTACTTGCTTACTATCTGTTGCTTCATCAGTAACAGACACTACATTATGAACAAGGATAAAGTCATTAGTACCATCATTTACAGCTGCAAATCTTGGGTATAAACCTAATAATGACTCTACACTGATCTCTTTACCTTTTGTATAACTGTTTTCACCATTATACTCTAATTCGTAAATCATACCCCCACCGTAATCAAGGTTATAAACATAACCGCCGGCAGTTGTAATTCTTGCAGAACGCGTACCATCCATTTCATAGCCATTGCCAAAGAAAGAAAGAGAAGTATCTGCTGAAATATTTGTAGTTGGTTGCATATAGACTACAACGCTCTCGTCAGGGTCAGTAACATCAGCAGCAACGTGAAATACTGTTGGATTATCCTCAATTGGATTTTCTGGAATTAGATTAGATACTTCATCATTTACATCACATGATGACGTTGCAACCATTAAAGAGAATGCTGACATCACTGCAGCAACTTTTGAAAAGTTTGAATGTTTCATTAGTACGAAAAGTTGATTGTTATTATTATAAGATCGTGTAGTTTACCTTAAAGAAGATACTACGACCAGGTTGTTGAATTGCAAAGTTGTCAAAGACTTGTTCATTGAATATATTCTTCAAGTCCATGCTAACTACTAATTTATTTTTAGGGAAACGATAAGTCGCTCCAATATCATTGACAAATTGTGTAGGGATCATATCCTTATTCGTATGTCCGAAGGTTTTCCAATGACGGTAATACTCATGAATGTATCTCATGTTGTAATACATTGTGAGGTCTCCTTTATTTTTGATCAGTTCACTCAGATTATATCTAACACTTGAATTGAACTGTAGGTATGGCATATTTTTTAATCTTGCACCCTTATAATGATTAATATTACCCTTTATGTCATAGTCAGACCAATAGCGAGTATCATTATAAGATCCTGCAAAAGAAACTTCTAGGTTAGTTCCGTATTCGTAGTTTGCTTGAAAATCCACCCCTTTTGAAAGTATTTCACCAAAATTGGAATAAATAAAAAGATCTTGATTTCCTTGTGGCTGTGTTTCACGTTGGATTAGGTTTTCAACATCTCTCACGAAAAAATTCGTTGAAAGTGTTAAGCTATTCTGTCCAAAATAAACTTCTCCATAGCGTAATCCTACATTGATATTTTTACTGATCTCAGGCAGTAGATCTAAATTCGCTTTTCCGTTTTGTGCACCATTACCAAATAATTCATCTGGCTCAGGTAATCTTACCGCTTGTTCAGCAGAGAACTGAATAGTCAGCTTCTTCAATAGATCAAAGCTTGTCGCTAATCCATAACTGTATTTTACATCAGAAGTACCGTTGTATTCAGGTGTGTATGAATTATTTTCATATTTATGGGTCAATACATTTACATCATTGCCATAAGATTTTACGAATATATTTGATCTCAAGCGTGAATTTATTGCTGTGTTAGAATATGATAGGCCTAGTATTGATTTCATGACCTTGTAATAATCATTACTTTTATCATTTTCAGGATCATAAAATTCACTATATCCAGTTCTTTTATAATCTGAAACAACAGCATTGAAATTGAGTATATTATTATCATTCAATGAATAGGAAACATTCGCTCTATTAATCCATGTCCCCTCATTTGTTATAGTATGAACAGGAGTATTACCCGCTTCTCCACCTGTAGATTTTCGTCTTGTAATTTCTCCAAACCAATTGTAGGCATTCTTGGTAGTATCAACTGTAGCTCTATTATTTTTGACATACGAAGCATACAAACTCACTTCTAATCCTTTGGTGAAAAGATTCTTTTTCTGATAACTTATACTAGGTGCCAAGTTTGATTGTGTAAAATGTCTTTCTCCGTAGGCTTTTATCATTGTTGCAGCATGTTGTACTTCTTTATACATATCAGAATACACCATACTAACAAAAAACTGATCTGCCCATTTCACGTCTGTAAATCCTAGATCTAACTTTGCTCCATGTGCTTCGTAAGCATCATTAAAACGTTTTGCTACTACTCGAATCGGCTCTAAAGTTTCTGGATTTTCAACAAATACTTCATTGCCCCACACTTTATAATTATTATCAGAATAGTTGTAATACACAGATCCTCTTGTGGTTAAACCCGTCTTTTCATTACGGTAGCTACCATTTAAAGAAGCTTGATGCGTATTAAAAGAACCAAATGAATAAGATCCTGTTAAGGTAGTTTTATTAGTTGCTTTCGTTTTAATATTAACTGCACCTCCCAAAGCATCAGATCCTAATTCTACAGGTACGACACCTTTATAAACCTCTATTTCTTCAATTAAATTGACAGGCAATGAATTTAATGAATAAGATGAACCAAAGTATTCCATTGGAACTCCATCAATAAATATTCTCACTGCATTACCACTCAATCCATTGATACTGTACTTCACATTAGAACCTAATCCCCCTTCTCTTCTTACGGTGATTCCCGCCGTCTGATCTAAAAGACTATTCAATTCTACAGATTGTACTGCTATTTCCTCTGTTGTGATCTTTTCAGCAGCAAAACCCTGTTTTTCCATTTTAGTCTTTTCAGACTCTCCAATCACCATGACTTCATCTAACTTCACTTCACTTTCTGACAATGAAATAACTAAATTAGATATACCCGATTGTGTCACACTGATATTTTGTGAGTAGGTGGTGTATCCTGTACGAGTTACTACTAATTCATGTGGTCCAAGTGGTACTTTAGGCAATCTAAAATGACCATTTGCATCTGTATAGCCTCCTTTTCTTAGGTCTTTTAACTGGACCGTACAAAAGGGAATACCTTTGTTTGTTTGAGTGTCAATTACTTTTCCAGAAACGATTACTTTATCTTGGCTATAGATTGAAGAGACAGATAGGAGTAGTGAACAGAAAAGAAGTAAGATACGTTGTATCATACAGCTTATATTATATTTGCTTTATTTAGACTAATTTTAAATAATAACACAAGTATACTATTAAGAATAATTCTAAACAATGTTATTTTCCGATTTCAATAAAATAGCCACATTTTTTTCCGATTTCGATATAACGAACCTGTTTTAAGTATTACAAATAACTAAAATGAATACTCACTCATTGATCTTACTTTTTAATAATTAAAAAAATTGCACTTTTTCAATTCAAAATATGTCATATCTTTGAGGCTTTATCAAACGAATAGATAAATTAGATACGATTACCCCCTATCTTCACATGAGGATAGGAGGTTTATCTCCTACCTCTTTTGTTAAGTTTTAATGTTCAATCAGACTACTTTCTTTATATTAGAAATCATCTTTATTGTTTATAGAGAAAAGATTTGATTAACTTAGAGCATGTTTGGAACTGCTCTTTTGTTGAAAATTCATCATTTCAGAACGTGAGTTTATTCATTTGATAGAAGGTGACACTGCAATTTTCTATTCAATAAATGTCCTCTCAATGCTATTATGAGCTATTTTCACTCTTCAAATCTAGCTTCTAAACATACTCTTAGCTTTAAGTTCTTTAAGTGTAGAATTATTTTTTAGTAAGCAAACACAACTCTTACAGTATTTTATACTTCAAGCATTTTTTACTCTATCTTAGTTCCATTTCACTAAATGTCACAGGATCTTCAATATTGGAAAAAATTAAAGGAAAACAATGATGCATCAGCCATCAAATATTTTTATGATCAATACATAAAATTATTGTATAAATATGGCTATCATTTTTGTCAGGACGCGAGTCTAGTAGAAGACTGTGTCCAAGATTTATTCCTTAGAATTTGGGAAAAACGTTCTTCTTTAGGTGATACAGACAATGTAAAACTCTATTTGATGGTGTCTCTAAAAAGGAGTATTTATGAAAAAGTAAAAAAGAACTCCAAAACCACCGTCACTGAAGAAGTACCAGAAGATACTTTTGATGTTACTTTCACAATGGAAGAACAAATCATCTCTTCTGAAACAGATCAAATTACAAAAGATAAGCTCTTAGAGTGCTTAGAGACACTTTCTGGAAGACAAAAAGAAGTGATCTACCTCCGATTTTATAATGGTTTCTCTCCGGAAGAAGTCAGTGAAATCATGCAAATCAGTAATCAATCCGTCAGAAATGTTCAAGCCTCAGCGTTGAAGAAAATGAGAAATAACATGGATGACCCTCTACTTTTATTAGTCGTTGGAAAATTAATTGAAAGTTTTTTCAACGAAATATAGTACAAATCAATTTTATAGCTCTTTACTGAATATACCTCACTGATAATAAGATGTCTGCAATTGATAAATATATAGAGAACAAAGATTTCGTCACCTGGGTGTTAGGAGATGTGTCTAAAGAGGATTATTGGAATAATTACCTCAAAGATAATCCTGAAGAGAAAGAAAATATTGATAAAGCGAAAGATTGGGTAAAACAAGTAAAAGTCAAAGACCCTTATTTCTCTGCTCAAAGAGAGCGAGAACTATGGATAGAAATCGATCAAAAAATTTCGAATACTAAGACACCTACTAAAACCATTTCTTTCAAAACTACTTGGTGGAAATATGGTGCTGCCGTCATCGTATTGGGGCTCATTGTGAATTTCTATTTTAGAAACTTTGTACCACAGCACCATGTTGATACAGCACGCAACGGTTTTACCAACAATATCACCTTGCCAGATGGTTCTACTGTAGATCTTAATGCAGGTAGTTCTATTTCTTATGACAAAAAGAGTTTTAACGCCGGCCGTTACATCTCTCTGAAAGGGGAAGCCTACTTCAAAGTAGAAAAGGGACAGACTTTCCAAGTCAATACCGAAATGGGCACGGTAACTGTATTAGGAACAAGTTTTAATATTTTAGCGAGAAAACAGCAGTGGATCGTAAGCTGCTATACCGGAAAAGTAGCTGTAAAAGACAACGAAGGAAATCAGGTGATATTAACCAAGGGACAAGAAGCTGAATATAAAAACGGTGGCTTTGTCACCAATGCACATGCTAAAAAGCAACCAAACTGGCAAAAAGGGTTGTTCAAATATTCTAATGCTCCTCTTGAAAGTGTTTTTGAAGAAATTCAAAGACAGTTTGATATTCGCATTATTTATAAAAATTCAGATATACAGAAATTACGCTTTTCAGGTACTATTTCAAATAAATCGCTGGAGAAGGCACTTGATATTATATCCAAATCCATGGATATTAATTACAAGATAGACAATAAGAAAAAAGAAGTTGAAATCTCTTACTAGACATAGTTACATTTTACTCCTACTTGTCATCTTGAGTCCATTATTACTATGGGCACAAGGTCCACTTTTTACTGCTCAATATCAAAAAGAACCACTGAAAAAAGTGCTCAAAGAAATTGAACATCACTTTGGTGTGTACTTTTCTTTCAATGATAAATTGCTAGAAGACAAAAAAGTGGATATTGCTTTTAATGAAGCTACTTTAGAAAAGTCTTTAGTACAAGCACTAGCGGGAAGTGACCTAGAATATGAGGTACTAGATGATCAGTTTATTGTCATCCGAAAAAAAATAGTTCAAAAGATTAATATTAAAGGAATTGTCAGTGACACAGATAATAATACACTTCCCTACACTACAATAGAATCATTAGTAACGCGTAAATATGCTGTTTCTGATGAAAACGGAATGTTTAATGTCTCTGTCCCTGCCAATGATACCTTACGTATAAAATTTCTTGGTTTTGAAGACTTAGCGATACCTGTAGCTGGTTTAGACCTTTCTAAGCCATTAGATATTGCACTTAGAGTCAAAAAACAAAGTCTGCCGGAATTAGTCTATGAAACACAATTAGACTCTATCACATCCTTAATAGATCAACAAAGTAGAGGTAAAAATGTCAAGAATGCAGGCATTGGTAACCTCCCTACTTCAGATCAAGAGGATGTTTTTTATGCTTTAAAACTTTTACCTGGTGTTAGTACGACCGGGTTATCTTCTGCATTGGAAGTGAGAGGTGGTGAAACGGATCAGAACCTTACACTTATTGATAAATATCCGATGTATCAGTTGGACCACTATTTTGGTCTACAAAGCGTTATCAATCCCGACATCACAAACTCTGCAATCCTTTATCCTGGCGGTTATGATTGTCTTTATGGAGCGAGAGTATCGAGTATTTTAGATATTGGCCTCAAAGACCCTCCGCTTTATCATACTGAAGGTAATGTTGGGCTTAGCTTATTGGGATATAAAGCCTATTTATCTACTCCTATTGTTAGAGGAAAGTTAGCAGTACTGGGTACATTTAGAAAATATCATGGGGCAATAGAACGGTTGTTATATGATCGAAATTTAGAAACAGGTGAAAGTAAAGAGTTTGCCGATGAGGAACAAAGTGTCAGTATTTACAATCAAAGTGTGAAACCTGATATCGACTATCACGATGCAAACGCTAAAGTCATTTATCAAGTCAATAAAGACCATAGCTTATCGTTCAGCTACCTTTATTCTCAAGACAATTATTTCTCTTCTTTTGATATTCCATTGCCGCTAAAGCAATCTCCTAAAAAAAAGGCTCCCGCTCAATCACCTACAAAAACGAATTCAGATACAAGAGAATGGAGCAATAATGCCATGTCTTTAGAATGGAAATCACACTACAATAAAGTGAATTCCAGCGTGTACTTTACATACTCTGATAATACGCGAAAGAATGATAGAATTTTCTACCGAAAAGATACCACCAGTAATCGCCCATTAAAAAAAGTCACTACTTTTGGCTATCAAAAAATGCAAGACATCAGTTTTCATTCTGATCAGCAAATTTTCTTCAAAAATGGCCGTTTAGATGTTGGTGGTATATACACCTATTATTCTGTAGTCAAGGATCTAAAACCAAACGGCTTTTTATTAAAAGAATACGATAGCCTCACTTCGTCCCAATCTGCCGGACTCTATACACAATACAGCTTCTTTCTCAACAAACTGTCATTAACGGTAGGGAGTAGAGTATGGTATTACCAACCTAGTCAAAAAGCCTATTTAGCACCAAGAGTTCAAGGTACTTTACCGATTGGTCAGGATAATATGTTTAGTTTGAAATTCTCTGCAGGAAGATATTATCAATTTGTCCGAGAATTATCTGACGAGCTCACTTATGATTCGTATTGGATCATTTCTGACGACGAAAATATACCTGTCATCACTTCCAATCACTTTATAGGTGGAGGTACTTTTAAGTGGTTAAAACACGCTTTGGATGTAGAAAGTTACTACAAGCAAAGTACTGGCGAGATGTCTGACCTTACATTTAGAAATCCAGTTTACTTTAAGAAGTATATTGGTGATGGAGAATCTTACGGTGTTGATATAATGTATGAATACAATGCAAAACGTTGGTACTTCTATATGAGCTATGGCTACAATCAATATAACAAACAATATACTCCTAGAGAAGCCGAAAAGAAAAGGACAAGTATACTTCAGTTAGCCAGTATGTATAAAAGAAAAAAATGGAAAGCTGGACTGACATGGGTCGTAAAAAATACGTCTTATGATTTCAATGATCTTCTTAATACTCCGAACCCAACTCCTGGAAATAATAACGAACAACCTAAGACCTCCGATATAGAACCTTATGACATACCTCTGTATCATCGCTTGGACTTTTCTTCTGAATACAACTTTAGAATCGGTAAAAGAATGAAAGGTGAAATAGTACTGACCATTTATGATTTATACAATCAGCAAAATACAGAAGAACGCCAAGTTACACAGGTAGGCCCTGAAAACACCACCAATTATGAATATGTGCTAACGGATATCTCACAACTCGGAATCACGCCAAATCTATCATTCAACCTGATTTTTTAAGAAAATTCACACAATGTTAAAATTAACTAATAGAAATCCCTTTAATTATTTGTATAAATAATATAACATTTTAAATTTGTGATATAAATCCAGTACGTGAATTACTTAATCTATTCAAAAATCAAATTAACTAAGCAATGAATTGTCCAATGATTGCTTAATTATTTACACGACTATAACTACTTATTTTTACGTGTAGATCTGATTTTTTACTACTTATAAATTCTAAATTAATGATGAAAAAGCAGAGTATTAACTATCCGAAGAACTCGCCTCAGGCAGATTTAAACAAAAGAAAAGTAACGTTACTTGAACAGGGATGGAATGAATCCGATCGACTTTACATGGATCGTCTAAAGAAAATGTTGCTTGACAGTCAAGGGTACATCGACAAACTACACAAAACTGTCTACGACAAGAACCGCCGAATTAATGACATGCAAAATCACATCTACTTTTTAGAGGATGAATTACATGCATTAAGTCACGAGAACAATGCTACAGAATTAAATACAACAGTAGTCTACGACGAAGCCGTATAAATTTCGAACAGCATGAACTAAAAATCTTACAATGTAATTAAGCGTTGTAAGATTTTTTTATGCCTTGATTTTTTACCAATCGCTTACTTTCTATATATTTAGGCTGATAATTTTATTGAGAGCATGTTGGAAACCTAAAACAGAGGAAACAAACATACTCCTAAGTACTAGCCAAAAATAATTTTGTATTAATACTTAGCTCAACTCAAGCATTAATAATTATCTAATTTTTACTTCCATCAACAATCTTTATAATATGAAAAAACGATTATCATTATTAATCGGATTACTATGTGTGCTTTTTCTATCAGCACATGCACAGAACAAACAAATAACACTTGAAGACATTTGGAGAGACTATAAGTTTTACCCAAAATCAGTCAATGCTGTTCGCTGGATGAAAGCAGGGCAGTTCTATACAAAGTTGAAAGACAACAAAATCATTAAAAATGATGTAACTACCGGAAAAGAAGTAGAAACTATTCTTGACGGAAGTGCATTAACTCCTCAAATCAACATTGGTGGCTATTCATTTTCAGCAGATGAGAGTCAAATCTTATTGATGACTGAAAAAGAATCAATCTATCGCCGTTCTTATAAAGCAGAATATTTTGTATACAACTTTGAAACAAAAGTAGTAACAAAACTATCAACTGCAGGAAAACAATCGTATGCTACATTTTCTCCTGACGGTAAAAAAGTAGCATTTGTAAGAGAGAACAACCTTTTTGTCGTGAATCTTTCGGATATGAAAGAGACACAATTGACTACTGATGGCAAATTCAATCATATCATCAACGGTTCTGCAGACTGGGTGTATGAGGAAGAATTCTCATTTGCAAAAGCATTTTTCTGGTCACCTGACAGCCGAAAAATTGCATATCAAATTTTTAATGAAACAGAGGTTCCTGAATACAACATGCAACTTTGGGGCGGACTTTACCCTAACGATTACAGATTCAAATACCCTAAGGCAGGTGAGAAAAATTCAGTAGTTGCTGTCGCTGTTGTAGACCTTGAAAATGGTAATAAGCATACGAAATTAGATATCGGTACAGCAACTGATATTTACATCCCAAGAGTGAAATGGACTACTGATGCTAACACGGTGTCTATTATCAGAATGAACCGTCTTCAAAACAAATTAGAAATCTTACACGCTAATGCTACAACGGGTGAAAGCAAAGTGATTTTGACAGAAGATAGCAAAACATATGTAGACATTGATTACTGTGACAACCTTACTTATTTGAAAGACGGAAAACACTTCATCTATACTTCTGAAATGAGTGGTTATAAGCACATTTATTTATATAATGTAAATGGTGAGCAAGTTCGTCAGATTACTTCTGGTGATTGGGAAGTAAGCGAGTTAGTAGGCATTGATGAAAACAGTAAAAAAGCAATATTATATTACATCTCTAACGAAGTAGCACCTTTGGACAGAGACTTCTATTCTATTGATATTTACGGCAAGAAGAAAGTACAATTATCAGCAAAAAGTGGTCAGACTCATGTCAATATGAGTAATGACTTCAGCTACTATATTGCAAAGCATAGTAATTCAGAAGAAGTATCTACTACTTCTTTATTCAAAACAAAGAAAAATCAATTAGTGAAAGTATTGGAAGATAATGCTGATTTCAAAAAGTTGATTGATAGCTATGGCTTTGTCAAGAAAGAGCACTTTACTTTCACTACTGAAGACGACGTAGAACTTTTCGGTTATATGCTGAAGCCAGCCGATTTTGATGCCAATAAGGAATATCCTGTTTTAATGTTCCAATACTCAGGTCCTGGATCTAATCAAGTGGCAAATGCATGGGGCGGTGGCAACTTCGCTTGGCATCAAATGTTGACTCAAAAAGGATATATTGTTGCAGTGGTTGACCCTCGTGGTACAGGTTCTAGAGGTAGAGATTTCAAGCACGCTACTTACGCTCAATTGGGTAAATTGGAAGCCATTGACCAAATCCAAACAGCAAAGTGGTTAGGAAAACAAAGTTATATAGATGCTGATAGAATTGGTATCTGGGGTTGGAGTTTTGGTGGTTACATGTCATCACTATGTTTATTTACAGGTGCAAACCAATTCAAAATGGCTATCGCCGTGGCACCTGTTACCACTTGGAGATACTACGACACCATCTACACAGAGCGTTTCTTGAAAACACCTCAGTTGAACCCTTCTGGATACGATGACAACTCTCCGATTCAGCATGTGAACAAACTAAAAGGTAAGTTCTTCTTGATCCACGGTACGGGTGATGATAACGTTCACGTTCAAAACTCATTCGACTTGTCAAATGCTTTAATTCAAGCTGGAAAACAATTCAGTGAGTTCTTCTACCCAAATAGAAACCATGGTATCTACGGCGGAAATACAAGACTTCACTTATACCAACAAATGACAGAGTTTGTTGAAAATAATCTATAAGTCGTTATTTGACGAAGACAAAAATCCCATTGAAATGCTTTTTCAATGGGATTTTTTTAAATACTATAATTTTCGAATATTTCAAATAATTCGTATATTTGAAATACAAAGGTAAATATTATGATAAACGATAACATCCATAAAATACAACAGATTGAAGTCATCATCAACGGCACAAAGATGATCATAGAAGATCAAGAGAAAATTGAATCCATCACTGCGATTATTATGTCGGATACATTGGCTGAAAAGCCATCAGTTCTAATCACTTCTCAACAGGCGGCTGATTTATTAGGAATGTCTCGCCCTACTTTAATCAAACTTTCTGAGAACGGTAAAATTCCATTTTCGAAAAATGGTAATCGCAGAATGTACTATGAGCAAGACATCAAAAATTATATGTTGAAAAGAGAAAAGAGATCAAAAAGTTTAGAAGGTTTAGCTGACTTATCCGAAGACCTAAATATGGAATTGTAATGATCAATTGTGTCTTAGATGCCAATATTTTATATCCCGTATTACTGAGAGATTTATTTCTTTGCCTACATAACAATGATGCAATAGATGCCTTTTGGTCTGAAATAATTCAAGATGAGTGGACTAGAAACTTAGCTTTAAAGAGAAATGAGAATCAACAAAAATATCAGAAAGTTGCTCAAAGAATGAATGCTATTTTTCCAGAATCTTGTATTCCATCCACAATAATACATGCGAAAATTAATGAAATAAAAATGTCACGAGATTTAGATGATAGACATGTTGTGGCATGTGCTATAGAAAGTAAATCACGCTTCATTATTACCTATAATATAAAAGATTTCCCCACCGATGAATTAGAAAAATGGCATATTACAGCCATACATCCAGACCAATTTATCAGTCAATTCATCGATAAAGAGTTACTTCATATCGCCTTTCAACAGCAACTCAAAATGTATAAAAATCCACCTTATACCAGAGATGAATTATTAGTCTTAATGAACAATAGAGGATTAATAGAAACCGCTAAATTATTAGCTTGAGTAAAAAAATAGGTCATCCCATTTTAATGGAATAACCTATTCATTTTTAATTCAACCCTAATTCCTCCAAGCGTTTCAAATCTGCTTTCAACATCTCTTGCGTTAATTGATCAGAGTCTCCATATTGTTTTCTTAGCTCTTTAAGTTTCAAATGTAAATTTGCTTTTACCTCAGCGTAAGAAGGATCATCGTAAACATTTTGCATTTCATCAGGATCTTTTTCTAAATCATACAATTCCCACTCATCTATATCATAATAGAAATGGATTAATTTATAACGTTTTGTTTTGATGCCATAATGACGTTTTACGCCATGAATACCCGGATATTCATAATAATGATAATACAACGCATCTCTCCAATCTGTTGACTTTTGCTCCTCCATTAATGGGATTAAAGATGCACCTTGCATATCATTTGGAACCTCTACGCCCGCCACTTCTAAGAAACTAGGAGCGTAATCAATATTCTGTACTAAATCTTTATTGACTGATCCTGCTTTAATATGTCCTGGCCATCTTACCATCAAAGGTGTTCTGAAGGATTGTTCGTACATAAATCGCTTATCAAACCAACCGTGTTCTCCTAAATAAAAACCTTGATCTGAAGTATAAACTACAATTGTGTTTTCGGCTAACCCTGCTTGATCCAAATAATCCAGTAAACGGCCCACATTTTCATCTACACTCACCAACGTTCCTAAATAATCTTCCATATAACGTTGGTATTTCCACGCAGTCAACTCATCTCCTTTGAGATTACTATTTTTGAAATCTTCATTGATAGGACCATACACTTCCTCCCATTTTGCCTTTTCTTCTGCATTCAATCTTTTCAAATTTTTGGAATACGCAAAATCATACCATCCCATAAAAGGTTTAAAACCTTTGGCGTCTCGAATTTCCGGCACCACTTTAGTGTCATTGGTCAATCCCATGTGGTCAGAGATTCTCATTTCTGCCTCTTTAGATGCTTTTCCTCTTCCTTTATAATCATCAAATAAAGTAGCAGGCTGTTTTATCTTCTGATCTTTGAAAGTTTGAAGATGTTCCATGGCCACCATCCACTCCCGGTGAGGTGCCTTGTGGTGTACCATCAACATAAATGGCTCTTCATTGTCTTTTCTTTTCTCTAAATAATCAATGGCTTTATCCGTGATAATATCTGTTACATAGCCTTTTTCAGTAATCATTCCGGTTGGAGTTCTGAAATCCGGCTGATAATAATCTCCTTGATCCGGTAACACTTCCCAATAGTCAAAACCAGTAGGTTTAGATTTTAAATGCCACTTTCCAACAATGGCGGTTTCATACCCTGCTTTTTGAAGAATTTTTGGATAAGTAGTTTGGGTAGAATCAAAAACATCCAAATTGTCTTTCACGGAATTCAGATGACTCATTTTCCCCGTCAAAGTAACAGCTCTACTTGGTGAACAAATGGAATTGGAAACGTAGGCTTGATCAAAACGCATTCCTTCATGCGCCAGTCGGTCAATATTCGGCGTCTGAATTAAAGAAGTATCGTATGCACTGATGGCTTGGTAGGCATGATCATCAGACATAATATAAATGATATTGGGTCGTTTTGTTTTCTCTTCCACTTTCTTTTCCTGACAAGAAAATAGCAGTGTACTCAATGAAAGAGTGATGATAAGGATCGTACTATTTTTCATTTCTTATTTCGTAGTTATATGTTGAGCATGCTTGATAAAATGCCAAACATGCTCTCTCTATTCATTTCAATTCTAAAATACTGATTTTCTTAATACGGTTGCCCCTAAAGGCTTCATCGTTGAAGTTACTTTTTCTCCTTTTGTATTTTTGAAATCCACTTCCAAAGCCACACTTTCAAAAGGATTATTACCTTTTAAATGATGGACTTTGATCAGTGAGTTGGTTTCTAATGTATAAGTTGATTTCTCATCTTGAGTGTAAGCATATTTTTGATCTTTGAAATCACCTTTCCATACTTTCACATCTTCTGCCGTCCCTTCCAAAGGTAATGCAAATAATAATGGGCCATAAGAAACATATTCTCCTTGTGACTCTTGATGGATTTCAGGTGAAAAGCCCATTTTAATAGTTATCGAAGATTTATCAACATCACTTGGTACAATCACATATCCCTTATTATTGGCTGAAAATTCTTTTCCATTGATTTCAAATTTTTCAGCCCACTGCGGTACTCTTAATGCTAAATCAAAAGCAGTATTTCCTGCAACTTTCAACTCCACTTGATTTGAAGCAGGATAGTTAGTGACTTGCTGTACTTTCACTTTCTTTCCATTGACAATGGAGGTGAAATTTGATGGACCGTATAAATCCAAATACAAGGTATTACCATCCGTCTGCCACATATTTTGAATAAAATAAGGATAGATTCTTCCGGCATTTGGAGCACAACAAACCGCTATATCTTTATGAACTGGAGAATATTTAAACCGATTTTCTTTTGATTCTTTACATTCATGATCATTGATATGACCGCACATCGAATACGAGTTATCACTTTTACAATAAGCGATGGAAGAATGATGCGGATGTCTTGCCCCTTGCGCCGCATTGAACAGCAACCACTCTATTTTATCACCCCATGCACTGTTATGATCAAATTTATTCAACACGGCGTAACTGTCTAGTAATTCCTGCAATGAGCAATATTCATAACCTGTGCTATCTGCATCAGCATGTCTGCCGAAAATCCATTCATCGCCAATCGGCCCTCCACTTACACTGACTACATCTTTTAGCTTCTCTAAATAATGCTGTAAACCTTCTTTGTATTTTGGATCACCCGATGTGTAGGCCGCTAAAGTCAAGCTTCTTAGATGTTCGTAAGTATGCACCCCGTGACCTTTAAATTTATAATTTTTATCTGCCAGATTTTTTAGTAAAATATCCTCTTCTGCCATTTGATGAAGGTTATAATCATCCAATAAGAATTTTGCAAAATCTAAATATTTCTGTTCTCCAGTAATATCATACAGTTGATCACAAACATCCGTAAATGTCAATCCATGACCTACTCCTGCAAATGGCTTTACCGTTTTAAAAGGAGTCGATTGCTCAATTGGGTAAGCTTCCATTGTCACCTCAACGGCTTTGACCACCGCTTCTAACACTTTTTGATCATCCGTTGCTTCATAATAAGCCAACAATCCTCTGAATAATGAAGCTTGTGCCCATAATTCTCCATTTTCGGTGGTATGATCATAGCGTAAATCATCTGCATAAACACCTATATATCCATCAGGGTCTTGTGTAGCTAGTTTCTCATTGACATACTTTACTACTTTAGCAATCGCTTCTTTGTCACCTGTCAGCAAAGCATTTCTGATATAACCGTCCCACCAATTGGATTGGGTTTCTGAATTCCACCATAAAAACTGCACATTCCACTCACCTTCTGAGTTGACAGCCCCTACGTCTTTTGATTTTACTTTTTTGGTTAATCGATCCTTTCCATAAATATCATCTTCAATGATCAAGTCAGGAACAAGTTCATCCAAGTGTCCCACAAAACCTTCTTTGAGGTCATATTTCATCTGTTCTTTGATCCAACCTTCCGGCTGAATATCTCCAAACTGAACCGCTTTAATAGGTGAATTCGCTTTTTTCATTTCATTACATGCGTTTAAAAGAAATACTAGAATGGGAAGTAGTAGGTATAAGTTCTTCATTTTGTACATCTTATGGTGAATCAATACTCAAAAGTAAGGTACAAAACCGCATCAAACTTTGTATATTTTTTCAAATGCTATGCATATATTGTCACTATATTATAATTCAGTAAATTTCAAGGGAAATATAATCAAACATCAAAGCGAAAAGAGAATATACAGAACAGTCTTCCTCCACCTTTAGAATTTTTAAAGTGGAGCAAAAAGCCTTCACGGCGTATTGGCATTATCATCCGGAAGTGGAACTCACCTATATTACAAAAGGAAGGGGTTTACGATTTGTAGGAGATGATGTAAGTACTTTTGAAGAGGGAGATTTTATTTGGGTATCCCCCAATGTACCGCATCAGTGGGTTTCTTCTAAAGAAGTAGAAGAAGTGGAGGCGTATGTGATTCAGATCGATCAAGAAAGATTAATGCAAATTCCAGAATTGAAAAGCATTTTTAAACCATTTCAACAATCGGGAAGCGGACTTAATTTCACATCCGTTGAAACATCTTTGAAGCAACTTTCTATTTCGCTTTTCACTACTCAAAACAACACTCCTCAATTTTTAATCTTACTGGATTTACTTCATCACTTAAGTCAAAAAAAGGGGAAACTCATTCCTATGATGAAAAACAGTACGCAACAAATTGTTGGGAATGAAAGGCTAGACATTATTCATCGATTTATTTTTGAAAACTATCAACAGCAAATTGAATTGGACACTTTATCTACAAAAGTCAATATGACGAAAACCTCATTCTGCAGATGGTTCAAACAAGCGAAAGGCATCAGTTTTATAACTTACCTTCATCAATTTAGGATTGAGCAAGCTTGTCACCTTCTGAAAAATACAAGGCTTTCTAAAAGTCAAATTGCCTATGAGGTAGGGTTTGACAGTATCAGTCAGTTTAATCGTACTTTCAAAAAAATCAAAGGAGTTTCTCCATCGGGTTTTTCTAAAAATATTTCCTTGTCATAAAAACTTTTTTCTTCTCAATCTAAAACAAATCGCTCTTAAACATGTTAAAATTCAGTATATTATGAAATGAACATTACAACATGCTCAAATAATATTTAACTAACTATTTTCTAATTACTGGATGAAAAATAAGTACTTTGACTTGATCGATCAGACCTATTATTTCCCACAAGAAGGTTTTGATCTGAAGCAAGATTCTTTAGCTTTTCACGGAATCAGCCTAAAACACTTGATAGACAAGTATGGCACTCCTTTCCGTTTTTTTTATTTACCAAAAATCGGAGAACAAATTAAGAAAGCTCGGAACTTGTTTAATAGAGCCAGAAAAAGGCACGGGTACAATGGAAGTTACAATTACTGTTATGTGACCAAGTGTAATCACTTCTCACATGTAGTTTCTGAAGCGCTGAAATTCAATGTAAACCTTGAAACTTCCTCCACATTTGATATCAACCTGATCCAAAGTTTACATGCTGAAGGAAAAGTAGACAAGGAAAGAAAAATCCTTTGCAACGGCTACAAGACTGATAATTACCTTAAAAAAATCATTGAACTTCAAGAATCTGGATTTTCTAATATCACCATCATTTTAGATGGAAAAAATGAGCTCAAACGATTATTACATTTTGTACAGGAATCAGATCATGTCTATAATATAGGCGTTCGAATTGCCATCAACGGCGAGCCGGGTTCTCCTTATAATACATCTCGACTAGGTATTCCAAGTAGTGAGATTGTTGAATTTGTCAAGAATGAAATCAATCCATTAGACAATGTGGAGCTGAAAATGATGCACTTCTTTGTGGATTCCGGTGTGAAGGACACCCTCTATTATTGGAGAGAATTTCAGAATGCATTGTTTACGTATGTCAAACTCAAAGAGGTTTCTGAATCTTTAGATTCCTTTAATATCGGCGGTGGTTTACCTATCCGAAACAACTTAGGTTTTGAATATAACTATGATGATATCATCAATAATATCGTCTCTACCATCAAGGAAACTTGTTCAGAACACAAAATCGATGACCCACATTTATTTACTGAGTTTGGAAAATTTACTGTAGGCGAAAGTGGTGCTATTATTTTTCAAGTCCTTGACCAGAAACATCAAAATGATACAGAGTGCTGGTACATCGTCAACAACAGTTTGATGAATACGATCCCAGATGCCTGGTCTATTCATGAAAAGTTTATCCTTCTTCCAATCAACAAATGGCAAAATCGATACAGGAAGGTCATTATTGGGGGCATTTCTTGTGATCATTCAGATTATTATAATTCAGAAGACTTAAATCAAGAAGTGCTCTTGCCTGAATACAGTGAGGAAGATGAAGAACCGCTTTACTTAGGCTTCTTCCATACGGGTGCCTACCAAGATGCCATTTCTGGTTATGGAGGAATCAAACACTGCCTTATCCCTTCACCAAAACATGTGATTATTGACAGAGATGAGAAAGGAAATATTGTGGATTATGTCTATAGAAACGAACAATCTGTGGAAGACATGTTCCATTTATTAGGGTATAAAGGAACAAACGAAACAGAATAGCTATGCCAAATTTTGCAGGTTTAGAAGATGAATTTTGCCAAAAAGACACGGCAAAAGTATGGTTGCAATCCATTCCTTATGACGGTACAAGCACATGGGGAAAAGGAGCGGACAAATCCTTTGCTCCTTTTCTTGATGCATTAGAAAATATGGAACTTTATGACATAGAAACGGACTCCGAAGTCTATCATGAAGGTGTTCATATTCTTGATCCCATCACTGAAAAAAGCACTCCAGAAGCAGTCTTCAAGGCCATCTATGAAAGTACAACAGAGCTTTTAAAGACGGATAAGTTTTTGACTTTCTTCGGCGGTGAGCATTCTATCAGTATTGGAATTATAAAGGCTTTCTATGAAAAGTTTGACAATCTGACGGTATTACAATTAGATGCTCATACAGATCTACGTCCCTCCTATTTGGGTACGCCTTATAATCATGCGTGTGCTGTTTATGATGCTAGTCTGAATACAAATTTGATTCAAGTGGGCATCAGAAGTATGGACATTTCAGAAATGAAATACCTTAATAAAGAGAAAACATATTTCGCAGAAGAGATTTACGGCAAGTCAGATTGGATGCAAAAGTCTATAGATCAGATGACTGATGATGTTTTTATCACAATTGATCTTGATGCGTTTGATCCCTCGATTATGCCCTCTACCGGTACTCCTGAACCAGGAGGTTTACTTTGGAACCCTACCATTCAATATTTAAGAAAAGTTTTTGAGCAAAAAAATGTGGTGGGTTTTGATATCGTTGAATTGGCTCCAATCAAAGGCCTCAAAGGTCCTGATTTCTTGGCCGCCAAACTCTACTATAAATTGTTAAGCTATAAATTTAAATTCAATGGGAAATAAAGGACCAGTAACCGAATTCATGCTTGCCCACTACAAGCATTTCAATGCCGCTACTTTAATCGATGCTTCTAAAGCCTATGTTAAACATATCAGTGAAGGGAAAAAAATGCTAGTTTCTCTCGCTGGAGCCATGTCAACTGCCGAACTCGGTCGATCTTTTGCTGAAATGATCCGACAGGATAAAGTGCAGATCATTTCTTGTACAGGTGCCAATTTAGAGGAAGATGTGATGAACCTTGTAGCACACAATCATTATGAAAGAGTGCCCAATTACAGAGATCTTACTCCTGAGGAGGAGTGGAATTTACTAGAGAGAGGTTTGAACAGGGTGACGGATACTTGTATTCCTGAAGAAGAGGCGTTTAGAAGAATACAAGAACATATTTTCCAAATATGGAAAGAGGCGGAAGATAAAGGAGAGCGTTATTTCCCACATGAATTCCTTTATAAATTGCTGCTTTCAGGTGTTTTGGAGCAGTATTATGAAATTGACCCTAAAAATAGCTGGATGCTGGCAGCTGCCAAAAAGAACTTACCTATTGTAGTTCCAGGCTGGGAAGACTCAACACTCGGTAATATTTTCGCCTCTTATTGTATTAAGGGTGAATTGAAAACTTCCACCATGAAATCAGGAATTGAATACATGACTTTCTTGGCGGATTGGTACACTGAAAACGCAACAGATTTAGGAATTGGTTTTTATCAAATTGGCGGTGGTATTGCCGGTGATTTCCCTATCTGCGTAGTACCAATGCTTTATCAAGATTTGGAAAGAACAGATACACCATTCTGGAGTTATTTCTGTCAGATCTCAGATTCCACCACTTCTTATGGTTCTTATTCGGGTGCCGTTCCAAATGAAAAAATCACTTGGGGTAAGCTCGATACCAAATCCCCAAAATTCATTGTAGAATCAGATGCGAGTATCGTTGCTCCTTTGATGTTTGCTTATATATTGGGCTGGTAAATAAACTAAGTTTTCGTTATTTATATTGTTTAGAAATCAAGAGATTTCTGATAATCTGAAGGACACGAATGACGCTAACGCTTAACATTCGCGCCATTGAGCTTCCTACCATTTTAGTTTGGTAGTACTTCCCCCGGCATTGAAGGGAAAGGCGTTAAGAATTTCATGAAATGAGCCGTTAAAAATGATTTTCTTGTTTGAGCAAAGCGAGTTTAAAATCATTTAGGCGAGTGGAATGAAATTTAGCTTTTGACTTCTAAGCCTAGATTTTTTGCTTCGTTTTTCATCAATGGAAAAATGAAGAAGAAGGAAGCTTGAAAGTAGAACCTTCAAAGCTTGTAGAAATGCCGAGTGAAAGTTGACGATAATTTAGTATGTGGTGATAGAAAATAAAAAAGAGTAATCCCATATATTTAGGATTACTCTTTTTATGTTAATTGACAAGTTTATTCCAATTGGCATCTGCTTTCTTTTCCAATTTATCAGGTCCTTCCTCATGCCAATACTCTTTGGTATTCGAAAAGAACTTATTGTAAAAAAGCATCAGCCTGCCATTCTGAACAACGAAGGTTTCGTAGTTGACATCTACTTTCTCTCCTTTGTCTGCCATGGCATAAGCACACCAACCACCATAGGCAGGAAGGTACTTTTCCGGATTAGCTAAAAACTTATCAACATGCTTCTGTGAAATAAATCGATATTCAGCACCTTTGTATTCCGCTGTGAATTCTTTTTCACCTTCAACCGCTTTTGTATCGAAGTAACTCACAACATCATATCCACCAACTGCCAATTTTCCTTTCGAAAGATTTAAGTCTTGTGTGGTTTGTGAATAACTCCATTGGTTTAAGCTGAAAAAACAAAAGAATACAAACAGTACCTTCAATTTAAATTTCATAGTAGATAGTTATTTTGAGCGAAAATTTTTAAATACCAACACTGCTGTTGATATCTTTTTGATTTATGTTCTTATACTGATTTGATAGTGAAAGGTTGTTCACATATTGAAAAAAATATTTTCAAACACGTTTAAAAGCTTCAAATTATCAACTTGTCAACATCAATAAATTGCAGAAAAATGAGGGTATACGCTACTTTATCAACAGTTTGAAGCAAAATAAAAGGGATAAAATTTTGCATTAAAAAAACACAAAACTTTATCCCCATTATTTTTATTTCTAATCCTAAACTAGTAGATCACTTGCTTATCAAAAGCCTCTTCTACCTCTGAAAGGATATTCAATACCTCATCATGTGTCATTGCTTCTACCAACTGAGTTCTGAAAGGTTTGAAATGCTGTACACCTCTGAAATAAGTAGTATAATGTCTTCTCATTTCAAAAATACCCGTTTTATCTCCTTTCCACTCCACTGAGAAGTTAAGGTGACGCTTTACGGTATCAATTCTTTCTTGGATTGATGGAGGGTCAAGGATTTCTCCTGTTTCCATGTAGTGCTTGATTTCTCTGAAAATCCAAGGATAACCAATAGAAGCTCTACCGATCATAATACCGTCAATACCGTATTTCTCTTTGTACTCTACTGCTTTTTGCGGAGAGTCAATATCACCATTTCCAAAAATTGGAATGTGGATATCTGGGTGGTTTTTCACCTCAGCGATTGGGTTCCAATCTGCCACACCTTTGTACATCTGCTGACGAGTACGGCCGTGAATTGTCAATGCTTGTACACCAACATCTTGAAGTCTTTTGGCTACTTCTAAAATGCGAATGTTGTCGTGATCCCAACCCAAACGAGTTTTTACGGTAACAGGTTTTTTCACCTGTTTCACAATTTCTTCGGTCATCTTCTGCATCTTGTCGATGTCCAAAAGAATACCTGCACCAGCTCCTCTACCTGCCACTTTCTTAACGGGACAGCCATAGTTGATATCAATAATTTCTGGATTTGCTTCTTCAGCAATAGCCGCAGCCTCTCTCATTGATTCAATCTTCTCTCCGAAAATCTGAATACCAATTGGGCGCTCATAATCGTAGATATCTAATTTCTGACGACTCTTTACTGCATCACGAATTAACCCCTCTGCAGAAATAAACTCTGTATACATTAAGTCTGCACCGTTTTCCTTACAAACCGCTCTGAAAGGAGGGTCACTCACATCTTCCATTGGTGCTAACAGTAATGGAAAATCTTTTATTTCTAAATCCCCTATTTTTACCACTTTTCTATAGCTTTTAATACGTTTAGCAAAGTATGAACTTCCTGATTCCAATCGTGCGATTACTACACTTATTAAAAGAAGTGTATCTTTGCTATCATTAGTGAACTCTATTAAAACACTTTAGGTTCCTAAATTCCTAATTATGAGTCAATTCATAACAACTATTAGGAATATTAGACCTTATTTGTTTTAAAATACAAATGTAATAAAAGAACATGACAGACCATATTCAAGCACAAAATCCTGGATATTTCTTTAAAAAATTTCTTTTACTTATCCTTTTTGTGATCATGGCCACGTTTGTTGGTCAAGCTGTTATAGTGGGTGTTTTGTTACCGCTGTATGACTTTAGTGTCCAAGAAGTATTTAACCAATTATCGCATAAAGACAACAGAATGGTAATGCTTACTGTTCAAGGAATTTCTGCACTTTTCACTTTTATCTTGGGGCCATTAACTTATGGCTACTTTTATGATCCAAAGTTTACAGAACAGCTAAGTAAAAAACTTCCAGAAAAAAGCCAATTACTTCTAAGTATGATTGTAATAGCAGTATTTCTACCTTTAGGTTCCGCTTTGTTGGTATGGAATCAAAATATAGAACTTCCTGCTGCATTTCATGATTTAGAGGTAATCATGAAAGAAACTGAACTTCATTTAGCAAAACTGACTATTTTCCTTGTCGATTTTCAAAGTTTTCCTGAGTTCCTTGTAGGTTTTCTTGTGATTGCCATTTTTGCAGGGGTGGGTGAAGAACTTCTATTTAGAGGATATGTTCAAGGCTATATCGAGGGGATGTTTAAAAATGCACATCTAGCGATTTGGGCTACTGCTTTTATTTTTTCAGCGATTCATTTACAATTTTATGGTTTCTTTGTAAGAATGTTCTTGGGAGTATTGCTAGGATATTTATTTTTGTGGTCAGGTAGAAGTTTATATCCAGCTATATTAGCCCATATTACCAATAATGCCATCACTGTTATTAGCGTTTATGTAAATAAAGAGGAAATATTAAAAGAAATGGCAGATCCATTTTCAACGGAAGCTCCGGAATGGTATATTGTAATACTGTCTACAATTTTTGCTTTTGGATTTTTATTTTTTTACAAAAAACGAGGAGAAAAATTGTCTTTTGATCACTAACCTAAGATTCAATAAACAACAATAACATGGATAATTGGGAAAAAGTGTTTGCTAGCGATCAGCTGTATCAAGCCGAAATCGTGAAGGAAACATTAGAAGCACGTGGTATAAATGCCGTTATTTTAGACAAAAGAGATTCTTCTTACAATAACTTCGGTTATAGAGAAGTTTATGTTGAGAAATCTGTTGCTGAACAAGCAACACAAATTATTAAACAAGATGTTCAATTTGAATAAAAGCTCCGAACTCACTCAACGTGTCATCGTTGGATTTTTAGGGGGTGTTGGTATGCTGGGTGCCATATACTACGGAGTTTGGACCTATTTTATTTTATTTTTAATTATCAGTGTCGCTACCATCCTAGAGTTTTATCAACTACTACGTTTGGAGTCGCACTTACCTCTTCGTACTTATGGTACTTGCTTAGGGATTCTAATTTACTGCCTTACGTTTTTTATCGAATTAGATATTATTGAAATGAAATGGCTGTACCTTGTCTTTTTAGGCTTTTCGTCAGCTTACCTCATTAAGCTTTACAATAAGAAAGACGATAAACCATTTAAAAACTTAGCTTATACCTTTTTGGGAGTAATGTATGTGGCTGTACCTTACTCTATGATTCACGCTTATGTATTTTTTGATACAAAATATCATTATGAAATACTTATTGGAGCCATGCTTATTTTGTGGGCCAATGATTCAGGAGCTTATTTCTCAGGAAAAACTTTTGGACGAAGAAAACTTTTTGAAAGAGTTTCTCCAAAGAAAACTTGGGAAGGAAGTATTGGTGGAGCAGCACTAGGTGTTACAGTGAGTTTAATCTTCTCGCATTTCTATACTTCTTTGGAAGCTTGGAGATGGGTGACCATTGCTATTATCATTGTAGTCACTGGTACATATGGAGACCTTGTTGAATCGCTCTTCAAGAGATCAATGAGTATTAAAGATTCTGGAAAAACATTACCTGGACATGGTGGTTTCCTAGATAGATTTGATGGTTTATTACTCTCTGCACCCTTTATTGCAGCGTTTTTGAAATTATTTCCACCAAATTTATAAAAAAATACAGCAAATATTTGGATTATATAAATACATCCTACATATTTGCACCCGCTATCACACAAAGATAGCACATAGAGAGTTGGCAGAGTGGTCGAATGCGGTGGTCTTGAAAACCATTGTACCGCGAGGTACCGGGGGTTCGAATCCCTCACTCTCTGCAAACACAAAGCATCAAATCTTACGGTTTGATGCTTTTTTTATGCCCTTTATCTTCTCAATTCAATTTTCTTTTTACTACAAAATATGTTGTCATTCTATGATTTTATAATGATATTATGATCAATATTTTCCAATTAATACACTACAAATGCTAAGCAAACTACTTCAGTTCTTTAGTGCTTCTAAAGACACTACTCCTAGAACAAAACCTACGGGTCAAAACCTTCAAATGACCAAAGTTGAAATACCAGAAAGCGATGAAGCTATTAGAATGCCTAAAATGATGGATGATATGAAATCTGGCATTATTTCGAAATGGCATGTAAAACTTGGTGACATTGTAAAAGAAGGAGATATAATTGCCGATGTGGAAACGGACAAAGCAACAATGGAATTAGAGAATTATGAAGAAGGCACTGTCACTTATATAAATCCTAAAAAAGAAGTATTGGTCAATGACGTCATAATGATCATTAACCCCACAAACCCAAAAAGAAAAAATATTTTTGAACACAAGGACCTTACCATAACTGAAATAGATATTCCTGAAGGAAGCATCGCTGTAAGGCTACCTATGATGTTTGATAATATGAAAATGGCTCACGTCACTGAATTATTCACTGAGGTGGGTAAAGAAGTTAAGAAAGGAGACATTTTAGCTGAAATTGAGACGGAAATAGGTGTAATGGAATTAGAAAGCTATGATGACGGAATAATCACTTACATCAACCCTAAAAAGGAACTGTTGGTGAATGAAATTATCATGACAGGAAAAGGGCTGAATACTAATCCAACTAAACCTAAAACCTCCGAAAATATTGCTAATGATAGCTTAGAAATCCGCAATGTAGAAGTACCAAAAAACGGTAAGGCTGTTATAATGCCTAAAATGATAGACAGTATGAAGTCTGCTATTATATCTAAATGGCATGTAAAACTTGGTGACATTGTAAAAGAGGGAGATATACTTGCTGATGTTGAAACGGACAAAGCAACAATGGAATTAGAGTGTTATGATAATGGAATAGTCACTTACATCAATCCCAAAAAAGAAATCTTGGTCAATGACACCATCATGGTCATTGGCAGCCATGATTCTGTTGAAGAAAAAGAAGAAGACCTTGTTAAGGTTCCATCGCTCGGTAGAGATATCAACACCGTCACCATCTCCAAATGGCTAGTAGAAATAGGGGATCATGTTAAGGTCGATGATCCTTTGGTAGAAGTTGAATCTGACAAAGCTACATTTGAATTAGTCGCCGAGAGGGATGGAATCATTAAGTCCATTACAAATGATGTGGAGGTCAAAGTAGGTGACACCATTTTAAAATACAGTTAATACGTAGAGAGCTAAGCTTTGGGTAACTTACAATCGATTATTCTACAGGACTCGAATGCTGCTAACGCTTAACATTCGCTCCTGTGGGCTTTCTACCCAATTCATTTGGTAGTACTATTTTCGGCCTTGAAGGGAAAAGCGTTAATAATTTCATGTATGGAGCCGTTAAAAATGATTTTGCTGTTTGAGCGTAGCGAGTTTAAAATCATTTAGGCGAGGGGAATGAAATTTAGCTTTTGACTTCAAAGCCTTGACTTTTTTGCTTCGTTTTTGTGTTAAGACAAAAATGAAGAAGAAGGAAGTTTGAAAGTAGGTCCTATAAAAGCTTGTAGAAAGTCTATTAGAAGTTAGATTAAGGTATCTTATAATCACTCTCCACAAAAAAACCTCCTGCAAGCTTATATTACTTACAGGAGGTTTTAGTTATATTCTACTATATCCACTAAAAGCCAATACCCACCACAGTAATATCGTCTCTTTGTTCTTCTCCTTCTTTAAATGTGTCCAATTCTTGCTCTATATTTTTAAGCTGCTCGGTGAAATCTAACTGAGAATTTTCGTTGAGCATTTCCAAGAACTTCACTCTACCAAATTTCTTACGGTCAGCCTTATTTTGGTCCATATAACCATCAGATGCCAAATAGATACAATCTTCTGGAAGAATAGTCAATATGTTCTTTTCAAACTTCACATCTGATTTTCTTGAAGAGCCAATTGATTTTTTGGTAGTAGGATAAACGGTAATTTCTTTTTGGAAACTATCATAATGATAAAGCGGTGTTTTTGCTCCTGCAAATTCCAAGATGGTAAGTCCTCCTTGAGGTGTGAATTTACAGATGATCAAATCCATTCCGGCATCTTTAAAAGAGTCATCATGACGGAAGGCATTGTAGACCTTCTCATGAAGCTTATTCAAAATGACACTCACATCATCGATTTTCTGTTCCCTGATAAGGTTATTCAAAATAGATGATCCAATCATTGACATAAAACCTCCTGGTACACCATGACCTGTACAATCTGCCACCACAAAATAGGTGTGTCTTTTCTCTTGATGTAACCACACAAAGTCTCCAGAAACTAAATCTTTAGGAAGGTATAAATTGAAGATCTTATTGAATGCCTTCCTCAACTCACGCTCAGAAGGAAGAATAGCCTTTTGAATCGTTTTAGCATATCGAATACTATCAATCAGTTTATTATTTGTCTCTGTAATCAGATCGTTCTTTTTCAATAAAGATTCTCTTTGCATTTCTAATTCCTCATGCTGTTCTTCGAGCTTAGCATTGTTAGACATAATCTCATCATGTGCACTTTGAAGGTCCACTGTTCTCTCTTTTACCAATCTCTGCAATAACTTCTTACTCTTCTTATAAGCGTATACTTTATATTGATAGAAGGCTATGGCAAATATAATAAGGAGAATCGTCACTAAAATTCTGAACCAAGTCGTTTCCCACCAAGGAGGTAGGATGGTAATTTTCATTTCTTTGACTTCCTCATTAAACGTTCCATCATTGTTGGAACCTTTGACCATAAACGTGTATTCACCTGCATCAAGATTAGTATAATTTACCCATCTGTTTTCAGCTGATACATCAAACCAGTCTTTATCAAATCCTTCTAACTTATAAGAGTATTGATTCTTAAGAGGTGAAGCATAGTGCAATGCTGCAAACTCTAATGAGAAATTCTTTTCATCATGATCCAGCACCAGCGAATTGGTCAGTGATATATTTTTCTCTAAAATTACTTCTCCATTTACAGAGTCCCCAACGTTGAGCATTTTATTGAAAAGTTTGAAATTGGTGAATACAATAGAGGGAACCATTGTGTTGTCAGTGATTTTGGTTGGATCAAACATCGTAATTCCATTTACACCGCCAAACAACAATAAACCATCAGCTGTTTTGGTTTTTGACAGGTCCTGAAATTCATTTCCTTGCAGTCCATCACTTCTATCATAGTCTGTAATTTCCAATGTCTCTTTATCAATTCTCGCCAAACCGTTATTGGTCGATACCCAGATGTGATTGTTTCTATCTTCAAGTATACCTTTGACGGTGTTGTTAGGCAAGCCATTGGAAGTCGCCAACTTTATAAATTTATTTTCTTTGGCCACAAACTTATTAAGTCCTCCCCCCATGGTACCTACCCAAAGATCACCATCCTCTGCTGGAAGCAAATCAAGAATATAATCTTGACTGAGGCTATGACTGTTATTCTCTTCATTCTTATAAACCACTACAGTAGGATTATCATCATACACCTGATCAGCTGGAATCATATTCAATCCATCCGCTGTTCCTACCCATATATTTCCAAAACTATCTTCTTGAACACTCCTAATAATTTCGCTACTCAGCTGTCCTTCTAATTGCTGTGTAGGTAATTGTACAACCTCTTCAAGATTTAAATTATCATCAACTTTAAACAGACCTTTACTATAAGTTCCCACCCATATTATACCTCTACTATCTTGGAAGAGTACCATGATGGATGAAAATTCAAAATCAATTTTATTCAACCTCTTTTCCAAAGGAACACCATCTTTTCCCTGAAGATCAGTGACTAATAACCCAAAGCGGGTACCCAACCATATCTTTTTCTTTCCATTGCAATTTACTTCAATGATAGTATAAAGCTTCGCAACATCCTTCGCTTGCTGAAATTGATTGTAATCTTTATGAGGTGGCAAATAATTCAGTCCATCCGCTCCAGTTCCTACCCAAAGTCCTCCCTCACTATCATAAAGCAATCCTCTTGTACTATTTTCTAGTAAACCTCCTGTAATTCCTGTTTTGTTGATATGACGAAATGGCTTACGGTAAACATCCAATTTATTCACACCTCCATCTATCGTCCCAATCCACAAAGTCCCTTGTCTGTCTTTATATAAACTTGATATATCATTATTATTCAAGCTGTGTTCATTATAAATATTCTCCTGATATCTTGCTTTAAACTTAAGCTCACCCTTTTTGTTATATGCCATTTCAATCAAGCCATTTCTAGTCGCCACCCACAATGTTTCTTTATTATCGGTGAATTCCATAGCGTTTACTCCAGTATAAAATGGTACGCAGAAATACTTTTTCCCTGTCTCTTTATCTTTATATTCTATATTAAGGCCTGAGTTAGAACCCATGATTAACTTTCCATTCTTATCCTCTTTGATCACATTGACAACACCTGTTGTTTTAAAGGTTTCAAAAATAAAGTTGTCATCTGATTCATCTATTAAATGATAAGCTACCTGAGCATTGGCTCCAAACCATAATTCTCCCGTAGTTGTCTCATAAACACAAGTCACTTTCTTTGGAAATTTATCACTTGAATTCAGATCCATTGATATAAATTTTCTACGCTCTACAGGCAAATTCAAATCCAACATATCTATCCCTTTCAGATGCGTGATCCATAGTCTATTTTTAGTATCAATATGAAGATCGGTCACATGATCGTTACTTATGCTTTCAGGGTCATCTGAGTTGTGTTGATATACTGTAAATTCTTGAGAAGCTTGATTAAGCATACTTAATCCCCCACCAGAAGTACCAATCCATAAGTTTCCATCTGCATCTTCATCAATAGCGTAAATCAGGTTACTGCTAATTGATTGTTTAGCTGTGGCTTGACTTGCTTTTTTATATACTTGAAAACTATAACCATCGTATTTATTCAACCCATCATACGTTCCAAACCACATAAAACCTTGCTCATCTTGGAAAATACGGGGAATTGAGTTTTGAGAAAGGCCGTCTTCTGTTGTAACGTGCTCAAAGAACTTTAATGAGTTCACTGCCGGTTGCTGTTTATTTAGTCCCATTCTCTTAATCCAAGGTACTAATACAGGAGTTACTGCTATATTTTTAATTTCTAAATCACCACCTTCCCTTGTTGAGGCTATAACACTCACCTCTTTTACTTTGGCATTTGTTGTTACTTTAAAAATCAGAGAATATTCTTGTTCTTTTGATTGATTGACATTCACCATCAAATTATCTAGCTGACTACCTTTTAGTGCAACATATGCTTTTGATGATGGATTATGATTAATAGCATTGAAAGTTAGTTTATAGTATTTGTAAGGCTGAACAGGTATTTGTCGTGTTGCAGACGCTTTTCCCTTCATTTTTAAAAGAAAAGTATTTTCTTCATTATTAGTGATAACGTCACCCTCTATATCATCCCATTCACTACCCGTAAAAGTGTTGCTATGTCTTAGATGATAAGGAATTTCTTTTTTCGCAATGACATATTTCTGAATTAATTTTTTTGGAGCCCATTTCTTTTGATCTTCAATAAAAAAGCATTCAATAGAATACCCTTGATTTTCCTGAAGCTTCTTTCCCTTTTTCAATTGAATAGGAACTGTTACAAAATGTTTTCCTTTCTCTGCCCATTGTCCGCCATAACCTACTGCCTCATTATTTCTATCTTTAATAGCAAAATGAATAAACTGCTTTTTAGGACTATGATAAACTACAGGAACATAAACTTGATACCCAATCTTTATCAGTTTTGATGTATTAAAAAATGCAATTGAATTCTTTTCTACCTCCACTTTTTTGAAAGAAGAAAAGCCAATCATAATAAAAATAACAGATGCAAAAGCTAATAATTTCGTTCGAGTTAATTTCATTTCATTCAATAGATTAAAAAAAATCTTCGTTAGTGTTTACAGGAGTGCGAAGGCACATAAATAGTGTTATAAAAAGTTATGGATTTAATTAACTAAACAGGGGAGAATTAGTTTTATTTCTCACGAATCACAATTATACCCCCCTTAATTTCAAAATTTCATCTCCCTTAAAATCGGCTCTATTGCAATGTTTTTGGGGTAAAGGAAAAGAATCTTATCAAAAGAAGAAGCTTATTTTTCAACCTCCTATGCTTTCATTTATCAAAAAAATAGCCTCTCACTTTGTTATCAGCAAGAGGCCCTATTTTATATCTCACTCACAAGCTTTACCACGCTTGCTTTATTGGTCTTGGAATTTCGCTCCAATTTCAAAACATGATCGTAAATCGATGGATCATTTTCATTTGGTGAACCGAATATTAAGCGGATATTTTTGGAGTTGGTATAATGGATCAAATCTCTTAAGTAACGATCTGATAATTTACCAACCTCATCAATCACACAGTGTACGAAGTAATCCTCTTGTTCTTTGTAAGCGTTCTCTTGGAATACGGTCAGGAGCGTAATGTAAATCATCGATTTCACCAACACGTCCGTACCTTCCGAACCTACATTAGACAACTTCTCTACCCAACCTGTATCGTTATTATTTTCAATGACTCTAAAGCGCAACATGAAAGTATCTTCCAATGTAATCTGCTTTTGAGCATTTTCTTTAATGACTCTACGAAGATCTTTCAACAACTGAACTGAGTAACGAGAATCTTTTGCTGAAGAGTTGACATTGACCTTAAAGATATCGCCTTGATCTGAGAAAGAAACGTTCTCGTTGAGCTTATAGATTTTCTTTAAAGTAGTCAACAATGGCGTGTTGTTCTCATTGTATTCCAGTTCAATCGACTTCACTACACCCACGAAGTTACTTTTCGCAAATCCGTTGTTGATGTCTTTGACAATCTTCTTGATCAAATCTGAAGTATCCGAAAGGTCTTTCACCTGACGAGCCACGGCACTAATAATTTCTCTATGCTGTTTCTCTAATTGATCCCTCATGTGCGACAATCGCTCTCCATCCAATAAACTTGGAAGGACTTTCTTTGCCAAGTAAATAAACTCTTGTAAAGTCGATTGAGCAAAAAGTGCTGGAATCTTTAAGTGATTGTCTCTTCTGAAGACACCTGTAAAGATTTGTCCTTTTGATTTGAAGGTAGAAACCAAACGTGCTTTTTCTTTTAATGACTTTCTTAGTTCTGTCAATAAGAAAGATAAATCGCTGTCGTTGATTTCTGCTTCATTGAGGTTTTCTACACCTTCATCAAAGTACTTTTGAAGACGTTCATACGCTTGTTCGTCTTCTTCTCTTGCCGCTTTGAATTGTTTTAAAAGATGATTGGAATGATCTTTCGTTCTGCGGTAAGCATCTCTTTTATCGTCCAAGTAGTTGAGTTGTTCTTCGTATTCCTCAACCGCTTTGTCGTATTCTTCCTTCAGTTTTTCTAGTTCTCGATCTTGGAATTTCTTTCTACTTCTTGTCTCCTCCGCTTTGTCCAAGTAGTACGTTTTGTCTTTCTCGTACCCTCTTTTTACAATTTGAGCTTCCTCAACCTGCTTCAGTTTGTGATTTAGAATTGTAATTTCTTCCTCAACCTCTGCTAACTTATCGGTATCAATCCCTTTTTCCTCCAATAAACCTTTACGCTCTTCTTCAAGTGCAGTAATACGTTTATCGTGATCGCCTTGATAAGCAAACCACTCTTTTTCAAGTTTGGTTACCTTCCCATCAATCTCTTCTTTTAAAGTATTGATTTTGGTATTGAAAATATCTGAAATCTCACGTTCCTGAGCCCAACGGTCATCTTTTAAGTCCGCTAGTTTTCCTTCCAACGTATCACAAGATTCCTGAGCTATTCTCAATTTTCTTCTTAAATCAACTAAGGCTTCTTCTTTTAAAGTATTACCTTTCTCAATGATAGAAGCCTCTTGTTCTCTCGCTTCTTTCAGCTCATCTTCTTGATTGATGATTTCCGAAGAAAGATCTGAAAGCGTTTGCTCCAGCTTCGTCAGTTTCTTGCTATAATTTCCTAATAGCTTTTCCACCTTCTTATCAATCACACTATCCAACTCTGCTAAGTCACTTTCGGCTTTTGCTAAAGCTTCTTTTTTCGCATCATAAGTAGAGGAAATATGATCTGTAGCTGTCACTTTTGAGGTAAGAGAGGTCGTGTCCAATTTCACTCCATAGAAAGATTCACCTTCTAATAATGCCGGCTCCAAATCCTTTCTCGAAAGCAATTCTTCATCACAAACCTTACCGATATTTTCAGCCCAATCAGATTTATTGTGATCTAAGAATTCACGGAAAGAACCTTCATAGTTTTCTTGACGGACTTTCCATTCTTGTACTTCATCAGAAGCGATTTTTACCTGACGTTCTAATTCGATTTGCTGATTTCTCGCTTCATTACGGATTATCTGCTCTTCTAATCGTTTACGCTCTTTGGTGTTTTTGATCGTATTTTCGGTCTCTACCAAAGTATGTTTATTCTCTTTGATAGAAGATGAAAGTTTAAATCTTAAGGTATTATTTTCTACTAAAAGGTTCTTTGAGAAGTCTTTCTCTTGCTCCATTTCTAAAGCAACATCCGCTCTCGTTTTCGCTTCTTTCAGTTGATCTAACTCTGTTCTATATTCACCTTCTTGTGTAAAAAACTTCGTACGTATTTCCTCTAACTTCTCTTGCTTTTCACTTTGAAGCTTTTCTTTCTGAAGGTGCAATTGCTCTTTTAGTAATTGCTTTTGCTCGTTGAATTCCCCTTTTCTTGAGGTGAACTTCTGTTCTAAGGAAGCCTTTTGATCAGAAATCAGACGTTCCACTTCCGCCGTCTTTGCCACCAACATCTGTTTGATTTCTTGTTGATAAATCAACTGATCTTTCAAACGAGGTTCTTCTGCTACCAAGTCAACTACTTGCTCAATTGAGAAGGTATCTCCACCAATGTTGATCGACTCGTACTCCTTTTCTCTTCTTTCAATCTCCTTTAAGGTCGCTTTAATCTCCCCTAATTCCTGATTGACTTCCGCCGTTTTCTCTTGGTAGTTGGTCTCTGCTTTTTCATACTTCGCCTTCATTTCATTCTCCTCTTTCTGCATTTCAGCAAGGAGTTTTTCACTGTCGGCTAAGTGTTTTTCTGCTAAAGCTACGCCACCACCTATCTGCTTGGCAAGGCGTTGTTGATAATCTTGTTGTTGTGTGATTTCGCCTTCTAAGGAAACGATTTCTTCAGCATTACCTTTATTTCTTTCGAAGTCTTCAAAATCGGTTAATTGATCATCAAACTCATGAATGAAATTGGCAATCGTCTCCAAAGAGATAGGTTGCATTTCATAATCCGCAGAGGCCGCTTCACCAATGGCTCTTTTGATATAATCCGACTTTAAGCCAGAACTTCTGAAAATGTTAGTAATCGCCTTCGGAATACCTTCTACGTGATGGCTTTTTACACCTGCAGAGGGCTTCAACAAACTAAATTGTGTATTGTATTTACTTACACCATAAATCACTTTTCTTAAATCGGCAAACCTTCTGATCTCATCTGAGAAAGGAATTTCTGCTTTTTCTAAGTTCTCAAGGACTTCATCATGAGTACATGCTTTTCGGTCTTTGATAAATAAATCTTTGTTGTAAGAAGTATCGATAAAACGGAATCTCAAACGACCTCCACTTTTATAAACAGTCAGTAAATGCTTTCCTCTTGGGGTCTGAATTTCATAAATCAGACGAGCATTGAGATCCTGAAAATAATATTCAGAAAAAGACATTTGCTGTTCTTTGATCCCCAACTCCCTTTTTTCAGAAGTGGCGTGATAAAAGAATAAAACGGCTCTTAATGCGGTTGTTTTTCCAAATCCATTGGACCCAACGAAGTGAACATTTCCTCCAAGATCCACTTCAGCATAATCAAAACCTGCACTTTTTATCAGGACAAGTTTATTTAAATATCTTTTAGGTGATTGTCTTGTATTCATTATTCGTTAGTGGGATCAATGTCTATTAAATCAACAATATCTTTCAGGTAATTGTAAGAAGATAAAACGATATAACCTTCGTTTTCATCATCTTCACAATCCATAAATCCTTGTCTTTTCATTTCGTCCATCAAGTCTCTCACTTTATCATGTGTAGAGATTGATTTATCTGATGTCAAACGTTGAAGCTGATCATTTAAGTCGGTTTCAACATTGCATTTATGTACAATATCTTTCACATAAAAACGCATTCCTTCTCCAAATCCAGGAGCGAAAGTGGCGAAAAATGCTAATCGATCGATGTATTTATAGAAACGTTCAATTTTCTCCTCAATCGTCTGACGACCACCTTCACGAGAAAAATAGAAGTAATTATTTCCTTTCTTTAGGTGAAACCCAAGCGGGGCATAGACGCTTTCGAATGCAGAAAAATATTCCTCTACTTCATCGTAAAGTTTTCTGAATTCCGGTCTGATGGTATTAGCACTCAAAAATTGTCCTCGACTGAGCATTTCAAATACTCGACGGGTACTATTATGATCTATATTCATGCTGTTTGTTATTTCTTTTCTTTAGTAAACTGTTGTTTCTTGCACCATGACTGAAGTCATTGGCTTGTGATACTGACTCCAACAACACTAAAGTGTTATTTCCGTTTACTTTTGCTCTGCTACTTTAGGACGAATAAAGGCAAACTGTTTTCCATTCAGTTCGATTTGTTTGGCATCATCAAATGGGTTTTTCGGTAATCCAAAATCCATTTCATCTTCAAAAATCAATGCCACCTGACAGTAAATTTTGATCAATTGATCTTCTGTCATTTCGTATCCATAATCATATTCTTTCACAAAGTGGAATAAGTCTTTGTCCTGTAAGAAGAACGCTCTTTTCAGCTTACTGAAATCGATATGCAACATTTTCTGCTGTTGAGGATCTAATAAATCCCCATCAATATCCAACTCCGCTTGCAATTGCATTCTCATTTTGTGCTGACGACGAATCGCTACTCTTTCAATAATGTCCAACCCTTCATCACCTCTGAGGTAATCCAAATCCAACATGGTCTGAAAACGTAATTGCGTATCGAAGAACAAAGCACTTTCATGAGTGAAGACTTCCTCCACATTGGTACGCACTTCCAACTCATACAGATCTCTGTATTTCTTGAGTTGTAAAATCTTTTTATGTTGACGGTCAAGCTCTGCAATCTGATTGATAAAGCGGACAATTTCCTGACGAAGTGCAATCAAGTTATGGCGTGCCATGGTCAAATGATTTCCTTTTAGTTCATTGACAATCGCACGAAGTCCTTCATCTTGAACTACTCTGAAAAATGGATTTTCTAATAGTTCTTCTGCATTTGTGATCAACTGTAACAGCTTTTCAGCCTGTTCGTTGTGGTCTTCAATTTTCACTTTTTTGAGCTCAATTGAAGATGCTGTTTTATATTCTTGCTTTACTAAAGCACTAAGCGTAGCTGCATTTTTACGAATTACCCTCCCAATACTGTTCAGGTTTCGCTTTACTCTATTTAAATATCGCTCCCTCTCTTTACTGTCCTCATCAATTTCATAAAGATAAATCGTCTTCTTTAAGATTCTGATGCTTTCATCAATCTCAAAATTTCGGATATCTTCATTGATCTCCAGAAAGTCCTCCACAAAGTTGAGTAGACGTTCGTCTAAGCGTGCCGGTTCCCCCTCCTGCAAAGAGATAATCCCTCTTGCATTGGCTTGCAAGATTTCTTTTTCCTTACCATCGGCAATCTCAGTGAGTTCATCAAATGAAGCACTCTTCTTTTTAAAGAGATGATTGATCACTTTTCGATGCCTGTAAAGTTCTCTTATTAGTTCATCAGCTGTCTGTATATCTGCCACTTATTGTTGGTTTTGAATAATGATGAATGAACTTCATCAACTAGAACCTTATAATTAATAAAGACGGGAGAAGTTATGCAAGTAATTCACAACTTTTTTCTATCGCCTCAAAGATTGATAAAGTATTTATAAAAATTATTTAAATCAACCTACCTATGGTTAAATGTATTAAAAGGATGATAATAAACAGAAACACCCTCTTTATTCATCGATAAAAACATCCATTTTTATACTACAAATTTACTAAAACAAGTGAGTAAATACCTCATAAATATAATTGGTTGGCAATCTATTAACGTACCTAATAAATTATTAATTCTACAATTAAAAAATGAAAACGACAAAACTGTCTATGATCATCGCGGTGATTCTTTTCACTGTTGGATGTAACAAGGAAAACGATCAACTGGTCCCCCAAGAGCATATCAAAAACATTGACCTGAGTTATGCTTCAAGCATCTTTATTGGTCCTAATATGGTGGATACCGACAACAGAAAAAGATTGTATAAAGTAACCAATGAAAATGAAATCGACACGGTGACTTATACCAATAATTTTGATGAAACCTTTACACCTCAGTGGTTACCTACTGATATTGTAAAAATCAATGACAACCTGCTTTATTTAGGTTTCCAAGGGGTAGAAAACTATATTTTAGATACAAGAAGTGGAAATACCGTCCTTATGGAAACTGCACCTCCAGTATCAGGTAAGTTTTTATCTAGTGAACAATTTATTCCTACGAGTCGCGGATTGATTTACCTTGGTAACGACAATAATTTATACAGTATCGTAGCAAATGAAAGTACATTGGCAACAATGCCTATTTCAACTGCACATGATGGATCGATAACTAGATTTGCTGCGGACCCTAAGGGCAATATTCTTTATGCTGCTGATGTGGATAATTTTATTGAAATTCATCTTCAGACAGCCAATTCATCAAAGAAAATCGACACTATCAATAAGGTGGGGCATACTACACTTTGGAATGGTATAAAGGAGAATGAATTATTTTACTACAAACCTACTGACAATGAAGAAGAAACGAATGTACAGTTAGTAGATACGGATCAGCAAACTTCAAGAAATTATGGAAATAACCGCTTTATACTTTCTTGTGGATTATCTAATATCATGACATTTGACAGCAAGGTAATGGGTATTGGTTGTAATGAAATCTATGAGCTTGTTAATACAGAAGAGAGTGAAGAAGTTTTAATTACTCCGTTGAGAGATTTCAATATCATCAATAACCAAACTGCCGATAAATCTCAAGATCATATGGTAATTTCAGGGGTGAATACTGTAGGCAATCCTCAATTAATTAAAATTGACCCGATGGATTATTCTTCACAACATATTATGCAGTTTGAAAACTTGACGGTTTATGAAATTACTTCCAATTCTTTTGGCGAAAGTATTTTCTGGGGCACTTTCCAAAATAATGGTAAAACTGCGATTGGTCATTTACATAATGATGGTACCTATACATTCATCGAACAAAATATTGATGGGACCATCGATGGAATTGGTAAATTGAACTAAGTATTTACCGATCTTCTTCTATTAGCGAAAACCTTCAGTAAGTCATTCTTGCTGAAGGTTTTTATTATACTGATCAGAATCATTAACATTTATTGATAGTTATCACCAACTAAAGTGTACAAAATACGCATATTTGATTGTAATAATTAAAACTTATCAATATTTGACAAAATGAAATCGCATAAATTATATGCTTTCTTTGTTCTTATCATTGTTGTTACCCTGTTAGGCCTTTCAAATCTTACGAATAACAAGGATGATCAAAAAGAAATCAAAGAAGTAAAGACAGAACATACGAGTGAGGTGCATAATCCACAATAGTAAACACAATTATCAAAGAGTATATACTAATAATATGCTCAGAAATAACTTAGCTATAAAACCAATAGTTTCGATTTTTTCTTAAACTCAAGCCTGAGAATTTGAACTATCATAAATTCTGTCATCAGCATATGCTAACAACAAACTATCAGTGCTTGAGTACTGAAATGAGGTGGTCTTTTTTTAAGACGACCTCTTTTCATATAAAACGGTTTGGGCAATTATGGATCGCTATCAAGAGGTTCAAAATAGCATTTCAGCAGTGAAGCTGTTAGCAAAAGTTAAATTTTGTTTAGGTGCAAATGAATATCAATAATAATTCTTTTCAAGGTGTAAATTGCATATCTGTACATAATGAGCATTTTATCGATTATGCTTGATATGTCAGTATTAAAACAAAGAAAAGTTTTTGTAAGCAAATAATATGGCAGATCATAAAGTACTTCATGATAAAATCCATGAAGTGATTACGGAAGTAGGAAAAGTAGTTGTAGGTCAAGACTACATGGTTAATAGATTATTAGTTGGACTTTTTACCAATGGTCACGTACTTTTAGAAGGTGTACCCGGTTTGGCAAAGACCCTTACAGTAAACACTTTGTCTAACGTACTGGATTTGGATTTCCAACGTATTCAGTTTACGCCTGACTTATTACCTTCTGACTTGATTGGTACAATGATCTACAATCAAAGAGAAGGAAAATTTGAAGTGAAGAAAGGTCCTGTATTCTCTAACTTGGTGTTAGCGGATGAGGTGAACCGTTCTCCTGCCAAAGTACAAGCAGCACTTCTTGAGGCAATGCAAGAGAAACAAGTAACGATTGGTGAAACTACTTTTAAGTTAGACCGTCCGTTCTTGGTATTAGCCACTCAAAACCCGGTAGAACAAGAAGGTACTTACCCTCTTCCTGAAGCACAAGTTGACCGTTTCATGTTGAAGGTATACATCAACTACCCTCGTAAAGAAGACGAATTAGAAGTGATGAGAAGAATGTCGAATCAGTCGTTTGATGATTCGGTTCGTTCTATCTTATCTAAAGAAGATATTTTCGCAATCCGTGATGCAATTAATGATGTGAAGGTGAGTGAAAGCTTGGAGCAATATATTATTGACCTTGTTTTTGCAACTCGTTTCCCTAAAGATTACGGCTTAAATGAGGAAGCACAATACATTCAGTTTGGTGTTTCTCCTCGTGCTTCTATCAACTTGCACAGAGCTGCAAAAGCAATCGCGTTCTTCGATGGTAGAGACTATGTCCTTCCAGAAGATATCAAAGAAATTGCTTATGATGTATTGAACCACCGTATCATTCTTAATTATGAAGCGGAAGCAGATGAAGTAAGTACAAAACAAGTTATTGATGCGATCTTGAATAAGGTTAAAATCAGTAAGTAGTTTTATCATTAGTTTTTGAAACGGAAAGCTGAATCATTTTATAAGAAGTGATTCAGCTTTTTTTATAAACTTACCTCAATAAGACATGATCGGTCACGGCATATTATTATCTTTGTTTCGATAAAAAAGAATTATGGAAGAGACATCATTATATATAGTTCCTACTCCTATCGGGAACCTTGAAGATATAACAGCGAGAGCATTGCGTATCCTGAATGAAGTAGATACAATTCTTGCAGAAGACACTCGTAATACGGGTAAATTATTGAAGCATTTTGACATCAAAAGTAACTTGCAAAGTCATCATGCTTTCAATGAACATAAGACAGTGGAAGGCTTGATTCAGCGCCTTCAGAAAGGAGAAAAAATTGCGTTGGTTTCAGATGCGGGAACTCCTGTAATTTCTGACCCGGGTTATATTTTAGTGAGAGCATGTGGAGAAGCAGGAATCAAAGTGGAGACACTTCCGGGACCTACTGCCTTTGTTCCGGCTTTGGTCAACTCAGGTTTACCGGCTGACCGATTTACGTTTGAAGGTTTCCTTCCTCATAAAAAAGGAAGACAAACGAAGATCAAGGAATTGGAAGAGGAACAACGCACAATGGTGTTTTATGAATCTCCACACCGTTTAGTGAAGTTCTTAGAACAGTTGGCCGAAGCTTGGGGTGGTGATAGAAGAGCAAGTGTTTCTAGGGAGTTATCAAAATTCCATGAAGAGACAATGAGAGGAACTCTCTCAGAATTAGCACAATATTATACTGAAACTCCGCCAAAAGGCGAGATTGTTGCAGTGGTTGAAGGAAAGAAAATTGAGAAAAAACCTAAAGGCAATAAGTATAAATACAAAGATCAATAATGAGGAAATTTATCTACGACTTTATAACAACAAACAGCAAGAAGAAATGGTACCCTTGGCTATTAGCTTTGCTTAGTGGTACCTTTTTAGGACTTTCGTGGCATGGATTCCTTCCTTTAGTGTTTATTGGGTTTGTGCCTTTGTTGGAAATTGAAAGAGTGATTTCTCTGGACAGCAAGCGTTTCAAAGGATGGAGAATTTATGGTTTTGCATTCCTTGCCTTTTTCACCTTTAACTTCGTAGGGTATTGGTGGCTTTGGTATGCCTCTAAATGGGCAACTTTTGGTGCTTGGGGAGCAAATGCCGCATTAATGGCATTACCATTTTTAGCTTTTTACCATACCAAGAGAATTTCCCAAGGAAAATTCCATCATATTGATTTTGTATGTTGGTGGATTGCATTTGAATATGTGCACATGTTCTGGGAATTTTCATGGCCTTGGTTAAATATCGGTAATGTACTGAGTTTTACACCTTCTTTAGCGCAATGGTACGAGTATACAGGTACTTTTGGAGGTACACTTTGGATCACACTGATCAATATCTATTTCTTTAGTTTTATGGTCAATGGAAAGAAAATTGTTTCCATTTTCTTTTACTTATTGATACCTATCTCAACTTCTTTATATATGTATTATAATTATGAAGAAGTAGGAGAAGAAATTGAAGTCGCTGTCGTACAACCAAATATTGATTGTTACTCAGAAAAGTTTAGGTATAATGCCAGAACGGGAGAGCAAAATACTAAAACGTACATTCCTCCTCAGGAACAAGTACAACGTATGATTGAACTTACCGAAAAGGCAATCACACCTAATACAAAGTTTGTATTCTGGCCTGAAACTTCTATCAGTAACAATATTGACGAAGACCGCCCTCAAAGAAGCCCCGATTTATTAGTGATCAAAAAGATGATGATGAGGCACCCTAATACTACCTTAGTTTCTGGTGCTGACACTTACAAAATCTACGGTGATACGTCTTTGACTTCTACTTCAAGGCATTCACAAAATATAGGTTATTATGATGTTTTCAATACAGCATTGAGAATAAAAAATCAGGACCCTATCACATTTTATCATAAATCACAACTTGTCATTGGCGTAGAAACCATTCCATTCCCGAATATATTGAAAGCCATCATTCTCAACTTTGGTGGTAGTTCTGGAGGGCTTGGAAGGCAAGAAGAAAGAGAAGTTTTTGCCAATGGTGATATTAATGTAGGTCCTATTATCTGTTACGAATCTGTATATGGAGAATACGTCACTGAATATGTAAAAAAAGGAGCTGATTTCTTAACTGTTGTGACCAATGATGGATGGTGGGATGATACTCCTGGACATACACAACACCTTGCTTTTTCATCTTTAAGAGCCATTGAAACTCGAAAGGATATTGCTAGATCTGCCAATACAGGTATTTCTTGCTTTATCAACCAAAGAGGTGATATTTTAAAACCCATCGCTTATGGTGAAATGGGTGCTGAAATTGGAAAAGTGAGAATCAATAAAGAAGAAACTTTCTATACATTATATGGTGATTATATTGCAAGAGTGGCAAGCGTATTAGCGGTTACAATGCTTCTTGTAGGATGGTCACGAAGAAAAAACGCTTTACCTATTTAAAAGATATGGAAACTGTTTTCAGAGATTATATTGAAACTCCTCTAGGACTTATGGTGGTAGAAGCCACCCCTAGAGGAGTTTCAAAAATTCGCTTTTTAGAAGAGGGAGAAGAAATCCTTGATGATTTACCGAACCCACACACCATGGATGCTATCGAATGGATCGATAATTACTTTCAAGGGAATAGCAAATTAGGGTTTGACTTTGCTATTGATTTGTCGGGTACAACATTTCAGAAACAAGTTTGGAAAGAACTCTGCAAAGTGAAATACGGTACTGTTGCCACTTATCTTGATATATCTGAAAGAATTGGTAATCCTAAAGCAATTAGAGCGGTTGGTGCGGCCAACGGCCAAAATCCAATTGCATTGGCAATTCCCTGCCATAGAGTCATTGGTAGTGATGGCACACTCACTGGATATGCAGGCGGATTAGGTAGAAAAAAATGGTTATTACAGCATGAAGGTTACATAAAATATGGGCAGGAACAACTCAGTCTTTTTTAACCAAAAATACTTTTAAAAAATCCTTTTTTATCTTCTTTCTTCTCATCATCCTGCTGCCCAACGAAGGCCTTTTCTATATCAAAGTTCCTTACAAATGGAATTAAGGTTTCATCAAACATACATATCAGCTCTAAATTCACCCTAGATTTAAAGGCTCCTAGTTCAGCTTTCAATGCATAAGAAACATTCATGCCTTCTTCCTTTTCATGAATAAATTTATCAAAGTGCTCCAAAGACATTTCTTGAATAGCCGGAACATGCCCATAAATAGTATTATTAAAAAGGTTGGCAAATTTTGTCACAAATGCTGCAATCAGGATATTATCCAACTCTAGTAACATTGCTTCTCTCATATGTTTTTTTCCCCACTCGGTCCTAGGTAAAGTCTTTTCGATAATTCCCTGCTCATCTTCACCATGTACTATTAACATGGTCTCTGCTTTCATATCACCAATAATATCTGTTGTCAATACAAAAACGTTCTCTTTATAGTCTTGACGCAATAGTTGTTCTTTAGATAGATCTTTCACTTCAATTACATTTCTCACTAAAATTTCATCTTTTAGAACAGTAGACAGGGCACTAGCCACATTTCCTAATGCAATATTGGTTATATCATTTATTAAATAGGATTTCTCTATTGAAAACTGGGATTGAAACATAATGAATTCTTTCTAGTATTCTAAGTTAATTATACAGTTGCAAAAGTGGGTTTAAATAAAAATTCAGATATGTCGTTAGCATCTAACACAAGGCAAACATTTCCATTACCTAAAATTGTAGCTCCACTGATAAAACGAGCATTTTCAACAGGTTTACCCAATGGTTTTTCGATGATTTCTTTCTGTTGTAATAATCGATCCACTACAAAACCAATCATCTTATTATCTACTGAGACTACTACAATATTAATTTTAGCTTCGGAGTCTTCTATCTGATCAAAAGAACGATGAAGCAATTGAGGGTTTTGAAGTTCTTCAGTGTCTTTACAGTCGAAAATATCCCTCAAAAACATCACTGTAATGGTATCATCAAGGTGTGTGGTAACCAAGCCACTACCCACTTTATGGATAGACGTTTTTTTTACAGAAATAACAGCCTCTGTAAATGATAACGGAATAGCATACTCTGTATTGTTGATGATAAAAAGTAAAGCTGATTTCACCGCCATTGAAGAAGGCAAACTAAGGCTGAAGGTAGTCCCTTGTCCTAAGACTGTTTTGATATTTATTTTTCCACCTACAGCATCAACTGCTTTTTTGACAACATCCATCCCTACGCCCCTGCCGCTTACTGAAGTGACATTATCAACACTTGAAAAACCAGGTTCAAAAATAAACTTCACTATATCATCATCAGAAAGGGAGGCAACAGCTTCTGGAGTAGCGAGGTTTTTCTCTACTACTTTTTTCCTGATTTTATTCGCATCAATACCGTATCCATCATCAATTACCTCAATAATCACATACTCCTTGTCAGACGTTGCTCTCAGTTGGATGGTACCTTGCTCTTTTTTCCCTTTCTTTCTTCTTTCTTCAGGCCCTTCTATTCCATGACTTACTGCATTACGGACTAAGTGAATCATAGAATCACTAATAATCTGTAATACATTTCTATCAATTTCAATTTCCGTACCTTGAAGGTCAAGGTTCACCTTCTTATTTTCAATAGAAGCTACATCACGTACAATTCGATGAAACTTATGAAATAAGGCACCAACTTGTACTAATCGAACTCCCATTACAGAATATTGTAAATCAGAAGTAATCCTATACAAACGGGTATACTCATTCGTTGCACCAACACTGGCACCTTGAGCTATTATTCTATCTTTTTCGATAGCCAATTCCCCTACTAAATTCAGTAAAGTATCGAGTTTAGAAACAGGTACCTGTACAAAATCAGAGAAAGTGATTTTTGATTTCTTCTCTTCTTCATCCATAAATTCATCGGCTAAAGGAACACCGATTGGAACAGGTTGCTCTGAGGCCAAAGTTTCTTTTTGACTTTCTGTTAACTCTTCCTCCATTTGTTTTTGGAGGGTTGCTTCGATTTCCTTGTCTTTTTTATCAGATGACTCACCTCCTTGCGTATGCTCGTATTCAATTTCACCTTTTAGGTTTCGAAGAATAACTTTGAGCTTTGCCCGCATTCCTTTATAAGGTACTTTTTTATCGACCTTCACGCCTTCAATCATTTCTCCAAGCTTATCAATCGCTTTAAAGAGATCATTAAAAACCATGGAGGTCAACGTAATGTTGCCTTTTCGAATTTCACTGAAAATATCCTCCAACAGATGCCCAACGGAAGCGACATCTTCGAATCCCATAGCCGCAGCATTACCTTTGAGCGTATGGATTATTCTAAAAATAGCTTCTGTTACTTCTCTGTCAGCATGATTTTTTTCCAGCTGCGTAAATAACCTGTTGAGCTGTTCAAAACTATCCTGAGCTTCGGCGAGAAATATCTGTTTAAGTTCTTCTTCTTTCATTCGTGTAAGTACATAATAAGTACTGAGTCAAAATGGACAGAACGCGTTTTTAAATATTCTTTGTATAAAAGAATAGCACATTCAATCACTTTGAACTGGTACTTCAATTAAATAATCTGACCTATTGCTTCAGTCAACTGCTCAGGAGTAAATGGTTTTACTAAATAGCTATCCAATCCTAGGTTCATACCCTCATCAATCACTGCTTGTTGTCCAACAGCACTAATCATAATGATTTTAGAAGTAAGGTCTTCCTCTTTTAGTGTTTTTAAAATATCGAGCCCTAACATATCAGGGAGGATATTATCTAATGTAATCAGGTCTGGTTCTGAGTCTAATGCTAGGTCTATCGCTTCTTCACCGTTTGATGCTTGTCCTATTACTTCAAACCCTGCTTCTTCTAATGCGTCCTTGATAATAGAGCGCATGTACAAAGAATCATCAACTATTAATACTTTTTTAGCCATGGGTAAATAAACATTAAATTTTAAATCTTCGACCCTATAACAGTTTTAAGGTCGTCTTTTGTGATAATCTTAAAGATGTCTATCAGAATGATCAATCGATCGTCAATCTTAATAATACCATTAATATAATCTTGCTCTCCGTGCATCTCTGTGACAACGGCGGGCGTATAATCAATATCCGTATCGGCTACAGATAAGGTATTAGGGACATCTTTTACTAAAATAGCCATATTGAATTCATGGCTTTCCACTACAAGTGTATAGCCGCTGGTCTCATTAATGGTTTTATTGAGCGAAAATTTATCTTCCAGATCAATAATGGCCAATATATTTCCTCTGATATTTGCGACACCTCGTACGTAAGAAGGTGTTAGAGGGATTTTCGTAATTCGAGGAGTGATCACAACTTCTTTGATTTGGTCTATCCGAAGTCCATACTCTTCCTCTCCTAGTCGAAATACAATAATGTTACTTTTCTTTTCTTGCTCATCATCAATGGTCACTTTAGCCATATCTACAGCCTCAGCAATTCTTTCTTCTTTTGATGGAGATGCATTGCTTGGTTCTTCCACATTCATAATAATGAGGTCGTTTTTGGAGTGATTATTTAAGGAAGGGGCGTTTGAAGTGTAACGCCCCTGTCAACTATTATTTTAATTTGAATTTACCAACTCCCTCTTTCAATTGAGAGGCCACTTGGTTGAGTTCTTCCGATGTTTCACCCATCTCTTTCACTGATCCAGACATCTCATCGGCAACTCCTGCCACATTTTTAGTCCCAGCGGCGGTATCTTCTGATACAATTACAATTTTCTCAATATTTTGAACCACTGAGTCAATTGAACCTTTCTGAGTATCTGTTGCTTCCAATACGTCTTTTGACAGCTTCAAGGTTTCTTCACTAGAATCTAAAATGGTTTTGAATACCTCTGATACATCTTTTGTGGCACCGTTCCCCACTTTTACAGACTCCTCCATTTTGTCAATGGCTTTTGTTGCTAACCCAACGTCTTTCTGAACGTCTTGAATTACTTTCTCAATGCCACCCGCAGACTGTCTTGAATCTTCTGCCAGTTTACGAATTTCTTCGGCAACGACTGCAAAACCTCTACCTGCATCACCCGCTCTGGCAGCCTCAATAGCGGCGTTTAGTGCGAGTAGGTTGGTTTGTGATGCAATGTCTGTGATTACGGTTAGTGCTCTAGAAATTTCTTCTGAACGTTTAGCCAAAATTTCAATAGATTCAGATGTAGATCCTGCAGAGTTTTCAATGGCATTCATATTTTCTACCAAGTGCTTGATGATCATCATACCATTCTGACAAGATTCCATACCAGATTCAGCAGATCGGTTAATGACATGTGCCTTATTACCGGTGTCTTCAGCAGCTGATAGAATCTCATCTACCAATTTCGACGATTCATCCGTTCTTGCTACCTGTTCTAACATACCTGATGAGATATCCTGAATGGCTGATACCACCGTATCTGTAGATTGATCCATGATACCGAACTTTTGTTTCATTTGATCCGAAGACCCTGCCACTGTATTCGACATCTGTTCAATTTCAAGCAATAGACTTTGTAATCCATCCAAGGCTTCGTTTAGACCTTGAGCCATCTGCCCAATATCACCAGCAGCGTGTCCTGTAAATCGCTTCGATAAGTCACCTTGTGCCATTGATTTAGTTAGCCCTTGGAACTCTAGAATTGGTTGTGAGATAGAGATCAATAGGTTGTTGAAGGCATCGGCTAATTCTTTCCATGCACCTTGAGCACTTTCAATCTCAAGACGTTCACTCAGCTTACCTTGTTCACCTGCAATTTGAACTACTCGGTTAATTTCTGTAATGAAGTTTTTCAGGTTATCTCTCAGTGATCTGTTGTTTTCGATCATTCTACCGATATCTGAATCGAGGTTGATATTACCTAGATCAATCTTTGCATCAAAATTACCTTTCGCAAGTTCATCTAAGAAATCAGAGAGTGCATTATAGGCCGTTTTAAATTCGGTAACATCTGATGCGTATTTCACTACTTTGAAGATTTTACCTTCTGCATCTTCAATTGGATTATAAGTGGCTTGTAACCAAATTTCTTTACCCGATTTATGAACACGCTTATACTCTCCACTATCAAAGACTCCGTTTCTCAGTTTCTCCCAGAAGTTTTTATACTCAAAACTTGTAGCATATTCTGATTCCACAAAGATGCTGTGATGTTTACCCAATATCTCTTCTTTACGGTAACCTGTCGTGGTTAAGAAGTTATCATTACAATCTAAGATATTACCTTGAAGATCAAATTCTACTGACGCTTGTGCTTTAAGAATCGCATTGATTTTACCTCGGTTTTCAGCGTTCGCTAAACGTCTTTGAGTTACATCTTCCGCAATTTGTACTACTTTATAGTAATTCCCTTCATGGTCTTGAACTGGGTTATAGGTAGCCTGTAACCAAATTTCTTCCCCTGATTTATTCAATTGCTTGTAGACATCTCTATCAAACTCTCCTTTACTTAGCTTACCCCAGAAGTTCTTATATTCTTGAGAAAGTGCATACTCTTTTGGTACCAATTTACTGTGGTGTGCTCCTACCAACTCATCTGTATTGTATTGCGTATTTTGACAGAAGATATCATTACAATCAAGGATATTTCCAGATAGATCAAATTCAACACGCATGTAACTCGCATCGATCGCTGCAATCTTACCACGGTTATCAGCATTGGCAATTCTTCTTGCCGTAATGTCATTGAGATAAGCTACAATCTTCACATAGTTACCATCATAATCCTGAATTGGATTATAAGAACCTTCTAACCAAATCTCTCGACCATCTTTCGTGATACGTTTGAAAGAATCTACGACATACTGTCCTTTCTGTAGTTTTGTCCAAAGTTCTTTGTTTCGAAGGATTGTATCTTGATCAACACCAACGATTACATCATGCGGATTATTCAAAACTTCTCCTTCATTGTAACCCATCACTTCGAGTAATGTATCGTTCATGGCGGTGATTTCCCCTTCCATAGAAAGCTCCATTACCCCTGATGATTTCGAAATCGCTTCATCTAAACCATCTTTTTCAACTTGTTGGTCCATTTGAGCGGTTACATCGAATCGAATACCAATATATTTGATAGGTTTACCCTCTTGATCCAATACCGGTGCAATCGTTGCATCAACCCAATAATAACCACCATTTTTCTTCTGGTTACGGTATTTCACTTTGAAAATTCGACCTGCTTGAATTGTTTCCCAAAGCTCCTTAAATACTGCTTTTGGTGTTGATGGGTGACGTACAATATTATGTGGCTGCCCTAATAATTCTTGTTTGGTATAACCTGATAGTTCTGCAAAAGTATCATTCACAAAAGTAATGTTACCATACAAGTCTGTTTCTGACATCAGAGCGGCTGAATTAAAGGCTACCACTCTTGATTCTAACTCATTCTTTAATGCTTCTGCTCTACGTTGGTTTTCGATTTGTTCAGTAATGTCGGTAGCGTATTTCACTACTTTCATTGCCTTATTGTTCAAATCAAAGATTGGATTATAAGTAGCTTGTAGCCACATTATACTTCCATCTTTCCTCACTCTTCTATAGACTCCTTCATCATGAACTCCTTGTTTCAGTTTATCCCAGAAACGTTCATATTCAACCGTATTAGCATAATCTTTTTCAACCAACATTCTGTGATGTTGCCCCATTAGCTCGGATTTAGTATAACCTGTAGTTTCCTCAAACAGATCATTACAATCCTGCATTACACCGTCCAGATCAAATTCAACGACAGCCTGAACATTGCCAAGGGCAGCAATCTTTGCTCGTGTTTCGGAGTTTCTTAGACGTCTTTCCGTTACATCTTCGGCTATTTTCACAATTTTGTAAATTTCGCCTTCTTGATTACGAATAGGGTTATAAGTAGCCTGTAACCAAATTTCTTTCCCTCCTGCAGCTTTACGTTTGTAGACATTCTTATCCGCTTCGCCATTTCTCAGCTTATTCCAGAAATTCTTATATTCTTGAGATAGACCATACTCCTTTTCTACAAGATTGATATGATCTAAACCTACCAACTCGTCTTTACTATATCCTACTCCTTCGGAGAACAAATCATTACAGTCAAGAATACGGCGGTCAAGATCAAATTCAACACGCATATAACTTGCATCAATTGCGGCAATTTTACCTCGGTTATCCGAGTTAGCTAGTCGACGGGCGGTTACATCTTCTGCTATTTTTACGATCTTATAGACATTCCCTTCAAAATCTCTAATTGGACTATATGTAGCTTGTAACCAAACCTCTCTTCCGCCTGCGACTTTACGTTTGTAGACGTTCTTATCTGCTTCTCCATTTCTTAGCTTATCCCAGAACCTCTTGTATTCCTGAGATCTTCCATACACTTCATCGACTAAATTGATATGATCTAATCCAATCAATTTATCTTTTGAATAACCCACCCCAATACTGAACAGCTCATTACATTCAATAATATGACGATCAAGGTCAAACTCCACACGCATATAACTCGCATCTATAGCGGCAATTTTACCTCTGTTGTCTGAATTGGCCAATCGACGGGCTGTTACATCCTCTGCAACTTTAATGATTTTATAGATGTTTCCATCGTGATCTCTAACGGGGTTATAAGAGGCCTGCAACCAAACTTCTTTTCCGCCTGCGACTTTACGTTTGTAGACATTCTTATCCGATTCACCATTTCTCAGTTTATCCCAAAAAGTTCTATACTCTTGTGATCTTCCATACGCCTCATCCACTAAGTTGATATGGTCCAAACCAATCAGTTCATCTTTTGAATAACCTACACCTTCAGCAAAAAGATCATTACAATCAATGATTCGGCGTTCCATGTCAAATTCAACACGCATGTAACTCGAATCAATTGCTGCTACTTTACCTCTGTTATCAGCATTGGCTAAACGTCTTTCTGTTACATCTTGAAGGTGAGCGATTACTTTCGCAACATTTCCATCGTAATCTTTTACTGTATTATATGTACCTTCAAGCCATTTGATATCTCCATTGACATCTATTCTTTTGAACGTCTCTTTTACAGCTTTACCCGATTTCAATTTCTCTTTTCGGTTATTATCAATCCTAATATGATCAGATTCTTTAGGAACAAGTATATCATGGTTTTTGCCCACAAGATCATGCTCTCTATAACCTAGATAATCCAAAAACATCTGATTTACAACAGTAATATTCCCATCCATATCCATTTCGAGGATACCATTGGAATTTGATATTACTTCTTGTACTGCCGTTCTTTCTTTTTCATTGTCCATTTGGTCCGTTACATTAAAACGGACACCAATATATTTAATTGGTTTACCTTCGGCATCTAGCACTGGAGCGATTGTAGCCTGTACCCAATAGTGGCTCCCGTCCCTCGCTTGGTTTCTATAGGTGCCTTGGAAAATTTGTCCATTTTGGACTTTATCCCACAACTCTTTGAATAGCGACTTTGGATTTGCCGGGTGCCTAACGATACTGTGGGGTTTACCTACTAATTCTTCAGGTGTATAACCTGATAGTTTGGCAAAGGTTTCGTTTGCAAAAGTAATGGTCCCGTAAAGGTCAGTTTCTGATACTAAAGCTGCAGTGTGGAAAATGTTAACGGTAGATTCCAACTCGCTTTTAATGTTTGAGAATTCTTGTTCTTTAAGTGCAGTATCAGTTACGTCTAAGCCTAATAATAGGTACTTATAAAGCTTATTATTTTCATTATAAATAGGTGAAATCGTCACTTCCATCCACGCTGATCCTCCTTCCTTTGTTAGGTTTTTAGTGGTACCTGTATAAGTTTCACCTTTCTTTACAATACTAAGAACACTGTCAGAAAAGTGCTTAGGAGTCTCCGGAGAAAGGATTTTTGATAAAGGTTGATCAAACAGTTCTTTGGGTTTGTAGCCTAAAAACTGAGCAAAACGGTCATTACATGAAATAATTGTACCGTCTAATTCGGTTTCAGCAACCAGAATTGTTTTGTTTAAAGCTTTTGATTTTTCACGAAGCTGAAGGACCTCTTTTTTTAAGTCACTACAATCTTCATTTTGAATTTTTTTGGGTCTTTCATTTCCAGCAGAGGAATCGTCGCGGCTTAACAAACGATCCTTTTTGATGTTATCTCCTAGTGCCATATTAGAGGTATTTTGAAACGGGTAATTTTATGGGTTATAAAGAAAGTCTAAGGAACTTTCATTACTTGGTTTTAGAAACTTAGATTAACTTCTCTAATTAAATTACGACTTTTTCAAAACAATATTATGGTACCGTTTGTTTCGCTAAGAATATTTATATAGATACTTTAAAAATCAAATTTAAGAACTCATTTTAAGGCAAAACTGAAATCAATTCTCTAGCTACTCTCATGTATGCCATAGCTCCTACTGAAAGCGGAGCGTAATCATAAATAGATTGTCCAAAGGACGGAGCCTCTACTAGTTTAACATCAATTCCTACATAATTTTCAAATACTCTGATCCCAAAGTTTTCTTTGATATGCTTATGAATTTCATGGGTGACTGTTCTTCTTGTATCAAACATAACAGGTAAAATACCTAAAATTGTCAGCTTATTATTCAATGTTTCTTTTATCTGAAAAACAGTTTCTAGTATTTGAGAGAGACCTTGCATACTTAAGACTTCCATTTGTAAAGGCACAAAGATATGGTCTGCGGCTGTAAGTGCATTAATACTTAAAATAGATAAAGCAGGGGCACAATCAATCAAAATAAAATCAAACTTATCTCTGACCTTATCTACCGCATTTTTTAGAATAAACTCTCTTTGGTCGGCATTCACCATATTGACCTCTGCATCAGCTAAAGATACATCTGAGGCGGCGATGTATACCTTTTCTCTTTTTATTGCTATTTCTTTCAAATTAGCGTCTTCAGTCAGAACATGAGTCACTGATTTGGTATATTCATTCTGAATTCCAAAATGAAACGTCATATTTCCTTGAGCGTCCATATCTATCAGTAGTACCTTATTACCTAACTTTCCCAAAGCTACACCAAGGTTGGTAGTGGTCGTGGTTTTACCTGTTCCTCCTTTCTGATTTACAATAGCGATAACTTTTGCTTGACGCCCCATATATTAAATAAAGTCTTTCTTTTCTGATTGATATTTTTTTAAGCCTCCAAAGTGATTCATTTTTTATGAATTTCCCTCTGATTGATGAAGTTCGAAAAAAAACTTAAATAATTAAAGTTCAAACTATTTTATTTCAAAATAAAAAGGCTACCCATTGCTGAGTAGCCTTTACGAAATTTATTTATGAATTACTTAATAATTAGATTAAGCAATCTCCTGTCATTTCTTCTGGTTGATCCACACCAACAATTTTCAATACTGTTGGAGCGATGTCACCTAACTTACCGTCTTTGATTTCACCATCAAAATCAGGATCAACAAAAATACAAGGCACCAAGTTAGTAGTATGTGCTGTGTTTGGAGAACCGTCAGGGTTTCTCATTACATCTGAGTTACCGTGGTCAGCAATAACGATTGAAGAATAACCGTTGTCTAAACCAGCTTCAACTACAGCTTTAGCACATTGATCAACTGCTTCACATGCTGCTACTGCTGCTTCGAATACACCTGTATGACCTACCATATCAGCGTTAGCGAAGTTTAAGCAAACAAAGTCAGCTTCACCTTTTTGTAATTCAGGAACAATTTTGTCTCTGATATCACCAGCACTCATTTCAGGTTTTAAATCGTAAGTAGCTACTTTTGGAGAAGGAGCTAATAAACGAGTCTCACCTTCGAATTCTTTCTCACGTCCACCAGAGAAGAAGAAAGTTACGTGAGGGTACTTTTCAGTTTCAGCAATTCTGATTTGCTTTTTACCTGCACCTTCTAATACTTCACCTAATGTTTGTGATAAGTTATCTTTATGGAATAATACATCAACACCTTCAAATGTCTCATCGTACATTGTCATTGTAAGGTATTTGATGTCTAATTTCTTAGTACCACCCTCTTCAATATCTCTTTGTGATAAAGCTTGAGAGATTTCACGACCACGGTCAGTACGGAAGTTGAAGCAAAGTACGACATCACCTTCTTCGATTTTCGCTACTGGCTCGCCGTCTACTGTATTTACTAATGGCTTCACGAACTCATCCGTTACGTCAGCGTCATAAGAAGCTTGGATAGCGTCTTGGATGTTCGTTACTTTTTCACCTTCAGCATTTACCATTACGTTGTAAGCTAAAGCTACTCTTTCCCAACGGTTATCTCTATCCATTGCATAGTAACGACCTACTACTGAAGCAATTTGACCAGTAGTTTTAGCCATGTGCTCTTCAACGTCAGCAATAAAACCTTTACCTGACTTAGGGTCACAGTCACGACCGTCAGTGAAAGCATGAACGAAAACTTGATCTTTATCAAAACCTGCCGCGCTTGCTGCAGTTAATAATCCTTTTAAATGTCCAACGTGAGAGTGAACACCACCATCAGAAACAAGACCCATGAAGTGAACTTTTTTGTTGTTCTCTTTTGCATAAGTAAATGCGTCTTGTAATTCTTTAATATCAGCAATAGATCCGTCTTGCACTGCTTGGTTGATTCTTACCAACATTTGGTATACAACACGACCAGCCCCAAGGTTCATGTGACCTACTTCAGAGTTACCCATTTGTCCTTCAGGAAGACCAACAGCTAAACCAGAAGCCTCTAATTTACTATGCTTATATTTGTCATATAATGAATCTACGAAAGGTGTATTCGCTTGTGCAATAGCAGACACTTTTGGATCAGGACCAATTCCCCACCCGTCTAAGATCATTAAGATTGTTTTCTTGTTCATGATGATAATTTTATCGTCTTCTTTTTATAATAAAATGAATGCGGCAAATATACAGTTTGTTGCGAGTTATATAAATGATATTCATCACAATGTAGGTACAAGTTTGAGGTTTTTAAAGTGTCGAAAAAACCTTTATGAAGGTGCTTTTAATAGGAATTATGGCATACATATTTTACTAATTAAAATAGAGAAGTTATTCTTGAAATAGTCCTATAAAGTTTCGTTGTTTTATCGTACATTAGACGTATCAACTACACTTATATATTAACCCTTATCACATTTTATGAATATTATACCAAAAGCACTCATTGTCGTCTTCTCTATTTTTTGTTTTTTAGCTTGTGAAAATGCAGATATTGCCAATACTGCCTCTGCAGTAGAAGGAAATTATCTGGTTACTTCTATCTCTGCAAAAACAGGACAAGGGCAATCTTCGTCACAATCGTTGACAAGCAATGATATTATTACACTAAGAAAAGTAGGAGATAGAACAGTAGATGTTTACACTTCTGTTCAATCTGTTTCTGTAAAGCTTGGTTCTTCTCAAGAAGATTTCCTTAAAAAAGTATATCCTGAAGTACTAGTGGAAGGCAACCTAGAAAATGGTTCTTTTAAATTATCAAAAGTCGTCAATTTCGATACAAATGCCGCTATCAGTGGTTCTATTGCTGATGACGGTCGTTTAACCCTCTCGTATCGTATCTCTGGAACTGAGTTTTTCTCTATTGAAGCCGTAAGAAGATAAATCTTGCATCATTTTTGACGTACATCTTCTAACATTGTTTAGATGAAACCCAAATCTAGTCGATGTCGAATCTATAATTATGATCATATATTAAACTAGTATGAAAAAACTTTTAATTCTATTCGTCTTTTCTTTAACTGTTTTTACGTCATGTAGTGACTCTGTAGATGATGCTGTCAATAGTATTATCGATACTCTAATTTCTTACGGAGAAGCTTCTGCTAAAATAGACGGCACAGATACAAATCTGAATAACTATGCAGGATTCAGAACTTCGGCAAATATCACTTCTATCTATTTTTCAGATATCAAGTTTGATATTACAAACACTGACTTAAAAGGTGATGCGATTCTTTGTTTCTTACATTCTGATTTAGTAACAGCAGGAAGTAACATCAACATTTCCCTTTCTAATATTCTTCAGATTGGAGGAGATGTTAAAATGGCAGGTGTTGGAGTTTTATTCTTAACTGATGTGTCGGCTAAGGACCTTTTTGATTTAGTTTCTGAATACAATAGAAGTCAAAACGTTGCGAATGTAATTCAGATTGCAGGACAAAAGGATATTTCGGTAAAACAAGCGTCTGTAGCTAATATCTTGAATGGTTATATCAACTTTAGCTTTACTGATGTTTCAGAAGATAAATTATCAGGTACTTTCAGCTTCAAAGCATTTGGTTCTGATAATACTTCAGTTGAAGTAACAGAAGGTACTTTTACAGATACACCTAAAGATCTTACGAATCTTTAAGAGATAAAATAACTTCAAAAGTGGCGTTTAAGAGCATTAAACGTCACTTTTTTTTATGCCCATTTTTTAGTAAATTATAGAGCGCCCAATTAACAATAAAACATCCCATAACATGCTCTATTTACTATTCATCGCCCTCCCTATTCTTACCCTTTTTTCTCCACAAGAAAAAGAAAAAAACAACACCTCCAAAGTTCTTTTTGAAGTCATTAATTATGATGCTCAACAACTGAATGGACTCGAACTAGAAATTTATGACGACGATAGATTAGTCGCTCGTCTTAACACAAAAAACATCACCGCTATATCTTTACCGAAAGAAGAATATGAATTCATTCTTTACTATTGTAATGAGGTCTTTAGTGTAAAAAAAGAAGTTGTTGCTCAAAGGCATCATTTGGTGTTCGTGGTGGGAGAGAAAAATTGTAAAGAAAACTTACTATTCAGTAAATAATCACAATGATTGGTATTTAATACCTGAAAAGAAAGGAAGTATTCATTCTAAACCTTAATTTCGCAGTCTACAATCTAGATTCGAGGATAAAAAAAAGTAATTAGAATGGAATCAAATACTGAAACAAAACTTACCTTATCAAATCGATTTGATAATATTACAGAGTCTGCCACTTTAGTAATGGCTGTAAAAGCAAGAGAACTTCAAGCTAAAGGCGTCAACGTAATCAAGTTGAACCTTGGTGAACCTGACTTTGCCACTCCACAATATATTCAAGACGCAGCCAAAGAGGCAATTGATGATGGTAAGTATTTTTCGTATCCTCCAGTACCAGGTTACCCTGAGTTAAGAACAGCTATTGCAGAAAAATTACAAACTGAAAATGGTTTGGATTATAAAATGGAAAATGTGGTGGTATCTGCGGGTGCAAAACACTCTATCGCCAATGTAATGCTAAGTATTCTCAACGAAGGGGACGAAGTTATTGTATTCTCTCCTTATTGGGTTTCTTACACTGATCAGATTGTGTTGGCAGGTGGTAAACCTGTTATCCTAAAAGGAGAAATCGAAAATGACTTTAAAGTTTCTGCTGAGCAATTAAAAGCGGCAATTACCCCAAAGACAAAAGCCATATTATTCTCTTCACCTTGTAACCCTACTGGAACTGTTTTCACCAAAGAGGAGTTAAGAGAGATTGCTGACGAAGTGAAAAAGCATGATGACCTTTATATCGTTTCTGATGAAATTTATGAATACATCAACTTCGGTGGTCCTCACGTAAGTATTGCCTCTTTTGACGACGTAAAAGACCGTACAGTAGTAGTAAATGGTTTTTCTAAAGGCTTTGCAATGACAGGATGGAGAATTGGCTACATCGCCGCTCCTGTTCATGTAGCAAAAGCTTGTATCGTTATCCAAGGTCAAGTGACTTCGGGTATCAATACCATCACTCAACGTGCTGCTTTAGCTGCATTGAAAGGTGATCGCTCAGTGATTGAAGAAATGAGATCGGCTTACTTGAGAAGAAGAGATTTATTAAAAGGACTTTTAGACGATATCGAAGGAGTAAAAACCAACCTTCCACAAGGTGCATTTTATATCTTCCCTGATTTCAGTTCATATTTCGGTAAATCATTCAACGGTAAAGTCATCAAAGATTCTTCAGATTTAGCATTATACTTCTTGAACGAAGCACATGTTTCTACAGTAGCTGGTGCTGCATTTGGTGCACCAAACTGTATCCGTATTTCTTATGCTGCATCTGACGAGGAACTTGTAGCTGCTTGTGAAAAGATTAAAGTTGCTTTAGCAAATTTGAAATAATTATGAAGAGGTAATTCATGAAAATGGGTTACCTCTTATCCTAAAATATTGATATAAATGGCACTAAGTGTAAAAGAGGCCTTAGAAAAATTTAATGGCTTAAAAGCTTTAGTTATAGGGGACGTAATGATCGACTCTTACATATGGGGGTCTGTAGATCGTATTTCTCCTGAAGCTCCAGTACCTATTGTTAATGTCAACAAAAGAGAATCAAGAATGGGAGGAGCAGCCAATGTTGCCAAAAACCTACATTATCTTGGTGCTCAACCCATTTTATGTGCTGTAATTGGCAAAGACAGTCAAGCCGATACTTTCTTGGATTTATGCGATCAACTCGGCATTCCTAAGGAAGGTTTGATTCAAAGTGACAAAAGAGTGACTACAGTGAAACATCGTGTGATTGCAAGTGCACAACATGTACTTAGAATCGACAATGAAGATAGTTCTCCAATCAATGCTGATGATACTCATTTATTATTGGAAAGAATTGAAGAATTATCAAACGATGCGGATGTCATTATTTTTGAAGATTACGACAAGGGTGTACTTACGCCTGAGTTAATTCAAAAAGTAGTTGAAATTGCCCATAAAAAAGGTATACCAACAACAGTAGACCCTAAGAAAAGAAACTTTCTAGCCTACGAAGGTGTCACGCTTTTCAAACCTAATCTTAAAGAAATGAGAGAAGGATTGAAGTTTGACTTTGAGGGCGATGTCATAGACGAAGTAAAGGCTGCAACGAAGCTTCTAAAAGAGAAAATGGATAACCAACACACTATGGTTACACTTTCTGAACATGGTGTATTTATCTCCAATCATTCTGACGATGTTCATATTCCTGCTCATAAAAGAGAGATTGCTGACGTTTCAGGAGCTGGTGATACGGTAATCAGTATTGCATCTTTGGCATTAGCGGTTGGTTTGCCAATGGACAAAGTGGCAGGGTTAGCCAATCTAGGGGGTGGTTTAGTATGTGAGCATGTAGGAGTAGTGCCCATCAATAAAGCTGCACTATTAGAAGAAGCTGAAAAGAAACTTTAAATATGATTTCAAAGGAAGAAAAAAAAGCTGCATTTAAGACGACTTGGCTGAGTATTTTTGGAAATATTGTTCTTACGATTACAAAAGGTACAGTAGGAATTCTGGGAAACTCACAAGCCATGATTGCCGATGCGATAGAGTCTTGTGCAGATATTATTTCTTCTTTTGTCGTTTTAATTGGTTTGAACTTTTCGACCAAGGCTCCTGATGACAATCACCCTTACGGTCATGGAAAATTTGAACCAATTGCCACCTTTATAACGGTTGGCTTTCTCGTTACCTCAGCACTTATTATTGCAGAACAAAGCATAGAGCGGATACTATCCGGTGACGCTACTACTCCCTCTTCGTATACGCTGATTGTGCTGGGAATCATTATTTTAATTAAATACCTTCTGTACCGCTTTGTAAAGTACAGAGGCAAAATACTTAATAGCTCTTCATTAGAAGCCGATGCAGGACATCATAAAAGCGATGCTTTAATCTCTTTATCTGCTTTTATTGGTATTGGAATATCAATATATGGCGGCGAAGGCTATGAAGCTGCTGATTCATGGGCCGCGTTATTTGCTGTTGGAATTATTCTGTTTAATAGCTACTTATTATTCAGACCTGCTTTTGGAGAGATTATGGACGAAAACCTTTATGATGACCTCATTGATAAAGTAAAACAAGAAACCGTGAAGGTGGATGGAGTAATTGACACAGAAAAATGCTTTATTCGCAAAATGGGCTTTAAATTTTATGTAGATCTTCATATTATTGTCAAAGGTGAAATATCAGTGAGAGAAGGGCATGATATTGCTCATAATGTCAAAGATTCATTGAAAGCTGATTTTAATGAAATAGCTGATATACTCATTCATGTAGAACCCAGTCCAAAAGAAGACAAACAATTTACTTAAGACTTCCTCTTATCATGGGATTTAAATCTTTTTTAAGTAAGCCTTTAGCGGCTTACATCGTAAAGCAACAAAATGAATGGGCCAAAAATCCAAGCCGTTCTCAAGATAAAGTTTTTCAATCTTTGATTCAGGGTGCGAAAAATACAGCCTTCGGCAAAGACCATAATTTTGGAGATATCAGAAATTATGACGACTTCAAGAAGAATGTCCCTATAGTAGATTACGAGGCGTTACGCCCTTATATCGATAGAATTATCAAAGGTGAAAATGATGTACTTTGGAGAGGTGCTCCTGCTTATTTTGCAAAAACTTCAGGTACCACTTCGGGTGCGAAATACATTCCATTGACAAAAGAATCCATCCCAAATCATATTAATTCAGCTCGAAACGCCATGTTGAATTACATCCATGAAACGGGGAATTCAAAGTTTTTGGATAAAAAATTAATTTTCCTCTCGGGTAGCCCTATTCTAGGAAAATCTGGAGAAATACTTTCGGGTAGACTCTCTGGCATTGTCAATCATCACGTACCAGGTTATTTGAGAAGAAATCAAATGCCTAGTTATGAAACCAACTGTATTGAAGATTGGGAAGTTAAACTAGAGCGTATTATTGATGAGACAATTGCACAAGATATGTCGTTGATCTCAGGTATACCACCTTGGGTTCAAATGTATTTTGACCGTATTATTGAAAGAACAGGAAAGTCCATTCAAGAAGTCTTCCCCAATTTTGAATTATTCATATATGGAGGAGTGAATTTTGAGCCCTATCGTAATAAATTATATGATTCTATTGGAAAGCAAATGCCTTCGATAGAGCTTTTCCCTGCTTCAGAAGGCTTCTTTGCCTTTCAAGATTCACAACATGAAGAGGGAATGTTATTACAGCTGGATTCGGGTATTTTCTATGAATTTATTCCTTCAGAAGAATATTTTGATGAAAACCCAACTCGTCTAAAAATTGATGAGGTGGAAGTTGGAAAAAATTATGCCTTGATCATTAATTCCAATGCCGGACTATGGGGATATTCAATCGGCGATACCGTAAAATTTGTTTCCACAGATCCTTATCGAGTGATTGTTTCAGGTAGAATCAAACATTACATTTCTGCTTTTGGAGAACATGTCATAGGAGAAGAAGTAGAAAAAACTATGAAATTTGCTTTAGAGCAACACCCTGAAGTGAAAATCACTGAGTTTTCTGTAGCTCCGCAAGTCAATCCTACTGATGGATTACCTTATCATGAGTGGCTGATTTCTTTTGAAAATGATCCTAATGATTTAGATGCTTTTGCACTCACATTAGATCACAAACTAAGAGAATTGAATACTTACTACGATGACCTTATTACAGGAAGTATTACAAGAACTATTGTGATCACTCCGCTTCAAAGAGATGCCTTTCAGCAATACATGAAGTCAATTGGTAAACTAGGTGGACAAAACAAGGTTCCTAGGTTGGCAAATGACAGAAAAATTGCTGATAAGATCATTGAATGGAGAAAATAAATGTAATCTCTCAATAAAAGCTAATATTTATTGAGAGATTTTTTTTATTTTCGATTTCATAACATATCAAATGTAAAGTAGAGTTTTGGAGATTCTTTCAATTATACAAGAGCTAATAGTATTTAATTTAGAAATTGGTGCAATACTTACTATATTTTTTGTATTTTAAAGTGGAATTGAATCTTTATATTAAACCAAGCTAGTTAAAAAATCAAACTACTATCAGAGGTCCAATTATGAGTAAAAAAATAAAAACTATATTGCTTGTTGATGATAATGACACTGACAATTTCATCAACAACAGAATAATAGAGCTAACTGATTTCGCTGAGGAAATTGTCATTAAGAACTCTGGTAAAAAAGCGTTGGAGTTTCTACAAGAACGTTTTGATTACAAAGGGAATTTACCAAGTTTAATCTTATTGGATATCAACATGCCTATTGTCGACGGATTTGTATTTTTATATGAATTTGAAGCGTTTCCTGAGGAACTTAGAAATCAATGTAAAATAGCCATCCTTTCAAGTTCAGACAATGAGTCCGATATTGAGAGAATTGTGAATAACGAATATGTAATTAAGTTTATAACCAAACCACTAACCGAAGAAGGGTTGTTAGAAGTGGGAGAATTACTATAATTATAAACCTAAGATATTATATTAAAAAAGGTACTTGCTTTCTAAAATCAAGTACCTTTTTGTTTTACCATGAATTTGGCTAGTGATGTATTGCTACAAAAACTGTAATATCGTCCCTTTGTTGATAACCTTCGGTTTCATAGTTCAGTACAGTTTCCAATTCATTGATACAATCCTTAGTGTATTTAAGGTAATATTTCTCCATTATATTTCTGAAACGTAGAGAACCTATTTTTCCATTCACACCATTTTGATCCACATAGCCATCAGTATACAAACAAATCAATGTGTCGGGTTGAATTTGTATATCAGTGACCTCAAATACTTTATCTTTTTTGAATTTTCCACCAATTGATCTTGTAGTCGACTTCAGAGGAATAATTCCCGAACTATCTACCAACAAACCTTTGCCTTTTGCTCCTGCATATTGGAATCGATAATCATGATCAAGATACGCTACTGAAATGTCCATCCCATCTTGATTACCATCTACTGACGACTGACGTAATTTTTCAAAGAAATAATGGTCCATTCTCTCTAACAATTCAGCAGGAGATTCTGGTAATTCCTGCAAGCGATCCAATGCTTCTAAGCCAACCATAGACAGCAACGCTCCAGGTACTCCATGTCCTGTACAATCTCCTACCACAATTAAAGTCCTGTTACCAAACTTCCTAGCAAAATAAAAATCACCTGAAACATGGTCTCTCGGTCTGAATAAAATATTGACCTCTTTAAAAATCTTATTCAATTCCTCTTTTGAAGTCAGCAATGCCATTTGAATTGTTTTAGCATAGCGGATAGAGTCAGTCACGTGCTCCAATGACTTGCTCAATTGTAAATGGCTTTTCTCTATTTTATCTCTTTGTGACTCTATTTCTTCCTTTTGTGCATTAATCTCTTCATTGGTTTGAGAAAGTTCTTCACCAAACTGAATCAATTCATCACTATTTTTCTGCAACTTACTTTGAAAAAGGGAAGTTTGCTGATCAATCGATTTTACATCATTACTGATATTTGCAAGAATACCCAAGTCCAATGTCCAATTGAAAATAACTTGTTGCGTTGAGGTCAATGGGTCAAAAAGAGGACCTCCATTCGTCAACTCAATGATGAGCAAAGTACACAACAAGATGAAATTGTAGAGCAGAATATACCTACTTGCTTTCTTTCCTAAAAACCAATAGGAAGTAACAAGTGTAGTTGCTAAAAATGCTACTGCATGTGATTTTATCCCTCCAGTTGTTATTGCTAAAGCAAATAACATCGAGGACATAACGTACAAATAACCTGTACAAAGGGTCATCCATTTCAACTTTTTCTTCAACAAGAAAAGCGATAAAACAATGAACATTCCAATGGTTGAAATGATTGTTGTTAAACTAAATTGAAAGTAGTAAAACCCTACTAAGGAAAAGAATGTAAAAAGTAAAAAACTAGACTTTGTCTTTCTCCAAAAGCTTTTCTCTTTGTCAAGCTCTATTTTATTGCCATAAAGCAATTGAGCGTTTAGATGTGAATTCATAAAATACCATTTAAGGCGTCATGAAACCTTCTGTCATTCCATTTTTATTCAGTCAAAAAATGGGTAAGGTTACATGCGTTAATAAGTGAAGCGAAGAATCAATTTAATCATCATTTTTCGTGTAGTAAACCACACAATTGTATAACGGAATCCCACTACACAATCGTTAATTTCAAACACGATCAAAATGTAATCAATAAATATGACAGTTTTTTAATTAGTATACATTGTTGTGAGGTGTTTTTTATCAATAAATGTTTATAAAATTTTTGAAGAGTGAAACTGAAAAACTTCTAGGTGTCTATTTTGTTATGTTGATTGACTCTCCGTAAAAAAAATGTTGTTTTGAATTAATTTCAAAAAATAAAAAAAGGATACTTTTCAGTACCCTTCCTTTATTATTTTAAGCCGTAAGCTCCTCGTATCATTTTCTCTGCCACCTTATCAGGCAAAAATCGCTTTGCAAAAGCCAACAAACTTGCATTTCCTCCAGAAACATAAATTGGAGAAGGTGCATTGGTTTGAATTACTTTCATTACTGTATCAGAGATCACCTTTGAAGATTCTGCTTCTGACATGCTTCCTTTTACGCTTTGACGAATATTATCAGCATAAGGGAAATATTCAGATCCTTCAGGGCAATTAAAATCAGGAACAATGTTGGATGCAATGTGATTAGGTTCCACTAGAGCTACGGTTACATTAAACTCTTTCATCTCGCTTCTAAGTGACTGAGTAAAGCCTGAAACTGCAAACTTTGTAGCTACATAAGCTGAGTAATAAGGTGCTGCAAAACGCCCATTCAATGAACCAATATTAATAATCATTCCTGAGCGTCTTTCTCTCATTTGAGGTAATATTTTTCTTGTTAAATCAATCAGACCAAAGAAGTTCACTTCAAACAAGTACCTGTATTTTTCCATCGTCGTCTCCTCTACAGGTCCAATCTGCGATTGACCGGCATTATTGATCAATACATCAATTTTTTCTTCCTTTATTTCTTCCCAACACTGAGCGATACTTTCTGGACTAGAAACATCCAAAGCCACATAACGAACACCCTCTAATTTATCTTTTGTTCGTTTTGGGTTTCGGGAAGTACCAATCACTTGATATCCTTTCTCTACCGCTGCTTTTGCAATAGATCTACCAATTCCTGAAGAGGCTCCAGTAATGAATAAGGTCTGCTGATTTTTCATAGTTTATTTATTTTCCACAAAGGTAATAAATACCGCCAACAAGAAAGAGTAGGCATTAACTATTGTTCTACCTCAAGTAAAAAAGAAGCATCTTCTGGATTCGGGTTTTCAACTACCCATAATTCCTTCCCATTTTTAAGGGAGATATAATATGTAGGATAATTTGTTGATACAAATGAAACTGTATTTTCACCCGTAAACCCCTTTATGATTTTAAACGTAGCATCTGCTTTAAATAAGTTAGTACCATCTGATTTATGCCATTTTAATTGAGCATTTTGATGTCTTAGGTAAAGTTCGGGCTCTATTAATAATGCAAATGATACTAGATCAGGATTGGCTAAGCCAGGTACAACTTTTACCATATTGTAGGCCTTGTCACGTCTTTTCTTTTTCCTCTCGACAATTTTACCGATACCCCATTCTTGTCCGATGACATATGACTGATCTTTGTAAGGTGTTATTACAGCATTTTTATTTTGAAGTTGCCCCATTGATTGTGCTGTACATACTTCTACTCCTAAAAAGCAGAGAAACAGCAATGACAAAGTTTTAAAATACATAGTGTTAAAAATGTAGAATGATAAAAAAAATTTCCTCCTTTATTTGGAATAAGTTAGTCTAACTTGATCAATTATAAAGCCAATACATCGAACTTTAATTATTTATAAATTCTCTATTTCTACTTTTTTTCTAAGATCAATTATTTTATTCCACATTTTTTTAGCATTTGTAGAACACTTTAATTAATTAGTTGTTTGAACATATGAACCGCTTAATAATACATATTGGTAATGAAAAATTTTGAACTTTGGAACCCAACCCGCCTCGTTTTTGGAGAAAACAGAATTGAGGAAGTCAACAAACATATCCCCGCTGATGCTAAAAACATCCTTTTAGTTTACGGAGGAGGAAGTATCAAAAAAAATGGAATCTATGATGATGTAAAAAAATCATTGGCTGACAAAAATGTGGTTGATTTCAGTGGTATTGAACCTAACCCTCGTTATGAAACAATCATGAAAGCAAGAGAGGTGGCAATCCAAGAAAACATCGACTTCATCCTTGCTGTTGGTGGTGGATCTGTAATCGATGCTACTAAATTCCTTTGTGTTGCTATTCCATTTACAGAAAGTGACCCATGGGATATCATCAAAAAAGGATTGGGTAAAAAGGTGAAAGAGGCTATTCCTTTTGGCACCGTGCTTACTCTTCCTGCCACTGGTTCTGAAATGAACTCTGGCTCTGTAGTAACAAGAGAAGAAACAAAAGAAAAACTGCCTTTTGGTGGCCCACTTTGTTTCCCTAAATTCTCTGTACTTGACCCAAGAGTTGTGGCTTCTCTTCCAGAAAGACAATTAGTCAATGGTATCACTGATGCGTTTACTCACGTTCTGGAACAATACCTTACTTACCCTGCTCAAGCTCCACTTCAAGACCGCTTTGCTGAAGGTATTTTACAGACGCTAGTAGAAATTGCTCCTCAAGTTATTGCCAATCCTGGCGATAGTACTTTAGCTGGTAATTTTATGTGGTGTTGTACAATGGCATTGAATGGCTTGATTCAACAAGGTGTACCTACAGACTGGGCTACGCATATGATTGGTCATGAGTTGACAGCTTTGTATGAAATTGATCATGCTCGTACTTTGGCGATTATCGGCCCTAATTTGTACAGAGTAATGTTCAACAACAAGAAAGATAAATTAGTACAGTACGGAGAGAGAGTTTGGGGAATTACTGAAGGTTCTGATGAAGATAAAGCACAAGCTACTATCGAAAGAACTGTTGAGTTTTTCCACTCTATGGGTATTAAAACAAAGATTTCTGATTATACAGATAATCACTCAGAAGTAGTAAAGACCATCACTTCTCGTTTCGAAGAACGTAAATGGGTTGGTCTTGGTGAAAGAGGTGATATCACATTGGAGAAAGTCCAAGAAATTGTAGAAATGAGTATCTAAGTTTCCTTATCATCAACTATAGAAAAAGGGTGAAAAGTTAATGATTAACTTTTCACCCTTTTTCTATAGTTGATGAGATGAAGAATATGAACTTAATCACATTCTTCATTTCAATTCATCTTAGTTATGAACTGCTTTCTTCTTCTCACCTGAAGTAAGGTTTTGGAAGAACCAGCCTAATTGTTCCGCTAATAATAACATTACTGGTACTATGACCAAAGTTAAGAAAGTAGCGAACGTTAGACCATAAATTACAGTCCATGCCATAGGTCCCCAAGTATCTGCGTTTGGACCACCGAAATAGATATCTGCATCAAAGTGAGCAAACATTCCGAAGAAATCAATGTTCATACCTGTAGCCAATGGAATCAAACCTAATACGGTAGTAATCGCTGTCAACAATACAGGACGTAAACGAGTGAAACCTGCTTGCTCAATACATTCGATCAAGTCTTTGATTGGTAAACGGTCATCAGGATCCATACCTAATTTCTCCTTTTTGGCCACTACTAACTGATCTGCACAGTCAATCAATACAATGGCGTTATTTACTACAATACCTGCCAATGAAATAATACCAATACCTGTCATGATGATTACAAATGGGTCATTGAAAATGATCAGACCTAATAATACACCAATCAAACTGAACAATACTGAAGCAATAATAATGAATGGCTTCACGAATGAGTTGAATTGAGAAACAAGGATCAAGAAAATTGCACACATGGCAATCAACATCGCTCTACTTAAGAAAGCCATTGATTCTGCTTGGTCTTCTTGTTCACCACCAAACTTGTAGTTGTATTGTGCTGGCATCTCATAAGAAGCCAATAAGTTTTTCACGTTTTCAACTACCACTTGGTTGTTATAACCTTTCGATACGTTAGAACTCAATGTCACGACTCTATCCAAGTCTTTTCTCTTGATCTCACCTACAGTTGTACTGTAATCTAGTTTTGCTACTGAAGAAACTGGTACTTGGTGGAATTGTCCTTTATTATCTCTGAAAGTAACTCTTTGGTCATTCAAAGTTGATAAGTCGTAGCGATACTCATCTTTCAAGCGAAGTTGAATAGGATAATCGTCTTCACCGTCCTTGAATTTAGAAACTTCCTGTCCATAAATAGCAGTACGCATATTTTGAGCTAACAAACCTGTTGAAACTCCAAAACGTCTTGCTTTATTACGGTCAATATTCACTAGTAATTCTGGTTTACTTACTGAAATATCAATTGATAATTTATCAATACCAGGGATACCTGATTGCTCAATCATGGCTTTCATTTTCCCTGCCTCTTTGATCAACACTAAGTAATCCTCACCTGTCAATTCAATTGAGATCGGTTTACCAGTAGGAGGACCATTTTGTTCTTTATCCGTTACAATTTCTACACCTGGAATATCCTTCGCGATTTTAGCACAAAGTGTCATTACTTCCACTGAACTTACTCCATCACGCTTTTCATAAGGAACAAAACCTACAGCAATTCTGGCTCTGTTTGGTGTTACTGTATTGGCTGCACCATCTTGAGGATCATTTGTGTTTTCACCAACATTAGCTACAATCGATTCAATGATATCGCTATACGGAGATAACTCTTTATATAACCTCTTCTCAAGATCTAAAGCAATCTTATTAGTTTCTTCTACATCTGTACCTTGTGGAGCCTCAATGTACATGTATACATAACGAGGGTCTGAATCAGGGAAGAATTCGATCGGCACTTTACCACTACCCAATCTAGCTCCAAACCAACCAATTGAAATCACAAGGAAAGCTGAAATACCAGCAATTAAGAAATAAGGCATTTTACCTTTTAAGGCAAACCTTAATGTAGTTAAGTAAACAGACTCAAGTTGTGTTAAGAATACATTCTGGAAATAATAAGCCAATCTTTTTAAGACTATTCCATCAAGCAAAGCGATAGTAGCTCCCAACATTAATACATTACCTAATGAATAAGTTGGCCACATAATATATCCTGGAATCGATAATACTAAAAGTACAAGTCCAATAGTTACTTTAGTCTTATTGATCGTTCTGTACGCTTCTTCTGAATCGACTTTCATGTATTTAAAAGCAATCACTGGGTTGATCACCAAACCTACAAATAGTGATGATGCTAATACCGAGATCAAAGTAATTGGTAAGTATTTCATAAACTCACCCATAATACCTCCCCAGAATGCCAAAGGAACAAAGGCTGCTAAAGTTGTAGCTGTTGATGAAATAATTGCCAATGCAACCTCACCTGTACCTTGTTTTGCAGCTTCCTTGGTGGTCATTCCTGACTCCCTCAGTCGGTAGATATTTTCAATTACCACAATGGCATTATCCACTAGCATACCTAAGGCTAGGATCAAGGCGAATAATACTACCATATTGATAGTTACGCCCAATGAACTTAAAATCAAGAAAGATAAGAACATTGATAATGGAATAGCCATACCTACAAACAGAGCATTTCTTAATCCCATAAAGAATAGAAGAACCACTACCACTAGGATCATACCTGAAATGATACTGTTCTCTAAGTTCTTAAGCGAAGTTTTCATCTCGTTTGATTGAGACTCTGTAATCACAATATCCAAATTGCTTGGTAGGTAGTTATCTCTGGCATCATCTAAAGCTTCCATGATTTTATCAGTAGCATCGATTAAGTTTTCACCACCTCTTTTCACTACTTTAAGAGATACTACCGGGTAGGCTCCTTTTGAGTTGAAGTCAGAAGAAGCTAAACGTGCATAACTCTTACGTTCTACATAGCTATCTTTAATCTCAGCAAGATCCTTCAAATAGATTGTATTTTGATCTTCCGACTTTACAATCACATTCTTAATTTCCTCCACTGTTTTGAATTCACCATCTACACGCAACGCTCTACGGAAACCATTACCCATTTTCACATCACCACCTGACATGGTTACGTTTTCATTGGCAATCGCATTAGAAATATCTGAGAAAGCCAACTGCATCGCATCCATCTTATAAATGTCTGCATTAATTTGGATCTCTCTTTCTACTGAACCCGTAATATCTACACGGGATACTTCTCTAAACTCCTCCAATTCATCTTGAAGATCTTCAGCATAATCTTTCAGTTTTTGAATTTCAAAATCACCTGAAAGGTTAATTACCATAATTGGAATCTCAGAGAAGTCCATTTCCTGAACATCGGGATCTGTATCTAAATCGGTTGGTAATTCACTTTTCGATTTATCAACGGCATCCTTTGTATCTTGAAGTGCTTTTGAGATTTCTACATCTTCATTAAACTCCACAGTAATTACTGAGAAATCTTGTGCTGAAGTTGAAATAATTTCTTTCACACCTTTCATTGATTTCAATTCCTTTTCAATAGGACGAGTAATCAATGATTCAATATCTACAGGCGAGTTACCTGGGTGCATGGTACGAATGTATACCATTGGAATACGGATCTCAGGAAACTGTTCCTTCGGCATTCCAACATAAGATGCCATACCAAATACTGCAATAATTACCGTTAGGATAAAAATTGAAGTACTGTTATTGATAGAAAGACTACTCAACCCAAATTCCTTTGAGCTTGATTGTTCTTCTTCCTTATTTAAATTAATATTTTCCTTCATCAGTCTGCTCAAAATTAAATTTGATAATCAACAACTCTAACTTGCTCACCATTGATCACTTCAGAATAACCCTTATTAATTACTCTCATACCTGCTTTAATACCAGATGTGATCATAGTGTTTCCTTTGTAAGATTTACCAGTTTCAATATCAACTTTTCTCACAACATTCTGCTTACCCTCTTTGTTTTCAAGGATATAAGTAAATGTTTCTCCATTAGTGTTTTTCTGAACAAGGTTACTTGGAATTGCCACTGCACCCTCTTGAGAGAAGTCATTGATCGTAACAACCGCCATTGTATTTGGCTTGATGTCTAAACCTTTTTCAGAAATGCGCATACGGATTTTGAAAGTTCTATTTAATTGATTGATAGTTTGACCTACTACATCAACTTTCATATCTCTTTCAATTTCCAACATTGGGAATTTCACTTTTACTTTATCTCCTCTTTTTACAACTCTACTGTAAGCTTCAGAAACATCAGCAACTACTTCAATATTTGAAATATCCACTAAACGAGCGTAAGGTTGACCTGCAGGGCCCATTTCACCTTCTTTCATAAAGACTTCATCCACTTTACCCGAAATTGGAGCAATGATATAGCCTTTGTTTTCCTGCTCTTTTAAGCTTTCTAATTTTGCTTCTAAAGACTCTTTATTATTTTTTGCTTGAAGGTATTGTACTTCTGAACCGATACCTTGCTTCCACAATTGATCTTGCTTTTCATAAAGTACTTCCGCTAACTCTAAGCTTGTTTTTACTTCGTCGATCTGTTTTTGTACTAACTCAACATCTAACTTGGCTAAGTATTGTCCTCTTTTTACAAAAGCACCTTCTCTAACATATCGCTTTAAAATACGACCTGTTGTCTCAGGAGCTACCACTACATTTTTGTTTGAAGTTACATCTCCAGGAACGTCCACATAGTGATTAAAAGTAGCAGCATTAACATCAAAAACTGTCACAGGCTTTAAAGTATTTACTTCAGCTTTTGGGCCACCTAATTCTTTAATTTCTGCTTCTAATGTATGAATATCACTTTCTAACTTTACTAATTGTTGTTGATATTCTATTAATTGAGCTTTTTTTGCTTCAACAGAGTTTTCATCCTCTCCGTCCCCACAGGCAGATACAACCGAAGCAACTGAAAGTAATGTGATTAATTTATATCTTGATAACATATCTATTTTTTCTATTTTATTTTTCGTTATTCAACTTTAATGTCTTTTGATCCTTTTCAAAATCCTCACTATCAACGTACTCTAATAGACGTCCATTCGCTTTTTCGTAAGATAGTTTTGCTATTAATACTTCATAAAGAGAGTTATAAAATGTATTAGCAGCTGCTGCGTAATCTTGTGAAGAGGTTGTCACTTCTACTGAAGATCCTACACCATTTTTAAACTTAATCTGAGTATTCGTATAAACTTTTTCAGCTACGCCCATGTTTTTCTCCTGTAGATTAAGCGTTGCCATATTTGTTTCATAAACAATACGAGACTGTTCTTGCTCAATAGAGATCTGACGTTCTAAATCAATACGAGTATTGAATAATTGCTGACCTTTAAGTTTTCTTTGTTCCACTCTTTTTTGACGACCTAATCCATCAAAAAGAGAAATACTTAGAGACACTCCAACGTTTCCAAAATCACCAGCTTGATCAAATTGAGTTACAAAACCATTTCCACCAGCATTGAAACCATAACCAGCAAAAGCGTATAATTTTGGCCAATATTCAGCTTGAATAGATTTAATATCATATTCATTTAATTTAATATTCGTTTGTAAAATTGAATATTCAATTCTGTTTTTTGCTACAGCAAGGTCAGTTGGTGTTACAATAAAATCTCTAAAGTCTTCTAGCTTCTCAGCTAAAGCTAATGGTGAATTAATATCCATACCCATTTGAAATTTCAATAATTTCTCAGCAATCACATTCATTTGTTTTGATTGTGTTTCCTGAATCACCATACTATTGTAATTAACCTCAATTCTATTTAGTTCAGTCTCTTCTACCATACCCGCTTCATACATTGCTTTGGTTTCGTTGTAAAGACCTTCTAAAATTTCTCTATTCTCAATAATTAATTTCAAGAATTCTCTTTGAACCAATACATAATAATAAGCTTGAGTAACCGATTCTGCTACATCAATTTTAGAACGAATCAATTCTTTTGAAGCTAATTCTGTATAAACTTTCGCAGCTTGAACTCCGATAAAGAATGTTCCATCAAAAAGAAGCTGATTTAATTTTAACTGAGCATTTGTAGTATATTGAGGACTGAATTGAACCCCTACAAAGTCTCCTGGCTGTGAACCTGGAGGGGCATTATCACCCATAATTTCAACAGGTAAGAAGGCTTTTTGGATTTTCACATTATCAACAAGTTGTCCTTCAATATCCAATTGAGGTAAACCCATTGAGATAATTTCTCCTACTTTAGCTTGAGAGATGCCCTGTTCTAAAACAGCATTTTTAATTGTACCCGTATTTTGGAAAGCATAGTTGATACAATCTTGCACACTAAATAATGGCACACCTTGTACATTAGTGGTTGTTTGTTGTGCAGACAGTTGTAAACTAAAAAATAAGCTTAAAAAAGCTACGATCCATTGAAGGACGTTTTTCATAAGTTTGTAGTTTGTGATTCTTGACTAATAAATTCGTTTAGGTATTGATCCAATAATTTGACACCATTTGGAGTGGCAATACCTCTAATAAAGTGTTTGAATAATTCCACTTGTAGCTTGGCTACTGGAAACCGGTCATGTGGGAATACAGAAGTATCAAAAGCGACCTCTACTTGCCACATTCTCATTAAAACTAACATTTCCACATCAATATCATTATAGAAATGTCCTTCTGAACTCCCCTGTTTGATGATTGATATTAAAGTTTCATGAAAGCACCCTTCTTTATGGCATTCGTATTTATCCCATACTTCAGGATAAAACTTCTTCAAGTCCATAAAAACTGAAGGATTAATCGCACGCATTCTTTCATAAAAGAAATAAAATATTTTAGCCAGTTTGAAAACACCATCCTGGTCTAATTTCCCTACTCCTTCTATAAATTTTGAGTCCTCTTCCATATAAAAAGAAAGAGTGAATTCGATAAGTTCTTTTTTATTTCTAAAGACATTATACAAGGTTTTTTTAGACATGCCCAATTGCTCAGCAATGTCTGACATTGTCACTCTTTTGAGCCCTAAACCTTGAAATTGTTTTCGTGCTACTTCAATGATACGAAGACGTAATTGATCATTTACCACGACAGATATGATTGACTATTTAGTTAGAGTATGATAAAAGTTAAGATGAAATGAATTGTCATTAGGCACCTGTAATTAAATGAGTTTCATAATTAATTAGATGTTTAATTGACGAGACAAACATAAGGAAACCCAAAGTAATAAAAAAGTTTCCATGGTTTTATTTTACTTAATTTTAAAAAATATTCCATGGAAACTATTGTTTTGTTAAAATTCACATTTGTTTAATTGAAAATAGGTTGAATTTATTCGATAACATTGCACTTCAAACACATGAGTTTGAAAAAAGTTTAATAAAAAAAGAGGTGAATTTTTGAATGCTTCACCTCTTTCATTTTGCCTCTTTATAAATTATATCTTATCGAGATACAACTTTTTAATTCTCACATTTGGCCCAGGGCATTGCGTCTCATGGCAATTGACACACAATGAAACGGTATTATTAAAAAACTCCATTTGTCCTTTCAAAGGAATCTCTTTTTGCTGAGCTACATGTTTGATAAACATTTCTGCTTTTTGTTGGTAATCTTTTGTAGCTGTTTTTCCTTCTTCTGTTGGTACTGCGGTCAAAATATGTCCCACATCCAAAGAAATATTACTCAATGATTCACCTTTAAGTATTGCACTTCTTTGTGCTTCCATTTGATCTGTTGCTCCACGCATCAACCATGCTAATTCTGATCCTCCATTGGGGTACCTCGAATCAACTTTTTCTTTAGGCTGTTGACAACAAATAAAAGAGAGTAGGATAAAACTGATAGAAGCTACAATAGAAATGTACTTTTTCATTTTCAACACTATTATGACTATTTAGTTTTCGATGGCTACACCTTCTGCCATAAAAGTATATTTTACTTCAGGTGCATCAATTTTAGCAATCTCTTCTTCTGATTTCCCTGCATCCTCTGCATAGTGCTTTAATGTTGGCACATCAATAACCTCTTTTTTAGCCACACCTTTAATGACTGCCTTTTTCCCCGCAGCATCTTTTGGGACAAAAAATTTGTAATCTTTGAATTTCACAAAGACATCTTTTTCTCCTTCACCCATTGGCATGGTCAACCAACATCCTTTTTTCTGACAAACACCTGTAATTTCACCTTCCAATTGTATGTTCACAGTTTCTTCCTGTTCTAGTTTTGACTTTAATGCTGAAGAGGCAATAGCATTTTCGATTTCAAAAGTATCTCCAAAATAAGCTACATCTTGAGATTTTTTTTGTTCACAGCTGAAAAACAACAGCAATGAAATTAAGGCTAAATGAATAGATTTCATGTTAGTAAGTTCTATGTTTATAATTAAATTAGTTATTTCAGTACCATTCCTAGTACTTAACAAAGGTAAGTACTAATACAAAACTATTTAATACGATTCCCTATTATTGTTTTGCAATTTCTAAATACCATGAGCATCGAGAAATTAATTTACAGCGTGCTGACTTAATGAATTTTCTTTAAAAGTTGCTCTACATAAACTGAGGGAACTTCTTCCACTGTAATAGACATTTTAATATCTTCTACAGGTCTATTTTGAGGATTTACTTTTTGTGCAGCAATTTTATCAATGACTTCCAAGCCTTCCACTACCTGTCCGAATACTGTATATTCTCTATCAAGGAAGGGTGCTCCACCGTATTTTGTATATGCGATACGCTCTTTTCTTGTTGGTTTTTCAATCAGCTGTACCTCATACTTTTTCTCCATCATAGGAATACACTTCTTCATCAGTCGTTTTTGACCTGCCACATCCCCTCTTTCTCCTAATTGTACATAAGCCTGATTAATTCTAGAATATTCAGGATCTTCAATCAAAGAAGAAAAATATTGATTCACTCTTTTATAATCTGTTTTGGAATCATAAAGGCTCTCTTTTGTGTATTTTTTTCCATCTACAATATAAAACTGACAACCACTTGATTTTTTATCTGGATTAGAAGGACCTCCTTTTCTTGCCATTGCCAAAGCACCTTTCTGATGAAAATACTTGTAATTGATTTCTGCAGGCAAAAGATCTCCTATTTCTCCCCTTCCAAGATTTTCATTTTCATCTGCAAATCTTGAATCAGGGTCACCTCCCTGTATCATAAAACCGTTAATTACTCGATGGAACAATAAACTGTCATAATAATGTTGACGGACCAATTTTATAAAGTTTTCTCTATGAATTGGTGTCTCTTTATAGAGAATTATCTTCATCGCTCCATATTCTGTCGTTAGGGTTAATAAAAAGTCGTCATTAGGATCTTCTACCTCTGTAGCCACTTCTTTGCCCTCTTCCCAATCACCATTTTGAGATTTTGAACAAGAAAAACCTATTAAACTGACCAGTATTAGATATAAAAAAGCTGTTTGTAATTTTTTTTTCATTTTTTTCTCTGTCGGATATATTGTTTTCGACTTTTTGTCGTTATAAAAATAAATGCTTAGTAATCAGACTGAATAACTTATGATTGTTATTCGCTATTTTTTTGTAATTACAACGCTCAAAATGCATGACTAGAAACTCTAATCATTTTTTAAGGTAGTGATATCAAAGCAATAGTAATCAAAAAGTTTTTCTGATTACAAAATACTCATCATAAATAAATTTACGTTGTATTATTTATTTATAATGTGAGACACGAAGTTAAGTACCAGTTCAGATGTAAACGAAGTTTTACCATTTCTTTTTTTGCCCTATTCTTTGTTGGATGATCATTATGTAACCTAGGTTATGCTATGTTATCCTATTTTGAATAGAAGAAAAGTGACCAGCTAAGATTCTCCGTTTCTTTTGTACTAATACTTCATAAATGATAATCAAGACAAGGACCAAGATTAAAATAGCAACTTATGACGATGGCGTTCTCAAACAGCATAGAAAGACCTATGGTACAAAACAAAGCAATAGTGGTTGATAATAATATTATCAATGCACACTATCTTAAAAAAATCCTTATGGATGAAGGACTAGACATTAATGTGATTACTGAAACAAGTCAATTATTTACACTGATAGATAATCCATCGGTGAAAATGGTATTTCTGGATTCAGAAACACTTGGTATGTACTTACAAGAGACAATCAACAAACTTCAAGATTACTGTCAAGCAAATGATAGAGAGATTACAATTGTCGGTACAACTCCATACTCTTTGGCAGGTGCAAGAAAGAAACTTATCAACTTGGGTGTACAGTATGCTTTAAGTACTCCAATTTATAAAAAACACCTTGCGGAAATCTTAAGTGCAAGTATCATTGCATAAAAAAGCACCGTAATAGATCAAACTACTACAGTGCCATTTTTTATTTTGTTTCTACTTATCTCTTCTTCTATAAAGAAGTAGTAGGCATCTTACGGTCTACTTTTTTTACAAGACCTGACAAAACTTTACCTGGTCCACACTCAATAAACTCAGTAACGCCATCAGCGATCATTGCTTGAACAATTTGCGTCCATTTTACAGGAGCAGTCAATTGTGCAATCAAGTTTTCTTTGATTACTGCTGGATCAGTTTGTGGTTTAGCGTCTACATTTTGGTAGATTGGGCATTTTGGAGTGTTCAATACAGTCTCCTCAATAGCCTTTTGTAATTCAGCTTTTGCTGGCTCCATAAATGGAGAGTGGAACGCACCACCTACAGGAAGTGGTAAAGCTCTTTTTGCTCCCGCTTCTTTTGCAGCTTCACAAGCCTTCTCAATTCCTTCTTTGCTACCAGAAATCACCAATTGACCTGGGCAGTTATAGTTGGCAGGTACTACACCTTCAACACCTTCACATACTTTTTCTACATCCTCATCTGAAAGGCCTAAGATAGCAGCCATTGTAGAAGGGTTCATTTCACATGCTTTTTGCATCGCTGCAGCTCTTTTTGCTACTAACTGTAAAGCATCTTCAAAGTTTAATGCTCCACAAGCTACTAAAGCAGAGAATTCTCCAAGAGAGTGTCCAGCAACTACGTCAGGAGTAAACTCTTCTGCACATAATGCAGTGATTACTGAATGAAGAAATACAGCAGGTTGTGTAACGTTTGTTTGTTTTAATTCTTCTGCAGTACCTTCAAACATTACGTCAGTGATACGGAAACCAAGTATATCATTGGCTTTTTCAAAAAGTGCTTTAGCCTCTTCATTTGAGTCATATAGCTCTTTACCCATACCAGTAAACTGAGCTCCTTGTCCTGGGAATACGTATGCTTTCATATAAAATATCTTTATTGGTTGATAACAATATTCATCAGTATTTCACCTCAAAAAGGTGGAAAATACATGGTCTAAAAAAATTGCAACGGCAAAGATAAATGATTTATCCTCTTTGTCTTATGATTTAAATAAGATAATGGATTGATTTTGGGAATTTCTATCATCTTTGGGCAACAAAAAAGCCTTAACATTTCTGCTAAGGCTTTTGCTCTCCTTCTTGGACTCGAACCAAGGACCCTCTGATTAACAGTCAGATGCTCTAACCAACTGAGCTAAAGGAGAAA
>NZ_JACVVP010000001.1 GCF_014534745.1 Flammeovirga sp. EKP202
GAGCAGTTAAGCCCTACCGTGCTGATGGTACTGGGTTAACCCCCGGGAGAGTAAGTCGGCGCCACATTCATTAAATATAGAAGGTTAGTTAACACAAGATGTTGACTAACCTTTTTTTGTGTTTATACTTTACTCAAATGTAATAATATATTAAATCAAGCTATTTTATCTATTGAGAAGTGCTTTGAAAACTTTGAATTGCTTACCTTCGCTACACAAGCGCATAACATTATAAATAATAGAAAATGAAAAAAATAATTACCTATTTATCAGCTTTACTTCTTCTGTTTTCTTGTGCGACTGAATCAAAGCAAACAGAGGAGAAACAAGAAGAAAAAACATTAGGAGTAGGAGAAGCTTCTGATGATCAAATGCCTAAACTCTATGCAGGTAAAATTGATCGACTTCCTAATTTTGAATCAAAATACATCGACAGCAGAAATGTAGATGTTTATATGCCAGAAGGGTATTCCAAAGACAAGAAATATGCAGTTCTTTATATGCATGATGGCTTAATGCTCTTTGATTCGATGGTAACATGGAACAAGCAAGAGTGGGAAGTAGATGAAAATATCACTAAATTATTGCAAGAAAATAAAATTCAAGACGTAATTGTGGTTGCTGTACCCAATAATGGAAAGTATAGATCATCTGAATATTTGCCTCAAAAATCATTGAAAGACCTCTCGGAATCTGATATGAAAGCTGTATTGAAAAAAAGAGTAGAAGGTAAATTACTGTCGGATAACTATTTGAAATTCCTTACGAGCGAATTGAAACCCTATATTGATAGTCATTATCCTACTTATTCTGATAGAGAACACACATTTGTAATGGGGTCAAGTATGGGAGGATTAATCTCGATGTATGCAATTTGTGAATACCCTGAAGTATTTGGCGGAGCTGGATGTTTATCCACACATTGGCCTATGGTTTATGCTGAAGACTTTACAGATGCAGAAAACAAAGCGGTCACAGATGGAGTAATCAATTATGTTGATAATAATCTGCCAGATCCTAAAACACATAAGATCTATTTTGATTTTGGAACAGAAACATTGGATTCTCAATATGAGCCTTATCAAAAAAGAGTAGATGTGATCATGAAAAAACATGGTTTTACATCTGATAATTGGATGACTGAAAAGTTCCCTGGTGAAAACCACTCGGAGGTAGCTTGGGCAAAACGATTAAATATCCCTTTAGAATTTTTATTGGGTAAATAAATCTAATAGTAGTAATGAAAAAAGCCAGGGTAATTAAAATTACTCTGGCTTTTTTTGTTACAAGATGTTTAATTAAACATTTGCTGGTGCCCAATCTCCACAAAGCATACCTTCAGTTGCTTTTGCAGGTTTAGAGCAGTTGTCTTTTTGGAAGAATGCACAGTTAGTACATTGAATAGCATTGATTAATTCAGATGCACTAGAGAAGCTATCACAAGTATATTTTTCGTTTACTTTAACATTGTGTACGTTACAAGTTAATGATTCAGCTAACTCAGCACAGCTTTTACAGTTTGATGATAATCTAATAGACATATTTTTATCGTTTAGGTTTAAACTTTTATTTCTTAATTGATGTTCAAATTTAAGTCATAAACTACGATTAGAACAAATTAAGCTAGATATAAATAGCTGAAAATGATCAGTTTGTATTTAGATTGTTTCTAGTTAAACTTTATTGATAACTAGTCTAGATTACCTTGTCTTATTTAGAATTAGAACAAAAAAAATCAATGAATTAACGTATTGAAAATCCATTGATTATAATATTTTGAAAGTAAAAACTGCTTTATGTAAGCGTTACTGTGAAGCTCAAGTGATCAGTAAGGTCAACTTCTACATTTTGCTTTACAGTAGTTGATAATTCATAACCAGTGAAGCTAGGAATTACAGGGAATTTATGATATCCTCTATCTACCAAAACAGCTACTTGTAACTTTTCGATTCTAATCCCTAAGAAAGGTTTAATACTATAAGCTAGAGTACGTCCAGTATTCAATACATCATCTGCTAAAAGTATCACTTTCCCCTCCATCTCTTTTAAATCTTTATCTACCTCGATAAAGGTTTGTAGTGGAGCAGTTTTATCAATCGTAATTTTAGTAATGTCAGATGGGATCGTAGAAATTTTATCAAACTCAGCTTTTAATAATTCAGCAAAGTGATAACCATTTCCTTTAATCCCTGCGAATATAATTTCTTTCGCTCCGAAGTTATCCTCATATACTTCAAAGGCTATACGGCGTATTTTCTGAACGATCTGCTCATGTTTTAAAATAACATTGCTAATAGTCGTCATGATTACTTCTTATTTTTAATATTAAACCATTAAACAATATCGAAATCAATCGATCGTTTTTCAATGTTTGTTTCTTTTACAATAACTTTTACTTCGTCTCCTAGCTGATAAGTTTCTTTGTATTTCTGTCCTGTAACAATCATTGCATCAGGATCAAAAATGAACTGATCATGAGTCATAGAAGAATATCGAACTAAACCTTCACATTTAGTGTCTTTAAGTTCAATAAACATTCCCCAATCTGTCAATCCAGAAACAGTACCCTCCATTTCTTCACCAAGGAATTCAGACATAAACTCAACTTGCTTGTATTTGATAGAGGCTCTTTCAGCGTCTGCTGCCACTTTTTCTCTAGCAGAAGAGTGTTTACAGCGATCTTCAAACTCATTTTCGTCAGCAGATTTACCCTTGTCTAAATAATGTTGTAATAAGCGATGTACCATTACATCAGGGTATCTACGGATAGGTGAAGTAAAGTGCGTATAGTGAGCAAATCCAAGTCCATAGTGCCCTTCTGGGTTGGTAGTATAAATGGCTTTTGCCATTGTACGTATGGCTTGTTGCTCAATGATGTTTTGTTCCGGCTTACCTTCAACTTCTCCAGTGAGGTTATTAAGAGAGAATGCAATTTTCTTTTCCGTAAGGTCTAGGTCATAACCAAATCGTTTTGCAAAAGTAGCAAATTGAGCAAGTTTTTCAGGGTCAGGATCACCATGCACCCTGTAAACCATAGTAACAGGCTTACCGTCTTGTTTTTTACGGAAGATAGACTCAGCTACTCTTTTATTCGCAAGAAGCATAAACTCCTCGATCATTTTATGAGCGTCTTTTCTGATTTTTGGAGTTAACCCAGTTGGTTTGCCATTTTCATCCAAATCAAATTTCAATTCAACGGATTCAAATGAAATTGCACCATTTCTAAATCGAGCATCTCTAAGTTGATGAGCGATGTCGTTTAGAATATTAATTTCTTCTTGGAAGTCACCTTCTTTAGATTCAATTCTTTCTTGTGCTTCTTCATAAGAGAAGCGTCTATCAGAATGAATCACCGTTCTACCAAATGACTGCTTATAGACTTTTCCTGTTTCATCCATCTCAAAAATCGCAGCAAAAGCTAAACGATCAACATGAGGATTTAATGAGCATAAGCCGTTAGAAAGTTTCTCTGGTAACATTGGTACCGTACGGTCTACCAAATAAACTGAAGTAGCTCTTTTGAAAGCTTCTTCCTCTAATAACGATCCAGGAGTCACATAATGAGAAACGTCGGCAATGTGAACACCAATCTCATAATGACCATTTTTCATCTTTCTGATCGAAAGAGCATCATCAAAGTCCTTTGCAGTGACTGGGTCAATCGTAAATGTGGTTCTATCTCTGAAATCTTTTCTGTTTTTGATTTCATCTTCCGGAATTTCGTCAGGAATAGCATCAGCCTCAGCATCTACTTCTTTAGGGAATTCAAATGGAAGACCGAATTCAAACATGATAGAGTGAATCTCAGTTTCATTGTCACCTGCTTTACCTAAAACCTTAGTGATTTTACCAATAGGTGATTTATCATTCTGTTTCCATTGCGTAATCTTGGCAATTACTTTATCCCCATTTTGTGCATCTCCAATTTTTTCAATAGGAATAAATAAATCATAGAACATTTTTCGATCTGAAGCGACCACAAAAGCAAAACGCTCAGAGATCTGTAGCTGTCCTACAAACTCATCTTTTTCACGCTTAATGATTTTGGTGATTTTAGCTTCATCACGTTTTCTTTGTCTATTGTAGAAAGTAGTGAACTCAACTTTATCTCCGTTGAGTGCTCTGTTCATATTGGGTAGTAACACACGTATATCCTCAACCTCTTCTCCAGCAGGAGTATCGACGATTAAGAATGCAAATTTTGGATTGACAAAATCAACCGTTGCAGTTCTGGCATTTTGTTGCTCTTCTTGCAACAATATAGATTGATATTTCTTACCTTTCAGAAGAATTTTTCCTTCATCTGCTAAGGCAATCATTATATATTTGAGTTTATCTTTATCAGTTTGACTTTTAATTCTAACATCTTTGACGATTTGTCGAAGACTAAAGCCCATATCAGGTCTTGAATTTAAAAGTTCAATGATATTTTGTATGGTATGAGAATTAAGGCTACTTCTTCTTTGTACCTTTTTCTTTGTTTTTATATTCTTTTTTCTGGTTTTTGCCATGCTTATGATTTACATCTAATAAAAGACGGATCAAGTTTGCTTGTAAAAAAGTAGGAGATGCCAACTTAATCCTTCTAATTGCTAAATTACGATAAAATCCTAGTTATAGGACGATGATTACGAAACTATGTTGAGAAGTTTTTACTTAACCCTTCAAATTTTAATTTTATTCACTTCTACTTATGCTCAGAAGTCCCAAAAACTGTGGGAAAATGAGGAGGCGTTACAGTGTGCATCGTCCATTATGGATGCTTTGTATAAATGTGATTACAAGACCTCTGATTCTTTGATGCTCAAGTATGTGGATATTATGGAGGAACATTCTTCCACAGCTATATTGAAAGGATTGAATGTTTATTGGAGAAATGTACCGTTTGATTATGAAGATGATGAAAAGGTAAGTTTATTATTTGAATATTTAGATGAATGTATAGCATTATGTGAAGCCTCTTATAGTGAGGATGAGAATGATTTTGAGTCCATTTATTTTTTACTTTTAGCTCGAAGTGTAAAAGCAAGAACGTATAACCATATTGGTTCTACATGGAAGGCTGTATCTGAGGCAAAAGAAGTTTATTCTTTGACCATTAAGGGAATGAAAAACTTGGACCGGTTTGAAGAGTTTAACTTTTCATCGGGTATCTATAATTACTATCGTGAGTTTTTCCCTGAGGCCAATCCTATTTACAAGCCATTTTTAAGTTTTTTTCCTTCGGGTGATAAAAAATTAGGAATTCAACAGTTAGAATTAGCACAACAGCGAAGTGTTTTTACATCAACTGAGGCAGGCAGGTATCTGATGTGGATTTATACTAGAAGTAAGGATAGTACAGCTTTGACTTTAGCGTATCACTTTCTAGATAATTATCCTGAAAACCATCTTTTTGTTTTTGAGGGGTTAATTGCATTGATTTTTTTTGAAGAGTTTCAACGGAAAGAAGTACTAGGCTATATAGCACTTATGGAAAATTCATCGGAAAAGTTGAATCAGATTGGCGGAATGATAATGAAGGGTATTTATTATTTTGAGAATGAGGACTATCAAGCATCAAAAGTATTATTGATGGAATCAGATAAACAGTTGCAGGAATTAGAATCGAGAAAGGAATATATAGATTCACCTCTTTATGCTTATTTATACGCTCTCAACGTACTCCAAAAGAAAAAAGATCAGTCCAAATTTTATAAAAGAAAAGCAGCTAATACTGAGTATGGAATACGAATAATAAACCACCTCAATGAGAAACTGCTTTCCAAATAATGGTATAATATTATTCGAATAAATCTTTTTGAGTGAATTTGAAAGGCAGTAAGTCAGATACAGATTGCATTTCATAAATATCTTTTTGCCCCTTCATCAACAGACGGATTGGGCTGTCTTGTTTTACCTCGTATTCTAACATAGCTTGTCTACAAGCACCACAAGGCGATATAGGAATAAAGCTTTGTTCTTCTCCTTTTCTTGCAGCAATTGCCATTGTTAATATTTTCTGATCGGGGTATTGGCCTCCTGCCCAGTAAATAGCACTACGTTCAGCACACATTCCGGAAGGGTAAGCCGCATTTTCTTGGTTATTTCCAGTGACTATTTGGCCATTTTCAAGAATTAAAGCTGCTCCAACATTAAAGTTAGAGTAAGGTGCATAAGATTTGAATGTAGCTTCCTCAGCGAGGCGTAAGAGTTCTTGATCTTCCTTGGATAATTCATCAATATTATCATAAGTGACAATTTCGATGTTAAGGTTTAATTTTTTTGCCATATCTTTTCTTATTTAGAAAATTAAGATACAGAAAAAGCCTTTAGAATTCATATCCTAAAGGCTTTCTTTATCAAAAGTACTGTTAATAATTATTTTCCAGAACCTTTTCTTTGTACATCTTTAATGTCTTTACGAACATTATCGTCATAAGCTACAATCCATGCATCTTTTACGCCCATTGCTCTCATATATTTTTTGAACTGATCAGCTTCGCCGTAATCACGGAAATATGCAATTGTATATTTTTTCAGACCGTCTTGATCTTCCATCCAGAAGTTACCTTTATCCTGGAATTTTGATAAGTCACGGTTTTTGAAAGCTCCAATTTGAACTTTATAAACAATACCTTTAGTATAATCATCACCTGAATGAGAAACGTTATTATCCATTTTCTTCTTCAGCTTCGCATTTTCCTCTTTTAAGTCAGCGATAGTATTATCTTTTTCTTTCAATTGTGAATTAAAAGAACCTTTCTCTTGCTCTAATTTTGAAATTTCAGCTTTTAAACCAGATGCTTGACCTCTAAGCGTATTTAGCTCTTGTGTCATGTCTCTGAACTTAAGGGGATCAGTATTTTTTAGCTTTTTCTTCCATTCTTTTACTTCTGCTTTTTCATTTTTCTTTGAATCAGAAGATTTGCTTTTCTTTTTCTTTTTTTGGGCGTATAGATCATTATCTACAGCTATAAAACTAAATGCGATAAAGAGTAATATAAATATCCTTTTCATGGTAAAATTATTTTTCAATACTATTTGTTAAGAATAACCTTAAATAACGTTATTTTATTTTGTTGAAGAATGAAAAAAAGCAAGAATGCTTTATAAAAAATATAAACATAATTTTTTTCATCTAAAAACATCAATGTTTATGCCACTATATTAACGAAAATTGCTCTAACAGTAAAAATCTTTTTCTAATAACCTTTAAATTCGCAACACAGAGACTTATACACTGTAATTAAGATTTTTTCAAGATAAACCATTATTTTTATGAACGCTGTATTGCAACGAGTTTCTTTCGCTAAAGTTGAAGTGGGAGGTATTGTGATTGGAGAAATTCAAAAGGGATTGATGATTTTGTTGGGCGTTAGTCAAGATGATGAAAAAGAAGATCTTCAATGGTTAGCTAAAAAAATAGTGGGAATGAGAATTTTTTCTGATGAAGAAGGGAAAATGAATAAGTCGGTGCAAGACGTAGATGGTAATATATTATTGATTTCTCAATTTACTTTGCAGGCAAGTACTAAAAAGGGCAATAGACCGTCTTATATTGGTGCAGCTCACCCCGATAAAGCGATTCCACTTTATGAAGAGATGATCAACACGCTACATCAACTTACAGGAAAAGAAATTCAGACTGGAGAATTTGGTGCTGATATGCAAGTTTCATTGTTAAATGATGGTCCAGTGACAATCGTAATAGATTCAAAAGATAAAAAATGAGATATTTTTTCTATTTACTTTTTTCAATAATTACATTTTTTGCGAGTCAAAGGAATTTGTATGCCGTTGAGTTCCCAATTCAAGATAAATGGCTGATTTACGAAAGTAAAGTCAATGGGTTTGTTCCGTATATTCCTGAAGAACACCCTTTCGTGAAAAACTTCTACCTCCTTTTAGATGTTAAAAATCTAAATGGTTTAGGAGTAGAGTTCATTATTCCAGAAAATGCTGCGGTATTTGTAAATAACCAACTCCAAGATATTTCCAAAAAAGATAACGGACTTGTTTATTTCTCTAATTCCAAACTCAAAGAGCAACAAAAAGTGACAGGGGAGCTTTTATTTGTTGTGAATACAGTAGATGGAAGTGCACCTCAAAGCTTTTTTGTTGATAAGGAAGTTCCATATGATAAGTTGAATTCTAACTCTATCATGAATAAAAGCACCTATAAAGAGAAATTTAGGTATCATTCTGATTTTAGAGAGATGCTTTTAATGTGGTCTCTGATTGTTTTTGCTTTTGTAGGTCTTGCAGCCAAGGTTGGAGGGTTAAAAACAGGAGCAAATTCATTGATAAGATCTTTTGAAGGAGTGACGATGGGAAGGGGAGATACTACAAAAATGAACACTCTTCAGTTGATCATGTTTATTTTTAGTTTTACCTTAGTAGGAAGTCTAGCATTAATGCTGTTCGGAAATGGTGAGATTTGGCTCTCTCAAGTCACCTCTGCAGAACTGAATAAAGACGTTTCAGCCTTTGCAATCAACATTTTCTATGTTATGGTTGCAATTTTAGGTTTTGTAGCGTTTCGATTGATAATAATTTATTTTTTAGGAAATATTTTTTCGAATACGAATATACCGTCGATTCATGGGGCAGAATTCTATAAATTAACATGGGTTTATGTACTGTTTTATATGATTATATGCGTTTTTTGGACACTAAATCCATTTTATATCTCTTGGGAGTTTATGAGGCTTTTTATAGGGATCGGCTTTCTTATAAAAAGTTTTTTAGTGTATATCGCTGTATCTAAACAAGTAAACTTTAGAAATAATTATTTATTTTCGTATTTTTGCGCGACCGAATTCCTTCCTTCGTTGTTAGCGGTGAAGGTTTTCATTAGTTGAATTTCTTATAACTCAAAGTAAATCTTTTTTAACTTCGATTTACTACATAAAAATAGATAAAACAACATGGCAAACGACATAGCAGGAAAAGTGGTGAAGAAAGCTGTGAAGTCAATATTGGTGTCTCAACCGGAACCCGCCAATCAAAATTCTCCTTATCACAAATTAGGAGAAAAGTATGGAATCCAAATTGATTTTCGTCCTTTTATCGAAGTAAAAGGCGTGACAGCCAAAGAATTTAGAGCTCAAAAGATTAATATCTTAGAGCATACAGCAGTGATCTTTACATCTAGAAATGCCATAGACCATTTCTTTAGATTATGTAAGGAACTGAAGGTTGAAGTGCCAGCAGATATGAAGTATTTCTGTATCTCTGAGCAAACTGCAAATTACCTTCAGAAGTATATTGTAGTCCGTAAACGTAAGTTGTTTACAGGTTACAAGACTGCTAGGGACATGTTTGATCTATTCAAGAAGTTTAAAAACGAGAAGTTCTTATTCCCTTGTTCAGATATTAGAAAAGAGGATATTCCAGATTATATGGAGTCTAATAATATCGAAATGAATGAAGCGATCATCTACCGTACGGTAGCCGCTGATTTATCAGATCTTAGCGATATTTATTATGATATGATTGCTTTCTTTAGCCCTTCAGGAATTAAATCGTTATTTACGAACTTCCCTGATTTTGAGCAAAAGGAAACAAGAATTGCTGCATTTGGCCCCACTACAGCTTCAGCTGTAAGAGATGCTGGTTTACATTTAGATGTAGAGGCACCATTACCAAATGCTCCTTCTATGACAGGTGCAATCGAGTTGTATATAAAAGAGGCGAATGAGTAAAACCTTTACGCTTTAAGATATTGAAACACCACAGTTTTGTGGTGTTTTTTTTATGTTTGATATAAGGTAATACTTTATTTTTTTGTTAATTGTAGCAGAAGATTCCTAAAAATATAGTAACTTCTAACAGCACTTTATAAACGAAGAATAGAAATCGATGTGTTAATTTCAGAATCTCAAAAGAAATTAATTCAACTTGAAGCAAAGTACTTATCCTTCTCTTTATTTAGTCTGTAAATTATTTAACTCTATCATCAATTTTAGGGAGAATTGACCTAACCTGACTTATAAATTATGCATTTGACAAAATTTTTCATCATGAGCTTTCTTGTCATGATGTGTTCTCATCTTAGCTCTCAAGCACAACAAGATCCTCAATTTACTCAATACATGTTTTCAAAACCTTTTCTGAATCCAGCAGCTGTTGGAATGACTTCGGAAGAAACAGAAGTGGTTTTATTACATCGTACACAATGGCTAGGGTATGAAGGAACTTTTGAAAACGATGGTACATTGAATACCCAGTTTTTCTCAATAACCTCACCTATTCAATCGAAGAGATTAGGGGTAGGTTTCCATTTAGTAAATGATGATGTAGGGTTGATGTCAAATCTTGAAGCGCAATTGTCTGTGTCATATTTGGTTCCCTTAAAAAGTGGTTCTTTATCTTTTGGGTTAAGAGCTGGAATTTATGACCGTAGCTTAAATACTGATAGGTTGAGATTTGTAAATGAAAATGATCCCTTATACAATGGAGGGCAGCCTTTAAATTCGATTGTGCCTGATATTTCAGCAGGAGTATATTATCAAAGTGAAAAGATTTATGCCGGTATAGGAGCAAAACATTTATTAGAATCAGACTTTGATGGTGGTAGTTCTTCCCCATTTAGTGCGTTGGGAATGTCCTTTAATGGATTATTTGGAATGTCATTGGATGTCACTAATAATCTTATTCTTCAGCCTTCTATTTTGATGAGAACGGATTTAAATACTTTTACTTTTGATTTAACTGTTTTGGCGAATCTTCAAGAGTGGGTGTATGTAGGTGCAGGACTTAGAGAAATGGAAGCTTTAAGTGCACTGGCAGGTGTTTATTTGCTGAAAAATAGAAAACTACACTTAGGCTACGCTGTTGATTTTACAGTAAAAGATCAATCAGCCAAAGCACTAACTTCTCATGAGATATTACTTTCTTTTGGTTTTGGTGCATTTGGGGGTAAATCACCTTCAGTGATTAGAACTCCACGCTATCGTCACGACTAATTTCAACTCACTATTTTAACCTGTTTTTGTTTTTTTTTTCTCAATTTTAATTTTTTGGATTCATTTTTGTTTCATTGATGTTTGATAATGTTTAGTTATAATATATTAACGTTCATTGTCTAATAGAAAAAGAAACGTATCAATCCAATAGGAGAATTTTTTATCATATGAAAAGCTTGTCAAAGAAAAGGCTAATAGGAGCGTTAAGCATTTTGGCTGTCTTAACACAAAGTTGTGGCGGCCTACTTGGAGGTGGTAGTGATTCCGATCAAGGTAACCTGATTGGTTCACAAGATCGACCTGAATGGGATCCACAAGTAATACCTTATGGAATGACTAGTGTACCAGGAGGAACATTCCACATGGGACAGGCAGATGAAGATATTACTTACTCTATGATCAACATGAACAAACAAGTTACAATTAGTGGCTTCTTCATGGATGAGACAGAGATCACAAATAATGAGTACCGTCAGTTTATTGAAGGTATGGAAGCTGAATCTGATACTAGTGCAGATTGGACTTTCGAGCAAATTCAAGAAGAATTGCGTCCTGATACAACAGTATGGGAAAAAGATTTTACTTACCACATGGGTGAGCCAATGCAAGACTATTACTATAGTCACCCTGCATTTGATGATTATCCAGTTGTAGGTGTTACAAGAAGAGCTGCGGTAGAGTTTTGTGCATGGAGAACAAGACATTACAATGGTTACAGAACAGAACAAGGACTTGCAGAGATGCCGGCGTTTAGATTACCTACAGAAGCAGAATGGGAATATTCAGCGAGAGGTGGTCTTGATATGGCTAAATACCCTTGGGGTGGTCCTTATGTGAGAAATGGTAAAGGTTGTGCTTTAGCAAACTTTAAGCCAGGTAGAGGTAACTATTATGATGACGGTTATTCTTATACATCTCCAGTCGGAGCTTACTTCCCTAACGGATTTGGTCTTTATGACATGTCAGGGAATGTAGCTGAGTGGTGTGATGATGCATACAATCCATCGGGTTATCCAATTGTTTGGGACTTAAACCCTACTTATACAGATCCAAATGAGCCAAAGAAAATCGTTAGAGGCGGTTCTTGGAAAGATATCCCATATTATATCCAAACGGGAACAAGATCATACGAGTTCGAAACACAAGCAAGATCATATATAGGGTTTAGGTGTGTTATGATTAATCTAGGTAGATCATCTGGATTAGATTATTAGTAAAGTGAACCTAAACAAGGAACACAAGTTTATCCAAAACAATCAATTTAGACAATTTTAGAAGCAAAATGAGCCATTTACACGAAACAGGAAGAGCAAAATTCTACAGAGTATACGTTCCTATTTTAACTAACCTTGGAGCAGCAGTAGTAATTGTAGGTGCAATGTTTAAAATTCTTCACCTACCTAACGGTGGACCTATTCTTGCAGCTGGTCTTATCACAGAAGCATTATTATTCTTTATCGGAGCATTCGCTCCAGCTGCACCTTTCGAAAAGCATTACGATTGGGCATTAGCTTACCCTGAATTATTATCAGAAGAAGCAGCAGCAGCTCCAAAGAAAAAAGCAGTTAAGGCTGATCCTAAGAAAGATATTGCAGCTTTAGGTGCAATGGATAAAATGCTAGCAGATGCGAAATTAACTCCAGAAGTATTCAAAAACTTTGGTGCTGGAATGGAGAACTTAAATAAATCAGTTGGTCAAATGAAGTCAGTAGCTAGCGTTGCTGGTGCTTCAGACGAGTACTCTCGTTCATTACAAGTAGCTACAAAGTCTATGGGAGACTTAAACAAGTCTTTCTCTACTACTGTTTCTGCTATGAAAACAATGGAAGGTACTGCAGCTGATTCTAAAGCTCACCAACAACAAGTTCAAGCTATCACTAAGAACTTAGGTGCATTAAATGCAGTTTATGAAATGGAATTAAAAGATGCTAATAACCATCTTAAAACAATTAATAAATTCCACGGCAACTTAGCAACTGCTGTTCAAAGCATGGATGAAGCAAGTAAAGAAGCTACTAAGTTCAAGACTCAAATGACTGCATTAACAACGAACTTAACTTCGTTGAACAATGTATATGGTAAGATGCTTACTGCAATGAAAGGCTAATTTAGTCTTTCAGACGTTCATATTTTGTATAAACCTTAACAAAGAAAAGGACTAATGGCAGGAGGAGCAAAAGAAACCCCAAGACAACGGATGATTGGTCTAATGTACTTAGTACTAATGGCCATGCTAGCGTTGAACGTGAGTAATACAGTACTTGATAAATTTATCTTTATCGAGCAATCATTAGAGAACTCTAATCATATTACTGCACAGGAAAATGATAGACAGTTACACGCAATTGAAGGTGCAGCTGCTAAAAAAGTAAATGAAACAACAAAGCAAGTTTTAGAAGATGCAAAAGCTCTTCGTAAAGAAACTGCTGAAGTTATTGCATATATCGATAATCTTAAAGAAGAAATCGTAAAGAAAACAGGTGGTTACGAGCACGGTGAACTTAAAGGTAAAAGTGATACTCAAAAACCAGCTGAGTTATTAATCGGTTTAGAAGGTAAGAAAAACGGTAAAGCATACGAATTAGAGAAGAAGTTAAATGCGTTAGCGAAACATTTTGATGATGTAGCGATAAAGCACGATACTTCTAAAACTTGGCAGGCGATCGGTAAATTAGCGAAGCCAGCTAAGGAAATGGATCAATACAAAAACGACAAGGATAATAAGAACAAAGATTTTGCTTATATCCAATTCGAAGAAACTCCGACAGCAGCATGTATGGCAATTCTTTCTGAAATGTCATCAGAAGTACTTCAAAACGAAACAAAAGTTTTAAAAGTATTAAATGATCGTGTTGGTGGTAGAGTAGTATTTGATAAAGTTGTTGCGGTTGTGAAACCTACTTCAAAATATGTTGCAGCTGGTTTAGAGTATGAAGCGACAATGTTTATTGCAGCGTCATCATCAGCAGCAAAACCAAGAATGAAATACAACGGAAGTACTATTAAAGTAGTAGATGGTATTGGTGAGGTTAAATTCCCAGTTAAGCCTGCGAAATATGATAAAAACGGTCGTTCAACTCAATCTTGGAAAGGTGAAATTACTTACACTACTCCATTTGGCGATACTACATTATTAGTGGAAGAAGAGTATGTAGTTGTTAAACCTACTATTGAAGTTAACTCTGCTACTGTAAATGCACTTTACAGAAACGTAGCAAACAAATTAGTAATTGACGTACCTGCTTTAGGTGAAGCTTACAATCCTCAATTCTCAGCAACTAATGCTAAGGTGATGAGTTCAGGTAAAGTAGCTACAATCATTCCAGATGTTAAGGCTAAAGCTGTAGCTTTAACAGTTAAGAGTAGTGGAAACACAATTGGTACTAAGAACTTTAAAACAAGAGGAGTTCCAAAACCAACAATCACTTTCCCTGGAATTGATTTAAAGAAAGGTATTAGTTCTAAAACAAGAACACTTAAAGTTCGTCCTAAACCGGACGAGGAATTCAAAGCAGCATTACCTGATGAAGCTAACTACCGTGTAGTGGAATGGGAAGTAACTGTTGCATTTGGTACAAAACCATTAGCTGGTCCAGTAAAGATCAAAGGTGGTAAGCAAGATTTCGATATTGGAAGTCTTTTGAAAAAGGCACCTAAAGGAACACCAGGTGTACGTGTTGTAGTAGATGTGAAAACAGTAGTTCGTAAAAACTCTCAGGGACAAACTGAAAAAGTTTCTGGAGTAGGTGGAATTACTACAATCTCAGTAAACTAAAGAATCAAGATTATGAAAAGTCTAAGAGGATTACTTTTACTAGCATTTGTAGCAGTTGCTAGTATGACTTACGCACAGGAGATTGATGAGAGTGAATGGAATAAACATTCAGTTAGACCTGTTCGTAATGCAGATATAATGTTTAAGAAAACGGTTTGGTATAGAGTAAACCTTTCTGATAAAATAAATCAGCCGTTCTTTGCTAAAAACCGTTGGTTACCTAAACTGATGATTGATGCAGTAAAGAGTAGTTTACTTAGACCATATGAGAATGACTCTTTAAAGAAGCGTTTAACAATAGACGAATTCAAAGAGCGTATCAAACGTCCTAACGAAGGCGGTGGTGACTCAGGCGGTGACGACTGGGGCGGCGGCGACGATTGGGGCGGCGGAGGCGGCTGGGGCGACTCAGGCGACTCAGGCTGGGGTGACTCAGGCGGAAGCGCTGGAGGAGCAGCAGTTGCAGCTAATGATGAATTATATCCTGAAGATATCTATCTAATGGATATTAAAGTAGACATCTTATTTGACCGTAGAAGAGGTAAATGGGTTCATGATATCCAAGTGATTACACTAGTACTTCCTGCTGAAAATAATGGTGGTACTCTTGAAAGAATGGTAGCTTCATTTAGTTATAAAGAAGTTGTTGAAAACCTTTTCAAAGAGAACAGAGATGCTTTATGGTACAATGATAGAAACTTAGCAGAAAGTAAGAACTTATCAGATGCTTTTGACCTATTGTTATATCAAGGTAAGATTACTAAATACACTAATACACAAGATAAAGATATTGCTTTATTGTATGGTGATGCTAAAGGTGATATTGCTTTGATGAAAGGCTTAGAATACAAATACGATCTAGTAGAATACGAGTCAGACTTATGGTCAAACTAGTATAATATTAGAACAAAATATAAAAAGAGAATCATGTGAAAATGGTTCTCTTTTTTTTGTCATAACTTTTATGATGATAATAAAACTTTTCTCTTATCTATATTATCTAATATGTGATGAAGCAAGCAAACAAATATTTTATCAAATTCTATGATAAGATTGTAGATATTATTCTGCTAGTGTAAGAGATACTTTAAAGATCACTAGAGATCACAAGTATTTCTAATTCTTATAATATTTAATGAATATGTTTGCAATAATTTATCATTACAGTAGAATAAGCTTATGGCTGAAGTTTATGAATAGTTAGGAGAAGAATTACTTTTGGAAGTTATATTTCAATAGAAGAAATAAAATTAGACATAAAAAAAGGCTAATCCATCAAATGATAGAATAGCCTTAATTATATTGATTCCTTCGTTGGAAGGAAGTTCATTACTTACCAGTTGAAACTCTGTGGAATGATTTGATCACCATACCTGATTTCACTGAACCTACGTAAGATTTTACAGATTGACCTGGCTCTTTTACGTAGTCTTGGTTCTCAAGAGTGTTCTCTTTTAAGAATTTCTTCACATATCCTTCAGCAATACGCTCTAAGATATGCTCAGGTTTACCTTCTTGACGAGCACGCTCAACACCAATTTCTCTTTCTTTAGCAACAACAGTTTGATCAACGTCTGCTTCAGATAAAGCTAATGGACGCATAGCAGCAACTTGCATACCTACGTTTTTACCAGCTTCTAATACAGCGTCGTCAGCAGCCTCAGAAAGTTCAACTAATACTGCGATAGCATTACCGTGCTTGTAAGCAGCAACAGCAGCACCCTCAACATTAGCGTAACCGCTAATTTCCATCTTCTCACCCATTTTTGCAGTTAAAGCAGTGATTGCTTCAGTAGCAGGAGCTCCGTCGATTTCTAATGCAAGTACTTCCTCAGCAGTCTTAGCGTCGGCAGCAACAGCAGCGTCAAGTAATTTTTGTCCTAAAGCTTTGAATTCGTCGTTAACTGAAACTGGTTCAGTTTCACAAGCGAATGCTAAAGCTACAGATTTAGAGTTGTCAGCGTTTTCATAAACGAAAACTTGACCTTCTGTAGTCTCTCTGTCAGCTCTTTTTGCAGCTAATTTTTGACCTTTTTTACGAAGGATTTCAACTGCTTTTTCGATGTCGCCTTCAGCCTCAGTAAGGGCTTTTTTACAGTCCATCATACCCGCACCAGTGATAGTACGTAGCTCTTTAACGTCTTTTGCTGTGATAGCCATCTCTATAAAAGATTTAAAAGAATGGTTGAAAATTGGTAGAAATACTCTACCCTTAATTTATTTACGAACGAACCCGCAAGGTACTAAGTACGATGCGGGTCCGGCTTTAAACCCTAATAAGCTTGAATTATTTCTTATTAGCTGCTAAGCCTTCTTTTACTTTAGCTTTCAATTCGGCCATCTCAGTACGGATAGCCTCAAGAGCTGCAGTATCACGCTCAGCTTTCTTCGCTTTGAAGATGTCGCCTTGCTTCACTTTTAAGTCGTGAAGTTTAGCTTCAAGCTCTTTGATATCTTTAATATCCATTGTAATCAAATTTTAAAGGTAATACGGTGAATTACTCAGCAGAAGCTTCATCAGCTGCTTTTTTCTCTGCTTCAGCAGCAGCACTTGCAGCTTCGTCACGCTCCTTCTTACGCTCGCCAATTCCTTCTTCGATTGCAGAACCTACAGCACCCATGATAGCACTTACAGATTTGAATGCATCGTCGTTTGCAGGGATTACAAAATCAACTCCTTCAGGGTTTGAGTTTGTATCAACCATTGCAAAAACTGGGATACCTAATTTTTGAGCTTCTTTTACAGCGATTGACTCACGCTTAACGTCAACGATGAATAACGCAGCAGGAAGACGAGTTTGGTCAGCGATACCGCCCAATACTCTTTCTAACTTCTCACGCTCACGTTGCATCATAAGACGCTCACGCTTAGCTAATGAATTGTACTCATCACTCTTCATTAACTTGTCAATTGATGTCATTTTTTTCAATGACTTACGTACAGTTTGGAAGTTAGTTAACATACCACCTAACCAACGCTCAGTAACGTAAGGCATTTTTAAACGTGCAGCCTCTTGTGCAACGATGTCTTTTGCTTGCTTTTTAGTAGCAACAAACATCACTTTACGACCAGACTTCACAATATTTTTTAAAGCATTTTGTGCTTGCTCTAAAGATGTCTTTGTTTTGTTCAGGTCAATGATGTGGATACCATTGCGCTCCATGAAAATGTAAGGAGCCATCTTTGGGTTCCACTTTCTGGTCAAGTGACCAAAGTGAACACCTGCGTCAAGCAGTTCTTTGTATTCTAAATTTTTCATTGTTTCTAACAAGTAGAGTTTTTTGCAAAACGTAATTTAAAGCAGTATGGCAGATAGTCTGAAAAAGACCATCTTTGCCAAAATAACTGCATAATCCAGATTAACGCTTCGAGAATTGGAATCTTCTTCTCGCTTTTCTGCGACCTGGTTTCTTTCTTTCGACCATACGAGGGTCACGAGTTAAGAAACCTTCTGGTTTCAATGTCAATCTGTGTTCTGCGTCAATTTCGCATAGCGCTTTAGAGATAGCTAAACGTACAGCTTCCGCTTGTCCGTTAATACCGCCACCTTGTACGTTTACGTTGATATCGTACTTGCCAGACTCATTAGTCAATTCTAATGGTTGTTGCACTTTGATTTGCAAAACCTCAGATGGGAAATAATCCGCAAACTCACGTTTGTTGACAGTAATTTTTCCTTCACCTTGAGACAGGTAAATTCTTGCTACAGAAGTTTTTCTTCTGCCTGAAGTGTTAATTACTTCCATCACTAAATTTTATTAAAGTTCAATTTTCTTTGGTTGTTGTGCTTCATGCTTATGCTCGCCACCTGCATATACATACAAGTTACGGTATAAATCACGGCCCAAACGTCCTTTCGGCAACATGCCTTTTACTGCGTTCTCAACTAATCTTGTTGGGAACTTTGCTTTCATTTCTGTAGCAGTTCTTGATTTAAGACCACCTGGGTAACCAGAGTAACGAAGGTATACTTTTTCGTCCCACTTTTTACCTGAAAGCTTCACTTTTTCTGCGTTGATAACAACTACGTTATCACCACAGTCAACGTTAGGTGTAAAGCTAGGCTTCTTCTTGCCACGTAAGTACATAGCAATTTCTGTAGCTAAACGACCCAATGTTTTACCTTCAGCATCGATCAAGATCCACTCTTTTTGAGCAGTTGTCTTGTTTACTGAAACAGTTTTGTAACTGAGTGTATCCACTGTGATTCTTCGTTTTATTTATTAAAACTTGAAGTATTTACATCACTGAAATACAGCTACTTGCAAATACCTCGACCTGAACACGCAATACGGGTTAACGTATGCGACGGGCAAAGGTAGAACATTATTTTGTGATTACCAATACTTTAGCAATTATATATGTTTAAATAATTCATAATCACCCCATAAAAATAAGGTGTTCATTATTGATAATGAACACCTTATGAATTAATATTTTATAAACTTAATGTAAATTTACTGTATAGTGACTGTTTTTGACCACGTTCCAAACATTGGAGTACTATTTCCAGTACACCCGATAGTGGAGTTGTAATAATTGTAAATGATTGATATTGTAAATTCATTTTGAGGTAATTCTGAATTTTCTCCAGGTCTACTTACTGTATATTCTACATTGAAATTGTAGACATAATATCCATTGCTATCTTTTTCTAGTTTATGTTCTTTTACTTCAAAACCAATTCTATTGGAATGAGGAAGTGTAGCCGGAATGTTGTCTACAACAGCATCGAACCCGCCTTCCAAGACACTAGTTCTAAATTGAATACCTGTTTGTCCGGGAATATCAACAGAGGTAGTTGTGCCATTGTATGGGAGTACAGATTTAAAAGTTCCTGTTACAGTAAACTTATCACCTTCTGTAGCTGATGAAGGCACTTTTGTACTGTCGATTTCCATGATAAAAGGTTCAGCTACTACTTTGATTTTTTGTTCCACATTTGATGTCTTCCCATCATCAGTATAAGCTGTAAATGTGATTGTGTAATCACCTTTACTGTAAGGGGCTAATTGCCTATAATTCAAATAGCCTTCATTTTCATTTAATGTAGTGTCTTGGGCTTGAATACAACTGCCATCACCTGTCGTTTCAAGGTCGCTTATTGGTTTATCGCTATTTGTTTTGGCGAGAACATCAAGATGAATTTCTTGCAGTGAGTAGATTTCTAAAATGTCTTGTTGATTTTCAATTGAAATTGATGGAGGATTATTAGGTGTTTCATTATTGTCATTACTTGAACAGCTAAATAGTTGTACAGATAGAATGGATAAAATGATGATTGATAGGTTTTTCATGGTAGTATATTATATGTTACATTATAATTAACGATTGCAGAGAATATAGGTAGAATGTATTTTACATTTGTTTTATAATTTATTGAAAATTACTCTTAAATAAAAAAAGCTAAGTCCATTGCTGAACTTAGCTTCTTATTAATTTTAGTATTCAATAAAGAGTACTAAATGTATATTTTTAATTACCACTGGAACAATGGGAATTGACGCATCCACTCATTGATTTCAGCTCTCACTTTATCAATTTCAGCATCATTTTCGTGATTCATTAACACGCGGTCGATGAAGTCAACGATTTTACCCATATCAGCTTCTTTCAAGCCACGAGTAGTAACAGCTGCAGTACCAACACGCATACCAGAAGTAACAAATGGAGATTTGTCGTCAAATGGTACCATATTTTTGTTGATAGTGATATCAGCTTTGATTAATGTATTTTCAGCGATTTTACCTGTCAAGTTCTTCGAACGAAGGTCGATCAACATCATGTGGTTGTCAGTACCGCCAGAGATGATATCATAACCTTTTGCTAAGAAATGTTTTGCCATTTCTTGAGCGTTTTTCTGAACTTGAGTAGTATAAGCATCATATTCAGGAGTTAAAGCTTCGCCAAATGCGATTGCTTTAGCAGCGATAACGTGCTCTAATGGACCACCTTGAGTACCAGGGAAAACACCTGAGTCTAATAAAGAAGACATCATACGTACTTTACCTTTTGGAGTTTTGTATCCCCAAGGGTTCTCAAAATCTTCACCCATCATGATCACACCACCTCTTGGTCCACGTAAAGTTTTGTGGGTAGTAGTAGTTACGATATGACAGTGCTTTAAAGGATCATCTAATTTACCTTTAGCGATTAGTCCTGAAGGGTGAGAAATATCGGCTAATAATAAAGCACCAATTTCGTCTGCTACAGCACGTAATTTTTTGTAGTCCCACTCACGTGAGTAAGCTGAAGCACCTGCAATGATTAATTGTGGTTTTTCTTCACGAGCAGTTTCAACAACTTTATCAAAGTCGATTAAACCAGTTTCTTTTTCTACACCATAAAATGTAGGCTTGTATAGTTTTCCTGAGAAGTTTACAGGAGAACCGTGCGTTAGGTGACCACCATGAGATAAGTCAAAACCTAAAATTTTATCACCTGGCTTTAAAACGGCTAACATAACTGCAGCGTTAGCTTGAGCACCAGAGTGTGGTTGAACATTGGCCCAAGCGGCACCAAATAATTCTTTTAGACGGTCAATAGCAAGGTTTTCTACCTCATCTACTACTTCACAGCCACCATAATAACGTTTGCTAGGCAATCCTTCAGCGTATTTGTTTGTCAATACACTGCCCATAGCATTCATCACTTGTTCTGAAACAAAGTTCTCTGAGGCGATAAGTTCAATTCCAGAAATCTGTCTTTCTTTTTCACGATCTATAAGATCAAAGATGATGTCATCTCTTTTCATGGTTGCAAAAGGGGTTTGTTCGTTTTGTTGATTCATCCCATTGTAAATAGGAGGTTGTACCTTTTTAGACATGCAAAACTACTAAAATCCTATTATTCAATAATTATAAATGACAAAAAATATTACCTAATCCATTGAAAAAAAGAAAAAAATGCAATCTACTTTCTCTTTTTTTCATAATTCGGCAACAAAAAAAGTCATTAAAGTAAGCTCAGTAAGAACTTTTAACTTTAATGACTTTGCATATGAAATCAAACCTTTACTTAATCATAAAGGTGACTAATTTTTACTAATCCTTCAGGATTGATAATTTTAATGCTTCTCTTGTTGATTTCAATTAGTTTTTCATGCTTAAATTCAGAGATAATACGAATGGCCGTTTCTTTGACTGTTCCTACTAATCCTGCTAAATCTTCACGTGTCAATGTAATGTGCTCTTTGTCTACAAACGCTTTGTCTAATACCAATAAGGCTTCCGCTATTCTTCCTCGAACAGGTTTATAAGCGATGTCAGTAATTTTAGTTTCTGCGTTGTCAATTACTTCGCATAATAAATGGACGATCTGCTGGTAAAATTCCACATTCTCATGGAGAAGCTCCATGAAAATAGCTTTGGGTATGAGACAAATGGATGAATCTTCGATTGCTATAGCAGAAGCTCTATAGCGACTCCCTTTAATAAGAGATTTGTAACCGACAAAATCGCCAGGTTTGGCAATTCTTAAAATCTGCTCTTTCCCGTTACTCCCTAGCTTTGTAACCTTTACGAGACCTTCGCTGATACAATATACTCCTGTAGGCATAGAATCTTCTTGGAAGATTGGTTGCCCCTTTTTAAAGAAGTGACATGTATTAGACTGAAGCTTCTCAAGTTGCTCAGCGGTAAGACAAGAAAACATAGATTGGTTACTCTTCACTTTACAAGCACAAGAGGGTTGTACCAATTTCATCTTTGTTTAAGTAAATGGATAATTCTGATAAAAGCACACTAAAAGTAATATCAAAATTAGAGATTTACTAAAAAAAGATGATTTTAGTTACTTTTTTGGCAAAAAAAACACAGCTGAGAACCAAATGTGTCCCCAACTGTGCGCTTTTATCAGAATTATCCACCACAAAAGTAAATTCTTATATTCAAACTCTTTATGACTTAAGTTGTTCTCAATTATGAGAGAAATCACTAAATTAGGCTTGCAAATTCTAACTTATTAACGATTCTATTCTTACTTTATCATGCAAACGATTTCATTTAGAAGTTTCTACTTCTGTTTTTTTATTATTTATTGCTATTCAACGTCTTCATTCGGGCAACGTACTTTAGTCGATTCCCAATTTGAAAATCTAGAGGATTGGAAAGGGGAAACATTTACAACAGGCAAAGACGCTCAAGGGTGGTTTGAAATTAATACTGATCACCAACTTCAATTAAACGTAACGGGAGGCTCTGGCCAAAGGTCCTCAACAGCCCTTTTTGAAACATCTTTCCAATTTGAGAATACATCAGATACACTGGTTTGGAGCATGTCTTTTATGCACAACTTTAGTGTATCAAGCAGTCTTCAAAAAAAGAATTATTCTAAGTTCATACTGTTTCAAAATCATTCAACTTCAGATACCTCAGTGTATTTGGAACTTTCTAGTGGTATAAAACTAATCCATCAAATAGATGATGAATTAGTAGTAGTTGAAGAAAAAGCTATCTCAATCGTTCCATCAACGTGGCATCAAATAAAAGTGCAAAAAGTAAAAGGATTGTGGACTGTCTATTTGGATGATGTATTTATATACGAGGTTTTTTATGATGATATTTCTTTGGCTACTTATCATACTGGCCTGTTAGCTACTTTTTCATCTTCAGCAAGAGGGCAGCATTTTTACTATGATGATTTTATACATTTGATTCGACTTAAAGCGGAAGATATTACACCTCCCAAAGTCTCAAATGTATTTTTAGAAGGAATAGATACTCTAATTGTGGAGTTTGATGAAATTGTAAATCATGATTCTTGTAAAGGTAGTTTGACTATAAATGCTGCAACTGTTGATTATCTGTCTCAGCAATCTTCACTCGTAATCCACAATCATTTTGAGATAGATAGTCTTTATACTCTTCAAATGACTGACTTTTGCGATGAAGCAGGAAATATCTTAAATGATACTACGATTTCATTGTTAGTAGAAGATACCTATCCGCCTCATATTGATTCTTTATCTGTTAAGAGTGATTATATTCTTGATCTATTTTTTGATGAACCTGTTGTCTTGACGGAGTTCTCCAACATTTTTTTGATATCAAAAAGTGATACTATTGAAGTGGTAGATACTTTGAAAAACATCAATGAAAAACAGAAGTCGTTTGTTTTGGGAAGTTCAATTCCTACGAATAAAAGTTTTGAAGTTCACATTAAAGAATTGACAGATGAGAAAGGTAATTTTCAAGACGTGACCTTTACATCTTATTTTGATACTAGACCTCCTAAATTACTTTCTTCAGAAATTCTCAATGGTGATCAAATAAATATAGAATTTGATGAGCCTGTTTCAGAGTATATTAATGACCCTTATAATTATATAATCAATGATCAGGTTGTTCCTGAAAGTATAATGATTAGTGGCCATCGACTTGACTTACTTTTTCAGTCGAATACATTCAAGCAAGATTCTGTTTATACGATAACTATTACCGCCGTTGAAGACCTGTTTGGTAATGAAATGAATACCAAAATACTAACATTAGAGTTTGATACGACAAAAGCTGAAATTCTAAATACCTTTCAAAGTACGCTTCACAACCAAATTCTTTTTGATGAAAAAATTGTTTCTATAGATAGCTCTTCACATCAATTCCAGAATATTGATTGCCCTTCTTCCATAATTATACTAGAAAAGGTATCAAGTGTAAAATTATTTGGTGTAAAGGACGAAAACCAGAATGTGATTGACTCTGTTGAAGTATTTTTTAATGATGATATTTTTATAGAAGACTTTTATTGTGCTTCTGATAGTTCAATTAGGGTAATTTCTCCTCAGTACATTAGTGATTTTGAATTAGAAAATTCAAGGATCGATTCTATTAAGAGTTTAAATGAAGTAAATGATTTATATGTTGTTCCAAAATTTCAAGATGGAGAAAATCGAGTATTGAAGTTTCAAGGAAAGGAATATATTATCAGCTATATCAAAAATGAGATTCAATCGGTCATCACTTCCAGTACTCATTCTATTACTATCGATTTTGAAAAAGAGTTAAATGAGCAACACATTCCTTTGATTTCAACTAATCCCCATATAAATATTCAAAATATTCTTATTGAAGGAGATAAACTACATTTATTTCTTAAAGATCCCATTCCAGAGAATAGAGTATATAATTTTTCAGTGGAAGGTTTAGTTTCTTGTGAAAACCAAAAATTACCACATAGTTCTTTTCAATATACCAAAGACACATCTTCACCCTTGTTAGTGGATGTTAGTTGGAAAGATAGAAATCAGCTTTTATTGCTCTTCAATGAAAAAGTTGAAAAATACTCTATCGAAAACAGGATTACTTTGTATCAAGGTGAAAAAGAAATTCATGATTTTTCACTTAAAGTAAATGAGGAATATGTTGAATTGATATTGGAAAAGGAGTATTGGGAAGAAGAAATACATTACACAATTCATAAGGGTGTAGAAGATTGGAATGGAAATAAAACATCTCTATCAGTAAATGGTAATGTGATTCCTGTAAACTCGGTAAAGAAGGGTGATTTGATTCTTACTGAAATTTTTGCAGACCCTACACCAATCATAGGGTTGCCTAATAGTGAAGCTTTAGAATTGTATAATACCTCAACAGATACTTTATCCTTACTCGGGGTGGACTTACTGATTGGAAGCGATACACTCACTTTTGACAATGAGTTTATAGCACCTGAAACTTATCTTGTTTTGGTCCCTTCTACAAAGTTGGAAATGTGGTCTGAATATCCTTTTGTAAGTGGAGTAAATCACTGGAGTGCTCTCAATAATTCAGGTGAAATTATAAAGTTGTTGAATGCTAAAAATGAATTGCTCATTGATTCTGTAAAATTTGATTTATCAACTTATAAAGATAAGATGAAATCCGAAGGAGGTTATTCGTTAGAAAGAAGAGATTTCTTTTTTGATTGTGATCCATTTTTGAATTGGGCTGCTAGTGAAGATGAAGCTGGGGGTACCTTAGGTTTTGAAAATTCAATTTTTGAAATTATTCAAGATACAATATCTTCAAAAATCACAAATATTACAGTTGTTGATGAGCATAATATGGTCATTTCCTTTGATAAAAGCCTATATATGTTTTCAACAGAAAGCACTATCCAATATAGTGTTGATAATGTTAGTAAGTATGTTGATAAGTGGTGTTTTGTTGATAACTTCAATCTTAAAGTACTTGTAAACGAAGATTTACCAAAAGGAGTGTTGGTAACTATGATTGTTGATAACTTTCAAGACTGTTTTAATAACACATTATTTTCAGAAAAAATTGATTTTGTAATTAAACCAAAGATTAATTATCAACAATTGTTGATAACTGAGTTGATGATTGATCATTCACCTATTAACAAAATGCCTGATTCTGAATATATAGAGGTTTATAATAATAGTGATTTATGGTTAAACCTTGATAAGTGTATAATGTTAATAGATGGTGATTCTGTAGAACTATCAGATAATTGGATTTTACCAAGAAATTATGCGGTCTTAGTTCCTAATGCAAATAGGCATTTATTTGATACTCTAACAGTTGAAGTGATAGGTGTTTCAAACTGGGAAACACTCTTAAATGATCAAGGAAAAGTAGTATTGGTTAATGATGAAAATGAGATAATACATAGCGTTAGTTACTCCTTAGATTATTATCATGATCAGAACAAAAAAGACGGAGGTTGGTCCATTGAGATGAGAGATGTAAAGAGTCCGTGTGTTGGCCTTGAAAACTGGCAAGCTTCTGAAGATGAAAACGGAGGAACGGCAGGTTATAAAAATTCTATAGAAGAAACAGTGATCGACCGTCATGTACCAACTCTTGAAAGTGCTCTCTTTTTGGAGAAGGAGTCCAATGTGCTCCTTCAATTTTCAGAACCAATTGCGATTACCGAACAAACTGAATTGATAATAGATGGAGAGTACATTTCGAAAGAAAATGTGACTTTGAATGGAAATCATTTGTTGATCTATTTGTCTTATGACCTATCTTATTCTTATGTGAGTATTTCAGCAATTGTTGACTGTTCGGGTAACTTCAATTCTACCGTGATGGAAAAAGAAATTCTTTACCCGATGCCCAAGGAGCAGGTATTTCTTTCTGAAATATTATTTGATCCTAGCACGTTAAATACAGATTATTTAGAAGTGTTTTTTCAGGTCGAGAAAGGAAGCTATGTTAATTTGAAGGATTGGTCTATTGGCAGGGAGAGAAATGGAGCTGTTGAGCAGGTAGTGGCTTTATCAAAAATGGATGATTATCTATTTTCTAATCAATTTCTAGTGTTCACTAAGGAAGAGGACAAGTTATTAAGTTTTTATCCTCACTTGAAGAGGGAAAATATGAGAGTGGTAAATCTTCCCTCATTTCCAAATGAGAACGGTAATGTTGTGTTGCTGCAGAATGGTGAAGTATATGAAAAGTATGAATATTCCGAAAAACATCATCAATCATTTCTTAAGAATACTGAAGATGTATCCTTAGAGAGAATTGATTTTACCGTTTCATCTTCTAACCCTAATAATTGGACTTCGGCTACAGAAAGCAGCGGTTTTGGAACACCTACCTTCATAAATTCAAGAGTAGTGAGAAATGAATTAGATGAATACCAGGATAATGTACTTGTTTTTTCTACTTCATTATTGACAACAAATGGTGATGGAAGAGATGATTACTTAAAAGTTGAAAATAATTCCATTTTTCCTCTAAGAATTTTAAGGATGGATATTTATGATATTCACGGTAATATCATCTATCCTTGGCTTAATAATTACGAACTATCGAGCCGTGATTTTGTGAAATGGGATGGTGTAGATCAAGATGGAAAACGTGTAATGGGGAAATTTTTAGTGTATTATCAATTAGTTGATCATAAAGGAAATCGTCAAGAACAGACAAAAATAGTAAGTGTAGCCCCTTGGAATTGACCCGATTAGCACTTTTTACCCTATATTCAAAGATGTTATCGAATTAATAGTCAGTTATTTTGTGTTATAAGTTTCAATCTATTACTTTTGCATTTCGATTTGGGATTACAGAAAAAGTAAAAAATATTAATAAGATGAAACAAGACATTCATCCAGATTTCAGACCAGTGGTATTCCACGATCTGACTTCTAACGAAAAGTTCCTTATTGGATCTACAGTAGCTACATCTGAGACAATTGAATTCGAAGGTGAAACTTATCCTTTATTCAAAGTCGAGATTTCTTCAGCTTCTCACCCGTTCTACACTGGTAAGAAAGCGGCTATCTCTGCTGCAGGTCGTGTTGATAAATTCAACAAAAGATACGGAAAAAAATAATTTCGTTTTTATCCATAAAAAATCCACAATTTCATACGAAGTTGTGGATTTTTTTTGTGTCTAACTTTCTTCATTGCATCTTTGTCATATCATTTTTTGTTCGTTATATCTCACTTGAGATATTTATTTTTCAGGTGTAAATCACCATTTTACAATTGCGATTTTGTGTAAAAATGGTTTAAAGTAATTATTATGAATATCATATTATTCGACAATCCGAAGACAAGAATTAAATTATTACCTTTCACATTTGTAAGACCTATTGCAGATATTAGAGTAGGTATTTTTAAGATATATGAAAAATGGGAAAAGGCTTTTAATGCAGAAATCTCATTTCTAACAGAAGAGTATTTACAAGGAAAGTTTCCTCTGAAACATGGTGCTGATCAGTTTTATATTAATGGATCACTTTGCCCGAATCCTTATTTAATACAAAAAATACAGGAGTTAAAAGAGGGGCAGGGTTTAGTTTGTGGTGAAGATTTATTGGTTTTACATACTTCTGCAAAGTTTGATCACTTAGATGCTGAACCTGGTGATTTCGAAAAAATAGAAGTTCCTGCGGAAGAGGTAGTATTAATAAAGCATCCATGGGAAATTTTTACTCAAAATAGAGAGCAAATCATGCTTGATTTCGAAGTGGTGACAAGAGGAAGAATCAGTCATCATATCGAAGATCCTCATACCGTTGTTTATGGACGTGCAAATATCTTTGTAGAAGAAGGTGTAGAAGTAAGGGCTTCTATCTTAAATGCACAGAAAGGACCGATTTATATTGGTAAAAATGCAGTGATTGAAGAAGGAGTAATTATTCAAGGTACTTGCGCTATTGGTGAGGGGACTCGTATTAATATGGGAGCTAAAATCCGTGAAGATTGTTCTTTCGGACCACATTGCAAGATTGGTGGAGAGATCAATAACTCCGTTGTATTTGGATATTCTAATAAAGCCCATGACGGCTATTTGGGGAATTCAGTAGTAGGAGAATGGTGTAACTTGGGCGCTGATACCAACAATTCCAATCTTAAGAATAACTACGGTCCAGTTAGAATCTGGAGTTACAAGGAAAGAAAATATGTAAGTACCGAACAGCAGTTTTGTGGTATGATGATGGCAGATTATTGTAAAGCTGGTATTAATACCATGTTTAATACAGGTACTGTGGTGGGTGTATCTGCACACATTTTTGGTGGTGGTTTCCCTCCAAAACATATTCCTTCATTTGCATGGGGTGCTATTGATTCTAATGAAGTAGCTCAATTGGATAAAATGATAGAGATTGCAGAAAGAGTATTCGCAAGAAGAAAAGCAGATTTTACGATTCACGACCGTCAAATTCTAGAGAAGGTGTTTGAATTAAGTAAGTTTGATAGAATGTAATCTTCATGATCAAAAAAATAGAAAAGGATCTTCTTGGCCTAAAAGGTGAAATGAAGATCCTTTTTTTATATTTATGAATTCTTCAATCATGAAGAAAACATTCATTGAAATAATGATATTTCTAAAAATCGAAAGTTGCCCTTTTTACTCGATTAATTTTTCTTTTTGTATCGAAAATATCACAATTCAGAGAGAAGTAAAAGACATTTCCAGTCAGTTGATTATAGCTAAGGTTTGTACCTTTTATATTGGCTTGATCACTTCCCCATGATTCATTAAAGAAAGGTGTCAGGTAATATTTGAACTTTAGATTTGTTCCTTCTCTAAACTGAATTCCAAACATTACGCTTTGTTGCACATTTACTCTGTCACTGAACCAGACAGAGAATTTATCTTGCTTGCTACCTCCAACAAAAGTTTTTTCTTTATAATGGATAGGTTGTTCTATTTCATACCCACCATAAATGAAAAAACTATTTAAATTCCCTAGTTTAAAACCAACGGGTAAACCTACATTGTAAGTTCTCATCTTTTTCCTCATAGTACCTGAGTATTCTCCATTTTGATATTCATTGGGGACATCAAAGATAAAACCTATATTACGAATAGATACTCCAGCAAAAAGTCCAAAATGATTACCAACATCCATGTTTATATACGATTGTCCGTTGAAAACAGGAGCAAATCGTATCACATCATTTTGAATTTCTTGATTGTTGATTTTGATGGCAGTCATTCCGGAGAAAATAATTTCCATTCCCCCGGAAAAGTAGAAGTCAGATTTCCTGGATTCTTGACCGTAGCTAGAAAGTGTGAAGGCACAAATGCCTAATACAGTAAATAGTAATTTTCTTAATTTGACCATAAGATTATAGTTTTAGATTGATTGCAGGTAGTTGGGTTAAACATCAGGATAAAGCGATTGAGATAAAGAGTGATCGCTGAAAAATTTAATTGATGTAATCATACATCTTACATTTTCTATCACTAGACTCAATATTACTTATTTGTCCTTTTGTTTAAGTTGAAAAGAGTTCCTGCTTAAATTAATTTACACTAGTTATTCTTTTAAAGACAAAGTTAGAATGATTAGGTTGCATCAGTTTTTATTTAAATCTTGTTGAATTATGAAATACACCGCATTGGACTTGGTTTTATTACCCAATCAATCTTTTACTAAGACGATGGTTGAGTATAATAAAAAACTTCCCGATACTGTATTACAATTGAGTGATGAACATACGATTCCACATTTGTCAATTTCGATGTGTAGAGTTGCCTCTGATCGAATTGATGAGTTATTAGGAAAATTACAAGATTTTTTAGAAGTAATTGATCTTTCAGAGCTATTATCATTGAATGTTCCATCAATCTATCAACATAATATAAAAACAGTAGGGTGGAATTTGGATTTAATTTCACCACTTAAGCACTTACATTATTCAATGGCTAGCTTAATGAAATCATATCATTTTGATCAAGCGAAAGAGAATAATGACTTTACTGTCATTCATCCACAAATGCCTTCTTCAGGGATTGATTATCTCAATTTATTTTTCACAAAATATGCCTTTGATAACTATCAACCCCACATTACTTTAGGGCAGGGTAGTACGCAGGTTTGTGAAGAATGGTTGAATAAAAATATTGAATTTGACCGGATCGCTCTTTTTCACATGGGAACAGGCTGTACTTGTGAAAAGTTACTTTGGGAGACGAAGATCAGTAATAATTAATGAGCTAGATTTTAGGAGAATTGATTAAAAATTGAGGATAGTAATTAATTGAAGGTGATATTGATTGTTTTTTTATTGATTTATTAGCAGATTTGGGGGGAAAACGAAAAATTAAAAATATCTTTTAGCGCTCTTACCGCTTATTGGAAGGCGCTAACACTCAACAACCGTAAGAGATGTCTCAAGAAAAAGTACTGAAAGAAGAACGTGCATTCTCCAAAGAACAATACTGGGAATGGTATGAAAATATGCTATTAGTTAGACGTTTTGAAGAGAAAACGGCGCAGTTGTACGGTCAGCAAAAAATCAGAGGTTTTTGTCACTTATATATTGGACAAGAAGCTTGTGCTGCAGGTCAAGTATCAGCTCTAACTAAGGATGATCATTATATCACTGCTTACCGTGATCACGCTCACCCAATCATGTTGGGAACTGATCCTGGTGCTGTAATGGCAGAAATGTATGGTAGAGCTACGGGTACTACAAAAGGTAAAGGTGGTTCAATGCACATTTTTGACAAATCAGTAAACTTTGCTGGTGGTCATGGTATTGTAGGTGCTCAAATTCCAATGGGTGCAGGTATTGCATTTAGTGAAAAATATAAGGGTACTAAAAACCTTTGTGTGACAATGTTTGGTGATGGTGCAATCCGTCAAGGTGCAATGCACGAAGCATTTAACATGGCAATGGCTTGGAAATTACCAGTAATCTTTATCGTAGAGAACAACGGTTACGCAATGGGTACTTCTGTTGAGCGTACTTCAAACGTAACTCACCTTTATGAATTAGGTTCTGCTTATGATATTCCATCTCGTCCAGTAGACGGTATGGATGTAGAAGAAGTACACATCGCTATGGAAGAAGCAGCTGCTCATATCCGTGCGGGTAAAGGTCCTTATTTCTTAGAATTCAGAACTTACCGTTACAAAGGTCACTCAATGTCTGACCCTGCGAAATACCGTACGAAAGAGGAAGTTGCAGAGTACAAAGCACAAGACCCGATCGAGAAAGTGAAAAACAAATTGATCGAAAAAGGTTATGCTACAGCTGAAGAGTTAAAAGAGTTTGATAAGAAAATGAAGCAAAAGGTATTGGATGCTGTGAAGTTCGCAGAGGAGTCTCCATTCCCAGATGCATCAGAAGCTTACACTGACGTATACGTTGAGCCAGATTATCCTTTCTTAGATTCTTAATTTGAGTTAGAAAATTTAAAATATACGTAAGGCATCCTTTTTAGGATGCCTTTTTTTGTGAAAAAAACATTAAAATATCAATTTTAAGTGCAAACAGTACTTAAAAATATTATGTTTCGGGAATATTTTTTAAATTTGCCGACTGATAATTTTGAAACTTTAGGCTTAGCCTATTTTATATATACATGGCGACCATGAAAGAAAAGAAACACAATACAGTGAAAGGAACTACAAATGAGGAGCACAACGAGTATGAAGTATTCGAGAGTGCTGAGGTTTTACAGGACAGATTAGTAGAGTCTCAAGATTTTTTTGAAAAGAATAAAAATGTCGTTCTTGTTGTTTTAGGCGTTGTCGTAGCAGCAATTGCGGGTTATTTCTTATACGGTGTAAACATCGAAAAGCAGAACACGGAAGCTCAAGCTGAATTGTCTCCTGCAGTTTTCTATTTCGAAAAAGATTCTTTAGGTAAAGCATTAAACGGCGACGGTAACCTTACTGGAGGTTTCTTGGAAATCGCTGATGAATATAGCGGAACAAAAGCAGCTAACTTAGCAAACTACTATGCTGGTGTTTCATTTATGAGATTAGGTGAGTACGAAAAAGCAATCTCACACTTAGAAGCATTTTCAGCTAAAGATGAGTTAGTTCAAGCGCGTGCTTATGCTTTAGTAGGTGATGCAAACGTAGAGTTGGAAGCTTATTCGAAAGCAATTTCAGCTTACAAAGAAGCGATCTCATACAAGCCAAACAAAGAGTTTACTCCTTCATACATGATGAAATTAGCTTTCACATATGAAGCAGCTGGCGATAACGCTAAAGCTTTAGATACATACAATGACTTGATTACTAAGTATCCTAAAGCACAAGAAGTAAATGACGCTAAGAAATTTGCAGCAGTATTGGCTGCGAAATAAGTATAAATCTTTTCTTATAAAAATAGGCTATCTTCAAGAAGATAGCCTATTTTTTTATGTGTGAATTTGGATGAAAAACACTCCAAAGTTAGCACTTATCTACGCTGACTCTTTCTCTGCATGTTTATTTCTATAATCACTTGGACTAAGGTTTTCCATTTTCTTAAAGAACCTACTGAATGCCTGTATATCATCATAACCTAGTTCATAAGCGATTTCAGAAATCGATTTATCTGTATAGATGATTTGTCTTCTTGCTTCCAGAATAATCCTATCTTGTATAAACTGCAAAGGGGATTTTTGCCCTAATAATTTAAAAGCATTAGAAAGTGTTTTGGGAGATTTATTCAATAATTCAGCATATTCTCCTACTGATTTCTTCTCCTTAAAGTGCAATTCGACCAAAAAGTTGAATTCCTTTACCACCGTCAATTTATCTTCGCTTAAAGTCGATAATGAAGTTTGTTTTTTCATGATACGAGTGCAAAGGATCAACAGCCTTTTTAATAACATCTGAAGCATTTCCAATTGATGGTCGTCAGTTGACTCCATTTCATTTTCAAAAACTCTCCAGAGAGACATTAATGTTTCACCATCATTGTTTGTAATACTGATCTTTGGTAATGACGATGCTCCGAAGAAAAGTATGCCCTTACAGCCAACATCTGAGTCATGATCAAGGATACAGTAGAAAGGTCTATTGAAACGAAGCATTTTACCTTTGGTAATGTTAATTTCTTCTACCTTATGAAATTCTGTAAGGAAAACTATTTCATTAGGACAAAAAGAATATAAGCGACCATCTATTCTAAGTTGGCTTTCTTCAGCAAACCACATGACACTGAGTTTACTGCTATTGTCCTCGAAAATTGATAATTCTTTTTCGTCTGTCAGTTCTTTTATTTCGAGGTACTCTCCTGTTGATTTTAAAAACTTCATAGGAATAAAAATAGGGTTAAGCGAGTAGTAAACATTTGAATGATTAAGGCTTAGACTACTAAGCTTTTATTTATTCAAGTGTTCTAACCCAATAAAGGGTATATCTACTCGCTAAACAACATTTTTATAAAAAAACTAGATAATCTAGTTCGCGATTGCCTCTAGGTGAGTTCTCAACTCTTTTTCTGCAGCCATACCTACATGTGTTTTCACTACTTCACCGTCTTTAATGAAAACCAGGTTTGGAATGCTTCTCACTTTGTAAAGTGTTGCTAACTCAGGTACTTCTTCAATGTTTACCTTTTGAATCGCAACTTTTCCTTCATATTCATCTGAAAGCTTTTCTACTGTTGGTAATAAGGCCTGACATGGTCCACACCAATCTGCATAAAAATCGATGAGGATAGGCGTGTTACTTTCGTTGATTAATTGATTGTACTCTTCAAAATTGTTTATCTTTTTCATAGTATTGTTTTTTTATCTGTTTATCTAAATGAACAATACAAAGGTGCAGGATAAAACAGAGGAGGTGTTATGCTTAAATCCCCGAAGGTTGTGCCAATTTTCCTTTTGAGTGAAGTACACTCTAATTCATGTTATTGACATGTGTGAGGAAGTTGAGAAGTACTTGTTGGGTTTCTAAAGTGGCTTCAAACATGCCCATGTGCCCCACATCATCCTTAATAAAGATGTGTGCGTTTTTAGGTAGATGAATTTCATCAATACTTTTTCGAAGTGGGACTGCATTGTCTTTTTTACCTATGATATAAAGGACAGGAATTTCTAACTTTCCAAGTAGTCCACTGTGGTCTTCCCTCAATCCCATAGCCAAGGAAATCTTGGCAATAGTCTCTACTTTTTCATGACAGGCTGTATCAATAATTTCTTGAATAATTGGTCTGTGATTTTCTCTATATTTTTCAGCAAATAAATTCCCTATCATTGGTGCGACAAAAGAGCGAATACCGTTATCTCTTACAAAGTCAGCTGCTTTTTTTCTTACTTCTTTCTTTGCATCATCATCTTCAAAAGCAGTGGAATGAAATAACCCGATCCCATTAAGAAAGCTCTCATATTTTTTTGCATAGGCTAATGTCACGTACCCTCCAAGTGAGTGACCAACCAAGGTGAATTTTGAGATAGAAAGGTCTTGTAATGTATTATGAATTTCATCAGCAAAATCAATTAAGAGAGGTTGTTCTTGCAGTATTGGGGCACTTTCACCACATCCGGGTAGATCTATGCAAATGACTCTATAGTAAGGCGTAAATACTTTTACAAAGTCTTTCCATATTTCCTTAGTCTCACAAAATCCGTGAATTAATACTAAGACTGGTTTATCTATAGCTTTATTATCTGTGTAGGACAACATCTTGTTTCGTTTTTAATGATTAATTTTTTCTTTAATAAGTACTAAATCAAAAATAAATAATAGTTCATTCTAATTTATTTTTTGTGAGTACAACGCTAAAAAACGTATTAATAGTGGTTCTATTGAAAGTTTTTTGAAGGAAGTAATCGTAAAACAATAAATAGAAAATTAGTATTAGATAATTGTGAATTTGTACTTAATAACCAAGAGAGGGCATTAAAACAAACATTATTTTTTTAAGTTATATTGAAAATGAATAATAATACTATCAACACCAACAATTTTTAAACACAATGAAAAACACAACATTTATCTCTCTTTTATTACTCTTGAGTGGACTTTCAGCACTATTGGCACTGCATACCCCCTCTAAACCTGAAAAAGTGGTACTATGCCATGCAGATGTGGAGGCTGTGAGAAAATTTGCTTTGTTTACGAATGAGGTCGAATTCAGAAATGCACATGCTATGACAAGAACACTCAATACTGATGAATTTATGGGAAAAAGAATCTCTTTTGATGTGGCTGGTGGAGCGAAAGGGGAAGCTTATTTTGTTCCTTCAAAAAAGAAATCCAACAAATATCTTTTTGTCTTTCATGAATGGTGGGGATTGAATGATTATGTGAGAAATGAATCGGATCGACTGTCAAAGGAATTGAAAAATGTCAATATCATTGCCTTGGATTTGTATGATGGAAAAGTGGGAACAACAAGAGAAGAAGCGAGTAAATATATGAAGGCTTGTGATCCAGATAGAGCAGCATCAATTATAAGTGGTGCTCAAGCATACGTTGGTAAAGAAGCCAAAATAGCGACTATTGGATGGTGTTTTGGTGGAGGATGGTCACTTCAATCTGCTTTACTTTTAAAACAGCAAGCAGTTGGTTGTGTGATCTATTATGGTATGCCAGTTCAAGATGTGGACCGATTATCTCAATTGAACTGTGATGTATTGGGTATTTTTGGTGAACAAGATAAATGGATCAACCCAAAAGTTGTCGCTGAATTTGAAGGTCATATGAAGGAAGCAGATAAAGGCTTAGCGGTAAAAATGTATAAAGCGAATCACGCTTTTGCAAACCCTTCTTCGGATAGATATGTAGAAGCAGATGCTCAGAATGCCAACCAAGAAGCTTTGATGTATTTGAAGAAAAGATTGAAATAAGTAAGACAACATAAGTATCGATACCATAAAGAATTACTCTAGTCTAAAAAGGAATTAGGGTAATTCTTTCTTTTTTACCCTTCTCATAATGAATTCACTTAAACGATTAGAAAAATGGTTAAGAAATTTATTATTGGAGCATTGCTACTTTTATCCTCTTTGAATATCTATGCTCAAGTACCTATGTTGCCTTCAATGTCAATCCCTTCATTGGGAGGGGGAACAAATGCTCATGCAGCAACATATACAGGAGATGGTGTTTTTGTGGGTGTGGCATCATTACATTCAAAACATTTAAATTTTGCTTCCGCTTCTTTACTTTGGAATACAGGTTGGGATGTTTTTGGAGCAAAATATTCGATGATGATTGCTCAACCCATGCTTATGAATGGAAATTATCAGCAGCATTTTTTTCCAGTAGTCTATATTACTCCCCTTCAGCTTTCTTGGGATCTAGGTAACACTAAATTACAAGGAAGTTATTCGGCTTTAATAGGAAGAGATTTACCAGTCGATGCTCATCTAATTTCAGTTAAAGCAACGCAATATCTTTTAGATGGGAAATACTCAATAACTGGAGGGGTAACCTACGAACATAGAATAGCGAGGCCTGAATTGGGACGTACTTTAGGTAGTGCAATGGTTTTTGAAGCGAATGTTTCTAGACACTTTAAAAATGGAAGTACTATGGGGATTTTTGGTTACTACAACACAAATTCTTCTCCTGAAATTATAGAAGGGAGAACATTATTCAATGATATTTCAGGGACACGAGGAATAGGTATAGATACTTCACACCCTGTTGGAAAACACCTGTTTCTCAATGGAAAATACATTTACGACCTACAACCCAACCAAGTTACACGATGTAATAAGGTCGTATTTTCAATCGCTTATAAATTTTAGATTTTTCTTTAATCAAATAAAACCTCAATAAGTAGATAATAATACTTTACTTGTTGAGGTTTTTTATTGAAAGAAAATCTATTTTGACTTCAAATTTAATTTTTCCAATATATACTCAAGTGCCTTATCTGATTCAACGTAAACATCTGGAGCAACGCCCACTTTATCCAATCTTGATCCCTTGTAAGTCTGATAATCTGCAATTGGGATAAAGACATCAAAATTCTCATTCACTCCAAATGAAGCTCCACTTAGCATTGCTCCTGCAGATGGTGTTCCTACCAATGTGGCAATTTTTTGTTCTTTGAGTAAGTAGATCAAAGGCTCACACGCACTGGCTGTATTTTCATTGATGAGAACATATACTTTTCCTTTAAAAGTTGGATTATTGTGAGAAGGGACCACCATTCTAAAGGCAGGGTTTTCCATAAACATTTTTGAAATACCAGCATAAGTGAAATCCATCAAAAAGGGCAGGGAAGTGATCTCCTCAGCTGTAGCAGGTTTTGTGTGATTTGTATACCATCCTCTAGTGAGGTAAACCCCTGCATCGATAGGATTGGGTGTTAAAAACTGACCTAAAATAACTGGAGCATCCAACGACCCACCTCCATTATCTCTTAAATCAATAATTAAATTTTCGAAAGTATCTGTTCCAATTTCTTGAAGTGCTTGATACATTTGACGAGCCCCTCCAGCAAAAGAACGAACATCAAGATAAGCAGTAGAATCGTTCATTTTTTTCCATGAAAGTTTTTCTATTTCACCTTCTGATGCTGTTGTCGTTGACTTTACTTTTTTAAGATAGAAGTGCGTAAAAGAAAGTGTTTTACACTGTCTATTGAAAGTTAAATAAAATTCCTTTTCATCAAGATTCAACGTTTCTTCAGCGTACATATGATGCTTAAATTTGATAAAACTATCTTCTTCTAACCATCTTGGATTTGCCACTCTTTGTTCTAATAATTGAAATACTTTATCAAGAAAGGCTTTGTGTTCTGACTTATTTTCTTGAGCAATTGAAGAGAAAGTAATAAATAAAGCGATGAATAACACTGTGATAGATTTCATAATAATTTTGTTTTGATTAAACACTGATTCAAAGGTATTTCAATGAATTATTATGAAAAAATGGGAGTGATGAGCTTGAAGTTTAAATGCCGAAATTGAACTCCTAGGGCTGTTTTTGAAGGGTTAGGGATGAAATTGAAGCTCTTTTTTCAATGCGGAGAAATATTTTGGTGAGACCGGAACTACCATTTCTACGTGATTTAAAACTACAGCACCTTTTCGAGTATTTCCTTTGAGTTCGTTGATGAAAACAGTGTTGATTAAAAAAGAACGATGCACCTGAGTAGCCATTGGCAGTTGATCAAAAAGTTTACTTAATGTGCTTCTTAACGTAAACTTCTTCTGTTCGCTATTCTTTGTATAAAGAAAAATATCAATATAGTTTGATTGAGATTTAGCCATGACAAACTCATCCCATTCAAACTGAATTTGCTCATTGGCATTAGCTCCTTCTATACTGATCAGTTTGTTTTCTATTTTCTCTTCACTCATTAAAATCTGTCCAAATCGGAAACGTAAGTAAGCCCAAAATGTGATAAAGATACACGCGAACGGCAAGCCATAATAAATATTCCAATAGAACAGTCCAGCCAAAGTAGGTGGAACATCATTCATGACATAACAGTTGTATAAATAGCATAACAAATTGATAAAGAAAAAGCCGAAAGTAAGAACGAATACCTCATTGAATAGTCTCCATTTTTGATCGTGTTTTTTATACCATATTTTTTCAACAGTATGTATACTCAATAAGGGTATAATCACACATAAACTATAACCGGCAAGTTTCAAATTTTTGTAGGGAGCATTGTAAGTATAAGTATCAAAAGGCTGAAGTAATATCAAAATAATACTTATAAAAACAGATAGAATAAGTGTAATGAAAATAGTGTTTTTCCAAGAGGAAGTGAAAGAGGTGATTTTGTTAGCTTGCATATTTATTATTAAAAAGTCTTAGTCATGAAAGACTGATTTCTAGCTCGTTTAAAGATAAATGAATCTATTCAGAGAACAAAAATCAGCATTAAAATGTAAAACAAAAAAAGCTCTTACCCCTTCAGAAAGGAATAAGAGCAATATCTACTTGCTATTTTAATCTTCAATACTGTTGATCACCGCAACTCTTTCAGTAAGTGCTACTAATGCAACATTATGAACCATTTCATTAGGTGCAGTACATGCATTGCCTACTACAGTGACATTGTATTTTTCAGACTCTTTTGAAATTGCAGTATGTGTTACGCAGTTTTGAGTCATGATACCAGTGATAATTAAATCAGCCACATTGTTTTCCGCTAAAACAGCTTCTAGATTAGTCTCCTTAAAACTGTTGGCAAATGTTTTTGTAACGATGACTCCATCTTGAAGATAAGGCTGTAAATCAGCGTGAAATTCACTTCCTTCAGTACCTTTTACCAAAAATCCTTCAGGAGCTTCATGTTTGATAAATACAATCAGGATTCCTTCTTGTTTCGCTTTTTCTATCGCCTTAATGGTAGGTTCTACTATTGAAGTCGTATTGAATTGAGGGTAAACTCCTCCTTCAAAATAATCATTTTGTACGTCGATGATGATTAATGCTTTTTTCATTTTTATCTATTAATTGAATGTGTATTTGATGTGGCTATTGGAATTTTAGCCATACTATTTTTTGAAGTTTTTTGCTTAATCTACTGAATCATAATAATCTCCTTCTAATAATGTACTTGATGTTAAATCATGGATTAATGATTTAAAGAATTGCAATGCTTGTGAAATAATCTTCATATTTAAAATAGTGTTTCCTTATTGTTTTTGAACGATACAAAGGTGAGAGTTTTAGGAAGGAATTTTTTATACGAATTGGGATTTGAATTACATGAAATCGTTATAATTGAGAATTGATATTTGTTTAGTTTTTAGATTGTTAGTGAACTTTAAACTCAGTTTTAGAATATTTATAGTTATTAGAAATCAGGAGATTTCTGGTGATCCGTAAGGCACAAATGACGCTGACGCTTAACATTCGCGCCAGTCAGTAGTCTATCAATTTCAGTTGGTATACCTCCTTCGGCATTGAAGGGAAAAGCGTTAAGAATTTCATGGAATGAGCCGTTAAAAATGATTTTCCTGTTTGAGCGTAGCGAGTTTAAAATCATTTAGGCGAGAGGAATGGCATTTAGCTTTTGACTTCTAAGCCTAGATTTTTTGCTTCGTTTTTCATCAATGGAAAAATGAAGAAGAAAGAAGCTTGGAAGTAGACTGTAGAAATTTCAGCAGAAAGGTTGATTGAAAGTAAAAAAAGGCTCCCACATTTCTGCAAGAACCTTTCTTCTATGATTAAGGATTCAACTCCTCCAAACTTTTCGTTTTCCTTTCCTTATAACTCTTCTTCTTTTTCACTTGAAGAATAATTTTCCGATCCCAATTCAATTGGTCCAATAAAGAATTTTGAAGGCTTTTCGTAATCATCGTTCCACCTTGACTGTATTTGATATCGGAAATTTCAGAAATCAAATCACTCAACTTATACGTCAATACTGCTTGGTAAAGTGTTTCCCTGTAATTGCTTACACTTTGATTGGGCAGGGTGTTGATCCACTGATAAAAACTTTGAATACTTTGCTCAATATTTCCTTTTCGGATATCACTTCTCAATTGACTGTAGGCTTGTTTTTCCTTATAAGTGGAAGTGGAACGGATGTCTTCCAGCTTCTTTTTGATTTTAGTGATCGGTCTGTATTTATAGAATAACCAAAGAATCACTATGCCTAAGAGGATATATTCCCAATGCTGAGGTACGTAATCTCTCCATGTTTTTTTCGGTGTTTTATCTACTTCTTCTGGAACCTGATTGAGTTTATTCAAGCTGTCTTGAAGCGATTGTAACATGCTCAGATTAGGATTTTCTTCAATGGTGATAGTTCTACTTTTTGAAGAAATATCCTTTGATTTTTTAGTGTAAGGGTGATAATAACGCACCGTAATCCCTGGTATTTCAAACGTTCCTGCTTCTTGAACTAAATAAGTGATGACTTGCTTTTGAGTACCTGAAATGTAATTGTCCTTATTGTAATTACTGTTGGTGGGATGTTCTGGATAAACACCGGCCCAGTTTAATGAATCATAAGTTCTGACTGGAATCATTGGGCCAAGCGTACTGCCGGCTGTGATACGAACCGTTCTTTTAAGGACATCCCCTACTTTTACTTGAGACAAGTCTTTGTTCCAAGTGTCAGAAATCCTAACACTTGAAGCGACCAACCATGATTTTGGATCTTCTCCAACAGGAGGAGGAACCACTTTGATTGACTTTTCTTTGGTATGAAGGGTATGTTTTTTTCCTTTAAAATCTCCCGGATCAGGGGTGGTAACTTCCAATTCCAAAGAAGGAAATACATTTTCTCCTGCCGAAAAAGGAAATACCCAATAAGTTTGTTCTACACCCGAATACTGATACTTGCCGATCTGCAAAGAGTTGGGAATTGCTCTGCCGTCTTTGACCATTAAAGCGTTGGGCAATTGAAAATCTTCAAAATTCAGCCCTTCCGTAAACCAAGTCGTGGTGTAGATAGAAAGTTTCACTTTAAAAGGTTGACCTACCATTACCTCTTTTTGATTGATGGTGGTAGTGGTAAACAGGTTGACTTTCTTCTGAGCGTAAGCATTCAAAGCCCAAAAGAACGTCAGTACGATTATAATACTTTTTCTTACCATGACTGATCTGATTTTTTAGGCTTGTCTTCATCAGTGAGGTACTGATATTGGAATTTCTTTTTGAGGTACATGGAAGGGTCGAGTTTTACCTGACGGATCATACTGGCTTTGGATTGCTGTTTGGTTTCAGAAAACTGCATCTGCAAGAGTTCTTCCATACTCGGATTAATCTCTTTTTCGCCCATTTCCTGAATAGTTTCGCTTTCTCCTTCTCCTTTTCGATCAGAATGTTGTGCGGATTCTTGCTCTTGTTCCCCTGCTTCCGGTTCATATATTTTTCCTTTGAGAGGATCTTTCTCGTTGATTTTACTCCCCTCTGACATGTGAATATTAATCATACGCATTTGTTCAGAAGCAATAGAAAGATTCTTTTCCGCTTCTTTGAATTGAGGGTCAATATCCAATGCCATTTGAAAGGCTTTTTGTGCCGCTTCCCAGTTGCCCAATTTAGCTTGAGAAACCCCTAAGTTATACATGTTGTTGGCTGTGATATCTTCCGCATAAGCATCTGCCGCTTTTTCATAATCCCCCATCTTGCTATATGCAAAACCTGCTTGGGACTGATCTGTAAAAGTTGCTACAGCAGTGGCGGTATCTCCTTTATCCAATAATGCTTGTGCTTGTTGATCTCTTGTGTAAAAAAGGTCTTTGGCTTTTAAATCGTCTTTTGGAAGTTGATCGATACTGTCACAACTGATAAAGAACATCGGAAGGAGTAAAATCCATGTCCATTGAATTAAAAGTCCTTTTCTGAACCAGAATAAAAGGAAAAAAGCAACCACAAACGAAAGGTAATATCCTGCGTCTACCCAGTCTTCTTCCGCTTTAGTGCTATCTTTTGTAAAGACTAAATTGTCTTGGATATTTTTTGCATATAGCTCTACATCTGTATTGTCCAGCGTAAACGGAGTAAGATTGACATGTGGCATGGCAATCGCATTTTGAAGTTGTGCTGTATTCAGTCCAACCGTTACTGCCTTACCATTTTTATCTTTTAAAACTCTATTTCTGTAAGTTGGAATATGTGCTCCTTGAGGCGTCGCCAATACCAGTAAATTATATTGATCTTTAGTGCTTGTTCTTTGCCCAAATGCTTGTACATCTGAGGCGTTGATATCATCTGTAATCACCCAAACAAAGCTTGGAGCATCTGTGTTTTTAAGAATTTTATCAGTAAGATCTAACGCCTCCGGCAAGTTACTTCCTTGCAATGGCATACTACTCGGACTTAAAGCATCCAAAGTAGAACGGAAAGTTTTATAATCTTTGGTAGGAGGAAGGGCTTCATGTGCAGAACCCGCAAAGACCACTAATCCAGTTTGAACACCTTGATTGATTTTCAGATAATCTTTGATCTTCATTTTAGCTCTTTCCAATCGACTTGGACCAATATCAGTAGCCAACATAGATCGACTCATATCCAAGACGATCACCACTTTTGCTTCCGTTTGATTTCCTGGTTTGTCTACCCTTTTCCAAGTAGGACCCGCAATGGCCACTACAATTAAAACGGCCGTAAATATCATCAGCATTTTGGGAAACCAAGCACCTCTTTTATTGCCTTTGATCAATAACAGATTTAATAACTGAGGGTTGATCAACTTTTTCCATCCTTCCGACTCACGAATGGAGATCCATGATAAGATAAATAGAACACCAACGGGAACTAAACCCCATAAATATTCTGGTCTTATAAAGTGAATATTGGTCGAAAACCCTTCGAAAAATGATGTTATTTCTTTCATGATTTTCGTCTATTAATTGATGAAATAAATTGAACCAAAATAAAAATGAACTGTGAGGAAATGGCTAAAAGGAATGCAACTCCCAAAGGAATATAAAACAGTAAACGGGTTGGTCTGTAGCCCTCGTCTTCAAACTGTATAGGTTCCATTTCATTCAGTTTATCATAGATGGTATTTAACTCTTCTACATTTCCAGCATTGAAATACTCACCGCCCGTATTTTGAGCTATCATTTTTAAGGTTTTGTCATCCAATTCGTATTGTGAACTTTTCTTTGTACCAATACCTATGGTATATATTTTAATGCTGTCTTCAGAAGCCATTTGCGAAGCGGTAATAGGAACAATTTCACTACCACTATCTTGACCGTCCGTCAGTAAGATCATTACTCTTTGATCGATAGAATCGGCTTCAAAAACTTGAGTGGAAAGTGCGATAGCATTACCAACCGCTGTTTTATGACCTGCCATTCCAATTCCAGTTTCATCTACGGTATGTTTGATAATATCCAAATCAGGAGTGAAAGGCAGGGCAAATACATCACTACCAAACATCATCAAACCGATGCGGTCGCCTTCTCTTTTATCTATAAAATCAGTCAATACATTTTGAACGGCTTTCCATCTCGTGATACGATTACCGTCGGCATCAAACCAATCGGTCGTATTCATACTCATAGAAATATCAGCGGCGATCAGCATGTTTCTCGCATTTTTTACTTTTTTGGCAGGTTCACCAATGTATTGAGGGTTAGACATTGCCGTAACCACACAACACCATGCGAGGAAATTAATAAGGTATTGAAACCATCTTCTCTTTAATATGGTTGCACTTTTTTGAGGTTTCAATCCCGTTGCTTCCGTCAACTCATCGAACTTAGGATAGTACAATGCATCTTTTTTCTGCTTGTAGGCAGGAACTAACCACCATATAAGAATCGGCAGGGGAAGCAGTGCAAACATCCACGGGTAGGCTAACTCATACATGACTTTTAATCCATTTTTTTGATGATTGAATCAATTGCGTCAGTGTTTCTTCATGATCCACGGAAAACTTCATATAAGCTCCATTGATCAACAACTCACTTTCTTTCTCGGAGAAATTGTTTTTCCAGTGGGTATTCAGAAAAGCCACCCATTCTTCACCATTTAAAGGAGCCACCTGATCACGGTCATAAGTAGTGATGGCTACTCTTTTTAATGTTGTATTAATCTGAAAAATACTTTCTTGTAAGGTCAATTTCTCATTCAATATTTTGTCTAATTCCCTATTGGCGACTCTTTTGTAAGTAGTACCGAGGTAATTGTTGTATTCCCTAATGACCACTATCAGTACTAACAAAATAGCTATTCCACCCAAGATATACCATCCTGGACCGGTAGGAGACATGTCTACCTTTTCCGGAGGAATAAAGTCCAATACTTCGCTTGCAAGCTGAGTAGAGTCCTTTAGGAATTGTAAGGAATCTTGAGGCATAATTAATGGTCTTTTAATAATTCACGAAGCTGATTTCCTGCTCTTTCATTGGTATTGAAAGTCATGACAGGAATACCATATTCGGCAAACTGATCCGTGAGCATTTCTTTTTCGTTTGTAAAAGTCTTTTGATGTTTCTCTCGGACTTTTTTCATGCTGTTTTCAATAGAAACCTGACGATCAGAATTGGATAATGAAATCGCTCTCAGTGGAAGTTCTTTTTCCCAATCATCTTCAATATGAAAAATCATGACATCGTTGTGTCTTTTCAAGTTGAAAATATGATGAATGGTTTTGTCTGAAATTCCTCTAAGGTCAGAGATAATGACGATCAAGTAATCGTGATTAACAGTACTTCTCACTTTCTGAAAAACGCTCTCTAAAATCAATGTTTTAGATTGAGGAGGTTGCTGAGCATTCAACTGATTGTTGTAAACTTCTATGGTTTTCAACATGGAAAGGACAGCCGTCGAACTTCTTTGAGGTCGGATATTTTCATATTTTGTGTCATTGAAAACAAATGCCCCAACACGGTCTCCTACGTCTACCGTTCTCCAAGCACCCAATGCGGCTAAATGAGCAGAAACTGTCGATTTTAAATAGTTTTGTGTCCCAAAAAACATGGAAGAAGATTGATCCACCACTAAAAGAACAGGGCGTTCTCTTTCTTCCGAAAATACTTTGGTATGCGTTTTTTGAGTACGAGCAGTGACTTTCCAATCAATATTTCGGATATCATCACCAGAAACATATTGACGGACTTCCTTGAAATCTAAACCTCTTCCTCTCATCGCTGATTTATGTCGACCAGCCAAAAGTGATTGCACTTTGTATTTGGGCAAGAAGCTGAAGCCAGATGCTTCAAACTGCATACCGTGCAATTCGTGGAGGGTGACATAACCCGATGTTGGATTTTCTTTTTCTGACTTGCTCATGGGATTTATGCGACCGCAACTTTACTGATCAGTTCATCAATGATTTGTTCTTTGGAAATTCCTAAAGCATTGGCTTCAAAACTGCTGACAATTCTATGGCGGAATATATCCTTGATTACCTCTTGAATATCTTCCGGCTTCACAAAATCACGACCATTTAACCAAGCTTGAACTCTCGCTACTTTGTCCAATGCGATTGTCGCACGAGGAGAACATCCTACATCGATCCATTTCGCTAAATCTTCACTGTATTTTTCAGGCGTTCTTGTTGCATAAACTAAAGCCACAATATATTTTTCAATTGCCTCCGAAACGTGTACTTCTTGCACCTCTTTACGAGCATCAAATACAATCTCTTTTGGCAGTTTTTCTTTTTCAGTAGAAGCCTTTTTCTCACCTGTCGCCTTTTCTTCATTTCTTACTAAACGAAGTACTTCCAACTCTGCTTCTTCTGATGGGTAATTGACAATGACATGCATTAGGAAACGGTCCATTTGAGCTTCTGGAAGAGGATAAGTACCTTCTTGCTCAATTGGGTTTTGAGTAGCCATTACAAAGAAAGGTTTCGGTAACTCGTAGGTATTACCAGCAACAGTCACTTGTCTTTCTTGCATCGCTTCAAGCAAAGCCGATTGTACTTTTGCAGGAGCACGGTTGATCTCATCCGCTAAAATCAAGTTATTGAAGATAGGACCTTGTTGGAATACAAAACTTTCTTCACCTTGACTTTGGTAAATCTCCGTACCTGTAATATCTGAAGGTAATAAATCTGGGGTGAATTGAATTCTGCTCAATCCTAAATCCATATTTTTGGCTAAACTATTAATGGCTCTTGTTTTAGCCAGTCCAGGAAGACCTTCTAATAGTAAATTACCATCGGAGATGAGACAAGAAATAATGCGGTTAACGACTTTTTCTTGACCTATAATTGATTTGGAGATCTGTTCTTGTAACTGTTGTATTGATTCTAATGCTGTCACGGTAATATTATTTATAGTAATAATTTCTTTATTGAATTAGAATTATTTCAAATGCTAATTGTTTATTATTAAACAAAATAACGATTTGAATTCTAACAAAGTTTTCTTATTAAGAAATATTATTCTATTGAATGAAAAGAGAACACTCAAATTTATTGCAAATAGAAAGGTTTTAGATGAGTAAAAATCTCATTTTTAGTGGTTAGGTATTTTACCTATTGGTTTTCTATCTCACTAGAAGTTAATGATTTATTACTAATTATTGTGCTTCTAAATCCAATAAATTGGTATTCTCTATTGTCATTTTTTAGAAAATAAATTTAAGTCCAGAATAAATAATGTATTCGTTATTATAAAGGTCGTATTCAGGTTCGCAGAACATATAAGTCGTAAATGATTTTGCTCTAACGGTATGTCCAAGGCCCAACCCTACAGGTATTTCATGAACTCCTGTTTGTGTATTAAAAAGCATTCTTGGATGCGTTCTTACTTCCCAGTTTCCATTTTTTGTGAATTTGTAGTAGGCTCCGTATTGAGCTTCTATCGTGCCATTGGATTGGTAAGTAAACAGTTCCACAAATTTCCATTTGTCATTCATTTGTACACCTATTGCATTTACGCCTACAGCTGTTCCATTTGCTTGTGAATTAGAAACCACTACACCAAAACCAGTTTGAATTTTCCAGTTTTCATTGTTTTTACCTAAGTCAATTACTCTAGAAACCATAAAGCTTGAGGCTTGATAATATACTTGCCCTTCATAAGGTTTAGTATAATCTAAGGCTGCTCTTATAAACCATTTGTTATTCGTATAATTGACGATGTTTTGGAGGTCAACTTGTTGAGGTTTAAAACGTCCAATTTGATAAGCATTCAATCCTTTGGTCAATGGATTACTAGCGTCAATTTCTTCTTCAGGATGCTGAACTGAAGTGCTATCTTGTCCCATTGCAATTGAAACATGAATTAAAAAGGATAGTAAGGTTAATAAAATTGTCTTGTACATATCTGATTAATTGTTTTATGATTGTACAAAAGTAGTTTCATGTAGTTTGGTATCTAACAATAAAAAGTAATAGCTTATAACATTTTGTTATACCAAGAACTAATTAGATTGAAAAGGAAATATTTGCTACACCAATAACAATTTGAGTGCTTTACTTGTTGGTGTAATACACCACAACACTATTTCACTTATGAGAATACTACTTACAGGATCGACAGGATATATAGGAAGAAGATTATTGCCTTTGTTAGTGGAGGCAGGACATGAGGTTATTTGTGTATGTAGAGATCCAAGGCGGTTTGATTTTGAAGATTTTGATTATTCCTTTCTTGATTCGGTTACAGTAGTAAAAGGAGATTTATTAAATGCGGAATCGTTAGAGAACATCCCCAAAGATTTTGATGTGGCGTATTACTTGGTGCATTCAATGAGTAACTCTTTCGCTGATTTTGAGAAAATGGAGAAAACAGCTGCCATCAATTTTAGAGACTTTATTAAAACAACAGATTGTCAGCAGATTATTTATTTGGGAGGAATAGCCAATTGTAAAAAGCTTTCGAGACATCTTCAATCAAGAGTGGAGGTGGAGCATATTTTAGGTGAAACTCAGAGTGCATTGACGGTTCTAAGAGCGGCAATAATAATTGGTTCTGGTGGAGCTTCATTTGAGATCATAAGAGATTTGGTGGAAAAATTGCCAGTAATGGTGGCTCCAAAATGGCTTTTGACCAAATGCCAACCCATAGCGATCCGAAATGTGATGGACTATTTGATGGGGGTGATGCTGAAAGAAGAAGCCTATAATAAGGTTTTTGATATAGGAGGCAAGGATGTTTTGAACTACAAAGACATGCTTTTACAGTTTGCGAAAGTGAGAGGATTACAAAGACGGATTCTAGTAGTTCCCGTTTTTACACCCAATCTATCCTCGTATTGGCTGTATTTTGTGACTTCAACTACTTACTCTTTAGCGAGAAGTTTAGTAGAGAGTATGGGCAATGAAGTGATTTGTAATGATAGTGAGATTCAGAAGATAGTTCCCGTTGAATTGTTGACGTATGAAGAAGCTTTAGAAAGTGCTTTTCAGAAAATTGCTCAAAATGAGGTAGTATCTAGCTGGAAGGAATCCATTATAGGTCCTATTCGTGAAGATTTCCTTGATTTGATTCAAGTACCGAAGTATGGTTGCTTTGTTGATTTCAGAAAATTCCCAATTGAGCGCTCCGTGGATGAAGTATTGGACAACGTTTGGGCAATTGGTGGTGAACGCGGTTGGTATTATGGTACTTGGCTTTGGAAAATCCGTGGCTTTATGGATAAAATGGTAGGCGGTGTTGGTTTGAGAAGAGGAAGAAGAAGCCAATACGATCTGAAGACCGGTGAAGCGTTGGACTTTTGGAGAGTGATCTTAGCAGATAAAAAGCATAAGAGACTATTGTTATTTGCAGAGATGAAATTGCCGGGTGAGGCTTGGCTGGAATTTAGAGTGAAGAACAAAGACGGCAAGCAATGGTTAGAGCAAAAAGCAACTTTCAGACCTTTGGGAGTTTGGGGTAGATTGTATTGGTATTTAGTATTTCCATTACACATGTTTGTCTTTCCAGGTATGGCCAAAAACATATTAGCTTATCAAGATAAACAGCTAGATAAAAAGCGTTTAAAAGTCACTTAATGACAGACTATTATAGTTTTGGATCTGATTTGATATAAAAAGTGAAGATTTAAAACTTTAACAATTTATTAACATAGATTTTTTCGATTAAGTGTACGGTCAGACACTTGCATCAATTCTATAAATGATGCAGGTACACTTCTATTTCTTTTTCTTTTTATAAGTTTAAATATCAAAATAAAATAGAATAAAGTGTTTAAATGAGCATTATTAATATTTTGTTTATATAGCTTTTAATTGTATAAATACACTTTATTAATTCGAAACTTTCCTACACCTTTGTCGTGTAATAATAATGAAAACTAAATCGAAAACATTTAAACAAAAAGAAAAATGAATAAGTTAGAAAACACAATCGTAATCATGACTCCAACAGGATTTCCAGTTGTAATTAAAACAGTAAAATAATTTGTATAACAATTAAAATAAAAGAATCATGAAAAATACAATCGTAACAATAACACCGACAGGTTACCCAGTAGTAATCAGAAAGTAATTAAAACTATATCAAGAATTAAAATTTAAGAATTATGAAAAATACAGTAATCACAACAACGCCATCAGGTTTTCCAATAGTAATCAAAACAAACAAATAAATATTTAAAATTATGAAAACAATAATAACAGTAACACCAACAGGCTTTCCTGTAAGAATTGCGGTAGCAGAGCCAAAAGTAAAAGTAGAAACAATCTCAAAAGAGATAAAGGGTACAGTTAAGCAAGGAGCTTAGACCATACCCGACTTTCCAATCGGTGGGAAGTCGAAATATGATAATGATTTGATGCCCATGAGGGCTTTTTTTATGCCCAATTTTTTTAATTAAGAGCTAATACTAATTCCAACTCTATCCTTCCAAATTACTGTCCTCTTCATTTTTTCCATTGATGAAAAAACGAAGCAAAAAAATCTAGGCTGTGAACGCAAAAGCTAAATTCCATTTCTTTCGCCTAAATGATTTTAAACTCGCTGCACTCAAACAAGAAAATCATTTTTAACGGCTCAATCCATGAAATTCTTAACGCTTTTCCATTCAATGCCACTAGAAGGAGACCTGCAAGTAAAAATCAAATTGCTAATGAATTATAAGTAATATTTTATACGATATTTTATCGCTCATTTGGTATAAACTTTAAGAAGAAAATTCCTTTTCTTTAGATACTTCTCATTCTTAATTCTTCATTGTTAATTTTTATTTCCTTTATTTTACCCTTTTCAAAAAAATCAAACATCATGACACTAGAAGAAGTACAAAAAGTAGTTGATGAATGGATCAATACTACAGGCGTTCGTTATTTCAATGAACTGACAAATACTGCAATATTAATGGAAGAAGTGGGAGAGGTAGCTAGAATTATGTCTAGAAAATATGGAGAGCAATCTTTCAAAAAATCTGATGAAGAGGTAGATCTTGGTGATGAGATGGCAGATGTATTATTTGTGTTGGTTTGTTTAGCGAATCAAACGGGTATTGATCTGACAGAGGCATTAAAGAAGAATCTTGAAAAGAAATCAATCAGAGATGCTGACAGACACAAAAACAATGAAAAGTTGAAATAAACATTCAGTTTTAAAAAAGAAAAGGTCAATTGATAAATATGAAATCAATTGACCTTTTTTAATTTTTTATTGATTAGAAATTCCCATTCCAAATTTTCCAAGAGGCTTCCGCTTGTCCAATCAGCATATCTAATCCATTTAAGGTTTTTGCACCATTTTCAGCCCCTAATTTCATGAATTCAGTAACTTCAGGGTTATAAACCACATCAAAGAAATAGTGATTTTCAGTCGTCAATTCATAAGGCAACTTAGGAGCAATCCCTTCATTAGGATGCATTCCAAGAGGAGTAGTATTGATCACTAAAGTGTGAGTTGCGTAAATCTCTTCTGTAATATCAGCATAAGAAATACTTTCCTCAGTCCTATTTCTAGACACATACTGATAAGGGATATCTAAGTCTTCTAGAGTCACTTTGATGGCTTTTGAAGCACCGCCTGTACCTAAAATCAAAGCCTTGAATTTTGTATGAGGTAAAAACTCTAAAAGTGATGTTTTAAATCCATAATAATCTGAGTTGTAACCTGTTTTTGTGCCGTCTTCCTCAAATTTAATGACATTGACTGCCCCAATTTTACCTGCAGTGGCAGGGTCCAATCGATCTAAGTAAGGAATAACATCCTGTTTGTAAGGAATAGTTACATTCAGGCCAGTTAACTCAGTATTGGAAACTAAATCAGAGAAAATGTCAATTTTTTCAAGCTCGTAAAGTTCGTATTCGCACCCTTCAATTCCTTCCTTCTGGAATTTTTCTGTAAAGTATTTTTTTGAAAAAGAATGACCCAAAGGGTATCCTATTAAACCAAATTTTTTCATAGTCTTATATTAATTTGGCCTACAATTTACGAACAAGTTTTTATTTTTTACTCTTCTATGTTCTCTTTATAGATTGTAAGAATATCTTTCTAATTTCAGAAGATTGTAACGTAAAATAGCATAAGCATTCTAGTTATCACTCATGTAATGAAATTGAACTATTATTCAAATATTTTGTTATGTAGTGTATAACCAGTTGAATTATATCATGTATGATGCATTAGATACCTACAAACTTTTAGATAAGTTAGACACCCCAATTTTTGTATTGAAAGTCACTGACTTTGAGAAGCAGGATTTTAAATTAATTTATGCCAATGAAGCCAATATTATTGCATGCGGTGTGGATTTGAAAAAATTTATAGGTGTTGACCTACGTACCAATTTTCCAGGATTATATGAAGTAGGTTTAGCGGACAAGTACTTTGAAAGCGTTATCACTCAGAAAACGCTTGAAGTAGGTGAGGTGGTTTACGGTGATGAAAATGTGAACAGGAGTGCATACACTGGTAAAGCAACTCCTATTTCAGAAGACACCGTAATGATTACTTATAAAGATATTTCGGCCTTAAAAGAAGCGGAACAAAAACTTTTACATCAGAATCGAGTCCTGAAAGAGAAGAACAAATCATTAGAAGAGTTTGCATACATCACATCTCATGATCTTCAAGAACCATTAAATACTATATCAAGTTTTGTGGAAATTCTTTTGAAAACTTACGATGAAAGAATGAATGATAATTGTCGGCAAATTTTAGGTCATATCGGTAGTTCTACCACAAGGCTGAAAAATATGATTATCAGTATTCTTGAATATTCGAGACTTGGTAATCAAAAAGAGAAAATGAATATTGACTGTAATCTTTTAGTTCAAGAAATTCAGGAAGACTTTAAGACGCTATTAGATTCAAAAGAAGTAAAATTACATATAAGCAATCTTCCTTCGGTGAATGGTTCAGCTTCAGAGATGAGGATGCTGTTTCAAAATTTAATTAGTAATGCAATAAAGTATCAAGAGAGAGGTAATATACCTGAAGTGAGCATTAATGTGGAAGATAATCAACAAGGTTATTGGATTTTTAGTGTCACTGATAATGGAATTGGAATAGCAGAAAATGACCGACAGAAAATTTTTAAGATGTTTCACCGATTACATCTTCAACAAGAATATCAGGGTGTGGGAATTGGGTTGGCGAATTGCTTAAAAATAGTTCAAAACCATAATGGAAAAATATGGGTAGAGTCAGTGTTACGTCAAGGAAGTACTTTTTATTTTACAATTCCTTATTAAAATTCTAATCGAATAACATTTTGCATTTTAAGTGAAAAGTATTTTACTGTTTCAGTATCAGTGGGATAATAACAGCTTTTTATTTGTTTTCAAACAGTAGAATAGCTAAAATCATCAATAAAACCGCTTGCTATGAGAAACACGCTTAATGCATTAAATATTTTAGAAAAGTTGCCTATACCATTAGTGGTATTCAAACTACTAGATAAGGAAACAAGGGACTTTGAATTTGTTTATGCAAACAAAGCCAACCAAAAAGCTTCAAGAGTAGATATTCAGGAGTTTATTGGGCAAAGGCTTATAGATGCGTTTCCAGGAATATACGAATTGGGTTTACCCGAACTTTACCTTCAATGTATTGAAACTCAAAAAGCCGTTGATGTTGGAGAAATTGAATTTGGAGATGAGAAAGTCAATTATGTGAAGAGATCCTATCGTATTAAAGCATTTCCTCTTACCAATGAAGAATTAATGATCTTGTATGAGGATGTATCTTCATTAAAAGAAGCAGAAGATGAGCTTCGAAAGAAAAATGCGATTCTAGAAGAAAAGAATCAATCGCTAGAAGAGTTTGCTTATATCACTTCTCATGATCTACAAGAACCTTTAGGTACAATTGCTAGTTTTGTTGAAATGCTTCTTTTAGGTTATAAAGACTTGTTAGACGATCAAGGAAAACAGATTTTGGATTACATCGGTACTTCTACACTTCGCGTCAAAGGAATGGTTCATAACATTTTGGAGTATTCTAGATTAGGAAGTGAAAAAGAAACTGTAATCATAGATTGTAATATTATACTAGATGAAATAAGAAGCGACTTAAAAAAACTATTGGATGATAAGCAGGTAGACCTAAGGGTGAATACACTTCCAACAGTTACTGGAACTCGATCTGAGATACGAATGCTCTTCCAGAATTTAATCACTAACGCAATCAAATATCAACTCAAAGACAGTGTTCCAGAAGTAGAAGTAGCTGTAAAAGAGGAAAACGATCACAGTGTTTTTTCTGTAAAAGATAACGGAATTGGTATTGCTGAGGAGAACCAACAAAAAATTTTTAGAATGTTCCAACGTCTTCATTTAGATAGTGAATATGAAGGAGTAGGTATTGGATTAGCAAACTGTATGAAAATTGTCAATAGCCATAAAGGAGAGTTGTGGGTAGAATCTGAACTAGGCAAAGGCAGTACTTTTTATTTTACCATTCCTAAATAAACAACCCACAATATCATTTTTCGTTTTAGGTAATTTACCTAAACTTTTTGAATAGGTTTTCTACTCATCTATAGGGAAGAACATTCATGCATCTTTGTAATGTGATCAATGATCATAAAACAAATAAAAAAGTTCTCTCAAAATTTAGAAAACGCATGAAACAATTATCATTATTTGTCATTGTACTACTGTTCTCCACTCAGTTAATGGCACAAAAGAAGCCGAACATCTTAGTAATTTTTGGTGACGATATCGGAATGTATAACATCAGTGCTTACAATGACGGCATTATGGGTTATAGAACTCCAAATATAGATAGAATAGCCAATACAGGTATTCGATTTACAGATAGTTATGCACAAAATAGTTGTACTGCCGGTCGTTCGGTATTCGTAACAGGTCAGAGTGCAAAAAGAACAGGTCTTTCTAAAGTCGGTTTACCAGGCGATGATTTAGGAATCCAAAAAGAGGATCCAACAATCGCAGAAATCCTAAAAAATATGGGTTATGCAACGGGTCAGTTCGGTAAAAACCACTTAGGAGATAAAGACGAATTCCTTCCAACAAATCACGGTTTTGATGAATTCTTCGGTAACCTTTACCACTTAAATGCGGAAGAGGAACCAGAACATCCAGATTATCCAAAAGATCCAGCTTTCAAAGAAAGATTTGGTCCAAGAGGTGTTATCCACTCTTATGCTGATGGTCGTATTTCTGATACAGGTCCATTGACAAAGAAAAGAATGGAAACTGTAGATAGAGAATTCTTAGCAGCTTCATTAGATTTTATTGATAGAGCACATGATGAAAAAGAACCTTTCTTTGTATGGTTCAACTCTACGAGAATGCACGTAGTGACACACCTTACAGAAGAAGCTGACGGTAAAACAGGTCAAGGCATCTATGCAGATGGTATGGTGGAACATGACGGACACGTTGGTCAATTATTGAATAAATTAGATGAATTAGGAATTACAGAAAATACAATCGTAGTATATACTACAGACAACGGAGCTGAGGTACTATCATGGCCTGACGGTGGTATGATTCCTTTCCGTGGTGAGAAAAACACAACTTGGGAAGGTGGTTTCAGAGCACCAATGATGGTGAGCTGGCCTGGTACGATCGCTCCTCAAGTATCTAACGAAATCATTTCATTAGAAGACTGGATGCCTACTTTAGTGGCAGCAGCAGGGGATGATCAAATCAAAGAAAAATTATTAAAAGGTCACAAAGCAGGTGACATGACTTATAAAGTACACTTGGACGGTTACAACTTCATGCCTTATTTCTTAGGTAAAGAAGCGAAAGGACCAAGAGAAGATTTCTTCTACTTCACTGACGGAGGTGATTTATCCGCAGTGAGAATTGGAGATTGGAAATTTATGTTCTCTATTCAAGAGCACGAAGGATTGGATGTATGGATCAAGCCTTTCACTAAGTTGAGAGCTCCTTTGATCATCAACTTGAGAAGAGATCCTTTCGAAAGAGCAATTGATGAAGCTGGATACATGGACTTCTTTATTGAGCATATGTTCTTGATGTCTCCAACAGTTGAAAGAGTAAAAGAATATATGGGAACATTTAATGAATTCCCACCAAGACAAGCGGCCGCATCTTGGGTTGAATAGACTTATATAGATTATTCATAATATATTGAAAGGGAGTGTCAGTATTGGCATTCCTTTTTTTGCTAAAAATAAGTTTACTTTTCTTCATTGTAGAGCTCCAATTTTCTCTTAAAAATATCATTATGAAAAGCTTTTTAATCGCTACTTAGGTAATTTGCCTAATCTCAGCAGCTAGGTTTTCTTCTCAAAGATTCACCCTTGAAATTCAGTTGATTTGTAATGTGATCAAACACCATTGATCCTAAAAATTATCTTTCAAAAATCACAAATCATCATGAAAACAATATCTAGCTTTCTATCCATTATTCTAATACTGTATTTCCAAAATATCAGCGTTGCCCAAAGTATTGAAGTAGACAAATCCATTGGTTATGAATATGCACAAAAAGTGATTAAAGACATGGGTGTTTACCAAGATCAGGAGCTATCTACTTATATTGATTGTGTAGGTCAGAATTTAGTAGGAAATATTGACGACAGGAAATTCGGCTATCAATTTTTTGTTGTTGAAAATATAGAGCCGAATGCTTTTGCTTTGCCAGGTGGATATATCTTTATCACTACAGGGCTTTTACCCATTATTCAAACTGAAGATGAATTGGCTTGTATTCTTTCCCATGAAATTATTCACTCTCATCACCGACATACTGTTTCTCAGTTCAAAAAAGGGATCATTCCTCGATTGCTTGAAGTACCGGGTAACTTACTAGGGATTTTAAGTAAAGATTTAGAATCTATTTTTAATGCTCCTATCAAATCTACCAATGCGTTGTACATGGCTTCTCATGGAAGAAAAAATGAAACGGAAGCAGATCTGGAAGGAATGGAACTAGCGGCAAAGTCAGGTTATAATCCAGCGGCATTAAAAGATATCCTTCATCGTATGTCAGTTTCTATTGAATTGGTGACAGGAGAAGCAGAACAAAAAAGTTACTTTAATGACCACCCTTATACTCCAGATAGAATCAATGCCATTGACCTTCAATCTACATTTATGGAAAAGGAACCTTCCTCTTCTTTCACAAAGAATTATTCTACTAAAATTGACGGATTACTTTTTGGGGAAAGTGTGTATAAAGGGGTGTTTGATCAGCAAACATTCTTGCACCCAATTTTTGATTTTAAAGTCACTTTTCCAGCACATTGGAATCTTGTCAATCAACCTGATTTTGTAGGTGGTTATAATCCTAATGGTAAGGAAGGAATAATAGTGACACTAGAAAAGGAAAAGGATATTATGGAAGCTGCACTTTCATTTATGGAAGAACTCTCCGAAGATGAAAAAAATGCAATGATTACTAAAGGGTATTTTGCGAATGGAGAAACGAATGGTTACCTGATGACTTTTGAAGGTGAATTAAATAAAGAGAAGAAGTATGCAAATATTGGTTGGGTATTAGTCAACAATTATGTCTACAAAATAACAAGCTTTACCTATAAACCGGACGACTCTTCCTTTGAGTATGTGGTCGAAACGTTATTGCCATTAGAGAAAAAGGATTATAGACAGATTCACACGCATAAAATAATTGCTGTGCAAGCTAAAAAAGGAGAAACACTCCAACAGCTTTGTAAAAGAAAGGACAATAAGGCAAATATAAAGCTAATTGGTATTTTGAATGATCTAGGAGTCAATGAAAGGCTTCAAGAAGGGCAATGGGTGAAAATCGTAAATGAATCTCCTTACTATACTGAAGTAGAGGTTGATCATGAGGTGGCGATCTCTAAGTAACCTACCTAATTTTTTCTTTTAGGTAATTGACGATAAAGTATAAAATTCAAAAAAAAAGAACTTTGTGATGTATCAGAGAAAAATATAGGAGGACGTAGCTCTGGTATATCAAAAGACGCTCTCAATTAGATCATGAAAATCATAATATTCATTGTGCTTTTAACAGTGGTCACTTTTATCACTAAGATCAACAAGGCACATCATCAAACAGAGACAGTAGTAATAATTATAGAAAGATAGGGAGGCTAGTATTCTCCTTATAAAAAGAAGGGGGTATTTTATCCCCTTTTTTGAGAAATGCATTTAGGTAATTTACCTAAAATCTGCGATTAGGTAACCCTGCAATATAGAAAAGCCCCTATTTCTCCACCTTTGTATTGTAGTAATAACTCTCTTAAATCATAAAAATCATGAATACTTCAATACAAAAATCACATTCTATTTTCCCATTCAATACAGCAGACCTACCCAATAAAATAGATGATATCTTACTCGAAAATGAAATTCATTTTTCTGAGAGTTTTAATAAAATAACAACGAAGAACAATGAGTTTTTTGATATCATAAAAGGCGTAGAGGAAGTTTCATTAAAAGTGATTATGCGTCATGTTTTTAATAAAATGAGATATCAGAAAATTGCTGAAGTTCAAAAAGATAATACCCTTTCGGAACGTCAAAAAGAATTAAAACTTCAAGAAAACTTATTAGATATTCATCTTCTTCAAACTGAAGTAGAGGAGATGATTGTGGAAGATCTAATTCAAATCGAAAAAATCAATATTGATACACAAGAGTACTTGACTAGTTCATTCCGATTAGGTGAGGAATTTCTCTCAAAAATGAACAACAAAGTATCTGCCATTATCAGATAAAAAATAAAAAGGAACAGCTGAACTCCTAAACAGTAGGCACAAATAATTATTCTCTCAAAATCATGAATGCTACAAAATCAAGCTCATTTCAACAATCTATTAAACATTGGTACCTTCCCCTTATTTCAGGCATATTATTTATCGCAGCAGGGATTTTAACTTTTACTTATCCCGTAGAAAGTTATGTCGCTTTGTCTGTTTTATTTAGTGTTACATTTATAATTATGGGTGTCTCAGACATCATCTTTTCAATACTGAATCGTAAGGTCATTAAAGGTTGGGGATGGCAATTATTGTTAGGATTTACGAATACCATATTGGGTATTTTCTTGATCAATAACCCTGCAATATCAATGGTTACATTACCGATGTATGTAGGTTTTACTTTCCTGATCAGAGCGATAGGAACAATTTCATTCTCTCAAGACTTAAGAAGATTTGGAGTGATCGCAAACGACCCTTTGATGTTTATGGGAGTTGTAGGTTTGATCCTTTCATTGATATTAATCTGGAACCCAGTATTTGCAGGGTTTACAATCATTACCCTTACAGGTATCACATGTATCCTTTTGGGTGTCTATCATGTTTCTCTTTCTATAAAGTTGAAGAGAGCAAAGAATTTAATAAAAGATATTAGTAAGATGGAGTTAGTATAATATATGTGGAAGATATAGGTATTGTTACTTATATCTTCCTTTTTTACTATCTTGAATATTGTAAGAACTAGGGCAAAAGACATCAGTTTTTAGGCTTAGTTCTTATTTTGGTTACTTTGTTATTACACTATGCACTGTCTAAATTTTTTATATAATACAACTAAAATACTACTCTCTCTCCTCCTAGGATTTTCAGGCATAGTGTCCGCTCAGTCTCTGAATCCACTTATTCCCATAGATGAGTATGAATTAAAAACTTGGAATAAAATATTAGAAACTCCTATCGATAGAGTTTTTGCAATAAATCAAGATGAGGAAGGATATCTATGGATTGGTTCTGATCGGGGGTTATTAAAGTTTGATGGTTCTCAAATCAAGGTGATCAATCTTAAATCTGACCCTATTATCGAAACGGAATCCATTATTTATGTAGAGTTTGATAAGAGTGGAAAACTATGGTTTGCTACTCGAAGAGGTGTGTTTTATTTGGAAGGTAACAAGGCTGTTCAGCTTTATGATAAAGACAATCAGAAGCTGAGTATGATAATGAATTTTTTCAAAGATCAGAATGGTGTAATATGGTTTGTGAGGTATGGAAAAATATATTCTATTGCCGATGGAATCTTGAAAGAACACAATTATCCTAACCCTCGACTTTTTAGGATATTTCCTGCTAATGATGGACAAATTTATACGCTGCATACCTACCTCAAAAAAGAAGAATCCATCTTCTATAAATGGGATCCAAAAACTAATAAAACACACAAACTATTTGACGAGCCTGTTGGTATGATGGCTTTCTCTATTAAAGATTTTGGAGACGATTATGTAGTTGGTGGTCTTTGGGGAGAGTTATGTTTGTATGCTCCCGGAAAAGGATTTGTAAAGCAATGGGTAGCAAAGAATAACTCAAAATCTCCCGTGCGTAGGATCTTAGTTCAAGATGATCAAACAATATGGGCTGGAGGAGTCGGCTTTTATCGTGTTCACAATGATCAAGTTTCTTCAATTTTTGAAGAAGATGGATTGACTAACAATACTATTCGTTCGGTGTTTTTGGATAAGGATAAAAACCTTTGGGTAGGGACGATGGCAGGGTTGAATTACTTTTCAAATACTGCTTTGCACCAGATGAATAAATCTGAAGAAGCCCAAAATGTAGCTTTTCAAAGACCGATAGATATCGACAATCAGATAATTTTTGGATCAAGAGAAAGTGGTCTATTTACCTTTAAGAATAATCAAATTGAAAAACTGAATGTCATTGGGGATATCGGAAACGTAATTTATGAAACGGCTATTTCTATCAATAATCACCTTCTTTTATCCACCAACAAAGGAGCATTTGAACTTCAAAAAATCGATGGAACATATCAAGTAACGAAACATTTTAAAAAAGGAGAAGTATATGATTTCTTTCAACTTTCCAACGGTGATTATATTTTTAATGATCCTACTGGGTTTTACATCGCAAAGAAAGATACATTGATAAAGGTACGAAACAGTTTTCCTGAAATTGAGACTTTGAGTCGTACATTGGGTAAAGATTGGTTAAGTACAAATTTTGGTGTTTATGTTATTGAAGGAGATTCATTGGAGTTAAGTAAATTGGATTTCGCTTTGGAAAAATATGTGGTGAGTTTGGCACAGGAAGAAGATTCTACGCTATGGGTAGGAACTTATGGAAGTGGCATTGTACACATACAAAACGATAGTACTGCCGTAAAATATGATACCCGTAATAATTTGCCTGCCAATCAGGCCGTGATGATAGCCATGTCTCCATCTCAAGGGAAGTGGTTTTATGTGGTACATTCAAGACAGCCTTATTTACAAGAGATCATTCCGGTTTCAGACCGAGATGGGCATCGTATTAATTTAGGTAAAAAGTTTCGTTGGGTTTTGCTAAAAGGAGCCTTTCATGAATTAGGGTACACTCCTCAATTCATCAATCACCAATCTGAGTTATACTTATTGACCAAACATAACCTTTATCTTTTTAGGCCTAGAGATGTGTATTATTCTCCGCCAACCTTAAGCTTACAACAGTTGGGGATCAATGGAGAAATGTTGAATACTTTTCCATCTGAAATTGAAGCTGATTTAGAACAGTTGGAATTCTATTTATCAAAATTGGACTTCTCTCAGGGAGGTACTCTTGATTTTGAATATAAGATTGAAGGATACGATAAAAACTGGATTAAAATGGGAACAAGAAGCGTTGCCTATTACAATGATATCCCTGCAGGAAAATACACCTTCAACGCAAGAATCCTGAATTCAGACAACTCATATACCTACCTTTCTAATCCTTATAATTTTGTCAAAAAGGAATTTTGGTTTAAAACTCCATTGGCAAAAGCGTGCTATGTCATTTTGTTTGGAATGTTTATCTACTTGCTCTTTCAATGGAGATTGAGGGTATTAAAAACACAAAGAAGAAGATTACAAACCAAGGTCAACGAACGTACACAAGAACTAAAGTATCTTAATGAAAACCTAGAGAATATAGTAAAGGAAAGAACAGAAGAAATTACAGAACTTAATGACAACCTTTACGAAAGTGAAGAACGTTTGAAATATGCCTTGGAAGCCACTAAAGATGGTATCTGGGATTACAATGTGTATTATGATACTTTAAAAATTAGTGATGCTTCTGCGGAAATGTTGGGTTATACACTGCAAGATTGTGATCCTCATACTGGTATATTACCCTTTATTCATCTAGATGATAGAACTTTGTGGCTTCAGACGTATGAAGAACCAAGAAAACAAAAACTGATTGATGAAATAGAAGATCAGGAATTTAGGTTTTATCATAAAAATGGAAAACTGATATGGATTTTGGTCAAAAGTAAAATTGTAGAAAGAGACCATAAGGGTGATCCGCTTCGAATAGTAGGAACTTATATTGATATCACCGAGAAAAAGAGAAAGACACAAGAAATATTAGAGGCAATTATTCGTACAGAAGACAATGAACGAAGTAGAATTTCGAAAGATATCCATGATGGTTTACAACAAACGTTGACGATCTCATCATTGAATTTTCAATCTGTAAAAAAGAATCTAAAAGGCATTTCACCTACTCTTTTGGAGAAATTTGAAACAGGATGGAACTACCTACAGAAGTCAATCACCGAAAGTAGATCCGTGGCACATAGTTTAATGCCCAAAGCCATTTCTGATTTTGGGGTTATCTCTGCATTTGAAAGCTTGATTACTGAAGTAGATAAAAGTAGTGAAGAGATAACCTTTCATTTTTTTCATAACTTTAATGGACATCAAATTAAAAACCGTCAGGTCGAAGTCACCTTGTATCGTATTTTACAAGAAGGAATCAATAATATATTTAAGTACTCTAAGGCAACTAAAGTGGATATTCAACTTAAAAATTATGACGATATCTATATGCTCACTATTGAAGATAATGGGATAGGATTTGATGTTTCAAAAGTGTTGAAAGATAATTCAGGGATTGGTTTTAAAGGAATGAAAAACCGATTAGATGCGATAGGTGGCTTTTTGGAAATAGAAAGTAGAGAGGGAAGAGGAACGACATTACTAATCGAAATCAATAAGAATTTTTAGTATGAATGATAATATGAAACAAATCTTGACAAGTATGTTGATACTATTGATTTCGAATACAATTATTGCTCAGTCAAAAGCAGATGCTTTGTGGAATAGATGGTCTGATACTGGACTCGAAGACACAGCCCGATTGGAAGCCTTATTCAAACATGGTAAAGAAATCATCAAGAAGGATACAGATAGTGTTTTTACCATAGCAGATATAGGTTATCGATTTGCTAAAGAAAGGAATTTAGTGGAGTATCAATCTGCATCATTGGTTGTCAGGGGGAAGGCATTGTACAGAAAAGGAAAGTACATAGAAGCAGAAGAAACATTTAATGAAGCAGTAGTTTTAGGAAGAGAGGCAGAAGATAGTTTGTCCGTTGCTAGAGGAATTTATGGTATTGGTTCCACTTATTATGCAAGAGGTGAATATGATACTGCTGTAGAATATTATGAGAAGAGTTATACAATATTCTTAATGCTCAACGATAAGGAACGCATGGGTGATGTGATGAACAACATTGGGATTATCTATCTCATACAGAAGGACTACGAAAATGCTGAGAAGAATCTAATCAAATGTCATGATCTATATACTGAAGCTGGAGTCCTTAAGAGTGCACCTTTAAATAACCTTGCGGTTTTGAAATCAAGAAAAGGAGATGTAAGAGGTGCGGTAGAACTTCAATTTGAAGCATTAAAAATAAACGAGAAGAAGGGGAGTGACTATTCAATAGCCTACACCTATATGAATATTGCCAACACCTACGATCAATTTAAAGACGATGAGAACTACTTAAAATACACTCAGAAAAGTTATGATATAAGAAAGAGAATAGGTGATAAAGCCGGGATGTTAAGATGCCTGTCAGGTTTTGGGATCTTCTATGACAAGAAAGAAGAATATGACAAAGCACTAGAATATTATGACAAAGCATTGTTGATTGCACAGGAATTAGACCGTAAACTTTCTGTCAGTAATCTTCTTTATAATGAAGCCATGATAAAATTAAGAACTGATCAATTAGAAGGGGTTCTAGAAATCATCAACGAGTCGTTCGAAATAAATACAAAACTGGACAATAAGAAAGGGATTGCTAACTGTTACTATGCTTACGGCATGTATTTCAAAAAGAAGACTGACTATGATAAAGCAATCTATTATATAAATAAAGCAATGCTGCTAGCAGAAGGTTTAGAAATAGAACAGACCAGAGATTTTGCAAAGGCGTTATATCAGATCTATTCTGATTTAGGACAAAGTAAACTAGCCTTGAAAAATTATGAAATCTATATTGAGACAAGAGATAGTGTACTTAATCTAGAAAACCAGCAAGATGTATTGCATCAACAATATAAGTATGAAAATGAGAAAAGGGCTCTAGCTGATAGTTTGAATTATGCAAATAAACAGCAAATTAATAAAGTAAAATTAACCCAATCCAGAAATCAAAGAACAGCCTTAATTGTCATTTTAGGATTAGTGACATTGTTTACTATTTTCGCTATCAATAGAGTTCGATTGACCAGAAAACAAAAAAGAATCATTGAAGGTCAGGTGGTTGAGTTGAATGAACTGAATGATAATTTGGAAGAAAAAGTTATTGAGAGATCTAAGGAAATTGCAGATCGAGAAGAACAGCTGAGGTATGCATTGGAAGCGTCTAACGATGGAATTTGGGATTGGAAAGTAGAAACTAATCGAATGATTTTCAGTCCTGCACTTTACACTATGTTGGGCTATGTTCCTTATGAATTTGAAGAACGACGTGAAGAAATTCAAAACCGAATTCACCCTGATGATCTTAAAAAAATGGAAGGGAGATCCTATTTGGATTTAATTCTTGAAAAAAAAGAGAAAAATTTTGTAAATGAAGCGAGGTTAAGAAGAAAAGACGAAAAATATATATGGGTACAGATCAAAGGTAAAGTAGTATCTTATGATTTGGAACAAAATCCAAGTCGGGTGGTAGGGACTTTCACTGATATTACCTCGATCAAACAAAAAGCACAGGATATTCTGAATGCTGTAATGACCACAGAAGATATAGAACGAAATAGAATATCCAAAGACATTCATGACGGCTTACAACAGACTTTGACCGTCTCCTCATTGAATTTTCAAAAGGTAAGAAAGAGTATTGCTGAACTTCCAACAGAAGTATTGGAAACATTTGAAACAGGATATGATTACCTTCAAAGGTCCATCACAGAAAGTAGAAGTGTAGCTCATAATCTAATGCCAAAAGCCATTGTAGATTTTGGTATAATCAAAGCTTTTGAAAGTTTAATCTTTGAACTGGATAAAAGTACAGATAAAATTGAATTTGAGTTCTTCCATAACTTCGGGGAACATCAAATTGAAAACCAACAGGTCAAATTAACTTTATATCGTATTCTTCAAGAAGGAATCAATAATATATTTAAGTATTCAAAGGCATCGAAAGTTGATATTCAATTGAAAAATTATGAGGATATTTATATGCTCACCATTGAGGATAATGGCGTAGGATTTGATGCAGTAAAGGTTTTGAAAGAAGAAACGGGTTTGGGATTTAAAGGTATGAAAAACCGATTGGATGCAATTAACGGCTTCTTGGAAGTGGAAAGTAGAGAGGGAAGAGGTACGACATTATTAATAGAGATAAATAAAAACTTTTAATAGATAGATTATAAAATGGGAAAGATTAAACTGTTTTTGGTTGATGATCATAAGATGATCCGTGAAGGGTTAAAAAATTTCTTGTTGGATGAAAGTGATTTTGAAATTACTGGTGAAGCAGAAAATGGTAAAGAGTGTTTGGATCAATTAGAGAAAAATAGTGATGTAGACATATTATTGACGGATGTGAATATGCCTATTATGGATGGATTAGAATTAGTTCAAAATGTAAAGGAAAAATATCCATCTATAAAAATTATAGCCTTGACGATGTTGGGGGAAAGTCAACATATCAAAAAAATGTTGGGAGAGGGAGCTATGGGCTATTTGTTGAAAAACTGTAGCGAACAAGAGTTGATAAATGGTATTCGAATGGTCAATTCTGGAGGAACGTATTATTCTCCTGAGGTGACAAACGCTATTATTAATAATATTAGAAAAGTAAAACCTCAAAAGTCCAATGTGGCTTTAGAAGTACCTTTATCTGAAAGAGAAACAGAAGTACTTCATCTGATATTAAAAGAAAAAACAAATAAAGAAATCGCTGAAGAACTTTTCATTAGTGTAAGAACTGTAGATGCTCACAAACGTAATTTGTTGGACAAAACAGGAAGCAAAAACTTGGCAGGGTTGATATTGTACGCAATTGACAGAGAATTATTCGATGATATCTAATATTTTTCTGCAAAATAGGTAATTCTCTAATTGACGAGTCCAATGGAAAGAATAGATTTGTGTGTAAACCATGAGGACATGAATTTATTAATAGGAAAAGAGAATAATCTAAATAATAAACTTGTAGAGCAAATTCATTCCTTGACACCCATCCAGAGAGTGGACTTAGAAGAAATCGTAGATAGTCAATTGACATCTGAAGGATATATTTTTGTAAATCTCCTGGATGTGAGTATTTCTTCCGCAGAAGTGTTGAGGATTGTAAGGAAAAAGTTTCCCAATGATTGTATTGTGGCAATGCACTGCTTTCAAGTGGATCATATGATCAATAAATTAATGGAGGAAGGATATCACGCTTATGTATCTATCTTAGACTTCACGGATTCTATCCATGATGTTTTTGGTGAGGTATAATACTGTAAGTTTGATATTTTTCCATTGCATGCAGACTATTGTCAGTAGTTTGTTTAGCTACTAAAGATCTCATAATATGAGGTCTTTTTTTGTGTTGTATATTTTTTGAAGCCTAATAAGCATTTTACCTAAAAAGGAATAATTGGTAATTCCCTATCCTATGAGGGAGCATTTTTCGAGAGATTTGAAATATCAAAAAACATTTAATCTCTCAACATGAAAAATCTATTTATAGTAGTATTACTACTGGTATCATCATTCTCATTTGCACAGACGGCTGAAGAAAAAGCACAAGCAAATAATCCCTTAGCCAATTTGACGGCTTTCAATCTCCAACAATATTATTCACCAAATCTTTCGGGAAATAGTGAAGCAACACAATCTTCGTATTGGATGCGATTTGCTACACCTACAGGTAGAGTATTATGGAGAGCTTCATTGCCAATCAACACTTACTCAAATCCTGAGTTAGGAATAAGCCGATCTGGACTTGGAGATTTTGACTTATTCGGTGCTTATTTAGCCGTTTCAAAACCAACACTATCAGTTGGAATAGGACCATCGGTTTCAGCTCCAACAGCTACTCACTCTTCGTTAGGTACAGGTAAGTGGACAGCAGGTGCAGCGGCAGTTGCATATGCCAGCGTATCACCTCAATTCCAAGTAGGCGGTTTAGCAATTTGGAGAACAGACGTAGGAGGAGATGCAAACAGAGACGATGTCAATTTTATGGCGATCCAGCCTTTTGCCTTCTGGCAAGTAAGTAATGGAGTGTACTTCAGAACGGCTCCAACATGGAACTTCAATCTAGAGAAAGGAGAATACAATGTACCGGTAGGTTTTGGTATTGGTAAAATTGTAAAAGTTGGTAACTCGGTATGTAACTTCTTTATCGAGCCTCAATACTCAGTATTACACTACGGTGATAACCAACCTATTTTTCAGTTGTATTCAGCATTGAACATGCAATTCTAATTTGACTAAGTATCAATTAAATAATATAAAAATGAAATTACATAATTTATTTACTGGCGTTTTCCTTTTAACTACCATGACTTTATGTGTAGGACAGGAAAAGAAAAATGATCAAAGCTTAAAACCTTCAACAGTTAATGAAACAATAGATAGAACAATTTTACCGATTCAACCTCCAAAATATCCTGCGGTGTCAGAATTGGATGCTAGAAAAGTTACAGCACCTCCTAAATTTGAAGTGAAAGCTCCTGAAGGAGCACCCAATGTGGTGGTCATCTTGATAGATGATATTGGGTTCTCTGCATCAGAACCATTTGGTGGTGCTATTGAAACACCAACTTTTGAGACATTAGCGGACAATGGATTGAAGTTTAATCGATTCCACTCTACTGCACTTTGTTCACCAACAAGAGCAGGGTTATTATCTGGAAGAAATCACCATAACGTAAATGTTGGTTCAGTAATGGAAGTTGCTACAGCCAACCATGGTAACAACGGTTTTAGACCTGATGATGCAAAATATGTGGCAGAAACACTTCGTCAAAACGGATATAATACAGCTGCATTTGGTAAATGGCACGAAACAGCTCCTTGGGAGACATCAGTTTCAGGACCGTTCTTCAGATGGCCTACAAACTCAGGATTTGATAAGTTCTATGGATTTATTGGTGGTGAGACGAACATGTGGAACCCTACAATCTATGATGGATCTGTAAGAGTTGAAGTAGAAGCAGAAGGTGAAGAGTATCACTTTACTGAGGATATGACAAATCAGGCGATCAAGTGGGTGAAATTCCAAAAAGCCATGACTCCTGACAAGCCATTTATGGTTTACTATGCACCAGGTGCAGTTCATGCTCCTCACCACGCTCCAAAAGAGTGGATTGAAAAGTATAAAGGTCAATTTGACGAAGGTTATGATGTTTTAAGACAAGAAACTTTCGAACGTCAAAAAGCATTAGGTGTAATTCCTCAAAATACTAAGATCGCACCTAAGCCAGAAGGTCTTACAGACTGGGACAAACTGAGTGACGAAGAGAAGAAGTTATTCGCTGTACAAATGGAAACATATGCTGGATTTATGGAGCACACTGACTATGAGATTGGACGTATGATCAATGCAATAGACGAAATCGGTGAATTAGACAACACACTTATCGTTTATATCATGGGTGATAATGGTTCAAGTGCAGAAGGTGGTTTAATTGGTACATTCAACGAAATGGTTTCACTAAATGCAAACAGAACTGCTGAAACAGTAGATAGTATGTTGGAATATGCAGACGAATGGGGTGGTCCAAACTCTTTCCCTCACTTTACAGCAGCTTGGGCTGTGGCAACAGACGTTCCTTTCACTTGGACAAAACAAGTAGCAGGTGACTTCGGTGGTACTCGTAATGGTATGGTAATGCACTGGCCAAATGGTTTCGAGGCAAAAGGTGAAATTCGTTCTCAATTTACTCACGTAAATGATGTAGCACCTACAATCTTAGACGCGGCTGGTTTACCAGAAGCAAAAATCATCAATGGTGTGGAACAAAAACCTATGGACGGTCAGAGTTTCCTTTATGCAGCAAGAGATGCTGGAGCACAAGAAAAACATGATACACAATATTTTGAGATGTTTGGTAACAGAGCCATCTATCACCAAGGTTGGTTAGCACGTGTGATTCACTCAGTGCCGTGGGAAGTAGCACCGGTAGCGACATTACAAAATGATGTTTGGGAGCTTTACAATACGGACGAAGACTTTGCATTAGCAAACAATTTAGCGGATCAATATCCAGAAAAATTAGAAGAGCTTAAGAAGTTATTCGACAAAGAAGCGATGGAGAACAACGTTTATCCATTAGATGATAGAAAGTATGAGCGTTTCAATGCTGCGATTGCTGGTCGTCCTGACTTAATGGGAGACCGTACTTCAATCACATTAGCAGATGGAATGACAGGTATTACCGAAAATACTTTCTTGAATGTGAAAAACACATCAAAAACAATCACTGCCAACCTTGATTTGAAAGGAAACGACAGAGGTGTAATTATCTGTCAAGGTGGTCAGTTCGGTGGATGGTCACTTTATATGAACGATGGTAAACCTACTTATACTTACAACTGGTTAGGTTTAGAGTCTACGACAATCACTTCTAAAAAATCAATTCCTGCAGGAAGTGCAGAGGTGAAAATGCAATTCGACTACGATGGTGGTGGAAATGGTAAAGGCGGACTTGTAAGATTGTATATCAATGGTGAGCAAGTAGGTCAAGGAAGAATTGAAGATACAACACCACTATTATTCTCACTAGATGAAACAGTAGATGTAGGTAGAGATGATGCTACTCAGGTAGCTTACAAAGAATTCAAAAATACAAAGGATTCTGACTTTACAGGAGTGATTAATGCTGTAACAGTCACGATCCCAGAAAGAAAATAATTGTAATAATTTTAAGAAAGGTTTAGGGGGTATCTCAGAAAAAGAGATACCCTTTTTCATGCGAATTTATTAGAATAAGCAATTTACCTACTAAGAGAAAATGGGTAAATGTCTATCGGAATGAGGTCAACTTTTCGAGAGATTTGAAATATCAAAAAACATTTAATCTCTCAACATGAAAAATCTATTTATAGTAGTATTACTACTGGTATCATCATTCTCATTTGCACAGACGGCTGAAGAAAAAGCACAAGCAAATAATCCCTTAGCCAATTTGACGGCTTTCAATCTCCAACAATATTATTCACCAAATCTTTCGGGAAATAGTGAAGCAACACAATCTTCGTATTGGATGCGATTTGCTACACCTACAGGTAGAGTATTATGGAGAGCTTCATTACCAATCAACACTTACTCAAATCCTGAGTTAGGAATAAGCCTATCTGGACTTGGAGATTTTGACTTATTCGGTGCTTATTTAGCCGTTTCAAAACCAACACTATCAGTTGGTATAGGACCATCGGTGTCAGCTCCGACAGCTACTCACTCGTCGTTAGGTACAGGTAAGTGGACAGCTGGTGCAGCGGCAGTTGCATATGCCAGCGTATCACCTCAATTCCAAGTAGGCGGTTTAGCAATTTGGCGTACTGATGTAGGAGGTGACGCGAATAGAAACGATGTGAATTTCATGGCGATCCAGCCTTTCGCCTTTTGGCAAGTTAACAATGGACTCTACTTCAGAACGGCTCCAACTTGGAATTTCAATTTAGAAAAAGGAGAATACAACGTTCCTGTAGGCTTTGGTATTGGTAAAATAGTAAAGGTCGGAAACACAGTATGCAACTTCTTTATCGAGCCTCAATATTCCGTATTACACTACGGTGATAACCAACCTATTTTTCAGTTGTACTCCGCATTAAATATGCAATTCTAATAGCCTTTTCCCTGTAATAACCTTCTTCCCTAAATCGCTCATTTATCATGAAAACCATATATTTCTTTCTATCATTATTATTAATTTCTCATTTATCATTTAGTCAAACCAATTCTGGAGGTGATGACGAAATTGATACAGGTACTCCGGAAGATATTCCTGTTGAATTGACTTATTTTGAAGCCTATTTAAAAGAAGACAAGGTGATAATGCAATGGGAAACTGCTTCAGAAAACAATGCCGCTTACTTTGCTATTCAACGTTCATCTGATAAAAAATATTGGGAAACGATAGGTAGAGTAAATGCTAGAGGAAACTCTCAATCAGTGATTGCATACAAGTTTGAAGATAATACTCCTTTGTCAGATGCTTTCTATAGACTAAAACAAGTAGATCTTGATGGAGCAAATGAAATATTTGGCCCTATTCAAATTACTTTCACTCATGCAAAAATAGAATTATGTGCTCAAGTAATGCCTAATAATGTAACGAAAGGAAAAGAGACACAAATTCAACTTTCTGGTTTGAATAAGGGAAATGATTTGAGTATTCAAATTTTTAATAACAGAGGAGAAAAGGTATGGGACGAGTATATTGAAAGTGTAAGTTCTAATTCTTATTTAAAACCGATGGAGATTTCTCGACACCATAGTGCTGGCATATATTATATTTTAATAAAATCAGGTCGAGAAGTAACAAGAGAAAGGTTATTTATTCGATAAGTTATCAAAAAATGATATCTAATCTACTCCATCCAAAGGTTTATTATCGCCTTTGGGTGGAGTATTGATGTATTTTGATATTGCTGAAATTTAATTATTAGGAGACAAATTATTTTTATTCCAAAGTGATTGAACCATTAAAGAACTCGTTTCGTTATTGGGTTGTAAAATAACAATTGAGGAGAGTAAGGTAGGGTCAAAAAGAATTATTATTTCAATATATCCAGTAACAGTACAATGTGTTATGTGGGGGTTTACTTTTGTGTAAACTGTTATGACTATTCGATCAACAAGAGAGAAAAAAATATCGAGTATTTAAATAAGAATATCTTTCACCTTTCTTATAATCTTCATGTCATAGAGTGTAAAAGTTCTAGATTATTTTAAATTGACCTCTTATGATAAACCCCAATTAACTATTATACAACCGCCTATGAAACCATCCTATAATACCACTTTATTACTTGACCATTTAAATACGGCAGTATATGTTTTACGATTGAAATCAGATGAAACATTAAATTTTGATATTGTGTATGCAAATTCGGTCAATAAAGATGTTATAGGAACTGACTTGAGGGATTTGGTAGGGACTGACTTTAAAACATCTTTTCCTGAATTATTTGAGACCCGACTTCCTTCATTGTATTACAAATCACTTAGAGAACAGCGAACAGTTAATGTAGGGGAAGTTGAATATGGAGATTGCCAAGTCAGTAAGAACACCTATGTCATTAAGGCTATTCCACTCTCACGTCAAGAAGTAATGGTGACTTGTAACAATATCACCAGATTGAAAAAAGCAGAAAGGGAGTTAATTGAAAATAATATTGTACTCAAAGAAAAAAATAGGTCTTTGGAGGAGTTTGCCTATATCACTTCTCATGACCTTCAAGAACCCTTAAATACAATCACAAGCTTTGTTGAAATTTTTAAAGATAAGTATGATGATATACTAGACGATACGGGACAGATGTGTCTCAGTTATCTAGAAAATTCAGCAATAAGAATGAGTAATATGATCAAAGGGATATTACATCATTCAAGATTAGGAACCAATGTAACCATCACACAAGTAAATCTTAATGAGACTTTGAAGGGTATTGTTGAGGATTTACAGATAATGATTAATGAAAAAAAAGCCATAATTCAGTCCGCTTCCTTACCTACACTCAACGGATGTGAAGTTGGCTTGAGATTACTGTTTCAAAATTTGATAGAGAATGCATTAAAATATCAGAGAAAAGGTAATCAACCAAAAATCATTATTAAGGCGGAACCACAAGAAAACGGTTGGCTTTTTAGCATAGAAGATAATGGAATCGGTATTCGTGAAGAGCATCAAAAGAAGATATTTCAGGTTTTTCAACGATTACATACCGACGAAAGTGTTTATAGAGGTACCGGACTTGGGCTCTCCAACTGTATGAAAATAGTGAAAGTATCTGGAGGTAAGTTATGGGTCAAATCAACTTATGGAAAAGGCAGTACTTTCTTTTTTAACCTACCAAATTTATAATGGATCAATTAGCACATATTTTATTAATCGATGATAGTGAATCAATTAATTTTTTTAATCGGTTGATCATCGAAGACTCAAAAATTACTAGAAAATGTACTTTTTTCTTAAGTGCTGAAAAGGGACTCGATTACCTTAAGCAAGAAGATAAAGAACGTTATCCTTTGCCCAATATCATATTTTTAGATATCAATATGCCAAGGATGAATGGATGGGAGTTTATTACTGAATATGATAAATTAGATATTGAAATTAGAGAACAAATCTCTTTATTTCTTTTAACCACTTCCATCAATGATGATGATCTTCAAAAAGCTAATATGCTTCCTACCGTAAAGGGCTATTTAAATAAACCCTTGTCCGTGGAAACCATAATGTCTGCTTATAATTTGAGTCTAAATGTATTACAAAGAAAGCCGCTTCAGAGTTAAAGCTATAGCGAAGCACTTTTAATAGAAAACCCTCACCTAATAAAATAGATGAGGGTTTTCTAGTTCTGTATAGATTTTTGGATGAAGTGTGCCGATTAAGCTAAACCACTGTTCTCCATTTTTTCTAAGTTGTCAGCAATACGTAAACGGTCGATGAAATCTTGTAATTCACCATCCATAACGATTGGTAAGTTGAACACCGAGTGATTGATACGGTGATCTGTTACACGACCTTGAGGGTAGTTGTACGTACGAATTTTATCCGAACGAGCACCGGAACCTACCATTGACTTACGTTCTGCACCAATCTCTTCTTGACGCTTCTTCTCTTCGATAGCGTAAAGACGAGATTTTAATTCTTTTAATGCCTTGTCGTAGTTTTTCAACTTTGACTTCTCATCCTGACACTGTACGATAATACCTGTTGGAAGGTGAGTAAGACGGATGGCAGAGTAAGTGGTGTTTACTGACTGACCACCAGGTCCAGATGAACAGAATTCGTCACGACGGATATCAGACATGTTCAATTCAATTTCCACGTCATCCATTTCTGGAAGTACCGCCACTGAAGCTACTGATGTATGGATACGTCCTTGAGATTCTGTAGCAGGAACACGTTGTACACGGTGTACACCCGCTTCATATTTCAACATACCGTAAGCATCTTCACCTTGGATGTTGGCTACGATTTTGTTGAAACCACCAGAAGTACCATCTACGAAGTCAGTAATTGATAACTTCCATTTATGTTTTTCACAGAAACGTTGGTACATACGAAGTAAATCTCCAGCGAAGATTGAAGCTTCATCACCACCAGCACCTGCTCTAATTTCAAAGATGGCGTTTTTAGAATCATTAGGATCTTTAGGGATTAAAAGCATTTTTAACTCCTCTTCGATACCTGGAATTCCTTCTTGAAGTTCGTCAAGCTCCATTTTTGCCATTTCGCGCAATTCTGGATCTTTTTCTTCTTCTAATATTTGTTTTGCCTCAGTAATACCTTCAAGCATGTTTTTGTACTCGAAGTATTTCTTGACAACTTTATCTAAATCTTTATATTCCTTATTTAATTTGGCGTATAATTTCATGTCTGAGACAGTCTCAGGCTTCACCAAATCTTCGCTTACTTGATCAAAGCGTTCTTTTATTTTCTCAAGTTTATCTAACATCTCGGATTGACTTTGCTATAATTTCTACAAATGTACGCTTTTTTAATTAAAAGAAATGTTTTAAAAAGTGCTTATGAACATTTGTTCAGTGGATTAAGTATTTGGTTTAATGCTATCTCAGTGTATAATAGATGAAATTATACCACCACTACTTACTCTTGTGGGTAACTTTTCCATTTTCATCCCATTCGTATTTTACTTTAGGGCCAGCGTAATCTTTTCTGTATACGTTATTTTTATTTCTATACTGGGTTAATTTCTTTCTTCTTTGTCGCCCCCTTCGGTCCATGGTGTCATAATATTCAGTCCAATTTCCGATTTTGTAACCGTATTTGTAACTGCCTACTACTTTTTTTCTTCCACTTTCATAAAAAGATTGATAGATACCATTGAGTTGACCATGTTGATAGGGGATTACTTCTTTAACCTTAGTTTGTTTTGAATCATAATAGGTAATTTCGGCGTCCTTTGGGAAACCCATGTAGTAATACTTCTTATCTTTTATGGTTTTATCACTACCATACCAAACCCATCTTCCTGTTAAAAGACCTTTGTAAAAATAACCTGTAGTGACGGTATCCTTTTCAACAATCTTCACATAAGAACCATGAAGTGGAATACCATATTTAGAATTGGAAGTGGATTTTCTTTCAATCTTACGTTCCTTAGGGTTATAATAATATTTCAGTGGAGCATAAGGATTGGGCTTTTCATACTCTGGTAAAACGAAGAAAAGCTCAAACACGACTTTACCTTTGTCACTTGATCGAGTATATTGTTTTTTGGTTTTAATACCCCAAAATACATTACGTTTCTTTTTCTTCTTTCTTTTTACCTGAGCTTTTTCTTCAGGGGCACCAGGGTTCAACTCGATGGTAGGAACATCCTCATCAATTGAGTCTATTGCAACCACCATTGGTTTAGGTATGCTATTTTCACCTTCTTGGTCATTTTCATTCTGACCATAAACAGTATATGAAGACATTCCTATTAAGCAAATTAATAAGAATGCTGATTGAATAAGATAAAAAAGTCTTGTCATCTTTCTAGTATAATTTAGAAATCATCTCCATCATCTTCCTCTTCCGCTGGAATACTATCAAGACTATCTTCCTCTTCCTCATCTTCTGCTGATTTGTCATCCACACCTTCGAAATCATTACCGAAATCACTCTCTTGTTCAATTGCTGAATTGAGATCTAAATCATATTTAGAAGGAATTTCAGAACCATCTTTGTAGGTATTATAGTACCATTCTAAGAATGCAAAGGTCTGTTTTGCTTCACCAGGAGAAACGTCACTTTGTTTCTTAATGTCTTCCATGAAAGCCTTGTTAGAGCTAAATATACTTAATTCTCCTTTATCTTGTCTTATATGATACCAAATTCCTGTTGGTCCCTCTAGGAATATATTAATAAGCCTATCATTAGGTTTACGGTCTCCGTCTTGATCACCTTCTTCTTCTTTCGGGATTTCAATAAAACCAGTCACCACGGTATTAATATCATCACCAAAAGCAGAAAGTAGTTTGACTTGCTCTCCCTTTGAATGGAAAGCTGCGTTGTTACTGTTCCAAACCATTGGGTTGTCCAAAATGACAATATAGTTGTTCAGTAACCTTGCAATGTCGTAGCCATTCAAGTAGTTTTTAAATTGATTTTCATTGAATAACGGAACAATTTGATGGTTTAATGCTCCTAAGCTATCAATTTCGTAATCTTCTGGAAGTACTCTTGGTGCATCTTCTTTATTGGAACGCATATCATTAAGAATATATGCGGCAACTTTAGAAGATAATCGAGGTCCAACTGCAAAAGAAGCATTCATTGTTAGTTCATCAATTTCATGCATTGCAACCCCTTCAGCTGAAGTAATAATAGTTGGTACTTTTTCTTTAGGGTTTGGCTTTAGTAAATCTACTTTACCCCTAAAATTGATTTCATTACGTTGATGATCAAAACTAAACCAATTACCTGCCATTGAAGCAAAGAACTCTTCTTCGCCATTAGCAACTTCATCGAAATACCTTTTAGGTTTAATATTGAAAATACCCTTGTTACTTGTTCCATCTAAAGACTCAAACTTCAATAAACCTTCCACATTAAAGATTTTTCGATGTTCTTTTCTGTATCCATCAGGACGTTCAATGAAACTATTGTATACATATCCATTTTTTTCGTCATAGAAAAGACCCGTAATTAATGGACGATTTTCTTCTACCGAAATTAAATTTTGATCTACAATTACATGTGCTGTAGAGTCTGTATTGTCATCATCATTTGTAGATTCATACTTAAACCATTGTGTGGATTGACCAGGAATATGTAATCGAGCACTACCATCTTTAAAACGGGCTACTTTTTTATTTTCCACTAAGCCGATCTTACCATAGTATTGTAAACCTCCGACAAATAATAAAGGATCATCTTCTGAAATTTTTCCGTAAGCTCTATTTTGTATTGTATTATCATCAAGATCATTATTGTAGAATTCCTTTGCGATAATTCTGTCTATCATGATCAGTTTTGTCTCACCAAGTTCATTTTTATAATTATACTTACCTGTAGCGTTGATTTCTTTTCTTGAAATAAGCTCTACGTTGGCGTCGTATACAGTATGAAGTTTTGTATATCTACTTAAAATAATTTTAGCATTGGTCAAAGGCTCAATCGTGGCTCCATTACTGATTTTTACGGTTTGATTGCTGGAGTCAGGAATAATATCAAGATTATTAACCCTTATCTTGTCAACATTATAGATATTTAATTTACTCGAAGCTAAGTCGTAATTCGCCGAATCACCTTCAATTAGCAAGGAGTCTTGAGTGAGTTCATTTGATATAAACTTACCTTTTTGACCATTACCAGCAGACATGAAGATCTTTTTCGCTTCAATATCCCAAAGTGCTTCTTTAATTGAGGTTTGGAAATTAACGGCAGGGAAAGTAAGTGATGACCTACTACCACTGCTATTTTCTGTACGGATCAGTACTTTATTATCAATGACATTTCTAGCAACTCTAATATCATTACCATGCATTGATGGGCTTCCTTCAATATTAGATTTAATATCAAAAGTGGAGTGCCTACTGATATAACCATCTTTCTGAAACCTGAAATTTTGAGATCTATTATTTGATTCTGAGGTTTCTACTTCTCCCTCTCCAAAGATTTTTGTTGGAAGTAAGGCGAGGTTCCCAGAAAATTTAGTGTCGTCATTATAAATCGTAAAAGGTTCTTCATGTGATCCTTTAAAAGCCATACTATCTTTAAATACATACCATTTCATCTTGTAGGTATGCATATCTACTCTTGGGTGAATGTCAGACTCAATGATACCCTTTGTACCTTTTGTAGTCACAGAATCTGAGTAGAAAATAAAATCTTCCGATTTGAATTCACTACTTAGGTATTCTAACTCTCCTTCTCCTCGAATACCTTTATGACTCAAAGAAAAGTCGCCATCAAAATGACCTTTACCAGACAGTCTAGGACCGAATTCAGTCTTTTTCTCTTTGACATAAATAGGCCATCCTTTTGAACTTCCCCAAGGGGCATTGTGATTGGTGTTTCTTTTTAAACCAAAAATACCTGTAGAGGGGTCCATGACCACACTGTCTATGAATGAAGGGAATATTCCTCCTGTATTTAAGACACCATTGAAAGCAACGTCACTATGTTCTTGTGATGCGTCAACTGTAAATGTGTCAAGTTCAAAGACAATTCTTTTGTCATAGGCACCATTTAGAATTGTAGGTCTGTCGTAATATATTTTTCCGCCTTTGCTTGAACTATCCGATGTTGCGTTGAATGAAGGGTAACCATTAATGCTTAATAAACCACTTTTATTGAATGACTTATTGATATAAAGTGTACCTCCTGAGTCAACAAGAGGGTTTGGAGCTTCTTTTAACTTACCGGTAAGACTGTCTTTTACTATAAAGTTGATAGAATCCACTTCTGTTAGTTGTATTAGGAAACTATCATAATCGAAAGTAAATTCGTTACCTCTGAAAATGTAAGTACCTGCAATAAATTGCCCACCAAATGTAAGTTGTCGCTCTTTTGCAATCGTTAAGCCGGCACTATCCGGAGTAACAGATACATTGAGAGAATCAGAGATAGGGAAGTAAGGTACTTTTTTGAGAATCAATTTAGAGCTATCATCTAAGGAAAGAGTAGCGTTGGCACTTCCATCTTCAGGAAGCAAGGCTGCAATACTCAAATTATCAAAATCTCTGTCATAAAGTGCTTTCTCTTGTCTTGCACTTAAGCTTTCGAAATTCATCCTTGAAGTCATTGACCTTCTTCTTCTTTCACTTGATGCATAAAAATATCGATCAAGATATCTGTAGGCTTTATCATTAAGTTTTACGATTCTTGAGTAAGGGTCATAATCAATAAGTCCATCAATGGCCATTGACCTTAAACTCTCATCAAACTGCTCGTCGTTGATATTAAGTTCTTTGGCAAGTGCTCCAGCATCAAAACATTTTCGTCTATGTGATCTCGAATGATTTACAAGAATCATTAATGGATGGAACTTTTTCATTCCTTGAATTCTGGATACAAATCCAGGATGGAAAAAATCTTCTGATTCAACAATTAGCGGAACGATCTTTTGTCCTCCTATAATTTTAAAATCTAGAGAGTCTTCTTGGATATCCCATTCGATTGCGTCAGCATAAACATTTACATCTTGGGCACTTAATGTAAAAGGATTAAATCTAAAGATATCAGTGGTTTTTCGGAAATACACTTTTTTGGTGCTATCTCCAATACTGAGATAGGTATTGACTGAAGGATGTTCAATAGTGTCATCTTCAGCATAAAAAATATCTACCTTACTTGATTTTGTTCGTATCATTTTACCTTCATCATTGACCCTAACACCTTTGTCAGATCTCAAAGTGAAAAGAGCAGCACTATCATTTTTTACGGTGATAGTTGTAGGAGCTCCAGAAATAGCTTTGGAAACGGTATGCATACCTTTTATCGCAAATCCGCCCTTTAGTTCAATTTCTTCAGGAAGGTTTTTCCAATGTAAATTGTTGTTATAGCTTATAAATTGAGGATAGATCGCCTTTTCAGGAAATTTGTTGAAGTGGCCACTTTTGTAAGTAAATGCACCAATCGCAATCGTATCCAAATAATGGCTAAAGTACATTTCTGCATGGTCTGCTTCAATGTAAGCCACTCTTGTATCAAAACTAAAGTGAGGTAATTCGCACCAAGCAGAATCTTTTGAGAAGTTGACATTTTCCCAAAAGAAACGCCCTCCCTGACAAACAATTGTATCAGATTTGAAGAGGAATGTACCTACAGTATGTTCAAGTAATGCTGTGTCAAATTTGGTGGTAATAAGAAGGTCAGCCTCAGAAATATGAAGCATAGGTCCTTCTAATGGAGGCATTTCTGTTATGCCAGGATCATAATTTTGAATTTCAGAAGGTTGATCGTTACAATCTTCAGAGAAAGCATATGTATCAGCTTCTACACCATTGTCTCTCCCGTCACTGCTTCCTTCTCCATAAACTTCGATATTACTGTCATCTCCATTCCATGAATCTCCCCAATCCGATGCACCGTCATCAGAGCTCCAATTGCTGCTACTGTCATCGCCCCAGTCTACGCTACCGCTGTCCCATGAGTCGTCACCTCCACTATCATCGCCCCAATCTACACTTCCATTGTCTTCCCATGAGGAACTTTCATCGCCAGAGGAGTCGTCTCCCCATTCGGAGGAGCCAGAAGTATCTTCTTGAGCGACATCTTCACCTGATTGAAACCAATCTTCTTTAGGTGTTTCCTTTGTTGCTTCTGTATTTATATCTACGACCATATTATCACTCACATAACCTTCAGCGGCCAATTCGTGCGTGAATTCATACTCTCCACCATTTACTTTGATGGTTGTATATTTTGATTTTTCAATCAGTCTTTTCTCTAAAAATAGTCTTGATTTATAGAAGAAGTTATGGGTGATCTTTGGGGTATAGGAAATAAGGCAAGTATCTGCTATTTCTAAGAATCGAGTAAACTGACCATTATTATGACCTGCAGAGTCTAAAAATGCCATAACACAGCCGTAGTACAAAGCCGCATGTTTTCTATAAGTAATGCGGTTTTTGTGCATACGCTTAGTACTTTTATAAATCCATTTCTTTTGATTTTCCTGAATTACATTGTTTTGCCAATGCGATTCAAAATCAAGCATAATGGTATCACTTCCTAATCGGACACCTTTCTGTAAATACAAATTGAGATCTACTAAAAAGCTATCATATTCTGTAAAAGGATGATAGTATTTTTGGATTAGGGAATCTGATTTTGCATTATTTTCAGACTGTGCCCAAAGCGTTGTAGAGTAAAAACTCAATAAGAAGAGTAGAGGTAGTAATTTATATTGAAGCTTTGAAAACATAAGTTCAAAAGACGGATTTAAAAATAAAAGAGGCTGTAATAGACACTTTTGATCAATTACAGCCTACTAATAAGCTTGTTTCGCAAAAAATACTCCAAAAAGTATTAATTCTCAAATACGGCACTTACCCAATTATCTTTCTCTAAATGTGAAAGGTAAGTAAGACCTACTGAATTTGCTTTTTCAGTAATTATTGGAAGATCTTCTGTGTAAAAACCACTTAATAATAGTTTCCCGCCTTTTGTAATTAGTTTTTGATAAGTAGGCATTTCTTCCAATAATACATTTCTATTGATATTAGCTAACACGATTTCGTATTCATCTAGCTTTTCCATTTCGTGTACTGTTCCTACAGTCACTCTTAAATCCACATTATTAAGAGCAGCATTTTCTAGAGCGTTTTCACAAGACCAATCCTCAATGTCACAAGCATCTACTTGTTTTGCCTCTAGTAATTTAGCCATTACTGCTAAAATTCCAGTGCCACATCCTAAGTCTGCCACATTTTTACCCTTGTGGTCAATCGTCAGTTGGTTTCTTAGCATCAAAGTAGTGGTAGCATGATGTCCAGTACCAAATGACATTTTTGGAGTGATGACAATTTCGTATTTGTATTGAGGGTTAGAAGGGTGGAAAGAAGCTCTAATCTGAAGTTCATCGCTTATCTCTACAGGGTCATAATGACTTTCCCATAGTTTATTCCAGTTTTGCTTTTCTTGCTCTTCAACGGTGTAAGTTATCTGTTCTTCAAAGAAGGCTAAGGCTTCTTTGACTTCATTTTCATTGTAAAGGCCCTTCTCTATGGAAGCTTCAAAACCATGGTCATTTTCAAGAAATGCATCAAACCCAACATTTCCCAATACCGCTTGAAGAACTTCACTTAGCTCTTCATTGCATTTCACATTAATGACGATGTAATTCATGGAATTATTTTATTATTTATTACGGATATAATTTACAAAAGAATAAGCATACGGAGACGTCAAATTTTTTGGGTATTCAAACCTTGAAATTTCTGACCATTGAGTAGGTAGAATATCAGGGAAGAAAGTATCACCAACAAATTGATCGTGTATTTCTGTGATATAAAGCTTATCTGCAATTTTCATTGCCTCTTCATAAATTTTTCCACCACCGATAATAAATACCTCTTGTTCGCCTCTTTCTCTCGCTATTTCTATGGCGTCGGCTAAACTATTGGTTAATTGGCCTCCGTCATAAGTTTGGAAGTCAGGGTTCCTAGAAATGACAATATTTACTCTGTTAGGTAAACACTTACCGATAGATTCATGCGTTTTTCTACCCATGATCACCGTATGGTTAGAAGTCACTTTTTTAAAGTATTTTAAATCAGCAGGAATATGCCAAATCAGCTGATTATCTTTTCCTATCACATTATTAGTAGCTTTTGCTACAATGATGGATATTTTCATATTTTATATATTTATTAAAATTTGTCGAGCCTCTTTTTTAATGGGCAATTCTTTTTTTATTGAGTAAATAAAGAAACATCTGAACTGAGCGAAACAAAATTAAAATTTTTATTCTATGATTCCCAAGTAAAAAGAAATATAACCATAATAAATGATCACATTTTTATTAGGAATACTACTAAAAGTACAATTGAGTAAACTTCTTTATTTTCTATATTGATACAAATCTAAACTACAACTTTTTTAGCTACTGTGATAATGTTAGGTGATAAATTTTAGAAGTAGTCTTATTGGATTAAAATAAGACCTGTAAAAATGAGGTGTGATCTGATAAAGAGGTTCTTGATCTCAATTTTTTAAAACAATTACACTAACAAAAATTTACTTTTATGATTAAGTTTGTTATATTCTAATAAGATTAGTGAAGTGAAGGATAAATTGGATTTTACTTTACTATTTAAGCAGCAGTACTTATCTGATTATTTTTTGATAGGTCCTGCCTTCATTACTCTCTTAACTTGTAGGAGTCACTTATAGAATGTAAATTACTATAGTAAACCCTTATCTTATTTATCTGAACGAAATTAAATTAGCTAGACTTGAAGAATATAATCATCTCTTTAATATTTATCTGTATTACCCCGTTATCTGTTTTTGCTCAATTTCCAGTAGAGGAGGAAGATGAATATTATGAAAAAGAATGGGCTCTAGGTATTATGATGAATACTTATGGAGGAACTATTGGTGGTGCCTCTGTACGTTTCTCTAAGAAATTCTTTTACGAGCATAAAATTGAAGAGTCACTAGGTGTAAACAGTGGTAAAACAAAAGTCACTAGAGGAAGAGTAGGAGAAATTAAGAACGAAAGAAAATACCATTCGTTAAGTATCGAATTCTTGAATATCAAACACCCGAAAGAGCAAAGAAGACAGACTTTCACTGGTGAGGGGGTTGTTTATGGAAAAAGGAACAGACTCTATGCTATCCGACCGATGTTTGGTAAGGAATGGATCATTTTTAAAAAAGCAAGAAAACAAGGAGTCCAAGTAAATGTAATTGTAAACGCAGGTCCTTCTATTGGTTTAGTAACGCCTTATCTCCTAAAGTATAAAAATGATGATGGAGAAATAGTTACTGAACAGCTGACATATGATCAATTTAATACTATAGGTCCTAGAATAGAGGGTACGGGATCTTTTGCTGAAAGTCTTTCCCAAGCAAGTGTAATAGCAGGTCTAGCATTTAAAACCTCACTTTCTTTTGAATTTGGTGTAAACAAAAGAAGTATTACAGGTATAGAGGCTGGAATTATGGCGGATATCTACACTAAGGAGGTGGAGATTATGGCATCAGCAGATAATCGTAGTTATTATTCAGCAATGTTCTTGACTTTCTTTTTTGGAGGTAGAAAGTAACACTGCGATATACACATTATAAAGTAATAAGGTCTAACATTTCAAAAATGTTAGACCTTATTTTTATCATATGATATGTTGATTTTTAAATGCTTTGAAAACAATTTGACGCTTTAGTAAAGTGACTTGTCAAGTTCTTTCAATACCCTTTTGTCTCTAGAATAAATGTCATCATAAAAGTGTACAGCAACATCGGGACCTAGCATTGCCGTAAAATACAGCAAATATACTGTAGGCCTTTCCATTAAAATCACTCTTTTTAATTCGCCCGTTTTAACAATTTCTTCAATTTTTTCTAAAGTGTAACCTTGTTCTTTAAGGAGTTGTTCACCAAGTTTCAAAGGTTCATGCACTCTTATACAACCATGACTAAAGGCTCTTGAATTTCTTTTGAACAAATACCTGGAAGGTGTGTCATGAAGATAAATAGAATACTTATTAGGAAAGATAAATTTGATATATCCTAAAGCATTGCCAGGGCCTGAACCTTGCACAATATAGTAAGGAAAGCTTTTCTGCTTGATAGATTTCCAATCTACAGAATACGGATCCACCTCGTTATTGGATCTATCGTATAATTTCATATTCTGCTTTTTCAAGTAACCTGCATCTTTTTTCAGTTTTGGAAGCATTTCTTTACTCGCAATACTATAGGGCACATTCCAAGTAGGGTTAATATCAATATAACTCATCTTTGCTTTGAAAACTGGCGTTTGATGATAAGGTTTACCAACCACTACATTTGTTTTATAATACCATTGTTCACCTTTATGAAGATACAAGGTAAAATCAGCGATGTTGACAAAAATGAAATTATCATCATCTTCATGATTAATCCATCGAGCTCTTTCTAGATTCACTCTGAGTGTGTTAATCCTATTAGCAATAGGGACATTTAATGCTTTTAGGGTCGCTTTTCCTACTTTACCGTCTTGCTCTAATCCATACATTTTTTGAAATGCAATGATAGATTGTTTTAAATTATCATTATAGATTGTAGATGTAGTGTCTAGAAGAGGAATTGAAACATAGGAAGAGTCTAAAATAGGAGAAGGATTAAATGGAATCATCGATGTAACCGTGTCAATGACCGGCTGACTTGATGGAGCATTAACAATAGCTATTCCTTCTTGTTGAGATCTAAAAGTTGTATCTACTTTAAGTACCGTGGAATCAATTGGAATTAAATTGCCTGTAATGGCTAACCTTTTTCTTAACTCCGGAATAAATTGGTTATTATCACCTAATTCGATGGCTTCAATTTTATGAAGTTTAGCATAGCCTCCGTTGGCTTCAATTTCTCTGAAGTTTCTCAGTGAAGTTTTCAAACCATTATAGAGGAGGTTGTGAGGTTTGATGGCCGCTGTTGCTTCAAGAATCATTTCTTTTTCGATAGGAGCCAAAAAGAGATTGATTCTATCTTCTGTAAATTCCTTGGTGTCAAAATTCCAAGTAGAGGAAATTGTTTCTGGTTGTACTTTCCCCCAAATCAAATGTGAGCTAAGCAGAATGCCGGCATCTGTCATCACAATATCATAAAGTGCTTTTTCTTCTTCTGTAAGTGAAGGTTTATTTTTGAGTTCTATGATTTTTGCCAAATGATAATGCTCAGGTGTTAGCCCGTCATTGTAACTATCATTAATGACAAAAATAAGATCTTCAATATTTTTTTTGGAACTCCAAATGGGTTGGTAATTTCTTTTCTCATAAATAAGTGGCATTAAACTGTCAGAAAAGATTTTGATACCATAAGAATGGTTTCCAGTGTTAAGTAATTGAAGAACGGTTTTTATATCGGAAGTCTGTTGCGAAAAAAGTGTATTGGAAAATAGAATAGAGATAAAAAATACTATTGTACCAATACACTTTTGCCAACAAACAAGAGTATTAGTTTGTTGCATATTTTTGAAAGTAACCTTTCAGTTTTTAAGAGCTTGTTTTAGTTAGGTTGTGGAGCTTTATTCTCCTTTTTGTTCTTCGAGAATATTTTCATCATATTTCATGATATTCTCTAAACATTTTGTTAGTAGGTCTGCAGCTTGTTCCACTTCTTCCAATGGAATTCCCTTAGTGATAGAAAGAATAGCTTCTTCAGCAATTCCTACGACTTGTTCCTTAAGGTCTCTTGCTTTTCTTGTTAGATAAATAAGCTTTGATCTTTTATCATTAGGATTAGGAACTCTTGTCACCAAGTTGTTCTTCTCCATGTTATCGACCAAACTTGTGATACTAGCTCTATTTTTTAATAGAAATGTAGCAAACTCTTGTTGAGCTCGTCCATCTTTGTCCCATAGCATTACAAGCACATCCCATTGTTCTCTCGAAATAGGTAAACCTTCACGTTCAAAAGCACGCCCCAAAGTATAGTTTCCTAACCTAGATACCTGTGCTATGATTTTAGTTAGACGTCTTCTTTTCTCAACATCTTCGCTCATTAATGTGCTCATAGATATGAATTTGAATTGATAAGTAATTAAATGTCCTGTAATGTAATTAATTGTTTGTGTTTAATCAAAAATAAAAAGCGAAAATTATGATTGAGTACTGGCACACCTAAGTAGAGACTTAACCACTTTATTTTACTCGTTTTGTCATGCTGGTAAATTAAAACAAGACAATTTGTCGTTAAAATATAATATTCCGTTAAACAAAAATGTCATATTGGCATATTTATTCACTTGGTACACCTCTTGTCTATAAGCAAACTGTAAATTTGATATTCAATTTAAAATTAAAATAATAAAATCATGAGTATTACAACCTATAGACCATCAGCAAGAAGATCATTCGTTTCAAACGTAATTAATGCAGTTGAAAAAAGTAGACAATCATTTGTACCTGTGAATATTAAGGAGGATGAAGCTGCATTTTATTTAGAATTAGTAGTTCCAGGTTATAAAAAAGAGTTTTTCTCAATCGATGTTGAAAATAATAGATTGAATATTAACTATAAGCAGCCTAAGGAAGAGAATAAAGTGGAGGAGAAATTCTTGGTGAATGCCTATCAAGTGAGTGATTTTGAGAAAGCATTTAGAATCACTGATTTAATTAAAGTTGAGGCTTTAGAAGCTAAATTTGATGCAGGTATTTTAACAGTAACTTTACCAAAAAGTGAAGAGAAAAAGCCTGTTAAAATTGAAGTAAGATAATTAACCATAATCAAAAACATATTTAGAAAAATGAAACATTCGTTGACAGATTACCCAACAACTTTTATTTCATCACTTATGAGTGACGTTGTGAATGTATTAGATACAGTTAACCCATTAGATGCTCAAGTTCCGATGAATGTAAAAGAGTATGCAGAAGGTTTTACAGTGGAGATTGTCATTCCAGGTATTAAGAAGGAAGATGTAGAGATCGCTATAGAACAAAACAAATTAGTGGTCACTTACAAGCATACTGAAATAGAACAAGAAGGAGTTAAATATTTGAAGAGAGAATTTGTGGGTAAAGATTTCAAAAGATCATTTACGCTACCTAACAATATAAATGTGGAAGGAATTAACGCATCGTATGACGATGGAATTTTATCTGTTGTTCTTCCAAAAAATGCTCCTGCAGAAAAGAAAACAATTGAAATAAGCTAGTCAATAATAAATAATAGTCGTTATCAGATTTCGGATTCTTACTGTGGTGAGTAAGACGGATTCGAGAGAGATAGTTTTAGAGTTCCTTTTTTTAGCCAATCTCATATTTTGAGATTGGCTTTTTCGTTTTAAAATTATACTTCCTCAAGGTCTATTACCTATTATTTATACCAAAGTGTTTTTAATCATTAGCGATTTTGTAACTTGCAACTGATTTTGATTTTTGAAAGATATTTTTCTTAGTATCAAAGCATATTCTAAATTTTTATCTCAGTTTAAATAAGAAGAAGATCATTTTTTTATGAGATACTTTTACACGTTAATCTTAACTTTTTTATTTTCTATGAATGCCTTTGCTCAAGGCGGAAAAACAGAAGTTGAGAAATACACTTACGGGAAACAATTAATAGACCAAGGAAAGTACCAACCTGCTATTGTAGTATTGCAAGACATGATGAGTTTGAAAGGAGCAACATTGCAGCCTTACGCTCTTACATTGATTGGATACGCTTATTATCAGGAAGGAAAATTTGCTGAAGCCCAAAATAATTTAAATAAAGCAATTACAACTTATGCTGATTGGGACGAAAAAGAGCAAGCTAGATATCTTTTAGGGAGTTCTTATTTAAAGACTAAAAAGTATAATGAGAGTTTAAAGTTGTCGAGTGAAATCACTGATGCTCATCTCCAAAAAGAGTATAGTGCAATGATTTATCAAGAATTGAGTACACTTTCTGTAGAAGAGTTGAAGCCAATTTGTGAAGCGAATGATAATGAAGAACTTGCTACTTTGCTGTTCCATAAGCTTTTACAACAGCCGAAAGAAGAAAGAGACGAAGCTTTATTAAATAAGCTTTCTACCAATTTGGGAATCGAAATCAATAAGCATGTTGTTCGAAAATCAGAGAAAAAAGATAAATATACGGTAGCTGTTGTTTTACCTTTCTTTACAGAAACTACTGACGGAGATGCTTTAAGAGTTAAAAACGAATTTGTTTATAATATCTACCAAGGCATTTTAATCGCTCAAGAGTATTTGGTAAAGAGAGAGGTGAACATAGACATCGTGGCTTATGATACCAAAAGAGATACTACTCATTTGAAAGGGTTATTGGAAGACCCAAAAATGATGAACGTTGATCTTATTGTTGGGCCGTTGTATGCAGATATGTTGCCATTGGTAAAGAAGTTCTCTAATGAAACGGGGATTCCGATGGTCAATCCAATTTCAAATAATAGTGCAGTTATTGAAAATACTTCTAATGCCTTTATCGCTTCATCTACACCAGAGACAATTGGTAAAAGTTTAGGAAAGAGACTAAGAGCACAAGAGTTAGTAGCTTTAGAGCAATATCCAGAAGATGATTCTCTAAGAATTCAAGCAGATACGGTACAGACATATGTTGTATTTGGACATTCAACGAAAGAAAAACAGATGGCCGCAGCCTTCAAAGAAGCGTATGAGGCAGAAGGTGGTAAAATTGCAGCTTATCAGGAGTTTGATCCGGTAGATGGATTTACATTACTACAAGAAATGTTTGACCCGTTGGCGTATGATGACTCTTTGGAAGTAGTAAAAGATTCAACTGCTCATGTATTTATTGCAGTTACGAATGAAGTAGAGGCATTAAGTACGGTAAGTGCATTATTGTCATTAGGGACAGTAGCATCTGCTTACGTACCTCAAGAGTGGTTGAAGTACAAGCAATTGAGCTATTCTCAAATGGAGACGGCACAGATCAATATTCTATATCCTAATTGGTTTGACGATGATTCATTCAGAGCCAAAACATTTATCGCTGAATATCAAGAGAAGTTTAATAATCAACCTTCAAGCTTTGTTTATGATGGTTTTGAAACTCTATTTACTTTTGGGTTGATATTGAACGAATATGGAAATGGTTTTGTACAAGATTTAAAAGCAAGTGATCAATTCAGAAAAGGTTATCTGACACCTGCTTACAATTATAAAGATGCTCAAGACAATCAATACGTACCGATTATTCAATTTGTAGATGGTGATTTGAAAAATACGACACCAATTGAAGAAAAGGTAAACTAAGATTGTAAAGATTAAGATAAGAATAAGCAGTTATACAATTAAAATCCAAAACTTCAGATTTTAATTGTATAACTGCTTAAAGCTGTCTGTAAAGCTGATTTTCACTTTACGGACAGCTTTCATAGTTTTAGAAATAATAGAAGAAGAGAAATGCCTTACGCGAATGATGATGATTTCAAGTTTTTTAAAACAGAAGCTTTTAAAAAATATGCTGAAGAAGAAGGTTTAGTAGATTACTTGAAAACATTTATAACAGAAAAGAAATTAGAAGGAATAGAAAAGGTACTTTCTCAAAGAACAAATCATTTTACAGTATTGTTGGAGGAGGTTTTTAAACTTCAAAACGTAGGAGCGATCATAAGAACTTGTGATTGTTTTGGTTTACAAAACCTTCATTTGATTGAGACAGATACAAAGTTTAAGGTTTCATTAAAAACAACAATGGGCTCTGCGAAATGGGTAGATGTCAACACATATGATTCTACCAAAGGAGCCATGCAGACATTAAAATCGAAAGGATATAAATTGGTAGCTACTACACCACATACAGATCTATCTATTGACGATTTGCCAGTGGATGAACCTTTAGCATTGATGTTTGGTAATGAAAGAGAGGGGATTTCTGATGAAGCTTTTGAAATGGCTGATTATAAAGTGAAAATACCAATGTATGGTTTTGCAGAAAGCTTTAATATATCAGTGAGTGCTGCATTGAGTTTGCACACGCTCAGTACAAAGCTTAGAAAACTACCAGAAAGTGAGTGGAAGTTGACTCCAGAAGAGAGAAAATTAATAGAAGCCGCATGGGTGTGTAAATCATTAGATCGTCATGAAACCATTGCGAAGACTTTTAAAAAATAAGATACGATGAATAAAGACTTGAAAATTGTTTTTATGGGAACGCCTGATTTCGCAGTTCCTTCATTAAGAATTTTAGTAGAGAATAATTACAATGTAGTTGGTGTGATTACTGCACCTGATAAACCTTCAGGTAGAGGTAGAAAACTACATATGTCTCCGGTGAAAGAATATGCTTTGGAGGCAGGGTTAAATATTCTTCAGCCTACCAATCTAAAAAATGAAGAGTTTCAAGCGGAATTAAAAGCATTGGAAGTTGATCTTCAAATTGTAGTTGCCTTTAGAATGCTTCCTGAGTCAGTTTGGGATATGCCTCGTATTGGTACATTCAATTTACACGGTTCATTATTGCCGGATTATAGAGGAGCAGCTCCTATCAACTGGGCGATCATCAATGGTGAAAAAGTAACAGGTGTAACGACTTTCTTCTTACAACATGAGATTGACACTGGAGATGTTATTATGCGTGAAGAAGAGCCTATTCTTGAAGAAGATACCGTAGGAGATGTGTATATGAGATTAATGGAGAAAGGTGCTGGTACAGTCTTGAAAACAGTAAAGTTGATTGAGGAAGGAAACTACGCAACAACTCCTCAAGAAATTGTTGGTGAACCGAAACACGCTCCTAAGATCTTTAAGGAAACTTGTAAAGTTGATTTCACTCAACCTACGGAAAAAGTATATAATTTTATAAGAGGATTATCTCCTTATCCAGCAGCTTGGACTGAAATTGAGGGTAAAACCTATAAGCTTTTCAAGGTGTCGAAAGTGATGGATACAGAGGTAGAAGCGAATGATAAAGGGTATGCTACTGATAATAAGAACTATTTCTATATTAAAACAGCTGATGGTTTTATTTCAGTAGATGAATGGCAAATGCAAGGTAAGAAAAGGATGCCTGTTAAAGCATTCTTACTTGGAACGAAATTCGAATAAAAAGAAAATCCCGATCAATTCAATGGTCGGGATTTTTTGATTTATGCCAGTAAAAGAATTCCAATATTTTTAAGTACTACAATACTAGAGTTTATTGAAGTAGCACTTTTAAAGTTTGTAGAACAAATAGTCTTCTACGGCTGTTGCTTTGTCGCTGCAAGAACAATTTCCCTTACATTCACCCCTTGAGGCTGATTGAACGCATACCAAATCGCATTGGCAATATCCTCAGCTTTTAGGATACTTCCCATTTCTTCTTTCCAAGCTTCATAACCATCCTTTATTTCTTGATTGCTCGTATGAGAAAGCAATTCAGTTTCTACAGCTCCAGGAGCAATAGTTACCATTCTTACATTGTCCAATGCTGCTTCTTCTCTAGCATTTTCTGTGATAGCATGTACGCCGAATTTTGTACCACAATAAGCAGCATGATTACCGAAAGTTTTTCTACCTGCAATTGAGCTGATGTTGATAATTGTACCTCCTTTTCTTTCTCTCATTTGAGGTAAAACGATCTGCATACCGTTCAATACTCCCATGATGTTTACATCAAACATTTTTTTCCATTCCTGAGGATCTTGAACCGCAATATCTCCTAAGAGCATCATTCCTGCGTTGTTGACAATAGCTTCAGTTAGACCAAATTGCTCTTCAGCTTCAGTTACGGCAGTTTTGAAAGTATCATAGTCAGTGACATCTACTTTTTTAATCAAAGTATTTGGCAAGTTCAACGCTTCCATTTTTTCGACTCTTCTTCCTAAAAGTAAGAGTGGAAACCCATTGTCAGAAAAGAGTTGAGCAGTGGCGGCACCAATTCCAGAACTAGCACCAGTAATAACGATCAGACCTTTTTTTGTTGATTCCATAATGAGAAGTATTAGATTTATTTATGATTAAATGTGTCTATTATTTGTTGATACAAAGGTGTTTATTCTCTTTTTATCATCAAAATACTATTTTTGTATCGTTATTATAACTATTTATTATGGATGAGAGATTACTCCGTTTTTTTGTGGCGGTATATGAAGAAAAAAATATATCAAGAGCAGCTGAAAAGTGCTTTGTGTCACAACCCAATATATCCAATGGAATCAAGTCATTGGAAGAATTACTAGGGAAAGACCTGTTTGTTCGCCATAAAAAAGGAGTCACTATCAAAGAGGAAGGCCATCAGTTGTATCCAATTGCTAAAAGAATATTGGGAGAACTAAATGAGATTCCTGAATTATTTAAGCATAAAGATTTTAAGCAAAAAGTTGTTCTCGGTATCGCTGACAGTTTACCGCAATCCTTGAAAAAAGAATTTTATTTAGCCATCAATAAAGAAGTAAATACTATAGAGTGGGACATCAGAGCAATTGGTAGAGATTGTGAATTAAATTTGTTAGTCAGAGAATGGAAATTTGATGACCACCTATTCTTGCCTTTATGGAAAGAAGATTACGTTTTGTGTATTCCCAATCAACACCCTTTAAGTCATAAGGAAGAGATCGAAATTACGGATTTACAAGGAGAACCGTTTATTCATTGTCCACCATGTGAAGCCCACCAACAAAGTTTATCAATCCTTAATGATTTAGGAGGCAAATGGAAAACTGTAGCCAATTGTGCGACCAAGAATGATGTACTTACTTTGTTGATTGCCGGTTTGGGTATAACTTTTCTTCCAGAGTCTTTTGTAAAAGAATGGGAGGGATTTCAGATCAAAAAGTATAAAGGACCAATTTCTTATAGAGAAGTAGGTTTGTCTTATCCCAAAGACAGTTTAAGAAACCCAGCTGTTGCTCAAATCATTCAACTATTTTCAAATAATGAATTACTCTGAAAGTCAAATAAACAGACAAAATGAACGAACTTTTAAAGCAAAATATTAATAAGCATGTACAGTTTTCAGCCTCTGAATTAGAAGAATTTTGTAAGTATTTTCAGCTCAAAACCTTCAAGAAAAAAGAACACCTTTTGAAACAGGGTGATGTTTGTAAGTTTGAAGGATTTGTACTGAATGGTTGTTTTCGAATTTTTACTTTAGATCAAAAAGGAAGTGACAATACACTGTATTTTGCAGCAAGAGATTGGTGGTTGATGGATAATGATAGTTTTATGCATCAAAACCCTTCCCACTTGAACATGCAAGCTTTGGAAGATAGTGAAGTACTCATGATCAACAGAACTGATAAATTGATGCTTTATGAAAAATTACCGATCGTCGAGAAGCTTTTTAGAGTGATGTCTCAAAAAGCGTTGGTGGCTTGGCAACGCCGATTGATCAGAAATCATTGTGAAACAGCAAAAGAACGTTATCAAAACTTTTTATCTACTTACCCTAGTATTGCCTCAAAAATCACCGATAAACAAATGGCAAGTTACCTTGGGATCACACATGAGTTTTTAAGTAAGATCAAAAAACAATAATTTTTACAAAGAGTTGAACTAGTTCAATTTTTTTCTGAAAACAGTTTGTGAATTTTGTATTTGAATTCACAAATACGTTTTTAAGATGTACAAACTATTATTTTTTATAACTATCACTCTTTTCAGTTCAAACTTCACTTATGCTCAAAATGCATATGATATCACTGATGAAGAGGCGTTGAGGATTATTCTAGCAGCCAAACAAAAAGCAAAGGAATCCAATGTTTTAGTCAATATTGCAGTAACGGATGCAGGGGCTAACCTGAAGGCGTTTATCCGTATGGATGAATCTTATTTGGGGAGCATTGATGTAGCGATTAAAAAAGCCAAAACTGCCAGATATTTCAATATTGATACTGGAGATTTGGGAGAGTTAACGCAGCCGGGAGGTATTATTTATAATATTGAACATTCCAATGGAGGTTTGATAACTTTTCCAGGAGGCATTCCAATCAGAAATAAGGATAATGTAATTATTGGAGCTATTGGTGTAAGTGGCGGAACGATTGAGCAGGATAGAGCTATTGCGATTGCAGGAGCAAATACTATTTTGCAGTAAACATTAGAAAAACTATACTATGAAATTTTTATTCAACTACTTTTTTATTGTCTTTTTATTCCAAACTGCCTATGCTCAAGAGGATAGTTTGAGGTTAGTAAGACAAGATTTTAAAGGGATTTCAGCAAAAAATACAGTAACAGTTACTTCCTATAAAAAAGGAGATAAAGACTTTGTATATGTTGGAGGTTTTGGAAACATTGATGTCTTTGAACTAAACTCAGAAGGGCAATTAACTCCTATCAGTAACCATGAATTGCACAAACAAAAGGGACCTGCAAGGGGAATGGTAGCAGATAATATTCGTGGAACGGATTTTCTTTTTGTTGCCAATAAATATGGAAACGCTGTAGAAACATTTAAAATCTTAGAAAGCGGGTCTATCGAAAGAGTGGCAATCACTGAAGATACTGATGAAACGTTTATTGGAGTAGCGATCACACTACAGGTGGTTCATATGAAAAAAGCATCTTACCTTTTTGTTGGTGGATTAGAAGAAACTCCAGGTTTGAGTTGCTATAAGATTCAAAACGATGGTAAACTTTCTCATGTACAATCATTGAAAGATAATGATGTTGTGCATACAGATGGTATCATTGGAATGTTTACGCATCAAATCAACGGTAAAACCTATTTATATACAGGGGGTTTTCAGGACAATGGCATCAGTAGTTTTAGAGTTTATGAAAATGGAACATTTAAAAACATCAATAACATTAGTGATAATGAAACTAATCGTTATTTGACAGGAACTTACCCTGTAACTGGAGTTCAGTTGGGGGAAAACTATTATATAATTGCCGGACACCGACACCATAAATATTATAAGCGTAAGGGCTTTATTAAGAACACCGATTTTGTATATCACGGTGATGGTGTGACAGTATTTAAAATTGATAAAAAAGGAGCGTTAGTACCTCATTTTGTATTAAAAGATACTGAAAATACACGACTTAAAGGGCAGACAAGAATTGAAGTAGTTTCAACGAGTGATCATGAAGCGATCTTGGCAATTGGAACAAGAGATGATGAAAGTATTCAACTTTGTCAACTTAATCAGGAGGGTATTTTAAAACCTATCAATTATTTAGAAACAGGTTTTTCTATCTATTATGGTTTAAGAGCACATGAGCTAAATAATCAACAATTTTTGATTGCAGGATCTTTCCGATTTGACCTTGGAAAGGTGGTGACTTACAAGATAGCTCCTAATGTAAAGAGAGAAAATCAGCAGATTAAACATATTGTAAGTTTGAAATTCAAAGAAGGTACACCGCAAGATCAAATTGATTTAGCACTGAAAACATTCGAGGATTTAAAGACACATATTCCAGCTATCACACATCTTGAATGGGGATTAAATGACAGTACAGAAGGCATGAGTAAAGGTTTTACACACTGTTTTACATTGATATTTGATGATGAGTCTGCAAGAGAAATCTATTTATTTCACAAAGCTCATTTGGAATTGGTGAAAATAGTAGGCCCTATCATAGATGATGTATTTGTAATTGATTATTGGACAGAAAAACAAAATTATGAGCTTGAAAAATAAAAAAGCCATTATCACTGGCGGAGGAAGAGGTTTAGGGAAAGCAACTGCAATTGCATTGGCTAAAGAGGGAATTGATGTTGGAATTACAGGCAGAAATGAAGAAGTCTTAAAAGCGACGACAAAAGAATTACAGGCGTTAGGAGTGAATGCAACTTATGCAGTTTTTGATGTTTCAGTTTACGAAGAAGTAAAAACGAATATCAAAAAATTGATTGAAGCGTTAGGCACCGTAGACATTCTTGTCAACAATGCAGGAATAGCAAGTATCGGTTCATTTAACGAAATGGAAGTTTCAGAATGGGAGAGAACCATTCAAACCAACGTAATGGGCTTGTACTATGTCACCAAAGAAGTACTTCCCTATTTAATTGAAAAAAATGAAGGAGATATCTTCAATGTGGCATCAACGGCAGGGTTGAACGGCAATGCGAATATATCAGCTTATTCGGCTTCTAAGTTTGCAGTAATAGGACTTTCTGAATCCTTAATGAAAGAAGTAAGGAAAAATAATATCCGAGTAATTACTCTTACACCGAGTACAATTGAAACAGATATGACAAAAGACTTGGGAATGATAGCCGGAGAGGATTCAGAAGAGCGAGTTTTACAACCAGAAGATTTTGCAGAATTGATTTCATCAGCGTTAAAACTACCAAGAAGAGCAATGCTAAAAAGTGCGGCATTATGGTCAACTAACCCAGGTTAGTCACCAATTTTTGAATAGTTTTTAAGGAGTGCTTCTTAGGTTTGTTAAGTTGATCGATTTCTTTACCCTGCGACGTTATAGCCTACAAAGAACACTCCTTTTTTAGCATAAAAAAGCCCCGAAAAATGACTAAAAAAGCTTTTCTCGGGGTGTTTGTTGTTCAGTTGATATTATCTTAATAAACGAACTACAGGGTAAATCATCGCTGCAGTTCCGTTAGTGATAAACTTTCTAATATTCTGACGAGCTTCGTTTACATCATCTATTTTTGGAAGTTCCACTGGAGACATTCTAAGAAGCTTATCAGACACTTCTGTAAATACACTTGTGGTAGCTTCTTTTGCATTAATTGCTGTTGATGAAATGGTATCAACAGGTTCATTGACAAGTTCCTTAGAAGTACTAAATACTTTTGATGAAGTATCTTTAATAAAACGGTGTGATTCATCTACTAAGCTATCCGCTTGAGAAGTAACACTGTCAATCGTTTCATATGTTTTCTCATAGGCCATATCCTTGAAGGTCTTACCATTGCTCACCAAAGATGTCACAACCTCTTGCGTGTTGATAAAAGTACTTTCTACTAACTCCTTCGTACTTGATAATACTTTTTTAGTCGTTTCCTCAACACTATCTATAGCAGCATCAGATAAGCTTTTTGCTTCAGTAATCAATCTTCCAGCAGCATCTTCTGTCTGATCAAAAATTGCAGAGGCTTTTTCATTGGCAGTAGTGGCTGAAGATTTAGAGAAAGTTGAAGCTTCCTTAATGACTTCATGTGATTTTAGTACAGTCTTTTCTAAAACTTCCTCAACTTTAGAGTCCGCTTTATCAGTGGCTTCAATGACTTTTTCCTGACCAGTATGAATGGTTTCTTTTGCCTTTTCTTCTACTTTTTCTTGGGCATCCTCTACCATTTTTGTAGCGGTAGAAATCCCTTCATTTACTGTTTCTGTAATTTTTTCAACAACATCAGAGGCCGTTGTTTGAACCGTTTCGTTCACTTTTTCTTCCGTTTCTGGAGGTGTTACATTTTCTGTTGCGGAAGTAGTTTCTTTTTTCGCTGTAGTGGAAGCCTTACTAGCGGTGCGGCTAGTGGTACTACGGGTAGAGGGCTTTTTTCTTTGCTGTGCCATAGTATTTATGAGGTTATTATCAATAATTCTTTTTTTAAGAAAAAATGGACATATCAAGTGTTATTTTTTCATTCATATAGTAAATATACATATGAATGATTGTTTATTCACTATTTTTTGAAAAAATTATGATGCTAATGAATTGACAAAGAGACTTTTGATTAGTATTGCGTTTTGATTGTTCTTCTATAAAAAAGTACTCAGAAGAAATGCATTGTATCATTTTTCCTGAGTACTTATTGGAATTCTTATTTTCTAGTTAGAAGCAACAACATTCGGGTTGTGCTCTTCTTCGAAATTATTCAAACTCTTCGTTTTACCGAAAAGCTCTTTTGATTTATTATTATAAGCCTCAGCTGCGCTTTCAGCAGAAGGGAACAAACCAAGGTCATATCTTTCTCCTTTAGAGTAAAGTACCGCACGGTAAGTCTTTTTACTCACTTTCACTACACCTCTGTAGCCTGTTTTGTTATGATGGTGTTTTTGATTTCTTCTTAATTCAGCCATAGTAGCCCAACCAAGGTTCTTCTCTCTACAATCCAGAGGATTTCCATTCATAATTCTTACGAATAATCTTCTCTCTGAGTCATGTTTTGGTACAAACTTCTCAGCGACTAACTTATGAAGGTAAATGGTAACATTCTTATATCCTCCATTAGGTTTTGGAAAGTTTTTTTGAAAGAATACGTATCCACTAGCGTGTAAACGTAGATTTTCTAAAAGATTTAATTGTTTGTAATACTCGTTGTTTTCAATGAACTCATAAGCCGCACTAGATAATAGTACATGCTCATCAGCATTCTTAAGCTTGATCTTGTAAAGCATTTTCTTAATTGGTTTTAGATAGTAAGTAATTTAATTTAAGATAGTATGTACAGTAAAATCACGTAAGCACACTAACTTATTTTGTTAAGTGTTTTTATCTAGAATGAAGTATGGTGCTATGACAAATGACTTTGTTATAGCTTTAGCAAGTTGTAAATGTTTTAGTATCTAATGGTTTTTAGCATTTCTAGAATCAGTACTCCACCAAAATGAGTTGAAAGTAATTTTGATGAAGTACTAAGTTCCGTTTAAATTGATAGACTAAATTTACTACCAACTTCTTCTAAGTCTTTTATAACAGGAGACAACAAAGGAATACCCTCTGTTAATCTTTCATGTTCAATTTCTCTTTCTGGATCACCCGGAATCAGCACTCTTTCCTGCCCTTCAACTGTTTCAGCACTTTTGAAGCGTCTGATCCAGTTATCCATATGTGATTTAAATTCCTCTTTAGGTCTAAATCCATCTACTCTCATGGCACCAAAGAAATGTCCTAATCCTTCTCCAACAGGATCTTCAGGCAATGGTAAGAAGCTTACAAAAGGAGGAGCCCATGGGCCATATCCAGCACCTGATAATACAGAAGATAAAATATCAACCATACTTCCAAGGCAATATCCTTTGTGGCTACTTCTAATTCTATCACCGCCTAATGGCAATAATGCACCACCATTTTTCAATTCACCAGCATTCGTAGATGACAATCCTTCTTTATCTTGGATCCAGCCTACAGGAGCATCTTCTTGTTTTCTCTGAAGAATTTCCAACTTTCCGTTAGCGGCTGTTGTTGTAGCAAAATCCGCAACATAAGGAGGCTCTTCTCCAGCAGGAATTGCCATAGCAATTGGGTTGGTACCTAATAATCTTTCTTTAGAGAAAGTAGGTGCCACCAATGGGCTAGCATTGGTCATAGACATACCAATCATGTCATGTTCCAAAGCCATCATAGCATGATATCCTGCAATACCGTAGTGGTTTGAGTTTTTAACTGATACCCAACCCGTACCTACGTTTTCAGCTTTATCAATAGCAATTTGCATTGCTTGTGGAGCCACCACTAAACCTAATCCAGCATCACCATCTACAGTAGCTGTACTTGGTGTTTCATGGATTATTTTAATATTGGGGGTAGGGTTGATTCTCCCTGCTTCCCATAGTCTTACATATCCAATCAAACGAGCAACGCCGTGTGAGTCCACACCTCTTAAATCAGCAGATAATAAAACATTAGCAGCTAAATCCGCATCCTTCTCAGGGCAGCCCATTGCTAGAAAAACGTTTTTACTAAAAGTAAGAAGAGTTTTGTAGGGAACTAAATTAATTGCCGTTGTCATGTATTAGTATTTTTATAAGTAGAACTATTAGTCTAGTTTAATTAAGTACAAACGTAATGTAGAATTTTTGATACCTTGTATTTTGAAAAACTTGATTTTCTACTTTTGGTATTATTTTAATTACTTACAAATTTACCAACTTTAGATAAACCTACAAATAGCTTAAAATGCTATATGGTTCAAATTTTAACATGTTTAGTAAATTGATTTTGAAGAGATGAAGGTGAGTATACTTATTGCTGCTAGAAATGAGGGAGTTACGATTAGATCTTGCCTTGAAAGTTTAATTTCTCAAAATGTTAATAACAATGTATGTGTTGATATTTTAATAGGTAACGATGCTTCAGAAGATAATACTGAAGAGATTATTGCTGAATTTGAAAAGAAATTTGACAACATTAATGTATTTAATGTTCCTCAAAATAGAGCTTTGAAAGGAAAGGTCAATGTACTTGATTATTTAAGCTTACAAACTGAAGCAGAGTACTTTCTTTTTGCTGATGCAGATGTTGTTTATCCTTCGACATGGGTGCAAAACATGCTCAATTCACTAATTTCTGCAGACATTGTGACTGGTGTGACAATTGTTGAAGAAGGAAACTATTGGTCTAATTATCAAAGGTTGGATTGGATGTTAGCCTTAAAGTTGATTCAAATTTTAGCGGAAATAGGTATACCAATCACGGCTATGGGAAACAATTTAGGGATTAGAAAGTCCATGTTTGATAAAGTGGGCGGAATGAGAAATATTCCTTTTTCAGTAGCAGAAGATTTTGCATTATTCAGAGAAGTAGTGAATAAAGGAGGAACGTTTAAACAGCTTTTTTCCAGTGAAGTTTTAGCCGTAACTCAGCCTGTTGTTACTTTTAGTAATTGGTTACATCAACGCTGGAGGTGGATGCAAGGAGCAAAAAAGATACAGTTTTCTCTTAAAATACTGAATTACCTCAATATCATTTTTTATCCTTTATTAATACTTTTAGGTGTGTTTTTTAACGAATTATTGTGGTTAATCCCTGTTTTTTATCTTGTTAAATCAGTAACAGTGATTGCAATACAGCGAGAATTGAAGTTGAAAATACAATGGAAAGCGAGTTTCTTATTTGATATAATGCATCTCGTTACCTACAATTCATTACTCCTGTATGGTATCAGAGAACCCAAGGTACATTGGAAAGGAAGGGTTTATAAATCTGAATAGATGACAATTTATATCTGTATTCTCTTAACTTTGCGGAAATTATTTCATTTCTATACTTAATTAAGATGAAAAAGAATAAGTGCGTATTCTTGGATAGAGACGGAGTCTTGAATAAAGACTATGTGGATTATGCTTACACTTTAGAAAAGTTTGAGGTGCTTCCAGGAGTTGCAGAAGCTTTGCAAAAGTTAAAAGATGCCGGTTTTAAGTTAGTGATCTTAACAAATCAATCTGGTATTGTAAAAGGAATCTATAAGAAAGAAGATGTATATATCTGTCATGATGCATTGCAGAAAGAATGTAACAATGCTATTGATGACATGTTCTACGCACCTTTACATGAAAAATGGTCCAATTCATTGAGTCGTAAGCCAGGTACTTTGATGTTCGAAAGAGCTATTTACAAGTACGATGCAGACATGGAAAACACTTGGATGATTGGAGACAAGGAAAGAGATTTAATCCCTGCTGAAAAGGTAGGAATCAAATATAGAATTCAAGTTGACAACCCAATGGTAGAAAATTCTGTAGCAACACATTACGCTAAGAATTTACTTGAGGCTGTTGATAAGATCATTTTAACTGATCAATAAAAATAAGGGCGTTGCTGATGTAACGCCCTTATTTTTTTACCAGATACTTACCACTTTGTGGCAAGGTAGTGGCACAATTCTTCAATATATTTTTGATCTACATCATCAAACGTAGCCAATTGATCACTATCAATATCCAAAACAGCAACGACTTCATCGTTGACGATAACAGGGGCCACAATTTCAGACTTGGAAGCAGAACTACAAGCAATGTGTCCCGGAAAAGCTTCAACATCATCGACTACATATGTTTTTGCTTCAGCCCAAGTAGTGCCACAAACTCCTTTTCCTTTTTTAATTCTTGTACAGGCAATTGGTCCTTGGAATGGTCCCAATACTAATTCATTATTTTTAACCAAGTAGAACCCAATCCATAAGTGGTCAAAAGCTTCTTTAAGCACCGCACAAGTATTGGATAAATTGGCGATTAAGTCTGTTTCAATAGAAGTCAGTCCTTTAATTTGAGGAAGAATACTTTCGTACAGTTCCGTCTTATTACCGTTGTCCGGTAAGAATAATTCTTCTGCCATGATTTATGTATTTATTGAGGTGAGTATGTCTAATTTTCGAAAGAAGAAAATGAAAACGCAAAATTACAGTATTGAGGACAGATAAAAAACTTTCGTTGAATTATGACTATCACTGTATTGTACATTTATATTTTTTATACATTTATAGTTGAATTTTTCATAGAATAAATACTGAAAGTAACCTCAACGCGAAAGAATGAAAATTACTCCTTTAAAGATAATTCAGATATTAGTATATGTAGCTTTAATGCTAGGTTTGGTATTGATGATGTCTCCAGAAGAAATTGAGATTTTTGGGACAACGATTCGTATTCCTTCCACTGAAGATGTTTTACCCGAAAGCATGATTGCAGAAAAAGAAAAGGAGGAAGTGGAAGTCGAAGAGTATGAAGAGGACGATTCCATGACAGTGGATATGGAAAGTATTTCAGATGAATCATCATGGACACCTGTTGAAGAAAAACCACTAAAAGTAAGAACTCCCAAGGGAGCCGTAGCAATTGAATATCCTGAAAATAATCCTCATTGTTTAGATCATTTTTTTAAGGGGTTAACTTCTATTTCAGAAGAAGGAAAATTGATAAGAGTTTTACATTATGGCGATTCTCAATTGGAAGGAGATAGAATGACGGAACAGCTGAGAAGAAATCTACAAGAGCAGTTTGGTGGTTGCGGCGTTGGTTTAGTACCAGTGATGGAACAAAAAAATAGAAGAACGACATTAGCCCAAACTTACTCTGATAACTGGGAACAGTTTTTATGTTTTGGACCAAAGAAATACAGAGGTAAACATAATGATTATGGTTTCTTTGGAAAGTATTATTCTTATGAAGGGACAGAGGCACAGTTGTCTTTTGAGCCAGCTCCTTATTCAAAAAGCACACATAAACAATTTGAACTGTTTAATATTTACTTAAGAAATACAGTAGCCGATGTAGAACTGGGGTATAGCATGAATGGTGTAGAAGGCAGTACCATAGGAATTGAAGCTGATTCTGAAAGCAAAAAAATAAAATTACCAATATCAGGAGCACTAGGGACATTGGAGGTCTCTTTTACAGCAGATGCATCACCTGAGGTGTATGGAGTAAGCTTTGATTGTAATACAGGTATTGCAGTCGATAATATTCCAATGAGAGGATCATCAGGAACAGATTTTACAAAAGTGAGTCGTAAACACTTTAAAACTTTACTTTCAACGCTAAATTCTGAACTTTTAATCTTACAATTTGGTGTAAATGTAGTACCGCAAGAGGTCAAGAATTATAAGTTTTATGAGCGTTTGTTAGTCAAACAACTAAAATACTTTAAAGAAGTGGCACCAGAGATGAGTATTCTAATTGTGGGAGTGTCAGATATGGCTCGAAAAGAAGGAGGGAAAATGGAATCTTATCCTAACATTGATGCTATTAGAGCGGCAGAGAGAAGAGCAGCAAAACAAGCAGGAGTAGCTTATTGGGACTTATACTTGGCCATGGGCGGAAAAAACTCGATTGTGAAATGGGCTGATAAAAAGCCAGCCTGGGCAGGTAAAGATTACACGCACTTTACAAGAAAGGGAGCGAATCACATCGGTGATATGTTGTATAATGAGTTAGTTAGGGAGTATCAGCGTTACAAAAACAGAAATAATTCCAATGGAATCACAAAATAGAAAACGGCCGTGGAAGCGGTATATTTTTTTTAGTGTAAAAGCCGTTTTTACGCTATTATTTCTATGTGGACATTCAGCTCCTACCGCAGTTACTTCAACAAAGAAACCTTTTGAAGTATACGATTTTATAAGAATGGATTTAAACACCATTCAAGTTTTCAATGATTCTACTTTATTAGACTCCTTTTTTGATAAGCTATCAGAATTAGAAGAAGGAAATCAAAAGCAAGTTGAGGTTTTACATATTGGGGATTCACATATACAAGCTGATTTTTTCTCAGGATGGGTGAGAGAAAAGTTTTATGAAGATGCACGATTCCCAATGCTCAGTAGAGGATTTTTCTTTCCCTATAAAGCCGCAAAAACAAACAATCCTTATAATTTTTCAGTATCTAAAATAGGCGAATGGGAAGGAAAAAGAGCTTCGATCAGTTATCATAAGAGTAATTGGGGGGTAGCTGCAATTTCAGCTCGAACCACAGAGTCATTTGCAGCACTTACCATCAATGTCGGGATTGATTCGTTGCATCCTTATCAAGGAAATAAAATTGAAGTCTACTATCCAACCGATGATATAACACAGTTCACGCCTGTGGTAATGCCGTTGGAACCCGCAAAATTGATCAAAAAAGAAGTCGTAAATGGAAAAGTCACTTTCCTTTTTGATCAGCCGATTTCAAAATTTAGGTTTTCTTTTGAAAAAGAAAATGCATCACAAAATAAATTTATATTAAGAGGTTTTGGTGTCTATGATCAACATCAAGGTGGCCTTTCTTATAGTTCATCTGGTGTAAACGGTGCTAAGGTCACTTCTTATTTAAGATGTAAGGCGATTCAAGAAGATATTCTAGCGATTCATCCTGATTTATTAATTATTTCATTAGGAACTAACGACGCTTTTCACTCTCCATTTAATAAAAATGCTTTTGTTGAAAAGTACACAAAGTTGATTCAAGATATCAGAAAATCAATTCCAGATTTACCAATCATACTTACCACACCTGGAGATAATTTTAGGAAGTCGAAATATCTCAATCGAGATAATGCAGTTGCGACAAAGGCCATGTATCAAATTGCCGAGACCAATAATGTAGCTATTTGGGATTTCTATCATGTTATGGGAGGGCTTTCTTCAATAGAACAATGGAGTGCTCTTTCAATGACTTCAAAAGACAGAGTACACTTAAGTCGAATCGGTTATCAATACCAAGGAGAGTTATTTTATAGGGCATTAATGAATTATTATAATACGTATTAAATTAATGCGTATATATAACTTCGTTAAATATAAAATGAATATTCATTCATTTACCTTTATTAAAATAATTCAATTATTATATTCTTTCCTCTTTTTATTATAAAACAAAACATAGGCGGTTTACATTAAATTCATATTTAGCAAGTGTTAAATGTTATGAATGAATATTCATTTGTAGTTAAACGTAATAATTACAAATATTATGTTGCATTTTTTTTATAACAAATGTGAATATATCTATTAAAACAACTATAAGTGTTAAATATACGTGGTATTTTTTATGAATTGTTTGCACTTTGCGGAGAGTAAACCTATAATTGTTCAGAAAAATTTGTTATGCATACATAACATTTGTTCATCTGATTGTAATATCGAAGACAACACTTAGTCTGGAAATTATCAATTTTTATAAAATCTATTTTACTTAATGAAACTTAGAAATTTACTGTTATCATTGGCAGCAGTATGCATTGCTCAAGCATCTTTTGCTAATGGCTTCCAGGTGCTTTTACAAGGTACAAAGCAAACTGGACGTGGTAATGTTGGCGTGGGCTATGGCCCCGACGCATCAAGCTTATTTTTTAATCCGGGAGCGCTCTCGTTTTTAGAAAGTACTCAAATCCAAGTAGGGTTTAGTCCAGTAATGTCAAATATTTCATACAGAGGTCTTGAAGGATCACAGAAATACCAATCTACTTCACCAATGGGAACGCCTTTTCATGCATATGGTGTGTATAGACCGTCAGCAGAGTCTCCTTGGGCGTTTGGTTTAGGGATTTTCACTCCTTTTGGATCAACAGTAACATATGATCATGACTGGACAGGTAGATACTCTTTACAAGAAATTTCATTGCAGTCTATTTATATTCAGCCTACAGTTTCTTACAGAATCGGTGAAAAAGTATCAGTAGGTGCAGGTCTAGATATCGTGACGGGTAGTGTTGTTTTCCAAAAATCAAACACAGCTCCAGGTGGAGATATCAATTCAAAAATTGAAGGTAACACTTTACAATATGCATTTAATGTAGGTGTTTTTGCTCAGTTAAATGAAAAATTATCCCTTGGTGTGAACTACCGTTCGGGAGTTGACATGAAAGTAGAAGGCGGAGATGCCACATTCAATGTACCAAACGCATACATTGCTGGAGTACTTGGAATGGCAGAAGGTGTAAACACGGATAAATTCAATGCTACATTGCCTTTACCTCAAACTATAGCAATTGGTGTAGGTTATAAAGTGACTGACAAGTTAGCTTTAGCTTTAGACTTTAACTATGTAGGTTGGAGTGTATATGAGGCATTAGAGGTTGAATTTGAAGAATTCTCAGCAAATAACATCAGTTTTGATAGAAATTGGCAAGACTCATACATTATCAATTTTGGAGCTGAATACAACGCATTGGACGATTTAGTAGTTAGAGCAGGTATTTACTATGACACTACGCCTGTTAGAGATGGTTATATGACACCAGAGTCACCAGATGCTAACACAATAGGTTTAACTGTGGGTGCAAGTTATAACATTGGTGATCATTTTTCTATTGATGCCGCTTTCCTTTACAATACAAAAGAGCAAAGAGAGAACGTAATTCCTGACGGTGTGAATACAGGAGCTCTTAATGGAGTTTATAAAGCATCAGCGATGATTCCTAGTATTGCAGTGAACTATAAATTCTAATTACTAATCCAATCAATTTTTTAAGAAACATGACATTTAAAAGATATAGATCATTAATTACTGCAGGGGTATTTGCTGTACTGATGGCTTGTAAGCCGGAAGTAGATGACTTTTCTCCTTCAGGTGGTTCTCATAATGGAACTGCAATTGATTACACTACCTATGTAGCACTTGGTAATTCATTAACAGCAGGTGTTTCAGATGGTGCATGGCTTTCATCTTCTCAGGTAAATGCCTATCCTCAACTTATCGCCAATAGTTTACAACAAGCAGGTTTAGGAGCTTCAGGTTTTAATCAACCTTTGATCTCCCATTCAGGAAATGAATATTTTGGACAGCCACTTATTTTGACTAACGAAGGTCCTTGTTTCACTTGTACACAACCTGTTGTTCCTACATCTAACATTTATGCAGAGCATGGAGGTTTTCACAACATGGCTGTTTCTGGAATGAAGGCAATTGAGGTAAACAATCCTGCATTAGCTGCAGGCTTGTATGGGTATTTTGCTAGTCAGCCAGGTGTATCTACAGTATTGACAGATGTAATTGCACTTGATCCAACATTTTATACAATGTGGTTGGGGGCAAACGATGTACTTGGTTACGCACAGTCTGGAGGAGCATTAGGTAGCGAAGCAATTACTCCACAAGAGGATTATGAAGCAGCGATTTCATTAGTTTTAGATGCAATGGATGACAAAGGTGCTAAAGGTGCGATCTTAAATATTCCAGATATTACTGAGGCTGCATTATTTAATTTTATTGCATCAGATTTAGAGGGTGTTTTACAATTAGCAGGTCAAGAATTATCAGAACCGGTTTTAGGTCTTGTAAACGGTTTTATGGATGAAGCAATTGGAGGTGTTAAGAATCCTACAATTACTGAATTGGTAACACCAAGCATTGATATTGGAAATGGAACAATGATCAATGCAGTGGCAGGAATTGTAGCACAGATTCAGGGTAGTGTAGGAGACCCTACATATGTACCAAAAGCAGCGGAGATTGCAACAGCAATTGTTTATGCAGGTGCTTATGCTGAAGCCATTGAAGGTGGAGCAAATGACGAAATGGCTCAGGCAATAGCTAATGCCTATGTTGCAAGTGCTGAAGGACAAGCTGCTATCAGCCTTTTAGTAGGTATTGGAATTGATGCATCATGGGCAACTTCATCAGTAGAAGAAGCTATTGCATCTTCTGATACATATATGAAGTCAAATGGTAGCTACCCTGTATTTACGATGGAATCGAATCAAATGCCAGTATATGACGAAACATCTCCAACTCAAATGAGACAAACAGCAGTGGGTAGTAAGTTCACGCTTTTAGCTCAAGGTAAAGTGTCGGCTCTTGTAAACGTGATTACAGGTGGAGGAAGTCTTCCAGATGATTTAAAAGAGGTATTACCAGTTCCAACTGCAGGCGAAGCATTATTGGCGGATGATGTAAAAAAAGTACAAGATGCTGTAGAAGGATATAATACCTTCTTAAAGGAGCAAGCAGATGCAAGAGGTTTAGCTTATGTAGATACTAAATCAATTATGAGTGAAGCAGCACAAACTGGGATCATTATTGATGGAGTAACCTATACTACAGCTTATTTAAGTGGTAACTTATTCTCTTTAGATGGAGCTCATTTAACGCAAAGAGGATATGCAATCATTGGTAATCTTACAATTCAAGCGATCAATGCAAAATACAATGCTAGAATCCCTCAAATTCAACAAAATGATTTCCCTGTTGTAGAAACAACGCCTGTTACGCCAGCACCAGCAGGATCTAACTAGAATAAAAAACTCAATTATAGGTAAGCCACCTTTCTTTTATTAAGAGAGGTGGCTTTTTTTGTCTAGTATTTTTGTAAGTTTACTCCTTGAAAGTTGTGCGAATCACTGAAATAGTTCCAAAACCTATTATTTTTGTGTCAACATAAGCAATCTCATTTTCACAAACCAACAGCAAAATACTTTAATAGTTAAATGGCAAAACACAAAATAGTCGAAAAGTTATTAAACTTAAGAAGAGTTCACCTCTCCGATAGGAATTTTATTCTTATTGTTAGTAGTATGGTGGGGATAGCTTCAGGTTTAGCGGCTGTTCTATTAAAGCTGTCTGTGCATCATATTCATGAGCATCTAACGCATTATAGTTTTGGAGATAATTGGGGATTATTATTATTTCCAATTATTGGTTTGATTATCACGACTTTAATTGCAAAATCACTTTACAAAGAGAGTAGTGTTGGGCATGCCATTACGGATATCCTTCATGACATTTTTAAGAATAATAGTAACATTGGGAAAAGTAAAATGTATTCCAGATTTGTTACTTCTATGTTCACTGTAGGTTTTGGTGGTTCAGTAGGACTAGAGTCTCCGATTGTATTGACAGGAGGTGCGATAGGTTCCAATATGGCTCAATCCTTTCTTCTGGATTATAAGACCAAGACGTTGATGATTGGTTGTGGTACCGCTGGTGTTATCTCAGCGATATTCAATGCACCAGTTACAGGGTTGATATTTAGTATAGAAGTGATTTTGACAGGTGTATCTGTTGCGAACTTTGTACCTTTATTAATTTCATCTGTAAGTGCAGCAATTGTATCTTCATTAATTGTAGGTGAAGAAGTACTATTCTCCTTTAAAATCACAGATGACTTTCAGGCTCAAAACATTCCTTTCTTTATCATATTAGGTATTTTGGCAGGGCTAATGTCTATCTATTTTAATCAGACATTGCACCAAATGGAGCACTTGATGGAGGAAAAATTTCCAAATAGATATAGAAGAGCACTATTTGGTGGTATTCTATTATCAGTGACTATTTTTATTTTCCCTCCTATTTATGGTGAAGGTTATGAGTCAATCAAAGCATTATTAAACGGTCAAGAACATCACCTTTTACAGAGAGCAGAATTATTTGAAAGCATTATTCCTAATACAAAAGCTTGGTTATTCTTAGCTTATATCATTATGATTTTATTTGCTAAAGTAATTGCAGCCTCTCTAACACTTTCATCTGGGGGTAGTGGTGGTACATTTGGTCCCGCCTTAGTAATTGGAGGATTAACAGGTTTTGCTTTTGCTCGATTAGTAAATCTTTTAGGCTTTGCCAATCTTCATGAATCCCATTTTATTCTGGTAGGAATGAGCGGTGTTTTATGTGGAGTCGTTTATGCACCATTGACAGCTATTTTCTTAATTGCTGAAATTACGGGTGGATATACGCTATTTGTACCTTTGATGTTGGTTTCAGCTATCGCTTATACTACTGTAAGTGTTGTTAATCCAGATGCACCACACGTAAGTACATTAAAGGCAAGGGGTGACTATTTAAAAGGAGATAGAGATATGCAGGTCTTGGACCGCTTGAATATTAATAAACTTATTGAAACGAACTTTGTTACTGTACAAGTAAGAGGGTATTTGAGTGACTTGGTAAAAGCCATTAGTGTCAGTCAAAGGTCTGTTTTTCCAGTGGTTGATAAAGAAGGGAAGCTTAGGGGAATAATAACTCTTGATCAGGTAAGAGAAATCATGTTCGATCAAGAGCAACAGGAAAAAGTGAAAATTGCGAATGTCATGATGCAGCCACCTAGTATTGTTTATTATGGTGAAAGAATGCAGAGTGTGATGCAAAAATTTGAAAAAGAAGACGCTTGGAATTTACCAGTAATAGATCAAGACAAAAAATATGTAGGTATGGTCTCCAAATCTAGAATATTTAGTGTCTATAGAAAGCAACTTCAAAGATTGAATAAAGAATGGGTAGGTAATTAATCAACAGCAATTGATTGATTAACCATGTAATTCTAAAGAAAAAATAGTGATGAGCGAGTTTGAATTATATCTAACAAAAAAACGAATAGATCATAAAATTTTTAAGGAATCTGAGCCAGAAAGATACCAGGAATGGGAATCGCTGTTTATGATGGTACATCCTAAAAGTTTTACACAGCAAAAGCTATTTTTAATCAATCAAATTAGAAGAAGGTATTGGCTAGCAGAGGCAGTTAAGGTTGAAACTCCTAAGCCAAAACCAAAGGCAGCTCCAATTAAAAAAGTGGTGAAAGAGGAAGTGCCTTCTGATGAAACTACAGCAAAACCTAAACCTAAGTTTAGACCTAAGGTAAAACCAAAAGCGACATCATCATCGAACTCAGAGGAAGAAACCAAAGAGGTTAAAAAAGTTGCTAGACCTGTTGTCAAAAGAAAATCAACAGCGGAAGGTGAAGTTACTCCCCCTAAAAAAGCAGCTCGTCTAGTGATGAAGAAAAAGTCACCAGAAGAAGAGGTTCCATCTAAGCCTGCACGTCCGGTCTTTAAGCGTAAACCGGCATCAGAGAATACAGAAAGTTCTGATGAAGCGACTCCAAAAAAGGCAGCTCGTCCAGTGATGAAGAAAAAGTCATCGGAAGAAGAGGTTCCATCTAAGCCTGCACGCCCGGTCTTTAAGCGTAAACCGGCATCAGAGAGTACAGAAAGTTCTGATGAAGGGACACCTAAAAAAGCAGCTCGTCCGGTGATGAAGAAAAAATCATCGGAAGAAGAGGTTCCATCTAAACCTGCACGTCCTGTCTTTAAGCGTAAACCGGCATCAGAGAGTACAGAAAGTTCTGATGAAGCGACACCAAAAAAAGCAGCTCGTCCAGTGATGAAGAAAAAATCATCGGAAGAAGATTTTCCATCTAAACCTGCACGTCCGGTCTTTAAGCGTAAATCGGCATCAGAAAGTGCTAAGCCTGAAGCTACACCAGAATCAGAATCAACGGAACCTAAAAAAGTAAGGCCAGTAATGAAAAAGGAGCCTGAAGCAGAAAATACTACTGAAGCTCCTAAGAAAAGAGTTAGACCTGTTTTTAAACCTAAAAAGAAAGACGACTCAGAGTAAAGGTTTTAATGCTTTTATTACATTTTTTGCTAAAATTTTAGCCCCTTCTTCGTTGGGGTGAATACCATCTTCTTGATTTAAGGAAGGTTCACCTGCTACATTTTCAAGTAAAAAATGAAGAAGGAATGTATTTTTATTACTTGAAACAGTAGGATATATTTTTTGAAAAGCATCAAAATAGTCTTTTCCCATATTGGGAGGAGGAACTATACCCGCTAAAAGAATTTTACAATCCGGATTACTTGCTCTTACCTTATCAATAATACTTTCCAGGTTTTGCTGACTATTTTCGGGTGAAATACCTCTAAGAGCATCATTACCTCCTAGTGCCAAAACAAAAATATCAGGTTTATTTTGGCCTAAAATCCAATCAACTCTTTCATTTCCACCCGCCGTTGTTTCTCCACTTAACCCGGCATTAATGCAATGGTAATTGATGTCTAAGCTATCAAATTCTCTTTGAATAACAGAAGGGAAAGCAGCTTCTTTTTCTAGCCCATATCCTGCTGTAAGACTATTTCCAAAAAAAATAATGTTCTTTCTGTTTACTTCAGGGCTAGAATCTTTTTGTACTTCAACTTTTACAGTTTTTGAATTTTCTTGCTTCTGATCAGTTGAATTACAACTTAAAAACAAAGCGTACATTAAAAAATGGAAGATTAAAAATGTGTTTAATTTCATGATTTCTTGCAGATGTATTTTCAGTAAAAGTAATGATGAGTTTCTAGAAGAATAAACTCTTAAATTACAATTAGCTATTTGACCTTTAAACCTAATTTTATTTCCAATACAATGCAAAAAGATTTTAAAATCCATAAAGTATTGTCGTATTGGGCACTTCGAATTGTACCTTCTGTAATCTTACTTCAATCTTTACTTTACAAATTCGGAGATGATGCCGAGTCCGTTTATATTTTTACAATTACAGGCTTAGGAGACGACATACGTTTGTTAATGGCTGTATTTGAATTTATCGCAGCATTTTTTCTAGTTTACCCTCCATTGTCTAAGGAAGGGGCAAGGCTTTCGGTTGCTATCACTTCTTTCTTGCTGATGGTTCATCTATTTATTGTTGGGGTAGATTTACCCGTAGAAGGTGGATATTCGGAAGGATTGCAATTATTTGGTATGACCTTAGTCGCTTTTTTAACTTCGTTGTTGGTTTTAGAGCAAGAAGTAGAAGGGCAAAGAACATATAAGAAACAGTTGACTTAAAATAAACTTACGCTTAATAAAATATTTTCATGAATCTTTATAATTTTAAGCTGTTTTATTATTTTTAAATGAGACAGCTAATTTTTTGCTCTTAATTTTTAATCCATGAAAAATACTGTAATTCAATCTGCTGTAGAGCTATCAGACCAACTTTGTAATTTATTACCCCAATTATTAGAAGAACAATATATAGCTCCATTAGCTCTATTCAACGGTTCATCTATCGGTCAACATACTAGACATATTATAGAATTTTATCAATGTCTTCAAGCAAGTTTTCAAAAAGAAGTTTCCGTTTGTTATGAAGAACGAAAAAGAGATCTTGCTATTGAATGTAACCTAAAAGAGGCAATTCTCAGTATAAAAGAGACCGCTAAATGGTTGAAAACGATTCATGAACCTTTTTATAGCATGAATTTGGTGGTAAAGGACTATCAAAATAATGACATGAATGAATGGAGTACTCCAACAACTTTAGCAAGAGAAGTACATCATTGTAATGAACATGCTGTTCATCATTTAGCAATTATAAAAATAGGTCTTCAACATTATTTTCCAACCATTGTTATTGGTGAGCAAGTTGGAGTAGCAAAATCTACTACAGCTTTTCAAAAACAACAATCTTAGGAATAGAATCTTTATTTATGTGTACACTCAGCTACGTTCCAATTTCATCTTCTTCCTATATTTTTACATCTAATAGAGATGAAAGAAAAAGTAGGACTTCAGCTTTTGCTCCGACAATCCATAAAGAAAATGGTGTTAAATTTTTAGCTCCAATTGATGGTGAAGCCTTAGGTACTTGGCTTGGAGCTACTGAACAAGGAAGGGTAGTTTGTTTATTGAATGGGGAGTTTGAAATACATATACCTACACCTCCATATAAACACAGTAGAGGCAAGGTGGTTATGGATGCTTTAACAGCACCAATTATATCTGATTACCTTGAAAATTATGACTTTGATAATATTGAGCCATTTACTTTAATTGTTGTTGAAAATAGAGGTACTATTGAGCTTCTTCAGTTTGTGTGGGATGGATCTGAAAAACATTTTTCAAGATTAGATAGTAATGTCCCACATATTTGGTCTTCATCTACTTTATATACTCCTCAACAAAAGGAAAAAAGAACAGCAAAATTTATGCTTTGGCTGAATGAAAAAAGCAGATTACCTAAGGAGATATTACAAGTACACGAAGCGATTAATGCGGGGGGTAAATTGGGTTTGTCGATGCTAAGGCCTCAATATTGTACAGTAAGTTGTACACAATTAGAGGTAGATGCTATGTCAGTAAATATGTTTTACCACGACAGACTTACACAGGAAAAAGATCAACTCAAGTTGCCATTTACTATAATTAATTATGAATCTCAAACCGGACTTTAGACATAGAATATTGAAGTGGGAATTCTGGCCCTTTTATATTTTTTATATTCCAGTCTACTTTTTTTACTTTTTTCTCTCTATACTCTCTAAGTCATTTAGCTTTATGACTTTAGTAAACCCTGGGATGAAGTATGGCGGATTTTTTAATTATTCAAAATTCAATGCATTAAAGCAAATACCAGAGGAATATTTACCGAAATCTCATTTTTTCTTTTCTACCCCAACACTTCAAGAAGTAAAGTCCACAATGAAGCAGTTGGATTTAAATTTCCCTATTATTCTAAAACCTGATGAAGGTGAAAGAGGAAGTGGTGTAGAAAAGGTGAATTCAGATGAAGAAATAGAAAATTATTTATCGACAAATCCTTCAGGAGTAATTCTTCAAGAATTCATCACTGCGAATTATGAGTATGGTGTGATGTATGTAAGGCATCCTTCTGAACAAAGCGGTCAAATAACGTCAGTGGTTTATAAAGGTGAACTTTTTGTAGTTGGTGATGGAAAAAGTACATTATTGGAATTATTTAAAAGTCATCGTCGAGCCGTTTTATACATTGATTTCCTAAAAGAAAAATATAACAAGGAGTTAGATCTTATTCTTTTAGAGAATGAAGTATTCATGCTTTCAAAAATGGGTAATCACTGTAGAGGTGCGATTTTCAATGATGCTAATTATTTGAAGGATGAACTTGATATTCGAGTTTTCGATAAAATATCTTCTCATGTAGACGACTTCTATTTCGGTAGATACGATATCAAGGCGGAGAGTGAAGAAGCTTTAAAGGACGGACATTTTAAAATAATGGAATTAAATGGTGTGAATTCAGAACCTGCACATATTTATGATCCAGACAATTCAATTATAAGAGCTTATAAGGACCTATTTTTACATTGGTGGAAAATTTATCAAATAAGTAAAGAAAACAGAAAAAAAGGCTACCCTGAGACATCATTTCCTTTATTAGTGAAATCATTGATGCAACGATAATTGTAGTCTTATTACAGAATCCAATATTCACTTAACAGTTACGCATTTATATCACTTGAAAATGATTACTTTTGCGACTTAGCAAAAGAAATAACATGTATCTGGAAAGACTTTATCTAAAGAATTTTAAAAATTACGATGAACTCACTTTAGAATTAGAGGATGGAATTAACTGCATCATTGGTCCCAATGGTATAGGGAAAACAAACTTGATTGATGCAGTGTATATGTTATCGATGACAAAGAGTGCATTTAGTTTTACTGAAAACCAAAATGTAAAACATGGTTCAAGTGATTTTGCACTTTCAGGAAGGTTTAAAAGTGAGACAGATTTAAGTACTGTCATCTGTCAGTACGATAAGTCTAAAAAAAAGATAAGTCTTAACGGTAAGGAATACAGTCGTTTCAGCGAACATTTTGGGAAGTTTCCATGTGTATTAATTGCACCGAACGATACAGATTTACTTAGGGAAGGTAGTGAAGTTAGAAGGCGTTATTTTGATAGTGTAATTTCTCAGTTTGATAAAGAATATCTTCAATCATTAATTGATTATCAAAGAGCATTATTGCAAAGAAATCAACTATTGAAAAATTTTGCTGAACAAAGACAAATACCTAATAAAGATTGGGTTGCCCCTTACAACCATGTTTTATTGAAAGAAGGACAACAAATACAAACTAAACGAAACTCTTTTATTGATGAATTTAAATTTCTCTTTAAAGAATCTTATTTTTCAATAGCAGGAGAAGAAGTAGCAGAAATAAACTATAAAACAGACTTTGGAAGTGACCTAATTTTTGAAGATTCATGGGAGAAAGATGTTGCTTTGCAGAGAACAACAAAGGGTATTCATAAAGATGACTTTGATTTTCGACTAAATTCCTACCCATTAAAAAAATACGGATCCCAAGGACAGCAAAAGTCTTTTATCATAGCCTTGAAACTTGGACAGTATTTACTTCTTAAAAAGCAACTTCATACGAGTCCGATATTGTTATTAGATGATATTTTTGACAAATTGGATGACATTCGAATCAAAAAATTGCTTGGTTTAATAAAAGAAAAGAAATTTAGTCAGATTTTATTGTCAGATGCTCGACCTGAACGGTCTAAAACATTGATAGAGCAGATTTCAATGCCTTGTAATATCATAGAATTAAAAAAATAATTTAATTTTGAGTGATGACAGAAAGATAAAGTACAGGTTTAGAAAAGTAACCCCAATTCCTAAGAAGCATGAAACGATAAGTGTAGCTGGTGCGATGCAGGATTTTGTGAAATCTTTAAAAAAAAGTCATAGTTATAATCAAGCAATGATTGAAAAAGTGTGGGAAGATGAATTAGGTACGCCAATTGCTTCTCGAACTATGAGTTTAAAGTTAAGAGGGAAAATACTTTACGCTCGCTTATCAACTCCTACTTTGAAAAATGAACTAACGATGGCAAGAGAAAGAATTGTAAGAAAATTAAATAGACGGCTGGGAGCAGAAGTTTTAACAGATATAAAATTTGCATAATAACTATATAGAAAATGAGTAATAATTATGTGGTCATTATGGCTGGTGGAATCGGAAGTAGATTCTGGCCATTTAGTAGACAAAAAAGACCAAAGCAATTTCAAGATATTTTAGGTACAGGTCGTACAATGATTCAACAAACTGTAGATCGGTTTGAAGGAGTATGTCCTAAAGAAAATATTTATATAGTTACAAGTAAAGATTATAAAGAGATAACCAAAGAACAATTACCATTTCTCTCTGATGATCAGATCTTATTAGAACCTTGTCGAAGAAATACAGCTCCATGTGTAGCTTATGCTGCCTATAAGATTGCAGAAAAAGATCCTGAAGCTAATATCGTAGTAGCACCAGCTGATCATGTAATTTTAGATGTTCCAGAATTTCAATTAAGGGTTGAAAAAGCTTTACACTACGTTGCTTCCCATGATATTTTGGTTACTCTTGGTATTCGACCTAATAGACCCGATACAGGATACGGATATATTCAAGCTCTTAATGATGAAAGGTTAGAAGTTTTATATAAAGTAAAAACTTTTACAGAAAAACCCAATGAAGAATTAGCAAGGGCGTTTGTATTAAGTGGTGACTTTGTTTGGAATGCAGGAATTTTTGTTTGGAATGTCAAAGCAATAAAAAAAGCAATAGAAACACATCTTCAAGATGTACATGAACTGTTTAATAGTGCTATTGGTACGTTCTATACCTCAGAAGAAGAACAAAAAATTGATGGAATATATCATCAGTGTAGAGATATTTCTATTGATTATGGTATAATGGAGCATGCGAATAACGTATATGTCATGAGGACAGATTTTGGATGGTCTGATTTGGGTACTTGGAAATCTCTCTATGAACAAGCAGATAAAAACCAAGAAGAAAATGTGCTTCATGGTAATGTGATGTCATATGAAACCTTTAATACTATTGTAAAGACACCAAAAGAAAAGTTGGTTGTTGTACAAGGTTTGGAAAATTACATTGTGGCAGAATATGATAATGTGTTGATGATTTGTGAAAAAGATCATGAACAAAGAGTGAAACAGTTTTTAGCCAATGCTAAAGATCAGAAAGGCAAAGAATTTGTCTAATTTTTTAATTCCTAAAACTATTAACAAATAATGAATAAGACTATTGGAGTCATTGGCTTAGGGTATGTGGGATTACCTCTGGCTGCAGAGTTTGCCAAACAAAAGGTAAATGTAGTAGGGTTCGATATTAATTCGGAAAGAATAAAAGAGTTAAATAAAGGTGTTGATCATACTTTGGAAGTTTCTTCAGAAGAATTAAAAGAAGCTAAAAGTTTTATTCAATATACTTCAAGCATAGATGATTTAAAATCGGTAGATATTTATATCGTAACGGTTCCAACTCCAATAGATGAATATAAAACACCTGATCTGACACCACTAAAAAAAGCAAGTGAGACTGTTGGAAAAGTATTGTCTTATGGAAATATAGTAGTATACGAGTCTACAGTATACCCAGGGTGTACTGAAGAGGTGTGTGTGCCAGTGCTTGAGAAGGTGAGTGGATTGCAATTCAATGAAGATTTCTATGCAGGGTATTCTCCAGAAAGAATAAATCCAGGAGACCATGTACATCGAGTACATAATATTATGAAAGTTACATCAGGCTCTACACCTGAGATAGCTGAAGAGATTGATAAAATGTACCAAGTTGTTGTAAAGGTAGGTACTCATAAAGCATCGTCTATTAAAGTAGCAGAAGCTGCAAAAGTGATTGAAAATTCACAAAGAGATCTGAACATTGCATTTGTAAATGAATTATCAAAAATCTTTGATAAAGTAGGCATTGATACATTAGATGTATTAGAAGCAGCGGGTACAAAATGGAACTTTCTTCCTTTTAGGCCTGGTCTTGTTGGTGGGCATTGTATAGGAGTTGATCCTTATTACCTTACTTATAAATCAGAATCATTAGGTTATCATCCCGAAGTAATTCTTGCAGGTCGAAGAATTAATGATGGTATGGGAGCTCACGTTGCTAACAAAGTGCTTCGTTTGATGATGGAGAAAAATGCATCAATTCAAAAAGGCACTAAAGTATTAATGCTTGGAATTACATTTAAAGAAGATTGTCCAGATATTAGAAACTCAAAAGCAATTGATGTAATTCGTGAACTTCAGTCTTTCAATTTAGATGTAGAAGTTTATGATCCACATGCTGATAAAGACGAAGTTTTTGATGAATATGGTATTCATTTGACTCCACAAATAGGTGAAAACTATAGTGCTGTTATTCATGCTGTAGCACATAAGACTTTTCAAGAAACAATAGATTGGAAAGCATTGAGCAATACAGGTGCTGTAATCTACGACGTGAAGAGTGCTATTGATAAAAAATATATTACTGATCGCCTCTAATCATGCTTAAGAATAAAAAAATATTGATTACCGGAGTGGCAGGTTTTATCGGCTCAAACCTATTAGAAAAGTTTATTGAGCAGGATAATGTCATTATTGGTCTAGATAATTTTTCAACAGGTAAAAAAGAAAATATCCAACCATTTTTAAAAGCAGATAACTTTACTTTTATAGAAGGTGATATTAGAAATATTGAAGATTGTCAAAAAGCAGTTGAAGGTGTCGGAATTATTTTCCATCAAGCAGCATTAGGATCTGTACCTCGCTCTATTAATGATCCAATAACTTCTAATGAAGTAAATATTTCAGGATTCTTAAATATGCTTACAGCGGCAAAGGATGCGGGTGTTAAAAGATTTATTTACGCAGCAAGCTCTTCAACCTATGGAGATCACCCAGATCTACCGAAAGAAGAGGATAAAATTGGAAAGCCATTATCGCCTTATGCGGTAACAAAATATGTTAACGAATTATACGCTGATGTTTTTTCGAAAACGTATGGTATTGAAACAATAGGTTTAAGATACTTTAATGTTTTTGGTAAAAGACAAGATCCTTTTGGAGCATATGCAGCCGTAATTCCAAAATTTGTAATTTCTCTATTAAAAAATGAAGCTCCTACGATTAATGGAGATGGAGAAACCTCAAGAGATTTTACATATATCGACAATGTTGTTCATGCAAATGAGCAAGCTGCAATTACTGAAAATCAAGCTTCGATTAATCAAGTTTATAATGTGGCTTTTGGTGAGAGGATTAGTTTAAATACTCTTTTTTCTTTAATAAAAGAGTGTTTAGAAGAGTATAAAAATGATATCGTAAGAATACAACCTAATTATGGACCTGAGAGGGCTGGTGATGTGCGACATTCATTAGCATCAATAAAAAAAGCAGAAAAACTGATGGGATACAACCCTCAATTTAATGTGAGAGAGGGTTTGCAAAATGCATCAAAGTGGTATTATGAAGACTTTAAGAATAAAGGTTTTATATAATATCGCAAAGGTAATGATGGTTTAGAGTGTGAGTTTTATGATTTTCTTATTAAAGAAAATTTTAAATTCTTCTTGTATATTTGCAAACCTATAAAATTTGAGATCTAACCTATATGGAAGAAAATAAAAACAATTTAAAACGCCAAACTACCACCAATTCTGATGAGATTGATTTAATTGAATTATTCTCAATGATTGGAGATAAGATTAATTCACTTGTAAATGGTTTCGGTAAACTGTTATTAAATTTCATATTGTACTTTTACAATATAGTCAACAAGTGGAAAATATTAATTGGTTTAGCAATAGTTATTGGAGGTATTTTAGGATATATGTCAAAGAATACATCGAAATTTTACTCCTCTAAAGCGACTGTTAATTCAAGGTTTTTAAAGGGAGTTGATTTTATTACAGAAATAAGTGAGTTGAATGCATTATGCACTGATGAAGGAAGACCAATGCTTGCTAAAGCATTAAATATTCCTATTGAAAATGCTGAGTTTCTTTCTGAAATAACAGCGAAGGGGTATTTCCATTTATATAAATATGGAGCTATAGAGGATACTCATATTGCAGATTCAATGTTAATTGATAGCTATGATAATGAAACTCGTTTTGAAATAGTTGTCAGTTCTGATGATGCGAATATTACAAAACAGGTTATCCAACAAGGTTTTGAATACTATTTTAATAATAATGTTTATATCAAAAAAAACTTAGAGGTATACAAACAAAATTTATTAATAAAATCAGAAACAATCACACTTGAGAAGAAAGAGTTACAAGAATACAATCAAGCTTATAAAAAGATTCTAGATTCACAAGGAGAACTAATACAGAAAGGTAAAATGCAACGTAATAGTCCAAGTGTGTTAGTAATGTCCAATGATCAACAACAGGATAGTTATATTAGGCAAAGTGGTGAACTGGCCTTTGAGGCAATGCAGAAAAGTAGAGAGGCTGATGATAGTATTGCTGAAATTACAAGGAAATTATCGTTATTACAACCTGTAGAATTTGTTAATAGATTCTCTGAGTTCTATACCGTTTCTTTATCAGCAAAAGGCAAGACAGCTTTAGGAATGCTTATAGGTTTTATATGTATTATTGCTTTTGCTATTCTAACAGACATTAACACTTACTTAAAATCCAAAGCTAATTTGAAAAATTAATCTGTTATGAAAAAAAAAGAAATTAAAAACATTTGTTGTATTGGTGCGGGCTACGTTGGTGGACCAACAATGGCAGTAATTGCTCTGAAAAATCCTAATATAAGAGTAAACATAGTTGACATTAATGAGCATCGTATTAAAGATTGGAATGATGCTGATTTGGATAAGTTACCTATTTATGAGCCTGGGTTGGCTGAGGTAGTGGAACAAACAAGAGGAAAAAACCTTTTCTTCTCAACTGATGTAGATCAAGGCATTAAAGATGCAGATATGATTTTTATTTCTGTAAATACACCTACAAAAACGTATGGTAAAGGAAAAGGTCAAGCTGCAGATTTAAAATATATTGAACTTTGTGCACGTCAAATTGCTAGAGTAGCACAAAGGGATAAAATTGTTGTAGAAAAATCAACTTTACCTGTAAGAACAGCAGAAGCACTCTCTGATATTTTATCTAACTCTGAAAGTGGTTTTAATTTTGAAATTCTTTCAAACCCTGAATTCTTAGCTGAAGGTACAGCTATTGAGGATTTATTGAACCCTGATAGAGTACTAATTGGTGGAGATAATACAGAATCAGGACAGATAGCAAAAGATACACTATCATCAGTCTATGAAGCATGGGTGCCAAAAGAGCGTGTTTTACAAACAAATGTGTGGTCTTCTGAATTATCTAAGTTAACTGCAAATGCATTTTTAGCTCAACGAATTTCATCAATCAATGCTATGTCTGCATTATGTGAGAAAACAGAGGCTGATGTTGACGAAATTGCGAGAGCAATTGGAATGGATAGCAGAATTGGACCAAAATTCTTAAAATCTTCAGTAGGTTTTGGTGGGTCGTGTTTCCAAAAGGATGTCTTAAACCTAGTTTATATTGCAAAATCATATGGGTTAGATGAAGTTGCAGAATATTGGGATCAAGTGATTCAATTAAATGACTATCAGAAAAGGCGATTTGCAGATCGTATTATAAAAGAATCTTATAATACCGTTTCAGGAAAAAAGATAGCATTCTTTGGTTGGGCATTTAAAAAAGATACTAACGATACACGTGAATCGGCAGCGATTTATGTAGCAGATCATTTACTGGATGAAGAAGCTGAAATTGTGGTGTACGATCCTAAAGTAACAGAAGAAAGAGTGTATGCTGATTTAGAATTTTTAAATAATCACTCTTCTGAGTACATACGTTCAAGAGTTAAAATTGTAAATAATCCTTTTGAAGCGGTTGATAAGGCACATGCTATTGCTGTTTTAACAGAATGGGATGAGTTTAAAGAGTACAATTGGACAGAAATATATTCTAAGGTATTGAAACCTGCAAATATTTTTGATGGTAGAAATATTTTAGACAATAATAATTTAAAAAAAATAGGTTTTAATATTTATCAAATTGGTAGGTAAAGATCTATTGAAACTTCTTTAATATAATTTATAATGGAATATAAAAAACCAAAAGTTATATCCGAAATAGGATGTAATCACATGGGAAAAATGGATATAGCTAAAGAACTTATTGATTTATCCAAATTATCTGGAGCAGATGTAGCCAAGTTCCAAAAAAGGACAAATAAAGAGTTGTTAACAGAGGAACAGTACAATGCCCCTCACCCCAATCCTAGAAACTCGTATGGAGATACATATGGTGCTCATAGAGAATATTTAGAATTTACTAAAGAACAACATCAAGAATTAAAAGAGTATTGTGATTTGATTGGAATTGAATACTCTACATCGGTATGGGATGTAACATCTGCAAAAGAAATTGTAGGAATCAATCCTACTTTAATTAAAGTACCTTCAGCTTGTAATAATCATTTTGAAATGATGAAAATATTACGAGATGAGTATACAGGTGAGGTACATGTATCGACAGGTATGACTAAAAAAGACGAAATAAAACAAATTATTGAGTTTTTTGAGGAAACAGGAGCTGCAAAGGAAAGATTAGTAGTTTACAACTGTACTTCTGGTTACCCTGTACCTTTTGAAGATGTTTGTCTTTTAGAAATTTCCAATTTAGTAAATGAATTTGGTGATCGAGTAAAAGAAATTGGTTTCTCTGGTCATCATTTAGGTATTGCTATTGATATGGCTGCTTATACATTAGGTGCATCATGGGTAGAACGTCATTTCACTAAAGATCGTACTTGGAAAGGAACAGATCATGCTGCTTCATTAGAAGTTACTGGTCTGATGAAACTTTGCAGAGACTTAAAAGCTACGCATCAATCACTAACATTCAAGTCAACAGAAGTTCTTCCGATTGAACAAGTTCAACGTGAAAAATTGAAATATAGACAAGCTTAAGATAAAGCTTTAGTAATTTATTAGAAGTAACATTAATATTAATTATTAATGTTACTTTCTTTTATTTAAAATAATATGAAAACAATTGCTTTTATTCCTGTTAGAGGAGGTAGTAAATCTATACCTTTAAAAAATATAAAACCTTTTTGTAATAAACCTTTAGTTTATTGGACAGCACAAGCTGCTCAAAATTCAAATGTTATAGATGAGGTTATTATTGCAACTGATTCAGATGAAATTATATCTACTGTTAAGGGATTTAATTTCAGTAAACTAAAGGTATATAAAAGAGATAATGAGAATGCACAAGACACATCATCGACAGAAAGTGTGATGTTAGAATATATCAAAAAAGCATCTTTAAATAAAGAGGATAATCTTATTCTGATACAAGCTACATCTCCCTTTTTACAATCAATTGATTTAGATAATGGAATGAAACAATTAGAAGAGTCTAATAAAGATTCATTGCTGTCATGTTCTTGTGTGAAACGTTTTTTTTGGTCTAAAAAGGGAGACCCCTTGAATTATGATTATAATCATAGACCTAGACGCCAAGATTTTGAGGGTACTTTAATAGAAAATGGAGCGTTTTATATTAATACCGTTAGAAATATTATTGAATTTCAAAATAGATTGAATGGTGATATTGAAGTTTATGAGATGCCAGAATACACAATGACTGAAATAGACGAGCCAGATGACTGGTTTATTGCAGAGCATTTAATGGAAAAGTATATCTTAAAAAAACAGAAAAAACAAATAAAACTCTTTTTGTCAGATGTTGATGGAGTACTGACAGATGCGGGGATGTACTATTCTGAAACAGGAGATGAATTGAAAAAATTTAATACCCATGATGGTATGGCTTTCCAGCTATTGAGAGAAAAAGGTATCAAGACAGGGATTATTACTTCTGAAAATACAAAAATTGTTGAAAGAAGAGCAAAAAAAATGAAAGTTGACTTTCTTTATCAAGGTCAGGAGCATGGGGGAAAACTAAACGCTGCTAAAACTATTTGTAAAGAGTTAGGTATTACTCTTGATGAAGTAGCTTATATTGGGGATGATATTAATTGTTTTGAACTGTTATCAAATGTGGGATTAGCGGCATGTCCTAGTAATGCTTTAGGTAAAATTAAATCGATTCCTTTAATTAATATATTAACTAAAAAAGGAGGAGAGGGAGTTGTTAGAGAATTTATAGATCTTTATAATTTCAAAAATTAATGAGAGATATAAATATCTATAAAAACATGCTATGGTTATTTTTAGATAAAGTAGTTATAGTATTAGTACAATTTACAATAAGTGTTAAAATAGCTAATGAATATTCATCTGAGTTATATGGGAAGTATGCTTATGCAATATCAATTTGTGCGTTTGTACCTGTTATTTTAGAGGTATTAAATAACAAGATTATAAAAAAAAAATTCTCAAAGGGAAAGGATCATATAAATCAACTTTTTAAGTTTACTTTCTTTAGAATTGCAATTAGTTTTATAATAGTAGTCATTTACTATTTATATACCTATTATTTGAATGGTTTTGATAAGCTCAATATTTATATTTTATTATTTCTTATTAATGCTTTTATTCTTAGTATTTCTTCTGTTATAGAGGTATTTTATGAGTTTAAATTGTTATCTAGTTTAACTGTAAAAATATCTGTTATTTCTAATTTATTTGTAGGTGTATTTCAATATATTATTCTTAGTTTATCATATTCGTTAAAATCTATAATAATAATAACAATTTTAGGATCTATATTGAGAGTAATATTACTCTCACGTAAGTATTTTAAAAGTGTTGAAGATATTAAATTAACTCGTGATAAAACTCTAATCAATACTCTTAATGAGGGTAAATATTTATGGTTAGCTACATTATCATTTATTATTTATTCTCAGCTAGATAAGCTTATGATAGGGGAAATGTTGGGAATGAGTTCTGTCGGTGTTTATCAAGTAGCTGATAGGTTTTATGCTCTAGGTATTATCTGGATAGGTATAGCAAAAAATTCTATTTTCCCTAAAATGATTCTTCTACAGAATAATAAGATAGAATATAAAAACTACATAAAAAAAAAGGTAAAATATGCATTATTATTTAGTTTTGTAATTATTGTAGGTGTATTCTTGTTCTCTTCCTTTGTTATTGAAAATGTATATAGCTCTGAATTTTGGGAGGCTTCAAAATATTTAAAGTTAAAATCGATTAATATAATAATTTTAGCTATTGGAATTTTGAAAGTTGAACATCTAAGTTTATTTGGAGGTACGAGAGAAAATACGATAGTTATATTTACTAGTTGTATCATAAATATTATATTAAATTTTATATTAATTCCAATATACCATATTTATGGTGCTATAATAGCAACGATTTGTAGTCAATTTTATTCAACAATATTAGGGACTACTTTAAATAAAAAATTGAATTCTTATTACTTACTATTATTAAAATAAATCTTAATGAAAAAAATATTTTTGATATCAGATAATAGAGATGATTCAAATTGGGGTTGTAGAGCAACGAGTGCGGCATTAACTGATATAATAAAAAAATCAATAAGTAATCAAGACGTAGAGTTTGATACCGTAGGGTTAAAAGATATTCATTTTTATCAACCTTATTATCATTTTAAGAATATACCATTATTTGATCGTATATATAACTTTTATCCAGGACATTCAAATGTTAGGTGGAAGAAAAATATTAAGAGATTACTAGCAGTTATTTTTAGTCCTTTATTTAAACCTTTTTTTTATAAAGATAGTGTACCTCATAAAGCTACTGAGGTGAATACTTTTGTAAAACTAGTTAAAAATAAAAAAATTCTGCAGAAAGAGGTTAATGCTATAATGAATGCTGATTTAGTAATATGCAATGGAGAAGGATCTGTTTATGCTGATGAGAGAAAAGGAAAATATAATTTATTTCTCTTATATATTGCTAAAACTCTATTTAATAAAAAGGTTTATATGATCAATCACATGTTTGATCCTAAATCTAATGATCTCATTGAATTATCAAAATTTTATTATCCTCACTTTGATGAAATAGTATTTAGAGATGAATTAAGCCTTAAGTATTTTAATGATTTGAATTTAAATTTAAAAGTAAGCTTTTTACCTGATGCAGCTTTTATCTATCATTCATCAAAGTCAGCCTTTATTACTGAGATATCTATACATAATAAAGGTTATTTAGATGTTTTTTCTGGTAATAAAAACTACTGGGAGAATGTGGATTTGTCAAAAGATTTTGTAATTATTGGGGGAAGTTCTAGACTGACAAAACCTGGTTTACCTAAAGGATATAATCCAATACTATCATTTCAATTATTGATAGATGAATTACAGAGAAAAGGTATTCAAGTAGTATTATCTGAACCCTGTTTGGGAGATAATTTTATGAGACTCTTGTCATCGAAAAATCAGCTACCTATTTTACCAGTTGAAACACCTACTCAAATGGCAATTGACATCATGTCTTTATCAAAGTGCTATATTTCTGGGAGATATCATCCAATGATTCTTACTATGGTAAGTGGTACACCTGTTGTAGCTTTTACATCAAACTCACATAAAACAAGAAGTTTACAGGATTTTATGGGGTTTGAAAATGAACCTAACTTTGCTGTGGAATATTTAGACACGGAATATGTTAAAGTAGCAGAGTATGTTGAATATTTGATAAGTGTAGAGCCTGTTTTAAGACCTAAGATAAAAAAGAAAGTAGATAATATACAAAAGAGTATACTAGATTTTTATTCTAATATTTTGACTTAAAAGTTTATGATATAAAAATAACTAAATAAAGGGATTCTTAGATTAATATTTGATTATAAGTTTTTTTGAGTAATGTATTTAGTTTTACTGATTCGTTATTCTAAAAGGGTATATCTGCTATCTATGGTTGCCTTAATAATTGCAATAATGCATTTTTCATTATCATACTACTGTTGTTGGTATATATGTAATAGAAGGAGCTGTTAAAGTTTCATTTGTATCATATGGAATTGTATTTTTATTAGTATAACTTGTAACTAATAAAGTTCAGCGATTACCGTGGTTTACATTTAAAATTTATGATTGATATTTATATTTTTTCAAAACCTTTGCAATATTTAAATATTAAAAATTTAGTATCTAAAAAAATAAACAATACTGATGAATTAATCATTATAGGTAACTTTTTTAATGCGAAGCTTTATTATAATAAAATCAAAGAATATGACTCTTATTGGAATTCTATTACTTTTTTTGAAAGTAGGAGAAGTGCTTATATATCATTAATAAATAAAAAAATAAGATTTCTTTATTTAGATCGTGATCATGGCATTGATTATTTCTTTTTAAAATTTTTATCATTTGAGAAGTTGAGAGTTTATGAGGAAGGTTATGGAACTTATAGACCAACGCAGAAAGTAGATGGGTTTAGATCTCAATTTAAAGAATTTATTGTTAATTTATTCGGCTCTGGTAGAGGAATTGGTCAATCACCTTTATGTTCTCAATTAATTGTTTATTATCCAAATTTTTATGCAAAAGAAAATAATCAATTGGGATATACAGCAGAACTGGTAAATTTTGATTCCTCATTTGAAGAGAATTTATTAAAAAATAGAATACTCTTTGATAAAATATTTTCTACAGATTCTTACATAAAGAGTATAAAGAATAAAAAAGTATTTTTTTACGCGACGACTTGGACTATTGATTATACTATAATACAAACAATTGTGAGTCAAATGCGAAATGGTGATATTTTTATTATTAAACCTCATCCCCATATTAAAGAGCACTTAGATTTTGATAGTTCGGATATTTATATTTTAAATACACCAAATTTGTTGGAATTTATTTTAATTGAATTGAAATCTAATAATAATGATATCACTGTGTATCATCAAAATAGTACTTCAATGGCTTATTTACAAAGTATTAATTCTATAAATATACCTACAAGTAATTTAGTTCAAAATGAAGATTATTCAAGGTTTTATAACTTCTTAAGAGAGAATGAGTAACAAATGAAAGCTATAGTATCAAGTGCAAAACATAATTTTTTTTATTATCAAATAATAGCAATAATTTTATGTGTTTCTAATTTTTTTCTTTACTCTAAATCATTTTTTATTGGTTTCTTTTTTACATTACTAATAATTGTATCATTGAAAGTTAGTATGAAAAATAAAATACTTTTAGCTTATTTTATGTATTTTGTTTTTTTTCAAAACTATTTCATATCAATATTCAGTTACAACTTACTTATAAATAAGGGCTTGTTTAAGTTTTTGCATGGGTTAAATATTTTAATTCCAGTATTTATTTCTATCCTATATTTGCTCTTAAAAAAACAAAATAAAATTTTTGTTTTTAAAATAATATCTCTTGTAACCCTTCTAGCTATTTATTTTGTTTTTGGTACTTATCAATATGGTTTAAATCCTAGCTTAGCTTATTTAAGGTTATTTTTGATACCCATTATTTTTTTTATATGTGGTTTGTTCTTTCAAGATATTGAAGAAAACTTTGTTAAACAACAGTTAAAAATAATGTTGTTCGCAATTGTAATTGTAGGAATATGTCAATTTCTTTTTCCTAAATTCACTACTTATTTATTGAATGAGTTAGACTATTTTAAAATAAAAAAAGGAGTATTAAATCTAGGTGATTTGATTTCGTTCCACAAAAGGAACTATTTTTTAAATCTGTCAATTTTTCCGAAATTGGTTAGAGTTAGTTCTTTAATCAAAAGTATGATTTCTGTAAGTTACTTTATTACTATTATATCTCTTTATATATATTATAATGAGAATAAAAAGGTAACCTTCTTATTTTTTGTAATTGCATTATTTATTGTAAGTTCTAAAGGTGCAATAATTCTATATTTTACATTCGTACTTTTTAATAAATTAAGAGAAAGCAACTCATATTCATTGACTATGCTTATTATGACTTTATTTTGGTTATTAACCATTATTACAGGATATTTAATGCATAATGAACATATAGTAGGGTTTGTAGCAGGTTTGAAATATATTTTTACTTTAGGTAATGGTTTAGGGTTTAGTGGTAATTTGTCTAATGTAGCATTGACAAGTTGGGATGGTGTATCATTACCAGATTTAGGTTATTGGACTCGATTTCAAAATGGTAGTGAGAGTGTATATGGAGTATTGATTAGTAGTCTTGGTATTCTAGGAACTGTATACACTTACACTTTGTATACGATTTTAGAAAAGAGTAGGAACGTTCTTCCAATAGAAAGAGAATATATTGTTGTATTATCAGTGTTAATTTTCTTTTTAGGAATTTTTCAAGAAGAAGCATTTTCTCCTTATGCTATAGGGTTATCAATGTTTATTCTTGGTTTTACATTGAATAAAAAATGAATTGATTTAAATAATGACTTTATCTAAACAAAAGATAGGTGAAATACTTGTAATAAATACAGTAATATCATTACCTTGGGGATTCGCTTACACAAATATTTCATTTATTCTAGTTCTTTTATTTGTTCTTTTTTTTCCTAAATCAATAGGTGATTTAATTTTTAGAAGTCAATACTTACCTTTATTTCTTTTTTTTATTGTTCATGTAATATCATTTGGGACTTATTTTGAAGGAGACTTTTTGGTAAAAGCTTATGATTTAGTTTATCCTCTGCTTCCTCTTGTGATTTTCCCTTTATTTTTAAATAATATTAATTTATCAAAATTAGTATTTAATAGATTGTTAATTACTTTTTCAATATCAACTTTGTGTATAGGTATATTTGTACTAATTAAATATATGTTATTAGAAAGGGAAATGACTCTTAGGAATGTTACATTATTATATACTAATATACATATTCCATATTATGCTTTGTATCTAATAACTTCCCTTTTAGCGATGTATTTTATTAAAATACGTAATAAGTATTTATATTCATATTTTTTATTTTCTTTAATAATACTTCTTTTTTTAGGGTCTAAGATGGGAGTGCTAAACTTAATAGGTGTATTGGTTCTTTACATTTTAAAAGAACAGAAAAAGATAATAAAGTATGTTGTACCATTATTAATTATTTCATTACCACTAATCTTTTTGTATACTCCTTTTGGGCATAGGTTTAACCAAGAAATAATAAAACAATCAGATCAATCAAGGCTCAGGAATTGGAAATCAGGGATGAAAACTATTTCAGATAGTTTTTGGTTAGGGTATGGTTTTGGAAATGAAAAAGAAGCATTACAAAAGCATAGACCTAAAAATAGTTATGAGTATAAAGAAGGGTATAATTCTCACAATCAATTTATTGATATTGCAATTACCTTTGGGATGTTAGGTTTAATACTTTACATATTCATGATGTTGTATTATGTATATATTGGATATCAAAGAAATAATTTTTTTCTAATTATTTTTATACTAGTATTTAATATATCTTCCTTAACAGAGAATCTCTTAGATAGGCAAAAGGGGATTATTCTTTTTTCAGTATTTGTTCCGTTATTATTAATATGGGAGAGAAATGATAATAAAGATTATATTAGACAGACAAAAACAAAATAAGACAACAACTTTCTTAAACCCCGCTTCATATGTTGAAGCAAGAAAAAAAATATCTCTCTATAAGGAAATTGATTCCATTTATGTCGATGGTATTTTGTTAGTTAAACTTTTAAATATTTTTTGCAATCAAAATGTTACGAGAAAAAGTTTTGATATGACTTCTTTAGCTCCTCTAGTATTTAATGATGCGATTAATGATTCAAAATCAATTTATTTTATTGGTTCAACACAAAATTCAATAGAAGGGTTTATTGATATTATTAAAAAAAAATATAAAGGGCTTAATATTATAGGTTATCGAAATGGATATGTAAAAGGAAAAGAGGATGGAGCAATCCAGAATATTATTGATTTAAACCCAGATATTGTTGTTATCGGTATGGGAGCACCTTTACAAGAGAAGTTTTTAATTAACTTAAGAAAAAAAGGTTTTGATGGAACTGGTTATACTTGTGGAGGGTTTATTCATCAAACGTCGGAAAGTCTAAACTATTACCCAACATGGATTAACAGATTAAATTTAAGGATGCCATATAGAATTTTTGCAGAACCTGAGTTTAGGAGAAAACTTCCAAATTATGTGAAATTCTTTTTCTATTTTTTCAAAGACTTAATTTATTATTATAAACAAAAATAAATTAGAGTTTGATATTATTATTTTTACTTTTGTTGTATAGAAAAAGAAGCATATTTATAAATAATGGGCAAATCAAAGTACCTACAACCATTTAACTTTTTAGCAGACATACTTATATTCAATTTAGCCTTTATATCTGCTATTTGGTTGAAATTTAATAGAATAAAACCACCTTTGGAACAGGAATCGTATACCATGCTCTGGATTTTTGCAAATCTAGCGTGGATTATTATTTCTTTATCTATCAAGCCACATTCCTTTCAAAGGACTAAAAGAGTTACTAGGGTATTAAGAAGCTATGCTTCTGCTTTGGTGTGGCATGGTATGGCTATATCTACTTTTGTGGTTGGGATTAAATTTGCTGATGTTTCAAGAGAGTTTCTTTTAAATACATATATGATATGGACTCCTGTTATCTTTTCTGTTAAGATAATTGGTATCTATGCAGTCCGTATGTATCGCCGTCAAGGCTTTAGTTATAAGAATGTAGTAGTTCTAGGGTATGGGCCTTTGGCTGTGGAAGTAAGAAAGTTTTTTAGAGTACATCCTGAATTTGGTTTTAGATTCCTAGGCTTCTTTGATGATCATTCAAAGGAAATGTATGTAAAAGGTAAACTTTCAGAGTTTAAAACTTTTGCTGTTAATAATGATGTAAACGAAGTTTACTGTTGCATACCTTATATAGACTATGAGCTAATTCGAGAGTTGATAGATTGGGGAGAAAGTCATATGATAAAAGTAAAGTTGATTACAGACTTTAGGGGATTTGCGTCTAAAGGTATTACGCTTGAGAGGTATGATGAAATTCCTGTATTGGATGTATCTCCAGTTCCATTGGATGATCAGCATAATCAATTAATGAAAAGAGCTTTTGATGTAGCTTTTTCTTTTTCTGTGATTGTTTTACTAATGTCCTGGTTAACTCCTTTGATGACTCTAATAATCAAATTGGAATCTAAAGGCCCTGTCTTTTTTAAACAGAAACGAACAGGTAAAGACGGAAGGGCATTTTGGTGCTATAAATTTAGATCTATGGCTGTAAATTCTGATAGTGATGCCAAGCAAGCGACTAAAGGAGATATGAGAATAACTAAAGTAGGAGCGTTTATCAGAAAGACTTCAATAGATGAATTACCTCAATTCTTTAATGTATTTATTGGTAATATGTCTGTAGTAGGTCCTAGGCCTCATATGTTACGTCATACAGAAGAGTATTCTAAAGTAGTGGAAAAGTTCATGTCTCGTCATTTAGTGAAGCCAGGTATAACTGGACTTGCTCAAGCAAGGGGATACAGAGGTGAAACTGAAAATGATGATTATGCTATGAAAGGTAGAGTGAAACTAGATCGGTTTTATGTTAATAATTGGAGTCTTTGGTTTGACGTTCAAATTATCTTTGATACAGTAACAGGAATTGTGAATGGTGATGAGAAGGCATATTAGGAGATATTTTAAACCCTTATAAAGAGTCATAAGTCTATTATTGAAAGATTTTATGGCTTTTTTATTGCAATATTTTCAATAACACGTTGCATCATTTTCAATCTTGTAAAAATCATAAATTTACTAAAAATAAATTAGTGAATATTTGTAAATAAACATTCTAAGCCTTAATATTGAAGTAACATAATAACAAGAAATAGAGTATAAAAACTCTGCTCGGTTCATTTAAAATAAAGTTTGACTATTTTTCTCTTTTTTATGCAAGACAATTTTTTGTTACTCTATGCTTAGTTAACAAACCTCAAATATGTGAGTAAATCGATTTTTATCTTTCATTAGTTGTGGAAATTGTATCACGTTTCAATCATCTTAGTTGCAAGGTGATTATTTCAGATGATTTTAATTTAAAATAAAGATATATAAGTGTTTAGTAATAAACTATACATATTGTTGCCATGAGTATATGCTCATGTGTATACAGAAGATTTTGTTCAATTAACGATTCAAAAAAAACAACGCTATTTCTCACTAATAAAATCACAAATTATGATCAATTTTAGCGATACTATGCCAATTTTTAATCAAGATTTTGTGGATATTATTTCTCCTTATGAATAATATAAGGATACAATAGTATAGTTTTCACCTCATTAAGTAATTAGTGAGGTGTTTTTTTATGTTATAGATTTAATGTCGAAAAAATGAATTACATTAAATACGTTGGTTGTATTAAGAGTGAGTTTCAAACATAAAAAAAGGACGAAAAAAATCGTCCTTAATTATAATGCTTTATAATGAAGCTTAGCTTACTACTGATTCAGCAAGAATCACTAGTTTGTTGTCAAGCATCTCAATAGTACCACCATCAACAGTAAAAGTGGTAAGATCTTTACCGTTGGCGATACGAACATCACCTTTTGCTAAGCTTGAGATGATGTTGGCGTGTCTATCAAGCATTTCAAATTCCCCGTTGATACCAGGAACTTTCACACCTGTAGCTTCACCTTCAAAATATTTTTTATCAGGAGTAATTAATTCAACAAACATGATAAATAAATTTATAAAAGTAAATTATGTTTGAGAGGTAGAAGTAGTTATGTAAATATAAACTTCTTACTCCCTAAATTAATAAAGGCGAGAATCAGAGAATACTCTAGACTCTCGCCTTGTGAATATGATTAAGCTGTGAAGGAATTACTTCGCTTCAGCAAGCATTTTCTCACCTCTTTCTACTGCTTCTTCGATAGCACCTACGAACATGAAGGCTGCTTCTGGAAGGTGATCCCACTTACCATCTAAGATTTCGTTGAAACCACGGATAGTATCTTTAATGTCTACGATTAGACCTGGGATACCTGAGAATTGTTCTGCTACGTGGAATGGCTGAGATAAGTAACGTTGAACTCTACGAGCTCTTGCTACTACCTGCTTATCCTCTTCAGAAAGTTCATCCATACCAAGAATTGCAATGATATCTTGTAATTCTTTATAACGTTGGATTGTTTCTTTTACACGTTGAGCAGTGTTGTAGTGTTCATCTCCTAATACGTCTGGAGATAAGATACGTGAAGATGACTCAAGTGGATCTACACCTGGGAAGATACCCATTGAAGTAATCTTACGTGATAATACTGTTTGTGCGTCTAAGTGGGCGAATGTTGTCGCTGGAGCAGGGTCAGTTAAGTCATCGGCAGGTACATATACTGCTTGTACTGAAGTAATCGATCCTCTCTTAGTTGAAGTAATACGCTCTTGCATAGCACCCATTTCAGTAGCAAGCGTTGGTTGGTAACCTACGGCTGAAGGCATACGACCTAGAAGGGCTGATACCTCTGAACCTGCTTGTGTGAAACGGAAGATGTTGTCAACGAAGAATAAGATATCTCTACCTTCACCTTCACCTTCACCATCACGGAAATACTCTGCAATTGTAAGACCAGATAAAGCTACACGAGCACGAGCACCTGGAGGTTCGTTCATTTGACCGAATACCAATGTTGCTTGTGATTGAGCAAGCTCTTCTTCGTTTACTTTAGAAAGGTCCCATCCACCTTTCTCCATGTCTTCTTCGAATTCTTTACCGTATTTGATTACGCCTGATTCGATCATTTCACGAAGAAGGTCGTTACCCTCACGAGTACGCTCACCAACACCAGCAAATACAGAAATACCTGAGTATACCTTTGCGATGTTGTTGATCAATTCCATGATCAATACTGTTTTACCTACACCGGCACCACCGAAAAGACCAATTTTACCACCTTTAGTATATGGCTCTAATAAGTCAATTACTTTGATACCTGTATAAAGAACTTCTGTAGAAGTTGCTAATTGATCAAATGGAGGAGCAGACCTGTGAATAGGTAATGAAGTTTTACCTGAAGGTTGTTTCATTCCGTCAATAGCTTCACCTACAACGTTGAATAAACGACCTCTAACTTCTTCACCTGTAGGCATTGCAATAGCCTCGCCTGTATCAAGTACTTCAGCACCACGCTGAAGACCTTCTGTACCGTCCATCGCTACTGTACGAACGCGTTCCTCGCCAAGGTGTTGTTGAACTTCCAAAATGATCTCTTGACCATTGGATTTCTTCACCTTCAAAGCATTGTAAATCGCAGGTAGCGTAGATCCTTCTGCTTCGAAGCTGACGTCAACTACTGGTCCAATGACTGTGGAAACTTTACCGATATTTGACATCTTGGTATTTATTATTATATCAATGAATTCAAACACAAGCTTCGAAGCAAGACTACTTCAAAGACTATTTTCAATGCAAAACTATAATACTATCTAATGATTCCAAAGATTATTGACATTTTAAGTGTAAGAATTGTATTTTAATTGCAATTTTTATGGTATACCGGTTGAAATTTTGAATTTCACCCCCTTTTTTACCAAATAGAGTTAATTGCAAGGCGTATATTTAATCAAGATTAAAATTTATTAGGAATTTACATGTAAGTTTTAGTTCTTGTAAACAGACTTTATTATAATTGAGAACTATTGCTATAAAAACTTACATCGAATTAGGCATGATTTTTTAGGTTACCTTAGCAATCAACACTCGTTTTACGTTGTTTAATAAAATATACTTTCAAAAAGTATGGTTTATGGACAACTCAAAATGGCAACTTACTGTGTGAAAAATGAAGATTAAAAATACCTTTTATCTATTACTAGCATTTACGTTTCTAACATTGAATGCTTATGCAAATGATCCTCTTAACAAACCAAAAGTTTGGTCACTACTACAAGAAACACCAACAGATATGAGTTTGTGGGCTGCCTATGTAGGTAAGTCATGGGTTTGTATGAACATTTCTGAGAAAGAAAACATCAAAAGTTGGAAACAAATGCTTGGGCCTTCAGGACCATTAGCACAAGCTGAACAGCATAATAGACCATCGAATGAGCAACTTCAAAAAGAAGTTTTTGCAGCTAATGATGAATTTTGGGGTGGGGAAGAGCTTCAGACTCAAGTAACAGCCAATGAGATATTGTTGGAAAAACAAGAGTTAAGGCAGCATTTTGAAGAAATGGAACAGCAAATGGTGCAAACACCAAGTGCTATAACAACGTTAGCAAGAAACCTAAGAGAAAACTTTATTTTAATTGATGATGAATTTAGAATGGAGTTTGAATCATTAGGGTTAGAATACGTTGGATATTGGGATAAATATCCACAAGGAAAATACTCTCCAGAAAAATGGGTACAAGAAAGAAGTATGGAGTTAAAGCACCTTAAAAAGCAACAGTTTGAAAAGATAAAATCATCTATGCTAGCCTCTGCAGTATCAGCAGAAGAAAGTGCTGGACACTAGTAGGATAAAATATATTTGAGTGCATTTTTAACCTTCTATTGATTAAGAATAAGTATTTCATGTAATGATTGAATCATTTTTTCAAGTTTCATTAAAAAGTAAAACCTTTTTTGAAACAACAAGGAATACGATGACTTAGAATGGTTTAGGTTATTAAAAAAGAACTAAGAGTGTTAAAGAGAAAAGCTTAAGTCTCGAATTCACTTAATTATTTACAAATATTTTAAGAAAAGCCTCAATACATCCCTTTTGTATTGAGGCTTTCGTTATATTTGATAAACTTAATCACATATCAAAATTATTCATTGACGGAGAATGATTCAATTTTTTGAAAAAATATTAAATTATAAGGTAGTACTATTTCTAGGAGTAGTTACTTTCTTTTTACAGCCTAATGATATTTTCGCCCAAGGAGAACAAAACACAATTCAGTTTTCAGGTATTGTAGTTGAAGGAGATAGTTCATATGGTGTACCTGGAGCTCACGTTTATATTAAACAAGCAGGTAGAGGAACAGTGACCAATCATGCTGGTTTTTTCACAATGCCAACACAAGTTGGTGATACTATTGTAGTGAGTTCGGTTGGTTTTGCAAAACAAGAAATTGTAATTCCTAAAAGAGATGATTTAGGTTTTACTGTATTGATAGAAATGAGAGAGGAAGTGACAGAACTTCCATTGCTTGAAGTATTTCCATATCCTACCAAAGAGATTTTTGAAGAGGCATTCTTAGCATTAGGAGAGCAAAAAGATCAAAGGGTGGAGAATATGGAAAAAAATCTAAGCCAGGAGAAATTGACAATGATGTCTAATGCATTGCCAATGGGAGCAACTGGTAACTACAAATATTATATGAATTATAGGGCGGATCAAATTGCTACTCAGTATTTTATGGAGACGGCGAACCCTTTACTGAACCCATTTGCTTGGGGTGATTTGATCAAATCCATAAAACGTGGTGACTTTAAAAGAAAAGAATAACATAATTTTATAGGCATTTAGTATACCATAGGTACATTATTTGCCGTTTCTTTTATAGCCGTAGATAAGGCGGTTATTATGCTTCATTAAAGCGGTGGTATTGATAACCAATAAAAATAGGTGAGACAAATACTGATCATTTGTCTTGTATTTCCTTTTCAATATACTGAGAATATTTGCTTGCAATAGGGGTAAATGTTACAAATTGAAACCATTAATAACTTGATTTTTTTTACTGCAGTTACACCAATTATCTTGAATAATGAAAATAGAGTAAAGTATCAATGGGCTTCTTTGATTTTTTTACAAGTGATCTGGCAATAGATCTAGGAACAGCAAATACGCTGATTCTCACCAAAGGCAAAATTGCGGTAGAAGAACCTTCTATCATTGCATTAGATAGGCAATCTGGAAAAGTGATTGCTCTTGGTGCAAAGGCCATGCAAATGCATGAGAAAACGCACGAGAATATTAAAACGATTCGTCCTCTTAAAGATGGCGTAATTGCTGACTTTCATGCTGCAGAACAAATGATTCGTGGCTTGATTAAAATGTCTGATGCTAAAAAACGATTTTTCACTCCTTCTCACAGAATGGTCATCTGTATTCCTTCGGGAATTACCGAGGTGGAAAAGAGAGCTGTTCGTGACTCTGCCGAACATGCTGGAGCAAAAGAAGTATATATGGTTCCGGAACCGATCGCAGCAGCAATTGGTATAGGTGTAAATATTGAGGAGCCTATGGGAAGCATGGTAGTAGATATTGGAGGCGGAACGACAGAGATTGCAGTGATTGCAATGTCAGGAATTGTCTGTGATCAATCGGTAAGAACTGCCGGAGATGTCTTTAACAGAGATATTCTAGATTATATGCGCCGTCAACATAACTTACTTATTGGTGAACGATCAGCTGAGAAAATTAAGTTTGAAGTTGGAGCTGCTTTGGCAGAGTTAGATGATGCTCCTGAAGACTATGAAATTCGTGGTCGAGATCTTCTAACAGGTATTCCAAAAGTGATCAATGTATCTTACGCTGAGGTTGCATTTGCTTTGGATAAATCTATTTCAAAAATTGAAGAGGCTATTTTGAGAGCCTTAGAAACTGCTCCACCAGAATTATCTGCAGATATTTATGATAGAGGAATTCACCTTACAGGTGGAGGAGCATTATTGAGAGGATTGGATAAACGAATCTCTCTTAAAACGAAATTACCAGTGCATGTTCCGGACGATCCATTGAGGGCTGTTGTTTTAGGAACGGGGCATGTATTAAAGGAATTAAACAGGTACAAAGCCATTTTGATTACCTAATTATATAAAAAAACGCAAGATGAATTGAAAGATTCCATTGCGTTTTTTTTTGTTCGGATCTTCATTTTATCTTGCATGATATTTAAGGGAAAAGAAATAATTACGATAAGCTAAAAACTCTTTTTACCTTATATTTTTTCTGGAGATAATATTTTTGATTGCCATTATATGAGTCAATTATTTGCTATCATATTTAAATACCGAGTCTTTTTAGTATTTATTCTATTAGAGTTAGTAGCAGCAGCTTTAATTGTTAATAATAATACTTATCAACGTTCGGTTATTCTATCTTCTTCTAACACTGTAGTAGGAGGGATTTACAATACTACATCTAATATTGAGCAGTATTTTTACCTTACTGAGGTAAATGAAGACTTATTAAATGAAAATGCTCTTCTTAGAAAGCAAATTGAATTATATCAGGTAGCAGGTGTTAGTGATAGTATTGATACAAAAAATACCTTATCTCCATTATTTTATGGTATGAGTGATACTATTGCTTATGACTTTATACCAGCAAGAGTAATTAATAATTCGGTTTACAGGTCTGCCAACTACATTACTTTAAATAAAGGTAGGAAAGATGGAATTGTAGAAGGAATGGGTATTATGACAAAAGATGGAGTAGTGGGGCAGGTAAAATCTGTTTCTAATCATTTTGCGACTTGTTATTCGCTTCTACATAGAGATATGGCTGTATCTTCAGAACTAAAAAAGAATGGTGCACTTTGTACAGTAACATGGAATACAGAAGATCCTACAAGGGCATCTGCAAATTATTTACCATTACATTTAGACATTAATGTGGGCGATACTATTACTACCTCTGGGTTTAATACTGTATACCCGGAAGGAGTAATGCTGGGTGTGGTAACAGAAGCAGAAAAGACTCCTTCAGAACGTTTCTGGTTAGTGACAATTGATGTTTCTGTAGACTTTTCAAAACTGCACCATGTGTATGTGTCAAAGTCATTATTCAGAACAGAAAAAGATTCTTTGGAATCTATGGATGAACAGTAAAATTAAGTAGAAGTCTTAAGGATCAAGAAGAAATTATGGGAAGAGAAATTTGGTTAAAACAAGCAGGATTATTTCTAATCTACCTTTTTATTCAAGTATTGTTTTTTAGAAACCTTACTTTCTTTGAAGGTAATGTGATGGTATTCCCCTACATTGCTTTTCTTATTTTACTGCCATTTGGAGCAATGAACATGAGTATATTGATCGTGGGCTTTTGTATGGGATTTGTGATAGATATATTTTATGATTCTATTGGAATTCATACGGCATCTTGTGTTTTCCTTGCTTTTACAAGAACACAAATCATGAAATGGACGGCTCCAACAGGGGGATACGAACTTTCAGAAGTACCGACTATTAACCAAATGGGTTTTGGAGCTTTTTTAGTTTTTGTGATTCCACAAATAGTATTACATCATATTACGTTATTTATGATTGAGGCTGGAAGTATGGCATTTATGCCTAAGGCAATACTAAGAGGCGTCTTAAGTACTTTAGCTACATTAGTTATAGTATTGGCAATTCAATATTTATTCTATGGTAATGTAGGACGTAGAAGAATTTAAGTCTTAGATGGTAAAGAATATAAAAAATGGTCATAAGTTTCAAAAGCTTATGACCATTTTGATTTTACAACTGCTTATTATCTTCCAATCACTCCAGATCCAATTAATTCATCTTCTTCATACCAAGAGATAAATTGACCTGCTGAGATACCAGATTGTTTATTTTCAAAAACACAATATAGCCCATCTTCTTTTTGATAAAGAGTGACTTTTTCTAATGGTTGACGATATCTGATTCTAGCCATATACGTTCGAGTTTCACCAACTTCCATTTTAAGATCTTCTCTTACCCAATGGATTTCATTAGATTCCACTTTCAAGCCTTGTCGGTTTAGACCAGGGTGTTCACTACCTTGACCCGTGTAAATAGTGTTTGTTTCGGTGTCTGTTGCAATCACAAATAAAGGAAGTGGAGTTCCTCCAACACCTAAACCTTTACGTTGGCCAATAGTGTAGTAATGTGCCCCTTGATGCTCTCCTACTTTTTTACCATAAGTTGGCTTATAGGAATAAGGAAGAGTCTGAAGCTCTAATTTCTCTTGTTCAGAAGCGGCAGCATTAATGGCAGCTTCCCTTTCCAAATAGATAGAATGATCAACAGGAACCTCAACAATATTACCAACTTTAGGCATTAATTGCTGCTTTAAGAAGTCAGGGAGTTTTACTTTACCAATAAAGCAAAGTCCTTGAGAATCTTTTTTGTCAGCGGTAATTAAATCCTGTTCAGCTGCAATAGCCCTTACTTCAGGTTTCGTTAATTCTCCAATAGGGAATAATGCCTTAGAAAGTTGCTCTTGATTCAATTGAGATAAGAAATAACTTTGATCTTTATTTCCATCTACACCTGCTAATAAACGGAAGACTTCTTTTCCATTTTCATCAATGAAAGAGTCTTTTCTACAATAGTGCCCCATTGCTACATAATCAGCACCAAGTGACATCGCAATGTCCATAAAGACATCAAACTTCACTTCTCTGTTACATAATACATCAGGATTTGGGGTTCTGCCTGCTTCATATTCCGCAAACATATAGTCAACAATACGTTCTTTGTATTGCTCACTTAAATCTACACTTTGGAATGGAATGTTCAGTTTGTTGGCTACAAGCAATGCATCATTGCTGTCGTCAATCCATGGACATTCACCTTGAATTGTTACACTTCCATCGTGCCAATTGATCATAAAAAGACCAATTACATCATAACCTTGCTCTTTTAATAAATAAGCGGCTACGCTTGAGTCTACACCACCGGATAGACCTACTACTACTCTTTTTGCCATAAAATTAAAATGCTTACAGGGGGTTAAGTTCCCTTTTCACAAACACATCAAATTTTTTTTATAAAAATCTGATTTTTTTTCAAAGATAGGAATATCTTTTTGATGTTGTACACACTATTTATTATCAGATACTTAACACTTCTGAATACCAGCGGAATATTATTTTTAGAAATGTAAAACGCATTATATTTAATTTTATTAAAGAAATTTTTTTAGAATATACTTGCGTGGTAATATAAAAACGTGCACCTTTGCATCGCTTTAAAACAAAAGGCCACAACAAAAAGCGGGTGTGGTGAAATTGGTAGACACGCTAGACTTAGGATCTAGTGCTTCACGGCGTGGGGGTTCGAGTCCCTCCACCCGCACTTAGAAAGGTTGATAGAAATATCAACCTTTTTTTTATGCCCAAAATTTAGTAATCTTAAAAATAGAATATCTGTTTCTTCGTTATTCTTTATAGTCATAGTGATTTTATCTATTCACATTGAATGATTATAGTTTATAATCTGGAATAAATTTTATAAAAAGAAATAGTTCATACATCCACTATGTAATCATGGTACTTGAATTGCTTAAAGTACAGAAGTAGTAGGACACATATAAAGTAGACTATGAGTGATCAATCATCAACTCCTAAAAATGTTGGTTTAAGATTAAATGATTTAAGTATACGTGTTAAGGTTTTGCTTAACATGCTTATAATAGCTGCACTTTCCAGTATTGCTGTAGGCTTTTTGGGGTATTACTCTGCTAAAAAATCTTTGGAAGAGGCTGTATTTGCTCAATTGACTTCCGTAAGGGAAGTGAAAAGAAGAGCATTGGAGTCTTTTATTGAAGATGCCAAAGAGCAAGTGAGTGTATTAGCACAAAGTAGAATGGTTGCAGATGCTGTCATGGAACTGTCACCTGCTTATTCTATCATGGATTTCTATTATTCTCCAGGTAAGATTACGCTTATGAGAAGAGACTTGAAGGAGTTTTACCGAACGAGTGTCGATAGAAAATTGGGAGAACAAGATCTTTTCTCAAAGCAGCTTATTAAAAGTACTGAGGAGCTATCAGATAAAGCGGTAGTACTTCAAAATCTTTATATCGCCAATAATCAAAATCCAATAGGTAAAAAATACTTGATGAATAGGGCGGAAGATAAAACGGCTTATTCTGATATTCATGAAAGATATCATTCATCATTCAGAAGGTTTTTAATGGCTGACGGTTTTGCAGATATTTTACTAGTGAATGTCAATACTTCTGAGGTAATTTATTCTGTAGCTAAAAATACAGATTTTGGATCAAGTTTGATGGACGGTGTGTTTAGGCAGTCTGCTTTAGGACAAGCTTTCACATTAGCTAGAAATTCCATTCGCCCTAACATGGTGATTCTATCAGATTTCGTTTCTTATGAAGGAGCGTATGGTGACTTACAAATCTTCTTTTCGGCACCTGTTTATGAAGAAGGAGAAAAAATAGCCGTACTTATTGCCACAATGCCTTTGTCTGCGATCAACAAGATCATGACAGACGATGGTGATTGGAAGCAAGAAGGATTAGGGAAAACAGGAGAAACTTATTTGGTAGGTAAGGATCAATTGATGAGGAGTGATGCCCGTCTTTTTAAAGAAGGGGCTGAGAAGTTTTATGAGGAGTTATTGGATCTGAATGTATCTGGTGATGAAATCAGTCAAATCAAATCTCTAAGAACAACTGTATTATCTAAGTCTGTAAGTACAGAGCCTGTTTTGGATGCTTTAAAAGGGCATTCAGGAAATTTACTTTCCAAAAACTATTTAGGTAAACCGGCTTTGAGTGCTTATTCTAGTTTAAAAATAAGGGAACTTCCTTGGATTATCATCGCAGAAATGCAGGAAGAAGAGGCATTTGAATCCATTGAAAGATTGAAATGGAATGTAGCGTTAGCCACTTTGGTTATCTTTATTATTGGTGTGATTGTATCGAATGCCTACTCTACAAGTTTTACTAGACCTATTTATAAACTTCAGGAGGCCATTGCCAAGCTTTCAAAAGGTGATTTATCTGCGTCAATTCCGGTTACTTCTGCTGATGAAATAGGACAGACTATCGATTCGATGAATACGCTTATCAGTCGAACAAAGGACACGTCAGATTTCGCAAGAGATATAGGTAAAGGTGATTTTGAAACCAAGTTCGAAACCTATGGCAATAAAGACGTATTGGGTAATTCTTTGGTGAAGATGAGAGATCGTTTAAAAGAGGTTTCTATCGAGGATCACAGAAGGCAATGGGTCAATGAAGGGGTGACAAAGTTTGCTGATATTACTAGGCAATACTTAGACAATGTAGATCAACTTTACGAAGTAGTATTAAGGGAACTGGTTGATTATTTATCGGCCAATCAAGGAATGCTATTTTTGGTAGAGGATGATGAAATCGAAGATAAAGCATATTTACAGTTGAAAGCTTGTTACGCTTTTGATCGACAAAAATATCTTCATAAGAAAATCGGTTTTGGAGAAGGGTTAGCAGGTCGTTGTTGGCAAGAAAATGAATCATTGTTTATTGATGATGTACCAGAAGGTTATTCAAAGATTATAACGGGTCTTGGTTTAGCATCTCCAAAGAGTATTCTAATTGTTCCTTTAAAGTTCAATGAGCAAGCTTTGGGAGTTATTGAAGTAGCTTCTTTTGATGTATTTGAAAGGTACATGATCGAGTTTGTAGAAAGAATTTCAGAGAATATAGCTTCTGCTATTACATCAGCGAAGCACAATACAAGAACTGCACATTTACTTTCAGATGCTCAAAAATTAACGCAAGAGTTAAGAACAAGAGAAGAAGAAATGCTTCAAAACACTGAGGAACTTCAAACGACTCAAGAAGAAATGGCCAGAAGGCAAATTGAACTTGAGGAAGTAAGAAATGCGTTAAAGAAAGAGATTGCTTTAAAAGACGAGCAAATCTTATTTTATAAATCTCAACTTGGTGAAAAAGGAGATGACTTATCCTCAGAAGTAGAGAAAGTTTAATATCTCTTTTCACGAAAAAATCCATTGTAAGCGACTGTTTACAATGGATTTTTTTTGCACTAAGTACAAAGTCAAAAATAAATCATAGTTAGTTCTAATTTATTTTTTGTGAGTACAACGCTAAAAAACGTCTTAATAGTGGTTCTATTGAAAGTTTTTTGAAGGAAGTAATCGCAAAACAATAAATAGAATTAGTATTAGATAATTTTGAATTTGTACTTAAAATAAACTATGCACTTACTTCCAAAATCGAAGGATAATCATCTCAATACTGAGGAACAGTAATGCAAATAGTAAGAAGAACCTCCACAAAGGTTGTGCTACGTTATCTTCCATAAAAATCTGTTTGAAAGTATCTGCTTTGCTATTGCTGTATACTTTTACATTTTTAAAATTCTGAAATTTATCCTTTAGCTCTTCTGTTGAATAACTTTCCAGTTTAGATTCTAAAATATCATAGTTAAAGGCGATGTAGCCTATGATAGCTTCATTTTCGGTGTTCTTAATTGCATAGCAACCTGCTTCCATATCTTCATTCGGTAATTTTAATGTAAGAATATCAGCATTGACCTTTTGAGTTGGAATGATTTCAAGTTGTTCTTTTTGAAGTTTATACATACTTCCTTTTTGAAGCCCTTCTAATCGGATTCGGATGTTTTTTTCTCCAAAATTATAAGACAGTTGATCGGATTGAGTTTTACTTAAAATCGCCATTCTATACATGATCGGCACAAATAAAGCGTGCTTTCCGAAGTTAGAGTATTGTGGATCGAGAGGTACTGAACTGAAGTAAATATTTTGTAATGCATTTTCTTGTACCGTTAAAAAGCTTTGCCCGTTTTTATACCCCAAAAGTGTATGGACACCTCTGCCATTCCATTGGTAATTCGAAATACCTTCTGGCATACTCATATTTTTAATTCTCTTTTCAAATACATTGGCAAAGAAAGGATCTTTCTTAGGAGGCGGAATTGTACCAATATATTGACTACTTGCGGAGATATTATTTTTTGAAATCAAGACGCCAAAAGCACTAGAGTAGCTATCAATATCCATATTTGGAGGAGGAAAAACGGCGATATTCGTCCCGTTCCTAATGGCATTGGTGATTACTTCATTCAACGATTCATTGATAGATTCCACATAATCCAAAATTAAGAGGTCAGCTCCACTTGTTGCTGAATAATTAATCGAATTAGATCGGAAAGAAGTAGCATTCAAGAAAGGTTCACTTTTGTAAACTGTAGATAAATATTTTCTAGGGTTATCTGAGATAATGGCAATATTAATATTGGGTGATACATTTAATATAAAATAATGGTCATTATCAAAATCAACAGGGTAATCATCTATGCTTACTCTACATCTTTTCGCACCAGAATTACCAATAGCAAATGCCATTTCTATTGTTTTAGTTTCCTCTTCTTCTAATGAAATAGTTGCATTTGAAGATTGTACATCTTCTATATATAATTTTAAATCTCTGTCTTTCACTTCTCCTTTTCCAAGGTTAGACACTTTCACAAAAAGCTTATTGTTCTCTTTTTCTTTTAAGAATGGTTTTTCCAACCAAACAGAATCAATGCGTAAGTTTTCAGTTTTATCAGCCTGTAATGGTATCAAATGATAAGTAGTCGAAGTATCAAATTCAAATTGCTCAAACTCTAGGTTAGTAGACTTTTGAAAATCAGAGATCATAAAAATTTGCTTATTGTCTCCCATTTTTTCTCTTACAAAAGCATCTTGGCTGAAAGTATTAATTTCATCCAAACCTCTAGTAAAGTTAGAATAAGTCAAGCCAATGATTTCTTCCTCTGTACGATCTTGGTTTTTAAAATACCTAGAACTACCTGTAAAGCGGTTGTCAATGATTTGGTAATTATATCCGACAGGGAAAATACCAGGAATATTTCTGCCTATATCTTTACCAGCATCCAAAAGCGTTTTACCATTACGTTCGCTTTGCATACTGAAGGAGTTGTCAATGTAGATACTGATTTTACCAGTATCACCTTTTAGGAGTGTACTACCATCTTCTTTTGGTATATATGGGCGGGCAAAGGTGAGAATAGCCAATAGTATGAAGGCCATACGGGCAATCATTACCAATATCTTTTTCAAACGGTCTTGTGCATTGGACATTTCCTTGACAGTTTGAAGAAAGGCAACATTGGTAAACTTTACTTCAGACGACCTCTGAAAATTAAAAAGGTGAATAATTAGCGGCACCGCAACTAAAGGCAGGACATATAAAAAAACAGGGTTTACGAAGTTCATAGAAAATCTAGACTTATATCGATACTTTGATGTACAAAGAGTACTTCTACGTATCTAATTTCATCATTTTTGTGAAAATTATACTAGTAAGATACAATGAAAGAATAGGACTTTTTACACTTAGAAGGATTTAATTATATTTGTGCCGGATTAAATCGGAAATAAAATAGAAAAATACCTTCCATCGAAGTTTTTTTTATCTATTTTCATAGTACATTTTTTTGAATCACATTCTAAACTAATAAATAAAGTGAAGAAGTTATTAATCGTAGTAGGTATCATTGCTACAATGATTGCATGTCAGCAACCTCAACCTGTTCAAACAGCAGCACCAGCAGGAACTACAACAAAGATCGCTTATATCAACAACGATACTTTATCTGTTTACTATAAATTCGGAGAAGATCAATACAAAGAATTCCAAGCGAAAGTAGAGAAAAGCCAAAAGCAATTGCAAACTCGTGCAATGAAGCTTCAAAAAGATGCTGAGAACTTTGAAAAAAGAGCTAGAGCAGGTTTAATGTCTCAAAATGATGTTCGTAAGAAACAAGAGGAGTTAGCAATCAAACAACAAGAAATTCAAATTGCTCAACAATCTCAAGCACAAGGTTTAGCTGCTGAAGAGGCATCTATCCAAGCTGAGGTACGTAAAAGAGTAAAAGAATTTTTAGATTCTTACTCAGCTGACAAAAACTATAGTATTGTATTAGGTTATAGCGATGGTGTAACATCAACTGTAATCTGGTCTACTCCAAACGTAGAAGATATCACTCAAGCTGTTATCGATGGTTTGAATGCTAAATATGAAGAGGAATTAAATGCTGCTTCATCTGAAGAAAAAGGATCGAAGTAATTTTAATTCAGACAAAGTATTTTTAGGGTACTTTTCAATCCACAATAGTTGTTATGCTGTTGTGGATTTTTTTTCATTAAAATTTAAGCTTTGTACCTTTGTGGTAACAGATAATTAAACAATATGAGCGATAGAAAACCAAACTTTTTTGAAGGGTTCAAAGACCCGTTCGAAATGGTTAATAAATTGAGAATTGTATTTTATTCTTTAGCAAGTCTCTCCGTACCTTTCTTCACTATTTGGTATCTTCAGAATAAGAACGAAGAACTAGAGCCGATCATTGAGCCCTTGGGTAAGGTGTTTTCAGGTATTACAGCAGCGATAGCGGTGGCAGTAGCAATTGTAGTTTACATGCAGTACCAAAAGAAGTTAAAGGTCATCAGAAAAGAAGATTCACTTCCTTACCGATTAACCATGCTTCTAAAAGGCCAATGCTTCAAATTTATTCCATTGGCAGTAGCTCCTGTAATTACAGTGGTACTTTATAGATTGACGTTAGAGCCATTAATGATGGGTGTTTATTTATTCTCATTAATATTATTGGCCATGAGTAACCCAACGGTCCATACGGTGATTTCTGATTTGAGGTTGAATAAACGAGACAAAGAAATTATGCTTCAAAATATTCCTTTTGAAGAGACAGATATGAAATTATAATCATTTGAAAACTCCATCTTTAATAGTACTCTATTTTGATGGAGTTTTTTATATCTTGAGTATTAAGCCAAAAATAAACTATGACCTAGTTACGACTTAGTACTTATTAACCCTAATACTATGACTGAAGAAGATTTTAAATTACTTGTTGATTTTCATGTTAATGCTGATCGACAAGGACCAGGTAGTGATACTGAAACTGAAAAAGCGCTGTCATTGACCAATCTTGATTTTGAGAAGCCTCTGAAAGTAGCAGATATTGGCTGTGGTTCTGGTGCGCAGACTTTTGCTTTAGCGACAGTATTAGAAAAAACCGAAATCACTGCTGTAGATCTTTTTAATGCATTTTTGATGCAATTAAACTTGAAAGCCGTTCAAAATAATTTTGATGATAGAATCATTACTCTGAAGGAATCAATGGATCAATTATCTTTTGACGAAGGTGTGTTTGATTTGATTTGGTCAGAAGGTGCTATTTATAATATTGGTTTTAAAAAAGGGTTAGAGGACTGGAAAAAATATCTTAAGCTAGGTGGATATATTGCGGTGAGTGAGATTACATGGTTAACCAATAGCAGGCCTAAAGAGATTGAGGAATATTGGAACGCCGCATATCCAGAAATTGATACTGCTTCAAATAAGTTGGGAGTGATAGAAGAATTAGGCTATCAACCAGTAGGGTATTTTCCATTAAAACAAGAAAGCTGGTTGGATAATTATTACGGTCCAATTGAAGACCGTTTTGAAGCATTTTTAGAAGAAAATAATCATTCTGAAAAAGCTAAAAACCTTGTAACGCAAGAAAAGGAAGAAATCAAAATGTATAAGCAGTTTAAAGACTACTATAGTTACGGTTTTTATATCGCTAAAAAAGTATAACTCACTTACAATAAAAGTAGTCTGAATACAAAAAAGCACGTTTCCTTAAAATGAAAACGTGCTTTCTATTGAAGTGATAATTGAATTGGTTAGTGACACAAATATAAAGCGAATGTATACTAAATGCAAATAATTATCAACATAGTGCAATAATAAGTGAATTGTTTCGTGAACTTATTAAATAACAAAATATTCATTCACTTATATGGCACTTATGGAATTCTAGTAAAATAATCTTTTACAAATATCACAGATGCTGAATATCCTGTTATATCTGATTCGGAAAATTATAGTGCACTGATGCACATTATTTAAGCTCTTCTTTAAGGTATTTTGCGGTGTGACTCTTCTTATTTTTAATTACCTTTTCTGGAGTACCAGTTACTACTACAGTTCCTCCTTCAGCACCACCTTCAGGCCCAATATCAATGATATGATCGGCCACCTTGATAACATCTAAATTATGCTCAATAATCAGCACCGTATTACCTTTGTCAACTAATTTATGTAATACATCTAATAAATGTTGAATATCTTCAAAATGAAGGCCTGTTGTAGGTTCATCTAAAATATAGAAAGTCTTACCCGTATCTCTTTTCGAAAGTTCCGTTGCTAATTTTACACGTTGTGCTTCACCACCTGATAGAGTAGTGGCATGTTGGCCTAATGTGATATATCCTAAACCAACATCCTTCAGAGCAGATAGTTTTCTCATGATTTTTGGATGAGCTTCAAAAAACTCTACGGCTTGATTAACGGTCATGTCCAATACATCAGAAATAGATTTTCCTTTGAATCGAATTTCTAATGTTTCACGGTTGTAACGTTTACCTTTGCATTCTTCACAATCTACATAAACATCAGGAAGGAAGTCCATTTCGATCAACTTCTTACCACCACCTTGACAGTTTTCACAACGACCACCTTTTACATTAAAAGAAAAACGGCCTGGCTTGTAACCTCTGATTTTTGATTCAGGTAAATTGGTAAATAATGATCTGATCTCAGAGAACATATCCGTATAAGTGGCAGGGTTGGAACGTGGAGTTCTACCAATTGGTGATTGATCTACTTCAATTACCTTATCTATAAATTCCAGCCCTTCTATACTTTTGTAAGCTTTAGGAGCCCTTTTGGAACGATATATCTTTTGATTTAGAATAGGGTATAAGGTATCGTGAATCAAAGTAGATTTTCCAGAACCCGAAACACCTGATACCACAATCATTTTACCCAATGGGAAAGAGACGTCAACATTTTTCAAGTTGTTGCCAGAAGCACCTTTTAAGTCTATGGACTTTCCATTACCTTCTCTTCTCTTTTTAGGAATTTCGATTTGAAGTTTTTCACTTAAGAAATCAGCCGTTGTACTTCCTTGCTTTAAGAAAGCATCAGGATTTCCTGCCGCCACTACATTTCCTCCATAAAGTCCTGCTTTCGGGCCGATATCTAGAATGTAATCAGAGGCCAACATCATGTCCTTATCATGCTCCACCACAATGACTGAGTTACCTAAATCTCTTAGGTCTTGAAGTGATTTGATGAGTTTGACATTGTCTCTTTGATGTAAACCGATACTTGGTTCATCCAATATATAAAGTACACCTACGAGTTGTGTTCCAATTTGCGTCGCTAAACGAATACGTTGTGCTTCACCACCCGAAAGTGTTCTTAATGATCTATTTAAAGTCAGATAATCGAGACCTACATTGATCAAAAACTGCGTTCTTTTACGAAGTTCTTTCAGAATTTCAGAACCAATCGTTTTTTGACGTTCCGTTAGGTCCTCATCTACATTATTGATCCAGTGTCCAAATGTTTTGATGTCCATTTCAGCCAGATCAGCAATGTTTTTACCTGCAATTTTAAAGTGTAAAGATTCTTTTTTGAGTCTTGCACCATTACAAGTAGGGCAAGTTTTGACGATTGTGAATTCCTCGGCCCAGTTTTTTACTTTTTCAGAACTGCTTTTCGCATGTCTTTTCAAGAATGGAATTACACCTTCAAACTGAGTGACCCAAGCTTGATCGTATTTTGATTCTTTGGCAGTCAATACTTCAATTTCTTCGTCTGAACCATGAAGTACAATCTCAATCATCTCATCACTCAACTCATTGATAGGAGTTGAAAGCGTGTATCCTTTTTGTTTCAAGTGTTGCTCTATCATCTTGAAAATATAGATATCTCTATATTCCCCTAAAGGAACAATACCGCCCGCAAAAATACTTTTAGTAGGATCTGGAATGACCGCTTCTTTTGTGATTTCCTCAATCTCACCCAAACCATTACAAGTCTGACATGCACCATAAGGAGAGTTGAAAGAGAACATATTTGGAGCAGGTTCATCATAAGAGATACCCGACTTTGGATCCATCAAGAATTTAGAGAAGAACTTCACTTGTTCTTTTGCAGGAGCATCAGGGAAAACTGTCATCATGATTCCCTTACCTTCTTTCATTGCCGTTTTCAGTGATTGCGTAATTCTGAAAATATCTTTTTCAGCTACTTTCACTCTATCCACCACTACTTCAATATCGTGGGTCTTATAACGGTCCACCTGCATTTTTGGTACTAAGTCCAAAATTTCACCATCCACACGCACTTTGCTGTAGCCTTGCTTTCGAAGTTGAACGAAAAGTTCTCTATAATGACCTTTACGACCTTTGATCACAGGAGCAAGAATAATCATTTTGTGACTGTCATAATGACTCATGATCCACTCAATGATTTGATCTTCCGTTTGCTTGATCATTTTCTCACCCGTCACATATGAAAAAGCATCAGCCGTACGAGCATAAAGCAGACGAAGGAAATCGTAAATCTCCGTCGTTGTACCTACAGTAGATCTAGGGTTTCTTGAAGTTGTTTTCTGTTCAATAGAAATTACAGGGCTTAAACCTTCAATTTTATCTACGTCCGGGCGTTCCATATTTCCAATAAAAGAACGAGCGTAGGCAGAAAAAGACTCCATATATCTTCTTTGCCCTTCCGCGTAAATGGTATCGAACGCTAAAGATGATTTTCCACTACCCGAAACGCCAGTGATCACCACTAGGCTATTTCTAGGAAATTTTAAATCAAAGTTTTTAAGATTGTTTTCTCTTGCCCCGTAAATGGCAATTTCTTCTTCGATGTATGCTTCTGAGTGCTTCTCCAAAGTGCTTGAAATGATGATGAAATAACAAATTCAGTCCTTAAAAATAATGGAAATAGTCTACATTATTTTCTTTTTTTTGAAATAATATAATGTTGAGTTAAACCTAGATGTTTCTTCTCTACTTACTGATCAAATACCTTCTTCATCTTATACTCATCCAACCCTTTTCCAAAACCATCTTTGATTTTCTCATAAGTGACAAAACCATAACGGTTGAAAAGCTTTTCCATCAGCTGAGTGGTATTAATATGGATAGGATACATTTTACCTTCAGCAATGATTCTGCTTTCAATTTCATTGTAAAAAGTGTCTGCTACCTGTAGTAAGTTGCTCGCCCCAATGCTTCCTTGCTGGAACATGACCCATGGTATTCCGTGTCGATCTTCTTTGGTATAATAACCTCCACAACCTATAATGTCTCCGTCATTATTTTCTACCACCAAATAGTTTTCATCTGTATAATTATCAAGGAAATCAATAAGGTAAGATTCGTCTTCTAGATCAAAATATTTAGGTGCATTGGAATGGAAAATGGCTATGATTTTCTCTTTATGAGATGGATTGTAGGTTTTGAAATGGATCATAATGATTGGTTTTGACTTGAAATACTATGCAAGTTATTGAATTATTATAGTAGAGGTGCGTTATACTATCAATAAAAAATGATAAAAACGCCTTTTATTCTTCAAATAACATGATGATTATGTGGCTCAATTTCATACATTTGTAGCACAAAATTTATACTGTCTGTATTTCACATACTATCAGACAGCTAAGTATATATTCACATATCAATTATTTTAAACCATGGCAAAAGGATTTTTCAGCGTACCTAAGGCTGTCAACGAACCCATCAAAAGCTATGCTCCAGGTACTCCTGAGCGTGCTGAGTTAGAAGCAAAAATTGCAGAAATGTCATCTCAAAAGATCGATGTTCCAATGTATATTGGTGCTGAAGAGGTTCGTACGGGTAACTTAGGAACTTGTGTATCTCCTCACGATCACCAAAATGTGGTAGGTGAGTATCACAAAGGTGATAAGGACCATGTAACTCAAGCAATCAACGCAGCATTAGGTGCTAGAGAAGCTTGGGCGGAATTGTCTTGGGAGCACAGAGCGTCAATTTTCTTAAAAGCAGCAGATCTTTTAGCAGGTCCTTACAGAGCGAAGATCAATGCGGCAACTATTATTGGCCAATCAAAAACAGCGCACCAAGCAGAGATTGATTCAGCATGTGAATTAATCGACTTCTTAAGATTCAACGTACAATTCATGACTGAGATCTACCAGGATCAACCTGAGTCATCTCCAGGCATGTGGAATAGATTAGAGTACCGTCCGTTAGAAGGATTCGTATTCGCTTTAACTCCATTCAACTTTACTGCGATTGCTGGTAACTTACCAACAGCTCCTGCAATGATGGGTAACACAGTAGTTTGGAAACCATCTCACGATCAGATTTACTCTGCTAACGTATTGATGGAAGTATTCAAGGAAGCTGGTGTACCTGATGGTGTAATCAACCTTGTTTATGTTTCTGGTCCAGACGCAGGTGACGTGATTTTCAATCACCCTGAGTTTGCTGGTCTTCACTTCACAGGTTCTACAGGTGTATTCCAAGATCTTTGGGCTACTATTGGTAACAACATTGCGAAGTACAACACTTACCCACGTATCGTAGGTGAGACTGGTGGTAAAGACTTTATCTTGGCACACAAATCAGCAAAAGCGAAAGGTTTAGCTACGGCGATTACTCGTGGTGCATTTGAATTCCAAGGTCAAAAATGTTCTGCAGCTTCTCGTGTATATGTTCCTTCTAACCTTTGGGAAGAAGTGAAAGGTTATATCATTGAGGACGCGAATGATATCATCAACAACCACATGGGTACTCCACATGATTTCAAAAACTTCTTCACAGCAGTGATCAATGAGAAATCATTTGACAAGTGTGCAGGTTATATCGACAGAGCGAATGCTTCTGAAATGTGTGAAATCATCGCTGGTGGTGGTTACGACAAATCAAAAGGTTACTTCGTTGAGCCAACAATCATCGTGACTAAAGATCCTAACTACGAATCAATGGTAGAAGAGATCTTTGGACCAATCGTTACTATCTACGTTTATGACGCAGAGTACTTCGATGAGGCAATGTACTTAGTAAACAACACTTCTTCGTATGCATTGACAGGAGCGATCTTCTCTCAAGACCGTTATGCGATTGAGTTGGCAACTAAGAAATTAGAAAACGCAGCAGGTAACTTCTACATCAACGACAAGCCAACTGGTGCTGTTGTTGGTCAACAACCTTTCGGTGGTTCTAGAGCTTCAGGTACTAACGATAAAGCGGGTTCTGCAATCAACTTAATGCGTTGGACTACTCCAAGAACAATGAAAGAAACATTTGTTTCTCCAGAAGATTACAAGTATCCATTTATGGGATAGTTTTGAGGGAAGAGGTAAGAATGAAGAGGGAAGAGAGAACTCTTTCTTTTTGAAACTTTAATCTTTCTTAATATATAAGAAGAGCATAATTCGAAAGGGTTATGCTCTTTTTTTGTGGCAAAAGAAAATGAAATTTAAACATCCCTCTTACCTCTTCATTCTTACCTCTACCTTGTTTCCAACTTGCATTTGTGCCAATTGATCACACGCTCTTTCCGTTAAGTTCAAGGCTCTCAAATAACCTCCAGAAGTTGGAGCATCGGCCATCATAATAATCGGAATTCCTGCACTTGTAATCTGCATGGTGCCTTTTATCATTCCAGAAGAAATTATTTCTTTTTTATTTCCTAAGGGAATTGATTCACCTTCTAATCGATAACCAATTCGATTAATGTCTTTACTTATGGTATAAGTAGTGGATAATAATAACTCTTGACTTTCTTTTGGAAGTTCATTCCACTCAGGCCCTGGTAGCGCTTCAAGAACTACATGTTGAGGGAAATTTTGAGGTTTGATGACACTAAAGCTATTGGAGAGGATATTGGGTTTGAGGATATGGACAACATCTCCAGTTTCAAGCTTTTTACCGTAATACCCTCCAAATTTGGCAGGGAGGTAGGTGGAGTAGCTATTATATATTTTTGGAAGGTTTAATTGACCAGCGATGGCTAAATATCCGTACATGCCTTTGGTTGCAAAACCAATACTCAATATATCATCCGTTGTCAGTGTGAGGATTTTACCTTGAGGAACTTCGTGATTGTTTAATTTAAGTTCCATATGTGCTCCGTAAAAAGCTACAGAAAATTCAGTATGAGCCTTGATTGTACAACCTACTTGACAGCATTCTAACAAAGCGGAGTTTGGTGAGTTTCCTACCAATGAATTGGCAATTTGAGCAGAAGATTCATCCATAAAACCGGACACGGGTATTCCTTGATCTTGCACACCATATCGTCCTCCATCTTGAATGGTGGTCATCAATCCTCCTTTTATGACTTCAAAGCTCATTTTGTATTCTTTAGTTGGTGAAAAGTGTCAAGATCGATCGATTTGAATTTGATTTGATCTCCCATTCGTACGAGTGGTTTTTCGTTGACTTGGAAAATTGGAACTGGAGTTTGCCCAATGATCTGCCAACCTCCAGGAGTTGCGGAAGGATAGATTCCCGTTTGTTGATCTGCCAAACCTACAGCACCGGCAGGGATTTGAAGACGTGGCGTTTTTTTTCTTGGTGTAAATAATTGAGGATCTAATCCACCTAAATACATAAAACCTGGAGAGAAGCCTAACATGTACACAGTGTAATGAGGAGCAGTGTGTAAATGGATAATTTCGTCTATTGAAATATTTTTTGATTGTGCTACTTCTTCAATATCTAATCCTAAAGAAGTGGCATAACAGACCGGTATTTCAATTACCTTTTGTTCAAGTTCTTTATCACCATCAATCTCTATATTTTCTATTTCCAGTTTCAACTTGTCAAAAGAAGTCACAAAAGGGTCATATATTAATGTGATAGAATTATAAGCGGGAGAGATTGATTTTATACCTTCCATAGAAGATTGTAAAAGGTATTTATAGTAGTTTTTTACCTGTTGATGAACCGGAATGGAAATGATATTCTCAAACTGAATAATCAAACTCTTTTCCCCAAATCTTTTTACCTCCATCATAAGAATGATTGAATATGAATAGAATTTTCTACTAGCTTTTTCTTTACGAATTGAATGAGTTCTAAGGCTTCAGGGGTATCTCCATGGAAACAAATACTATCTGTTTTTAATGAAATGAGTTGCTTATCTATACTTTCAAGTTGCCCTTTCTCAATTGTACTTTTGATTTGTTGCCATGCTTCTTCATTGGTATGAATTACGGCTCCTGCTTCACTTCTTGGAACCAATTTTCCCTCTGAGGTATATCTTCTATCCGCAAAACTCTCTTTGATAAAAGAAATACCACTCTTTTGACAGAGAATTTCCAATACTGAATTAGGCATTCCCATGATAGATAAACTTTCACTTACAGCTTGAATTGCTTCAACAATGACTGTTGCCGTAGTTATATCAATCATGGCTTTATTATACAATGCACCGTGAGGTTTTACATAATTTACGCTGATATTTTCCTCTTTTGCTATAGAAAGCAAGCCCTGAACTTGATCCATAATTGAGGATTTCAAATCATCATTTGAAATCATAATTTCTTTCCGACCAAAGTTTTCTAGGTCAGGGTAGGATGGATGTGCACCTACATTCACATTATATTTTTGAGCCAAACGCAATGTAGCTTTCATACTTTCTTTGTTTCCTGTATGCCCTCCGCAGGCAATATTGCAGGAAGAAACGATTTGGAGGAGATGTTCATCATAGGGAAAGCCTTCTCCTAAATCTGCATTGAGGTCTATTGTTTTCAAGTTTTGAAGAGTAATATTTGTTGAGGGTGCAAAATAATTAATTATCTGGTTTTTGGAGAAAAAATAAACCACCTCAATTGCTCAAGGTGGTTTATGGTTTACTACTTATTTCTGTGTTATCTCGTAAGCTTAAAAGCTGTTCTTATAGCTTTATCAATCCTTTTTTCTCTCTTCTGATCAAACAGGTTGAATGACAGGAATTAGGGAATATTCCATTTCCTTTATACTGCTAACGTGTCAATTCTATAATTACTTCGATTTTGATGTTAATCGGACCATCCGTAGTTTCAATATCAATTTCCACTACAGATTTTTTAGTGATCTTATTCGTGGTTAATTCAGTAATCTCCCATCTTTCTTCTAAAAAAGTACCATCAATGGCAAAAAAGAATTCACTCATGTCTTCATTGATTTCCCAGTAATCTGTTCTGTGGTTAGGAATATCTCGTACGACAGAAAGTTCATTACCTTCTTCATCATAACGGATACGATCGTATTTACCTCTTACCTCTAGGATATTTTCATCCATGAATTCATAGGTGGAACTGATATTATCAGCTTTAAAATAAGTGATGTTATTTTTTTCAGGACGAAGCTCGTAGGTTTCAGTTTCTGTAGCATTGATTGCAGATACTTGCCATTTACCTTTAATAGGGTCAAGTGGTCCTTCATCTTCGCTACACGAATAAAGTGATAGAATCCCAAGAATAATGAGCAGACGAAAAAAATGTGTTTGCTTTAACATAGTAGTATATTATATAATTAAAAAATAGAATGCTTCTTTAAGTTTCAGTTATTATTTCGCTTTCATTAGTACAGCCATTTACAATAAATAGAAGCAACAATGATACTTCTACTTTGATGTGTACTTAAGATTTAAAAACGAAAGAAAATAGATTGTAATAATAAAACTTGTCCTAGTTTATTACATGTAGAAAAATAATAAATGAATAGTTCTTTCCTTATCTCCCCCAATTATTGAATGTTTCAAGCCTGTTTTAATGAGAAATCAATTACATGTACCTAAATACTGTTAATGGCCACAAAACCAATTCTTTCGTGTAATGAGCAGAAACCTAATTACATGAATTACTTTTTGATTATGAATTACTTCAGATTTACCCATCTATTGCTTATTGCGATTCCATTTTTCCTTGTTTCTTGTTTTGATCAAACCGATGAAATTGAGCAGATTGATTTATCTAAAAATATAGAAGGTCAATATATTATTTCTGGTTTTCAATATGAGGGGGTAAATACTGTAGCTCCGTTAGAAGAGCATGAAATAGGAGATAGTTATATTTCTGTAGTTAGAGAGAATGAAACACAAGTAACCGTACGCTTAATTTTTGATACGGAAGAAATACAGTTTTCTTGGAATTTATCAGAGCAAAATGTCATCACTTTTAATAATTCAGAATACGATTATCAAGTGCAGCCGGGGATAACAAGCCTCAATAATCTACATCTTTTTATTGCTAAAGACGGGCGGTTGAAAGCAGAGTTTTCACCCTATTTACAACCAAATATTAAATCGATTTATGCTTCTAAATAGAAATCAACTCATAAAAAAACTCCTTGAAAAGTGTTCACCTTTCAAGGAGTCAATATTTATATTTTATCTAACCCTAGTCTCTGCTTGATCCGCCGAAGAAACGTAACAAGTATAAGAATAAGTTGATGAAATCTAAGTATAAGCTTAATGCACCTAAGATAGCCATTTTTTGTGCTGACTCTCCGTCTGCGATAGCGTAGCTCATCTCTTTTAATTTTTGAGAATCATAAGCAATTAATCCCACGAAGATCAATACACCTACAGCTGATGATAGCCAGTATAACATTGAGCTACCAATAAAGATATTTACTACTGATGTTAGGATTAAGCCAAATAGAGCCATAATCAAAAGGTTACCCATTGATGTTAGGTCTCTTTTAGTTGTTAAACCAAAAATACTCATACCAATGAATGTACCCGCAGTAATTAAGAATGTAGATCCAATATTAGCTAAAGGATAAACATAAAAAATAGTCGATAAGGTAACACCAGTTAAACCTGAATATAATATGAATAATGTTGTGGCAGTGGCCGATGACATTTTATTAATTCTTGCACTTAAGAAAATAACCAAACCAAATTGTGCAATGGCTAAAATCCAGAAGTTATTGGTTACGATTGGCATGTTAGAAGCATTGTTGGCTACAAACATGGCTACAAAAGCTGTAATTAATAATCCAGCACTCATCCAACCATAAACTTTTGTCATAAATGAACTTTGAATACTTGCTATTTCTTTATCTGATCTATGACTGCGTTGGAACGCATACTCTTGTTGTCTCATTTTAGGTAATATTTTAAGATTTTCTGTTAATCATTGGTGATATAAACGAAATATTAAGACTTAGTGTTTCGGGGCTCCGTAATTTCTTGCACCAAAAATAGCACTTCCAACACGGATCATTGTGCTACCTTCTTTGATGGCTATTGGGAAGTCACCACTCATACCCATAGAAATTTCAGAAAGTTCTACGTTCTCTAAGTTATTAAATTTCTCTTTGAGTTCAGTGAAAAGCGTCTTTAAAGAGGCAAATTCTTTTTGCACTTGTGTTTCATCAGATGTATTGGTTGCCATACCCATCACACCTACAACTCTGATGTTTTTCAACGCCTGAAATTCTGCTGAGGATAAGTATTCAGTTACCTCTTCTTTAGAAAAGCCAAATTTAGTTTCTTCTTCAGCAATGAAGATTTGAAGTAAACAGTCAATAACTCTGTCATTCTGAGCTGCTCTTTTTTGAACTTCATTCAGAAGCCTTGGGCTGTCAATAGAGTGAATTAAAGAGACAAATGGAGCAATATATTTTACCTTATTTCTTTGAAGGTGTCCAATCATATGCCATTGAATATCTTTTGGTAAAACTTCATGTTTGTCTACCAATTCTTGCACTTTATTTTCACCAAATATTCTTTGATCAGCATCATAAGCTTCCTGCAACATTTCTACAGGCTTGGTCTTACTAACGGCAACCAATTTACAAGAAGTACCTTCCAGTTTTTGTCTGAAAGAGTTAAGATTTTCTGCGATAGATGACATATTTATTTCTTTTTGATAATTAGCATAAACAAGAAAGTAAGGAAAAAGCCAAGGAACAACAATCCAATAGCTTGGTCTACGGCTAGAACACCTGCTGATAATTCTTCAACACCTTTTACGTTTTCCTCGTAACCTGCTTCGCCAAGACTTTCAATAATTACTGATTTTCCTTCTATTAAGATGATTTTTAAATCTGCTTTATGACGCTCAATAATTGCTTGACCAATACCTTTTGTACTTAAAAGAACATACAGTAAAAAGCCATATAACGTTGTGGCTACGCTATTTAACGTTACCCCGATTAAAATACCTTGAGGACCTTTCATTTTTCCATCGTTTAATTTCAGACGGAAATAGGTCATTGCACCTGCAAAGAAAAGGCCGTAAAGAGGGAAGTTAATATTTTTCCATCTACCAAATGAGTTGAGGTTAAGTCCGTGCAATACCATTGCATATCCAATTAAGATAAATGCTGCTATTGCTCCTGCTATAGCTCCAACCTTAAATAAATCAGGTCTTAAAAATTTTAATTTTGGTGATTGTGATTGTTCTTTCATAATTCAGTCTTAAGGCTACAAAAGTAGTATAAGAAGTAAGAAGTAAGAAAGAAAGAAGGGAGTTATTGGAGAGGATTTTTAATTTTTTACGTGAAACCAAAAATACGCTATAAATCAAACTCCTTTTTTAGACTTTGATACTGTTGGATGATTTTAATATTGAAAGCTTGTAGGAACATCAATTGATAGTGCACGATAATGTAGTTTACAGTGTATTAGCTTTGTAGCCTAACTTTAATATCTATCGGCATTTACATCATTTTTCATCCAAAAAGGCCCTTATTATCGGCTTAATTCCATAAGAGATTAATATTATTAAATACTGCAATCGATTTTTTGATTCTCGTTTACATTTTGTAATGAAAATCATTTCTTAATTAAAATTCTTTATTGTAATTAGCCAACTCAATTGGATTTGGAAAAATCAAACAAACACTTTTCAAAATATATATATTAAATCATGACGACCGTAACTTTAGGAATTGACGTAGGAGGTACTAATACAAAAATTGGTTTTGTAGACAAACATGGTAGATGTTTGGCAAGTACGCACATCCCTACAGGTGCTGATGAACCATTTGCAAACTTCTTATCTAACGTATTTGCTACAGTAGATAAATTGAAAGAAGAAGCAGGTGAAGTGGAAATGGTTGCAGTTGGAATCGGTGCTCCAAATGCTAACTACTATACTGGTAAAATTGAAGAAGCTGTAAACCTTAAAGGTTGGGGTAAAGAAGTTTCTATTGCTGACTTAATGGAAGAGCACTTCAAGGTTCCTGTTGCCATCACAAATGATGCTAACGCAGCTGCTTTAGGTGAAATGAAATTTGGTGTAGCGCAAGGAATGAAAAACTTCGTAGTTGTTACATTAGGTACTGGTCTTGGTAGTGGTATCATCGTAAACGGAGACTTATTATATGGTCATGATGGTTTTGCTGGTGAGTTAGGACACATCAACGTTGTTGAAGGTGGCCGTATCTGTGGTTGTGGACGTAGAGGTTGTTTAGAAACTTATGTTTCAGCAACAGGTATCAAACGTACAATGTTTGAACTATTAGCTGACAGCAACGGTACAAGTTCTTTATCTGATAAGACTTTCGAAGAGTTGACAGCGAAAGATATCTTCGATGCTGCTGAAGCTGGTGACGAATTAGCAAAAGAAGCATTTGACGTAACTGGTGAGATTTTAGGTAAAGCGTTAGCTGATACTATTGCCATCTTTAGCCCAGAGGCTATTGTATTGTTTGGTGGTTTAGCAAGTGCTGGTAGCTACATTACAGAGCCTACACGTACAGCTATGGAAGAAAATTGCTTACATATCTTCAAAGGTAAAACTAAATTAGTAGTATCTAACTTAGAAGGTGACAACACGGCAATCTTAGGTTCTTCTGCATTAGCATGGCAAGAATATGAAAAACAAGCAGCTAAAGCATAGTTACTTGTATTAAGATAAAATGAAAACACTCACTTCTGTAAAATGAAGTGAGTGTTTTTTTTTATGAAAATTTTTTAGAGTAAGGTAAATACACTATTCCGTATACTACTGTAAAAACCATTGCTCGTATTGTAAAACCTGATAAGGTAAGTTCGCTTGATTCAACTACTAAGTATTCCAGTAAGAATGATAGTAAAAAAAGCATTAGCAAATTAGACATGAACGTATTGACTTGTTGGATCATTGAATTAGGGTAAAATTGACGTTAATTGAATATTCTTTAATTTATATTATTTATTGGAATAAATCAAATAAAAAGCCCCTTCTTACTACATAATGTTACAAGAAGGGGTTTTATTGATAATGTGATTTTGGAACAGTTAATAGTAGATAGATCTCTCAACTTCTATCTATTTTGTACGACTCATTCACTAAAATGAAGAATTGTAAATAAAAAATAGCCGTACGCTTAACTATCTTTATAATAGAAAATAGACCTTTAAATAATGGGTGGTTTAAATTCCAAAATGCTGTTTGTAAAGGACCCTTACTATGATTCAGTAAAGGCCCTTATATATTATCTAACTACAGCTAATTATTGTCTTGAAGCTTTGTATTCGATATCTGTTTCTGAAGACTCAGATACATGTAAGTTAGTTACAGTGAAATCATCAGCATCTGCGTTGTAAGTATTATCAACATGCTTCAATGTAACATCATGCTCGATAGATACACCTGTAGGGAAACCTTTCACGATCACGTTATCCATCGTTACTTTAGAACCTACACGGATTTTGAAACCTTGAGAGTCAGAACCGTTCTCTTCAGCAATTACTGTGATGTTTTTCAAAGTTGGGTGAGAATAAGGAGTTGCCTCATGGTTTTGTGAGTTGTTGTCTCCTTCGAAACCACGGTCACAACCTTCAGCAACATGAGCATACGCATTTTCTAAAGTACCTGTCCAACCTTCAGTCCAGTCAAATTGATCATCTTTGTTGTCTGTAGAAACTAAATATGATGCGTTGGCAGTACCACCAAACCATTCAAACCCATCGTCATCACCTTTATGAGCTTGTAAGTGGTGACATTCAGTATTGTTACCAACACCGTTGAAAGTAAATCCATTGTGCTCTTTGTCTGTAGTAATTTCGTTACCACCAAACTCTAAACGGATGTAAGATAGCGATCCTGAGTCATCTGTAGGATTTTCTCCACCATACCATAACTCTTCACCGTCGATACCTGTACCAACTTCTGGGTGAGCTTTTCCACCTTCTACATTGATAGGTGCATAACCATTAATGATAATACCACCCCATGAACCAGGAATTTGATCTTGAGAAGTGAATACAATCATGTTTTCGGCAGTACCGTTTGCTTCAATTTTAGCTCCTTGCTCAACCATTAAGTATGCTACATCATCACCTTCAAGATCTACAATTCTTACTCCTGGGTTGATTGTCAAAGTAGCTTGGTTTCTAACGTGAACACCACCTGATAAGATCCAAGTAGAATTTTCTTCTAAAGTAAGATCTTCGCTGATATCTCTAGGAAGAGTTCCCGTAGCATTGTCAGCTGTTACATCAGAAACGTCAGTACCTGGGAAATCCACACCTACGGCCCATTCACCTGGAGTCCATCCTGTAGCTTCTCCATCAATAGCGATAGGTTGTTGTTCAGTCAATTTTGCGGCTAAGATTTCACCTTCGCTTTGTGAAGGATCTTCAGTAGTTTCATCGTTGTTGTTACATGCAACAAGAACAGAGGCTAACATTGAGATAGCTGCAAATTTTTGTACAAAGTTTTTCATTTGATTGAAAGGTTTTAGAAAAAAGACTTAAAAATTGTTTTATTAAAATGTGTAAGACAACCCTACACCTAGTTCCATTCCAAGCTTATAAGCTGAGACTTGTTTTGTTGTACCGTCCTCAAACTTTTGGTAACGTTCGATAGATGGATTTAAGAGGTTTTTAGCAGATACATTGAAACTTAATGCATCTTTGATTTTGTTTCTGACAATGAAGTCCAATGTACCGAATGACTTCTCGTAAATATCTCCGGCTCCCATTGCACCAGCGGCAAAAATTCTATCACCAAATGTTGTGTAGGTCAATGTGAAGATGGAATTAATATTTCCATTATTCCAGTCTTGTTGATACCCTACGTTGGCATTGATAATAAATGGAGAAGCACCTTGTAATGCTCTTTGTCTGTTGGTTACAATGGTATTAATATCATCAGAAATGGTCATTTGTGAGTACATAAAAGTACCATTCATACCAATTGTAGTTTTTCTTAAAGCTTCAGAACCGTTATTGATGATTGATCCTAATGATTTTTCGAATTCTACTTCAATTCCTGCTACTGTTGCTGTTCCGATATTATCAAAAGAGTAAACGTTTCCAGCTGATGGTCTAGCTACTTTCTCGATTGGATTATCTAAGTATTTACCAAATAAACCTACTGAGAACAATTCACCAGAGTTAGGGAAAATTTCATATTTCAAATCGACATTATAGTTCTGAGCATTTTTCAAATTAGGATTACCAATAATCGCTTCACCACCTACAACAGTTTGGTATTCGAAAGGAATCAACTCTCTCATTCCAGGTCTTGTGATTGTTTTGCTGGCAGCAAATCTCATATTCGACCTTTCATCCAGAGCATATTTTAAATTGAAGGAAGGTAAGAATTCAACGGATTCATAACTATCTTCTCTGTAAGGATCAGCAATCAGATCACCTTGCATTTTATATTTTACATACTGTTCCCCAATTTCCGTTCTTACTCCTACATTCATCTTTAATTTGTTTGGCATGATATCATAGTCATACCCAGTGTAGAAGGAATGTACATCCATTTTTGCCTGGAAATAATTGTTCGGAATTGTAAAAGGAGAGTAGAAAATGGTTTCATTTTGAATCCACTCATTGATTCTAGCATTCGGATCTTCAGAATTGATCCCTCTTACGACTGCACTACTCGATCTAATATTTGTTTGGAACCATTCAAATTCTCTGTTTTTTGATTTCATTTGGTAGCCAAACCTCAAAGTGCTTCTAAAGGCATCATGTTCATTATTAAAAGCACCTAAACCAATTGAAAAATCCGTTCTTGCTGCATATTCTACTTCGTTCATTTCACCCCAATAGCGGTGATTATCAAAAGCATTACGAGTGAATAAGTTGACTTCTTTACCGTCTACAGATTTATCAGAGAATAATAATTGTCTTCTGTCAGGTTCTTGTGATAGTGTAGCAGTTCTTGAAACTCCCCAAGTGAAATGTAGTCGATCATTTTCCATAAACTTATGATCACCTGAGAATTGATTTACAAATATGGTATTTTGAAGGTAGGTATTTCTTCTTGCGAATAATGTTTCAGTATCCAAGTCATTGTTGTAACCATAGTTCTCATCAACTGAGTTAAATGATTCGTTGACAACAATATTATTTAGTTTGAATTTATGTTTGTTATTAAGCTCGAAAGTAAGGTTTAATAATGCAGAAGTATTGGTAGAGTAAATCCATTCTTCACGGTCATAATCTACATAAGGAGTGGCTTGTGCATTGTAAGCAGCAAAACGACCATCTCTGTATTCGTATTTGTTATTGTGAGCTAACGATCCGATAATACCGAAAACACTTTCATCTCCAATATCCCATGATTTACCACCAGAAGCATTTAAACCAATGTTTAATGGTGCTGTTGCTGTTGTTGGAGACCATGATGTATTATATGCTCCTGGCTCACCGTTTGGAGTGATTGTAGGGACTCCACCTTCAGGTCGTTGTCTTGCATTACCATTAAAGCCAAATGATTCGTATTGTCCGTCTTTGTGCGTTTTAAAATCATTGAAAGTAGCTAATGTGTTAAAAGCTCCTGAAATTCCTATTGTAAAAAAAGCGTCGTCAGGATAATCTTTTAAGGTAATATCAATATTGGCACCTGCAAAGTCTCCGTACAATTCAGGAGTTGCTGTTTTTGATACTCCAATATTTTTTACCAAGTCCGTAGGAAAGATGGATAATGGAATTACTTTTAAATCAGGGTTAGTAGAGGGAACAGGTAAACCGTTCATGGTTGCAATATTATAACGATCTCCGAGGCCTCTTACATAAAGTCCTTTACCTCTGACTTTTGCCACACCTGTCATTTTTGTCATGGCACCCTCCACGTCAGAAACACCTTTTACAGACATTTCTTCAGCTCCGATAGATTCGATCATGACATCGGCATTTTTACGCTGTACCATTAAAGCTTCAGCACTTTCAGTATTGGCCTTGGCTACAATTTCGACGGCATCAAGTTCTTGTGCGTCTACTTCTAAATTAAATCTTAATTGATGTTTCTGTCCTTCTACGACATTGACTGTTTTGATGACAGTTTTGTAGCCGATGAAAGTAGCTAGGATTTCTTTTTGACCAGCTTCTGCTAAAAAAGAAAACTGTCCGTATATATCAGTGGAGGCACCGGTGTTGGTCCCTTTAATAATTACACTTGCTCCTATAATTTCTTCGCCAGTGTCAGCATCGAAGACGGTACCTGAGATTGTACCCTTTTGTGCCCAAGATGTCAGTCCAATTGAAGTTAATAAAATTAGGAAAAAAAATTTCTTCATTTGTTAATCGGTTTTATTTACGTCGGCAAAAGTAGACGAAATAGATCTCATCGATTTATACAAAAAATGAAGATTTTATGAACTGAAAAAAATGTGTATGATGTTAATGTTAACTTGTTAAAATGTTGTGATTGTGGTAGTTGTTAATTTATATAACGCATGTTAAACCTAAAAAAAGCTAAATCAGTATAACAGTGAATACATTGATTTAGCTTGTTGTGAGGTATTATTTTACATTTTCGAATACCACTATATCTTTACTTAATGCTTGACTAATATTACCATTTTCATCTTTGAATCTTACCCAAACATGTTGCCTTCCTCTACCTGCTAAAGTCCATTCGATCTCAGGTTGGTAATTGACCCATTGAGCAGTTGAAAAATCCTTGGAGTTGGACAATTGCATTTCTACAGTATCATCGGATACTTTTGTTTTTACAGTGACCGTCAGAGATTCTGTACCAGTTGCACGGTCATTAAACTCCATATGATGAAGAATTGGGTGACTTGTATCTAAAATGATAGAAGCAGAAATAGGTTTTGAAACAGTGCCAGCTTGGTTTTTTACTTTAAAATAAACTTTCGCAACACCGTCTTGGTTATTCAATTTCCATTTTTTGGTATGCCTGAAAGGTTCCCAAGTAGATGGAGAGGCGAAACTATAATCGTTACAGATAATCATCTCTGTGGCATGTTCAGCATTTAACTGAAGAGTCACTTCAACTTCTCCTGTTGATGGCTCATTATTATTAATGCTAATTTCCGTAGCCATTGGGATGGTTCTGTCTAAAATGATTTCACTTCTCGTTTCAAAAGATTCATTACCTGCATAATCATAATACTTAGCATATACCGTCTTTTCACCATCACCTTCAGGTAACAACCATTTTATTCGCGAACGGTAATGTGTCCAATAGGCATCAGAGAAGTCTGCATTATTAGATATAACCATAAAATCAGCAGATTCGCAGATTGGGTTGAGTACAACTTCTCTATTGTTGGCTCTTGTATAAAAGTTTCCACCATCAATCACAAGTCTAGGTTTTGATGGAGGGTCTCGGTCCCAAACAATATCTCTTTTTACAATTCGTGTAACGTTGTCGTAGTTATCTTTAAACTGAATGTAAATTCTTTTCTTTCCTTCTTCGCCCACCAAAGGATAGTTGTAATTTTCTTGGTAAGGTAGCCATTCTGTTCCTTCCCAATAAGGATGATCAGATACTCTCATGTAATAGGCTGAATCAACTTTGAACTCCATATCCAAGGCAACATCTCTTATAAAGGTAAATTGACTTGGTACAGTAATTTGTTCAGGTAATTCAGGAACATTGATTTTTACATTGATATCTTGTGGTGAGGTTGCATCAAAATACAGCTTCTCAACAAGAGGTTCTGATAAATTACCCACAAAATCCTTAAAGCGGACATATAAAGTTCTATAACCAATAGGACCACCTTTTACACTCATACCGTAATAAAACGGAAGTTCAGTATAAGGTTTCCACGAAGCAGTGTAAAACGTTGAATCTTCAGTGATTTGCATCGCCACGGCAGTTTCAGCCTTGACTTTCACAACATAATCTTTGGTATAATAAATACGAGACTCAGTAGGTAATACTTCAAGATCAATAGAAGTATTCAATGGAGGAGTCTTATCCCAAATGATATGGTCTTTCACAATCTGACTTTCCGTTCCTGTTTCTGATTTAAATTTGGCATAAATAGTTTTTACACCATCAGGGTCATGGAGGTAATGCGTGACTTTATTTGTATACTCTTGCCATTCTACACTTTCCAAACTTTCATCAGAACCCACCTTCATGTGAGTAGCATTCAAACAGAATAGTCCTATTTCTACTTTTCCGTCTCCTCTTGTATTATATTCATTATTATTATCCAAGCTAATTCTAGGGCTAAGAGGTCTTACCTCTTTATAGATAGAGTCTGCATAGATTTCTGAAACATTTCTTGCACGGTCTCTAAATTGTACTTTTACTGTTCTGTATCCACCTTTGTTACCAATGAAAAGATCGAAAGGAGCTGTAGAAAACTCTCTCCAATACGCATTATCAAACTCTTCGGCTAATCCTACTTTCATCATAAGTGCTTCATGTGCATTGACTCTCACTCTTACTTTATTGTCAGTAGTTTTGCCTCTACCAAAAATCTTAATACGACCATGTGTTGGAGGATCTTTGTCATAGTGTATTTTAGCCATAATTGGCCTTGATTGGTTTTTGGCTCTATCCCTATATTTAATCCATACTTCACGGTCACCACTTTCTCCTTCTTCTAAAGTCCACATCTTTACCTTAGAGAAAGGTTCCCAATCACCTGCAGTATGAAAATCTTTATCATTTGAAATACGCATTTCATGACCATGAGTAGCGTGTAATTGTAAGCTTACATTTGTAGACTTTGTGTATTCGTCTCCATTATTGATGGCAATTCTTGGGTTAATTGGAGGTTTTGTATCGATATAAATCGCAGTATTGATCAGTCCAGACTCATTACCGGCTTTATCTCTAAATCGGATATATACTCTTTTATAGCCCTCAAATACATCATCTTCCATAGTCCAATCTTCCATGTAATCTCTATACCTTCTCCATTTCTGTCCATAGAAATTAAGACTATTACTGATTTTCATGTATTCAGCATCTTTTGCACTCATTTCAAGAGCAACCTGTCTATTATGGGAGTTGACATATTTAATACCTGTTTCTTTATCCAAAATGGAATAATCAGGTACAATATCAAGAGATTGAGCGATTGGAGGTTTAGTGTCTAGTTTGATATGGTCAACGTAAACTTTTGTTTCGTTACCTGCATTGTCTTTGAATTTTACATGTATTTTTTTTACACCATCACCAGGAAGTAGTAACCATGTATTAAGGTGTTTTCTAAAGGGTCTCCAGTCTTTATCATTAAAAACGCCTGTATTACTTAAATTCATCCAAGTTGCTTCTTCGCACTTGAAGTCAATTTCTACATTTCTATACTTGGTATAATTACCTCTTGAAAAGTTCACTCTACCTCTGTAAGGTGGTTTTGTGTCTAAATGAACAAAAGCCACAAAAGTATTGGTGGTGGTTCCATTTTTTAGTTGAAACTTGAAGAAAATTTCTTTTGCTCCATCACCTTCAGAAAGCGTCCAATAATATGTTTTTTGATAGCCAATCCATTTACAATCACTGAAATCAAAGTTTTCACTGATTTTCATTTTGTAGGCTTCAGGAATATTAATATTAAGTTGAACTTTTTTCTTATTGGTTAACTCACCCTCTTCAATACTTACACCAACTTGTGCGATTGAGAAATGTTGCAGGCAAAGAGTGAGTAATAGAAATGAAAAAATATATTTAAGTTGAAATTTCATGACAATCTGGAAAATTTAATATGGCATACTGCAAATATTGGGCAAGAACTTTTTTTCCTTCCAAATCATCTAAGCAGAATCTAAAAAAACGCTATTAAAGTTTAAATCTTAACGCCGCAGCTGCGATAGAAATTGTACTTGAGTTTCCAGAAAGTGAGAAGTAAGAAAGAATATCATGTGTAGATATACCTACTTCATAAAAACCTTTTCTTGCAGAGTAGGTAACACCAATTGGAAGTTTGAATGTGTCGTTGTTTCCTCCAATGTTAAATCCAGTGGAGAATGATAATGTTTTAAAAGGTTTAAAATCACCGCCTATGGCATAAAGAGGTTTTTGTAAGTTACCAGGAGCATCATTTTGAGGTATAATAACGTCTACACCTACATGTACTAAACGGAAGAATTCATAACTAGCACCAACTCTGATGGTTGTCGGTAAATCCACTCTTTGGTTGCCCTCTTTTTTTTCCCATTCTACAGCTGAGTTACTACCTGCTAATTGAAAAGTTCCTTCGTTTTGTACAAAAATATTATAGTTGTCCACACCCTGACCATTTACTCTACCTAAAGTAAGGTCACCTACCGAGTAAATTTGACCAGTCCAGTTCATTTCCCCGTAGTTATTGAGTGCTACACCAATTTTTAAATTTCTTTTGATGACAAAAGTAAGTCCAAAATCAAGCCCGAATCCTTCACCAGCAGGTTTTGGATTTACCAACTTTTCCGAAAGAGGTCTGCTGTCAAAATCATCTTCGACTAATCCGTTAGTTAAAACATCAACAGGGTTTACAAAAGAAGACGAGAATACTGGACTTTGGAATTCACCGTTTTGGTTTACATCAAAATCCATAATCAATAAACCTTGTAAATAGCGAACGCCGAAACCTCCATAAATGGATAAGTCATAAGTTTCAAGTAATTGCCCACCATAAGAAAAATTGAATTCACGGATCCAAGTAGATTTCATTTTTGTACCATCCAAGACCGAAGAAAAAGATTGTTCATCATCAGGGTTTTCGAAAAAACCTGCTTGAACCTGATCTAATTGATCATCCGTCAATGTACCTCCAGTGTGTCTAGGGTTATCGATGATATCACCATTTGCCATTTTTAATTTTGGAAAGTAACTACTTGCTGCTCCCATAAATATTAATTCGGCAGTAAATGGATTTGTTACAGTATATGTACTTACTCTGTCTCTAACGCTAAATGCTATACCTCCATATTTCTTGGGCATTCTCCAGCTAAAACCAAAGAGCATCACATTGGCATCTACGTTGGTACTGTTATTACTGAATTTATTGATAGCTTCTTCTCTTTTGGCATAATCAAAACGATCAGTTCTGAAATTGGTCATTGCACCCAACAATTCATTTGTGTTGATGGCTTCAGAGCTAAACGCAACATTTCCTTCTAATAATCCGAAAGTGAATTTTGGATCTCTATAGTTTTTTTTGATTCCGATGTTGGCAGGGTTAATACCAATAGCTTGATAGTCAGTCACGAAAGTTGTACCCACGCCACCACGACCAGTCACTGAGTAAACACTTCCTTCACTTTGAGCGTAGATTTGATTTGAAAAGAGCAATAATAAACTGAAAGTGAGTGAAAAATATATATTTTCTTTATATGATTTCATAAAAGTCTGAAGATAGTTTTTTGGCCTATTTAATAGTAAAGTACCAAGAACACTGTGAACAGTAGTGTTAAGAAACGTAAATATAATTAATCGAGCAATATTTTTTAAACAAATGTGAAAAATATGTACTACCCGAAGTTACTTTGCACTAATTCTATCTTTATTTTGTTATTGATAATCACTTTACTACTGCTAGTGGACTTACTTTTTGGATAGAACTCACAAAAAATAAAAAATAATTGGATAAAATTTATTTTTGGCTTAATACTTAATTCTATATTTCTTAACTTAAATTAGTTGATGAGTATGGAGAAATTTTTGGTAATAAAGTTTTACTTTTGAAAGATAGAGTAAATTCAAAAAATTACTGCTATTGCTATCTTCCCTTATCTATATTAAAAAGAATCATCAAAAATGAATAAAAGAAAAAAGTTTGTTGTTTTTGCGGGCATTAGTTTTCTAGCACTTTTTTTCTTTTCTTTTTCAAGTAACAAGGTTAGCAACCATTACTTTGAAATAGCGAAGAACATGAAAATATTCGCTCAATTATACCAAGAAGTCAATACCTACTATGTGGACGATGTTAACCCATCGGAGATGATGACTACCGGCATTGAAGCAATGTTGGCTACTTTGGACCCTTATACCAATTATATTCCTGAAGATAAAATTGAAGATTACCGTACAATGACTACTGGTGAATATGGTGGTCTTGGTGTTGTTGTTGGAAATAGAGGAGGCAATATTACCGTTTTACTTCCTAATGAAGGTTACCCTGCTTATGAGGCCGGCCTTCAAATTGGAGATATCATAGAAAAAGTGGACGGTGAAGAAATGAAGGGAAAGGGCACTGAAGAGATCAGCAAGTATTTAAAAGGTCAAGCTGGAAGTGAGGTAGTCTTGACCATCAAAAGATATGGAAAGGAAGCTTCGTTTGATGTACCAGTAAAGAGAGAAAAAATTCAAATCAATAATGTACCTTATTATGGTATGGTAACAGATGATGTTGGATTAATTCAGTTAAGTGATTTTACGAGGAATGCCAGCCAAGAGGTAGGAGACGCATTAACAGAATTGAAAGATAGAGGTGCTTCAAAAGTGATTCTAGATCTTAGAGGAAACCCTGGAGGTTTATTGAATGAAGCTGTAAATATTGTAAACTTATTTGTACCTAAAGGTTCTGATGTAGTGTATACTAAGGGACGTATTGAGGATTGGAATAAGACTTACAAAGCGATGAATGCTCCTCTAGATACAGAAATTCCTATTGCTGTTTTGATCAACGGAGGAAGTGCTTCGGCTGCAGAAATTGTTTCTGGCTCAATTCAGGATTATGATCGTGGAGTATTGTTAGGGTCAAGGTCATTTGGTAAAGGTTTAGTACAGGCTACACGCCCATTAGATTATAATTCTAGATTGAAAGTAACGGTTGCTAAATATTACATTCCAAGTGGCAGATGTATTCAAGCTATTGATTATAGCCATAGAAATGAAGAGGGCGAAGCCATTGTAGTTGCAGATTCTTTAAGAGAGCAATTTACAACAGCAAACGGAAGAGTAGTTTTAGATGGAGGTGGCGTTGCTCCAGACATCAAAGTGAAGCCTTTTAACTTTGCTCAAATTTCAATTAGTTTGATTTTAAAGGGATTGATTTTCGATTATGCTACAAAATACCATTATGAGCATGAATCTATTGCTTCTGCAAGAGATTTTGAAATCACGGATCAAGAGTTTGATGACTTTATCGCTTGGTTGAAAGACAAGGATTACGGTTATAAAACAAAAGTGGAAGTTTCTGTAAAAGAGCTTGAAGAGAGTGCTAAAGAAGATAAGTATTATGATGACATTCAAGAAGAAATTGAAACTTTAAAGAAGAAAATTTATCATAATAAAGAGTCTGATGTTATAAAATTCAAATCTGAGATCAAAGATGTTTTACAAGCTGAAATTTGTAAGAGATATTATTTAGAATCAGGTGAGATCGAATCTACATTCAATGCTGACGTAGATGTTATTGAAGCAGTGAAGGTATTGAATGACAAAGAAAGATATCAGAAGATTCTGACATCAAACTAAAAAATAGATTCTTTTTAAAAGAAGGTTATCAGAAATGATAGCCTTTTTTTATATTGTGTATTCTACAAAAGTTACTTTGTACTATTTTTGAAGTAGTAATTAAGCTGTTGCAAATTTGAAATTGGGAGGAGGTGGAGTATTATTTTTGCCTAATCAGGGCAGGAAAAGCAAATCTAAAACTTCCAATTTTTATTGTTCAACTGCTTATACAACAACAAGCAAATGGATTGTGATTTATAGCCACTCTTAAGTTTATCATTGTTACAGTCAGTGTGGTCTATCGAGACTTATCCAATCTTTTTAGATGAAATTTTATAATTCTAACTATTATGTTCGCTAACAATCAGTTTATAGATAACATATTAAAAATCTTCACATATACATTTGAAATTGGAGGCAAAACATTTACTCCACTCTCTATTTTACAGGTAATTTTTTTCATTGTCTTGGTATTCTACTTGTCCAAAAAATTAAGAGACATATTGGTAGATAAAATCTTATTAAAATACCATGTAGATGAAGCTATTAGTTATAATATAGGAATTTTGGTGCGGTACTCTACAATTGTAGTTGGTTGTGCGATTATCATTCAAAGTACTGGTATTGACCTAAGTTCTCTACATGTTTTGATTGCCTCTCTAGGTGTAGGTATTGGTTTTGGTTTACAGACTATTGCAGATAACTTTTTATCGGGTATTATCATCCTTTTTGAACAACCCATAAAAGTAGGTGATATGGTAGAAGTGGGTGATGTTAGAGGACGTATAGTTGAGATTTCATCTAGATCTTCAACGATAAGAACGAATGATAATATTACTGTAATTGTACCTAACTCTCACTTTATTTCTAATAATGTAGTGAACTGGAGTTATAATGAAAAAAGTGTAAGATTAAGGATTCCAATAGGTGTGTCGTACAAAGAAGATCCGGAAAGAATTAGAAAAATAGCATTGGAAGAAGCACATAAGATTGAAGGAATACTCCAATTTCCTACTCCAGATTTGATTTTTACAGAATGGGGAGATAGTTCCATTAATTTCACATTGAACATCTGGACAGTCAATTATTATTCAAAGCCAGATATCTTGAAAAGCCAAGTGTATTACGCCCTTTTTAAAAGATTCAGAAAAGAAAACATTGAAATACCATTCCCTCAAAGAGATTTAAATCTAAGAGATGGTTGGGAACAATTAGAATCTGTAAAAAGTTAGAGATCATACTAAATTAGTGGTAATTTGATATACTTCAGTCATATTTTGATAGTCTTGATGAAATGTTTGTCGTTGAACAATTTATAGTTTTCAATAAGAACAAATCAATTCTAATCTAATATGAAAAAGTTACTTCTTGTTTTCCATTTGATCGTATTTTCATCTTTTACTATTTATGCTCAAACAGCAACAAATACTTCAATTGCCAAAAGTTTAGGCTTATTTGTATTTCCTTCTGATGGGCAAGATCAAGCAACATTGGATGCTGATGAAATGGCTTGTTATAAATGGGCCATCCAACAAACAGGTTATGATCCTATGAACCCGACAAAAGTTGAGGCAAAACAGGCTGATACTTCTGCAGATGGATCAATGGTTGTTGGTGCAGCAGGAGGAGCGGCTGCAGGTGCAGCAGTTGGTGCTATTGCTGGCGATGCAGGAAAAGGAGCTGCGATCGGGTCTGTTGTAGGAGGTTTGAAAGGTAGAAGGGCAAAGGTGTATGGTGATGCAAAAGAACAAGCTCATAATAATGAGGTAGCGGCTCAACAGGAAAAAGAATTAAAAGATAATTTTAATAAAGCATTTACGGCTTGTATGAGTGGTAAAGGTTATACTGTGCAATAGCACAAAAAAATAATAGAATGAAATAATAAAGAGTGATGAGAAATGAGTGTGATGTATAGCACCTTTCTACATCACTCTTTTTTTTATAGTGTACTAAATTTTTTGAAATCTGAAGGTCGCAACTGCAGGTGTTACTTCAGTACCATTTCCTAAAGGAGCCGATGTAATTTCGAAGATATTGACTACCGGATCAGATGGAGCATTCGGTGATGTAAAGGTTTCACCATCATCAGTCCCCGAATCATAGTGTATAGGTGTGATGGTTACATCGTCAACCCATTCATTATCGGCATAAAGGTCTAAGTTTTCTACAGCAACAAACCAATCAGGGCTTGGGGCAATCATAGAAACTAAACTCACATAACTATGGTCACTACTTACTGTAATTTCAAATTCAATTTTTGCAGTACCAGAAGATAATCCTCCTTCACTAATTAAGAAATCGGCTTTTCCAGTAGAAATAATATCAAGGATCTCTGCAGTGAGAGGCGATTTTCCTCCCGTTTCTGCCATTACTTTAATGCCATTAGTGGCTAATGTATTTTCTTTAAAAAGTGTAGTGTCTGCCGTATGTGCCATTCCAATAACACCTGAAAAATGAGAGTTACTCGGATAATCTGTTGGGTGAGAACTTGAAGACCAAGTCCCCTGATAGGTAATTTTATAGGTAGCAGTTGTTGGATCACTTCCACCAGGAGGTTGTACATTATCATCATCATCCGAACAGCCAAATAAAATTCCGATGAGTAATAGAGAGAGAATTCGTAGGTTTTTCATAATATATTTTTGTAGCAATTTAAATTTTGTTGGAATAAATATACTTTATTATAAACCCACGAGATGTGAAGAAGTTCACATTTAAAGAAAAACTTTTTTTAACCCTTTTGTACTTAACATAAATACAAAAGGAAGTACAGGAGGTAAGAAGCGTCCGTCCCAGTTTTCACTTGTGATACTTATTGTGAACAACTGCAGGAGAAAATATATTAATCCAAAAAGCTCGACTTTGGTGAGATTACTTTTCTTAATTCCTACTACCGCAAAGATGTAAATGGGGTATAAGAAAAGAATACTATACAGGTTATGTGAAAGAGAGTAGTAGGGCTTGATGTGCGTCATAAAGAGGCTGCCTTTAACAATACTTATTTTTAGGAAGTAAGTAAAGTTTTTAAAGGCGAATAAGAACAATTGAGTAATTATCCCAAGTTCTTTTGAAGGTAAATAGGGGTTGTCTAAAGGTTTGATTTTGAGCGTTTCTTGAAAATAAATAATCTCAGGAAGCAAGTAGCCTTCGATCATTAAAGGCCCATAGTAAGCGAGCATTTCATTGATAAGCAATCCCAAAAAAAGAAAGGCAATCAAAAATACATATTTGTAGTTGGTTTTTCGTTGAAGGATAAAAAGTGTGATACAAAAACTGAGGAGAAATAAGATGCCGTTTGGGCGAGTAAGAATACATAAAATACCAATTACTATTCCGCTCCAATACTTCTTCTTAAAGATGAGATAAACCGTAATAATACTCAAAGAGGTAAATATCGATTCTGTGTAAAGTATAAAATTCCATTCATGTAAAGGAATCCAACCTAAATACATGAGTACACCACAAAAGGCTAAAAATTGATCTTTGAAATTATAGAAAAGTAAACGAAAAAAGAGGATCATACTACAATAAGCAATGATCAATTGTCCAATAGCGATAACCGTAATTGAATCTGTAAATAGTTTGATGAAAGCGATGTATAGACAATATCCTAAATACCAAATTCTTCGATCGGCTACAAAGGTACCTTCTATTAGATCTTGGCCTGCTTGTAAATAAAGAGGTGAATCAGCCCCTTCTTTTATATTAAACTTTTGGAAACAGATCCATTGTACACTAATCCATAATAGTGATATGATCAGTTGTAGACTGAAAATATTTTGTTGGTTGACAAAATCTCTAAGCCGCCTGATCATCTAATCGTTTAATATCAAAATTATTAAATCCTTCATGTACTACGATTGTGATTTTGTTTTGAGAGAGAAGTTCGAGTACGGCCAGGAAATTAAATACGATGGAAACATTATTGAAGTCTTCTTGAATAAGTTCCATAAATGAAAATTCTTTACGAGTCTCCAATCTTTTGATGATTGTATCTTGGCGTTCTTCTTGAGAATAAGGATAAGGTACAACCTGATGTCGGGGAGCATTTTCTCTAGCTTCTGCCTTTCTTAAAGCAGTTTGATAAAACTTGAGTAATTTGAAGAGGTCAATATCTTGTAATTCTTGTTCAACACCTATTTCCTCTTCAAGTTGTTTTACTTCTGTCTGAATATTTCCTCTTTTTTCACGGTCAAGCATGTCTGCCTCCCATTCTTCTAAAGTGTTCAGAACAGATTTGTATTTCATGTATTCCAAAAGGTGTTTCACCAATTCATCCCTAGGGTCAATGTCATTTCCTTCTTCATCTTTTTCCACCCTTGGTAATAGCATTTTTGCCTTGATTCTCATCAAGGTTGCAGCTACAACTATAAAGTCGCTGGCTAGTTCTATATTCAATCGTTCCATTTCCGCCATATATTCCATAAAGTCATTGGTGATACTGTAGATAGGAATATCATGAATATCCAATTCATCTCTTTGAATAAAGAAAAGTAAAAGGTCAAAAGGACCTTCGAAAATGGGAAGATTGATTTCGAAACTCATGAAAAATTATAAATGTAAGTGGATACGACCAGACTCGTTCAATGACAGTTTGATTACTTTCCCAAAGTGAAATTGAAGCCTGAATATATTTTTAAGTGGCATTTCTAAAAAATGAGCTAAAAAAACTCTCATGACTACACCATGTGCAACTAAGGCAATTTTTTCTCCTTCTTTATAATTGTTGATTTCATTCCAGAAAGAAACCAAACGCTCTTGTACCATCTCTAGCGACTCACCATTTGGAGCAGCAACTTCATCAAATTCTTTTGACCATTGTGCTAGTTCAGTTTTAATGTCGGCAAACTTCTTCATTTCCCAATCACCATAGGAAATTTCCATCAGTCTAGGTTCGCATACTTTCATATCACACCTCAAAGTTGTAGCGAGTAGCTTACACCTTTTAAGTGGACTGTAGTAAACTGAGTTGAATTGCACGTCATCAATGGTTTCTTTTATGGTTTTAACTTCTTCTTCAAAAGTATCCACCACATCTAAGTCCGTTTGTCCGTAAAGTACTGTGTTAGCATCAATATCAGGAGTTGTGTGCCTGATAAGATAAATTGTCATGCTCATAGTTTTAAGCTTTATTGCATTGCCGATTGTAAGTACTGTGCAGTGTAGCCTTCTTTGATTTTGATAAGATCATCTGGTTTTCCCTCAAAAACAATAGTACCACCATTTTTACCACCTTCAGGTCCAATATCAATCACCCAATCTGCTGTTTTGATCACTTCTACATTATGTTCAATGATAATTGCAGAGTGTCCTTTATCAATTAGAGCGTTGATAGATTTTAATAGCTTATCAATATCATGGAAGTGAAGTCCTGTAGTCGGTTCATCAAAGATAAACAATACTTTTTCACTTTCCTTTAATGTTCCTTTGGCTAGGAAAGAAGCTAATTTCACCCTTTGTGCTTCACCTCCACTGAGTGTATTAGAAGATTGTCCAAGTTGAACGTACCCTAAACCTACATCAAGAAGTGGTTGTAAACGTTGGATGATTTTCTTTTGATCACTGAAAAATGCTACAGCATCATCCACACTCATGCGTAGTATATCTGAAATACTTTTCTCTTTATACTTAACATCAAGAATTTCTTTTTTGAAGCGATCACCATTACAGCTTTCACAAGGAAGATAAATGTCAGCCATAAACTGCATTTCGATTTTGGTAGTTCCTTCACCTTGACAAGCTTCACATCTACCTCCATCTACATTGAAAGAGAAAAAGGCAGGTTTGTAACCTCTTTGAACAGATAATTCTTGTTTGGAGAATAACTCACGAATAGCATCATAAGCTTTGACATAAGTGACAGGGTTGGATCTTGAAGATTTCCCAATTGGATTTTGATCTACAAATTCTACTCTATTAACGGATGAAATATTCCCTTCGATTTGATCAATCTTTGGTTTTTCCTCTGTATGCTGCCCTAGTGCTCTCAGTAAAGCAGGTGTAAGACATTTTTTAACTAAAGTAGATTTTCCTGATCCCGATACTCCCGTGATACAAGTAACGGTTCCTAGCGGGAACTTTGCATTTACATTTTTGAGATTATTCTCTCTTGCTCCCTTAATTTCAATATACTCCTTCCATTCCCTGCGTTTTTCTGGAGTAGGTATACTTGATTTTCCACTCAAATATAAAGTAGTGTGAGAGGTATCAGGATGTTTTATAGCTTCTTCAATAGATCCTTGAAAACGGAGTTCACCGCCATAGGTTCCTGCATCAGGTCCAATATCAATAATCTGATCTGCTGCTTTCATGACTTCCTCTTCGTGTTCTACAACAATTACTGTATTCCCTAATTTTTTTAATTCTAAAAGTACAGAAATCAAGTTTTGAGTATCTCTAGGATGAAGTCCGATACTTGGCTCATCTAGAATGTACATAGAACCCACCAAGGCACTCCCCAAGGAAGTGGCTAATTTGATACGCTGATATTCACCACCGGATAAAGTGGAAGTAAGTCGGTTGAGCGTCAAATACCCCAAACCAACTTTATTCATATATTTTAGGCGGTTTTTAATTTCCGCCAATAAGCGGTCTGCAATTTTGTGATCGTGTTCACTGAGGTTGATGGTATTGAAGAAGGTTTCACTTTCTGCAATTGGCATCAACACAACATCTACAATAGATTTACCATCTACTTTCACGTAAGAAGCATCCTTTCTTAATCTCGAACCGTGGCATTCAGGACAAGTCGTTCTACCTCTGTATCTAGATAGCATCACTCTGTACTGAATTTTATGTTTTTTCGATTCTAAATGATCAAAGAAAGCGTTGATTCCTTTAAACTTTCCTTTTCCTTTCCAAAGAATATCTTTTTCATCTACAGTCAATTCACTGTAAGATCTGAAAATAGGGAAATTGGTTTCATGTGCAGTATCTAAAAGTGGCTTTAACCACTTTTTCATCGTCTCTGTTCTCCATGGAATAATGGCATCGTCAACAATGGAGAGTGATTTATCAGGAATGACCAAGTCTTCATCGATTCCTAAAACTTTACCAAATCCCTCGCATCTTTTACAAGCACCATAAGGGTTGTTGAAACTAAAAAGATTGACACTTGGTTCTTCGAAGGTCATTCCATCTGCTTCAAATTTATCAGAGAAAGTTTTGATAATGCTCTCTTCACCTCTTCTTACAAATTCGATTTTACATTCTCCACGACCTTCAAACAAAGCAGTTTGAACAGAGTCAGCAATTCGGAATTGATTTTCCTCATCTCCATGCTTTACTGCATTTCTATCAATCAACATTTCAAGGTCATCTAAAATGATTTTTTCACCTTTTTCCAGTTGATCAATCAGTTCTTCGATATAAACAATCTCACCTTTAAGAATAACTCTTGTAAATCCTTGTTGGAGGAGAAGTTTTAAGACTACATCAATTTCTCGTCCTTCTTGTAAACCCAAAGGGCAGGATACGACAAATCGACTTCCTTCTTCAAAAGAATAAATATAATTGACAATATCTGTTACGGAAGATTTGGCTACTTCTTGCCCTGAAATAGGGGAGTAAGTTTTACCAATTCTTGCAAAGAGGAGTTTTAGGTAATCGTAGATTTCAGTGGTAGTCCCTACAGTAGACCTAGGATTTTTAGTGGAAACTTTTTGCTCTACAGCAATGGCAGGGCAAATTCCTCTGATGTATTCTACCTCAGGTTTTTCCATCCTTCCTAAAAACTGTCGAGCATATGAGCTCAAGCTTTCCACATACATACGTTGGCCTTCAGCAAAAAGAGTGTCAAAAGCTAATGATGATTTTCCTGATCCAGAAACACCTGTAATGACTACAAAACTGTTTCTTGGAATAGCAACGTCAACACTTTTTAGGTTGTTTACTTTTGCCCCTTTTACAATAATAAAATCTTTAGGATTTAATTGATCTACCGACTGCATATAAGAATGGATATTTACTGAACTACAGAGTATAAAATTAAGCGATCTATCTTTAATTTTGACTATGAAAGATGAAATATCTACATCATTTTTTTAAAAAGCACCTTAATTCTGTCACCGAAAAAAAAAAGTAATAAAAATCATGTCAGTTTTTTTTAAATGCTAATTGTTTTCATGATTTTTGAACGGTTACTTCTGCAATTGAGTATGTGGAATACAAAATTCAATTGTTTATTTTGTAAAGTAGAGGCTTAATCTACTCTTAACTTTAAATTACTATATACACTCGACGAGAAATATTTTTTCCAATTTTTAGTTAGTTTTAAGAGCATGTTTTTCGTAGTGTAAAATGTGCTTTTGTTATGATTTTTTAAAATGGCATTTATTCTAAAACTATATTTGGTTTGGGGACTTAGTATGTTTGCATTGGGTTTGATACTACTTTATCCATTTTTTGCTATCATCATCTGGTCATCCAACAATAAACTGCTTAAAGCGACTTATTATGTAAATAGATTATGGGCAGTATTTACTTATGTCATGATCTTGGTTCCAGTAAAACGTATCAGAAAAACAAAGCTCAATAATTCTGAGCCTTATATATTTGTGTCTAATCATTCTTCTTTTTTAGATATACCTGCAGTTCAGCTGATCGTTAATCAATTTGTGGTTTTTCTGGGGAAAAGGAGTTTAGCGACTGCTCCACTATTTGGCTGGATGTTCAGAAATCTGCATATCTGTGTGGATAGAGGAAATCCTGAAAAGACAGAAGAAATGTTTAGAAAGTGCCTTACCAAATTGGAGCAAGGGTTTAGTATCGGTGTATTTCCAGAAGGAACACAAAATAGAACTCCGCCTACATTGAATAAATTTAAAGATGGAGCATTTATTCTTGCCATTCGTGCTCAGCGACCAGTCGTTCCGGTTACCATTGTGAGTAATTGGAAAATATGGCCTGCATTGGCTCCAAGACTTTCATGGTCTCCTTTAATTCTTGTTCAGCATGAACCCATTCCTACCAAGGGAATGACACTCAAAGATGTAGCAGAGTTAAGAGTAAAGGTTAAAGAAGTAATCGAAACAGAACTAAAAACACGTTATCCTAAGGAATATAATTTGTAAAATATTACTATAAATTTTACAGAATTATTAAAAAATGACGTACTTAGTGTTTTAGAGTGAAAAATTAAGCTATTTATTTTATGATTATTGATAAAGAAGCTATAGAAAAAATTGCTCATTTGGCTCGCCTGGAGATGGATGAGAAAAGTGAGGAGAAAATGCTGAAAAGCATGAATGAAATTGTGGAGTGGGTAGCAAAATTGGAAGAGGTTGATACGGAAGGTGTAGCACCTCTAACTCATATGACACAAGAACAAAGTGTTTGGAGAGAAGACGAAGCTAAATATACACTTAGTCATGATGATGCTTTGAAAAATGCACCGAAAAAGGATGCAGATTTTTTCAGAGTGCCTAAGGTATTAGATTAATAGTCGACGATAATAGTACAAGCAAAAATAAAACTTCTGAAGTGTGAAACTTGAGAAGTTTTTTTTATTGTATAAATCTCGAAACTAACTTCATATTTTTAGGAAAGAATCTCTACTGAACAGAGGATTAGGGTATTTGTAGAAACCTTCTCCTGAGATCATCCCCAGCTTTCCTTTCTTTATATATTCGTTTTGTAAAAACTCAGCGTTAGAGGCACGTTTTTGATCATTGTCTTTCTCTCCCCAATATTTTTCAATGTTATAGACCGTATCTAGGCCAACGGCATCTATAATGATAAAAGGTCCATATTTATTTCCAATAGCCATCCATGATTTATCGATGTCTTCAAAAGAGGCAATTCCTTTCCGAAGCATAGTTAATGCAGTAGAAAGCATTGGAATAAGAAGTGAATTTAAAAGATATCCACTGTTTTCTTTTTGTAATACAATAGGGAGGATATTTAAATTTTTGATAAAGTGAATTAATGATTCAATGACCAAAATATCAGTATCCGGGTGTCCCATTATTTCTACAAGCCTATTTTCCCAAATCACATTAGTAAAATGAGCCCCTACTAATTGTAGTGGATGCTTGAAATGTGGTGCTAAATCACTTGGAATAAAAGAATCACTATTTGATGCGACAATCGTAGTTGGGGAGATAAATTGAGAGATAGCTTTATAAAATTCGATTTTAGCTTCCATTTTTTCAGGAATAGATTCTATAAATAAATCACATTCTTGACAGGCTTCTTCGAGATCACTGGTGTAATGAATATTTTTTAAAGTGGTATCAACTTGCTCTCTATTGGAAGTAAACTTTTCCAAAAATGAGGCAGCAAACTTTTCGTGAAGCGCCTTACCAATTTCTAAACCAATATCTGAGGTGTCGTATAATTTTACACGGTAGCCATTAAAGGCAATGTACCATGAAATTTCTGAACCTAAAGTATCAGCACCTGCGATAGTTATTGATTTTAAAAGCATAGAATAAAACGAAGTTACAGCTTAATTGTTATTAAATACACCTCCATAGCTTAGAGCATAAATAATAGCTTTCACTTTCCATCTTTTTATAAAAAGTACGGAAGCGAATTTGATCTTAATTTAATCAAATATAAATAAATTTTAATGGATAAAATAAGGCAGCTGAAAAGAAAATTTTATCTCACGGAAAATTAAAAATAGAAAATGGGACGGAAAAAAGAATGGAAGCTTTAGAGTAGAAAACTTACAGCTAGTGAGGGCACAAAAAAAGTCATTCCTTTTTAATCTGGAATGACTTTCTTTTGATTTATGTATTACGTTGTTTTAGCAACGGAAATGATCTATAAATTATTGACTAACGGTAGCTCTTGTGTCATGCTTAAGTCGATGACAGTATTGAGTTGTCCCATTATTTGAACAAAACGAGCTGCTGTTTGTGTAGAAACCACTTTTTTCATTGCTTTAAAATACTTCTGGTTCAAAGCAATTTCTTTTTTATTAAGCTTGAAACTGGTATTCATCAACTCTTCAGTTCTCTTCTCATCCAAAGTTTCAAAGCTTTCTGCATATTCTTTTAATAGTGCATACTGTTCATTTAATAATTGACTTTGTTCATATTCATATTTATCATAAACAGGCCAAAATTTGTCAGCTTCAGCTTCTGATAAGTTCATATTCTCTTTAAGAACTCCTCTTTTTTCAGCTTTGATTAAGGTTTTAATAGTTTCAAAGTCCATATTTTGACCTTGAACTTTACTTGTTAATGAAGGATTTTGAGCGAACAAGTTTAAGCATACAAAAAGAGCGAGTATAGTACCAATAAGTTTTTTCATAATATCTTGTTATCTTATATTCAAGTTTTATCAACGTTAGAAAATGAGCTGAGTTCTTAAATGAGTATTAATAAAGGTAAATGCGTAAATAAATATCTAAAAAAGAATGCTAAAAAATAAATTATAGTGTAATCTAATCCACCTTTATTTGTAGAGTTTCACTATTCAAAGATCAAGCGGTATTCTATCCGAGTAGATTTACTTTTTGATGTATTTATTTTCTATTCTTTTTTACTCAACCATTCCTCCGGATCTAATTTTTCTCCATCCATATTCCATATTTGAAATTGAATCTCATAGGTCCCATCTGCATTTTGACCTGCATTTCCGAGCTTAGAATTAATAGAAATGACATCACCCACTTTTACATTTACCTTATTCAATTTAGAATAAACAGTAAAAAAGTTATCGTGTCTCAACATTACTACATTTTGAAGGTTGGGTACTTTGGTAACAGCAGTTACTTCCCCGCTGAAAACACTTTTAACGACAGCATTTGGTTTTACTCGAAGGTCTATTCCATGGTTTTCGATGGTGACTCCTGATAGAATGGGGTGAGGTCGAACTCCAAAGTGGTTGGTGATCATGCCTCCTTCTACGGGCCATTTGAGACTACCTTTGGTTTCTTGAAAACTTGTAGTCGTTACATTCTCATTATTGATTTTATTTTCCGCTTTATCGGTAATTTCAATTTCATTTTCGAATACATTTCCTTCTTTAGAGACATTAGAAGTCAATGCTAACATTTGCTTTTGAAGTTCGGCTAAGGCTTTTCTTTCTTTTTCAAGTTGTGTTATTAATTCTCTTTCCTTGAGTTTTAGGTTGCTGACTACTTTGGTTTGTCTTTCTTTTAATGATTTCAATTGAGCCAATTGTACTTTTTCTTCTTCGAGTAAAGCAAAAGACTCTTTATTTCTAGCTTTGATTTCTTCTTTCTTATGAAGCAGAAGTTCTTGAGATCTTTCAATTTCTAGGATCTGTTTTTTTCTGACGTCCTTATAATGTTCAAGGTAATTGGCTCTACGTACAAACTGAGTAAAGTTTTCGCTCGAAAAAATATAAGCCAACTGCTGAAAGTCACCTCCTGTTTTATAAGCAGCATAGACGAGTTCAGCATATTCCTCTTTCAACAACTCAATTTTTCTTTGTAAAGAATCAGCTACAATAATCGCCTCTTTCTCCTCATTTTGAGCTTCGGTGATTCTATTTTGAATTTGACGAAGATAATGTTCACGTCCTTCAATCTGAGCTTCAATGTCATTAAGTTCACTTAATGAAGCCTCTTTTTTATATTGGGTATCATCTAAAATAGCCTTAGTTTTTGCAATTTTGTTTTTTGCTAATTTAATATCCTTTTGAGCAAAAAGGGAATGGGTAACAAATGTGATTAAAAATATAAAAACTATTTTTTTCATTAATTGATTTATATGCAGAACTAAAAAGTGAACCCATAAGTAATTTTAACCCATCAATTGACAATAAATTGATCAAGTTATTTTTGTTTGGTTACTTATTATCTTTATTGAAAATAATATTTTAAGTACTAAGTCAAAAATAGTTTACATAAAATAATTTTGAATTTGTACTTAGTACTTACTTGTACATAAAAAATCGTACCTCTATTAATCATTCACAATTGAAACAGGATTTTAGAATAAGGAAATACGTTGCATCCGATCGAAACAAGTGGGATAATTTTGTTGATGAATGTATGCAACCGCACTTTTTCTTCCATAGGTCTTTTATGGAGTATCATAAAGATCGCTTTACGGATGCAAGTCTTATTATAGAAGACAAAAATGAAAATATTGTGGCTCTTTTTCCTTCTTCAATAGCAAACGGAGTCGTCTCATCTCATGCAGGGCTTACCTTTGGTGGATTATTGTATAAAAGAAGAACTTTCGTTCAAAAGGTAATAACGGTGTTAGGTTTAATTGAAACCTATTACGCCAACTTAAGTGTTCATAAAATGATCTACAAAGTGATGCCTTATATCTATAAATCGGAGCAAGGAGAAGAAGATCTTTATGCTCTGTATATGAATAATTGGAAGTTAGTGAGAAGAGATTTTAGTACAATTGTAAAGAAGGATTCTACCTTGGTTTCAGATAGGTCAAGACGTAAAAACAATACAATTGCCCTTCAAAATCAAATTGAAGTTTTACCATCAGAAGATATCACTGCCTTCTGGAATCTTTTGAATCAAAACTTAAAAGATAGACATCATGTAAACCCAACTCATTCTTTAGAAGAACTTCAATTATTGATGCGTCTTTTTCCTGATAACATTAAGTTGATAGGAGGTTTTAAAGATGGAGAAATGTTGGGTGGGGCCTTATTATTTTTAACTCCTTATGTTTGTAAAATTCAATATTCTGTAAACTCTTTGAAAGGAAGAGAGTTTAAAGTATTAGATGCAGTTTTCTTGTCAATTATAAATGATAATCAAAGGCCTTATGTTGATTTTGGGCATTCCTCCGAAAATGAGGGTAAATTTCTTAATGAAGGTCTGAGTAAGTTTAAATTTTATTTTAAAGGCGAAGCATCTGTCTGTGATTTCTATGAGAAAGATCTCTCAGCAAATTTGTAGACTTAATAGAAACTATAGAACTTTGTATTTATGGATGAAATAGTAAACAGAGTAGCACAGAGTGCACTGATTTCTTTTGACTTGGAAGATATTCGAGCAAAAGGAGAGCGCGTGCTAATTGATATAAAAGAACAACTTTTTCAAGGTTTGATCTTAAGGGAAAAGGACTTTCGGGCGTTTATAAAGGAACACGATTGGTCTCAATATCAAGATAAACATGTGGCGATAACATGTTCGGAAGATGTCGTAATTCCTACTTGGGCTTATATGCTTTTAACCACAAGGTTGGAAAAATATGCTTCAACAATTGTTTTCGGAGATTTATCTCGATTAGAAGAAAAATTATTTGAGAAAGCAATAGCAGAATTAGATACTGATCAATTTATTGATAAACCTGTTGTAGTAAAAGGGTGCAGTAAAGAAGATGTACCTGTTACCGCATATGTGGATATTACAGAAAAGCTTCGCCCTATAGCGAAAACAATCATGTATGGCGAGCCTTGTAGTACAGTACCAATTTACAAGAAGCCGAGAAAAAAATAAGGTAAAAAGAGAGGAGTGAAGAATGCTGAGTTTTCCCAACATTTTTCACTCCTCTTTTATAATTGCTTAAAACGAATCAAATACGTAATTGTAATTGTGTCACGAACAATCCTGCATGATGATCAACAACGTTCTTTCCTAGGTCATTAATCATATACACTGGACGAAGTTGGTAAGCCGCTGTAAGTTTGACATTCTGACCAATGATAGCCCAGTTAACACCAAAATCACTTTGGAAAGAAGTCTCATCTAAGCCTTCAAGATTTTTATAGGAAACAGCAACATAAGGCTGAAGTTTTTTCTCTGAATTATAAATAGTTTTAGGCAATGTGTAGCCTAACTCTGTATGGAAGATATGTCCCGTACCATGAGAATACTGAGAGAAACCAGGTCCTTGGGGTGAAGAAGGAGCATTAGGATCTGTCCCTGCAAAACCACCCATTACATGTAAAGTTCTCAAGTAATCATTTCCGTATTGGTAGTTATAATAAACTGCATATCCTGTAAAACCAGCACCGTTATTACCTAATGGAGTACTTAAAAATACATCTACAGCAAACTTTGTAATGTCATTTTCTTGAATGTACATGTCTCCATTGATGTCTTCTTTATAAGTACCAGTTCCTCCTGGTTGGTATTGGAAACCTGCTCCAATATTGAACACTCTTTTTTGTCCGAAGTAGTTCATCTGACTTGCACCTGAAACAGATTGAGCTTCTACATCCCAGAATTGCCAGCTGAAATATCCGTTATAATTATAATTATTTTGTTTTAAAAGGTAGGTACTGCCAATAGTTGCACCTGCTGCGTTATTGTTATAAGCATCTTCTAACTCACTTTTTGACATTGGAAGACCGCCTACGGTAGGCGTACTTACTGGAGCCGTTCCCATTATTGGTTGGTTGATCGATACTTGATAAGCCAATTTACCTAATACATTACCCCTTGCAAAAACACCCATTTGTCTTACAATAGCGTCCGTACGGTTTACTTCAGGATAGTTGAAGTAAGGATGATCTACAGTAAGGTAGTTGTTTGATCCCACACGTGAAAGACGGGCTAAACCTTGCCAAAAGTGAATACCAGCACCAATATAGTTTTGATCAGCAATTTTTATTTGTCCTTGAAAATCATGAACATAAACGTTATTGTTGATATTAGAATTGGTAGCGTTACTCGTTGCACCGATGTGGGCAAAAAGTAAATACTTATTTTCAATATTAGCATAGAACATCGTACGAATACGACGCATCGAAAAATCACTAAAATTAGAGATAGGCTCTCCTGTTAATGCATTTGTAGTACCAGGGTTTGTTTCACCCGCTCTCCACCATGCTTGAATACCAATTATTGTTTTGAAATAAGAGGTCTTCTCTTTATTTAGATCCAATCGTAAGCCTCTTTTGAAAGCATCTACAGATTTTTCATAAGGCGTTTTTTCAACGACAGGAGCATTGTTTTTCTCTTGTTCTGATTGTGCAAAAATTGATAATGAGACAAAAGTTAACAATAGCGTGGATAAAATTCTTTTCATTTTAAGATAGAGTTCATAAACATTCGTGCAAAGATATTTCACAACAGAATGATAAAAAAGGTGAAGAATCTCTATCTACACTTTTATTCTAATGATTTCTATCATAAAAATTACTAATTTCCTCCTCAGCGTGTGATAATTTGTATTTGAGAATCTGATTAGTATGCTCATCTACCCAACTTTCTAGTGCAATATCGTGCTTCTGTTTACTGTTGGCGTAGTGTGTGTAAGAAAGACCAAGCTTTTGAAATTCTTGATTGAAAAGGTCTTCAATTACAGCAAAATTGGTGATAAGGTCACTACTAAGTTCTCGAACTTCTTGTAGTTCCTGTCGGATACTCTCTTGAATTAGTTTTCTTATTTTTTGAATTTCTTGCTTTTCTTGTTCAATTTTTTGTTGTGAGTAAATGTTGTTATCCTCACTTAAAGAATTCCAGTAAACATCGAAAGCTTCTTGGGTGATATTGTTTTGTGCGTGAGCACTCAATAAAGAAACGAAAGTCAAGATAATTGATAGTGATAGTGTTTTCATGATACAGTTTTAATTATAAAGGGTATGTTTTTGTAAATGGCTTTTACCCTTAAATAGTTCACGAGGCAAAGCTACATTTTATGTAAGAAAATGCTTTATAATTCTTTTTTTACTACAAATTATTATTCAGATAAATCAATTAATACTTAGTGATGAGAATATTTAGTAGAATTAATCTCTTTTTTAATTCAAAAGATAGAGAACAGTGGATTTTAAATGATGTGATTTCCGTTGAAAAGAGGTCATTTTTTAGGGTAGAGAAGATGGTAGAATCTGAGATTATAAAAAAAGCCACCAAAAACTTTCGTCCTTGATGGCTTTTAGAAATTGATCTCTTAAAGATCAAATCTATATCTTATAAGTGGATACACTCATCATACGCTAAGGCAGCAGCCTCCATTACCGCTTCCGATAATGTTGGGTGAGGGTGAACCGCAGTGATGATTTCGTGACCAGTTACTTCTAATTTACGAGCAACAACCGCTTCAGCGATCATTTCAGTAACGTTTGAACCGATCATATGGCAACCTAACCACTCACCATATTTCGCATCAAAGATTACTTTTACGAAACCTTCTTTATGACCTGCAGCAGATGCTTTACCTGACGCAGAGAATGGGAATTTACCCACTTTGATTTCATAACCAGCTTCTTTTGCTTGCTCTTCAGTCATACCTACTGATGCTACTTCAGGAACAGTGTAAGTACAACCTGGGATGTTTCCGTAGTTCATTGGCTCTGGAGATAAACCTGCGATTTTCTCAACACAGATAATACCTTCGTGAGAAGCAACGTGCGCTAAAGCAGGTCCTTTCACGATATCACCAATTGCATATACAGAAGGGATGTTAGTTTGGTAGTAATCATTTACTAAAACTTTACCCTTGTCATGAGCAACACCAACTTCTTCTAAACCGATACCTTCAAGGTTAGTCTCCACACCAACAGCAGAAAGCACTACGTCGCACTCGATAGTAGTTTCTTTACCTTTTTTGTTGTCAGTGATTTTAACTACACAACCTTCACCTGAAGTGTCCACAGTTTGAACAGCAGCGTTAGTCATTACGTTGATGCCTTGCTTTTTGAAGTTACGCTCTAATTCTTTAGAAACGTCAGCATCTTCGTTAGGTACGATACGAGGTAAGTATTCAACTACAGTTACTTCAGTACCGATTGAGTTATAGAAATAAGCAAACTCAACACCGATAGCACCAGAACCCATCACTACCATTTTCTTAGGTTGCTCAGGTAATGTCATTGCTTGACGGTATCCGATTACTTTTTCGCCATCAATTTTGATATGCGGAAGTTGTTTTGCTCTACCACCAGTAGCAAGGATGATGCTCTCAGCGTCATAAACTGTAGCGTTACCATCAGCGTCAGTTACTTCAACTTGTTTAGGTCCCACTAATTTACCGAAACCTAAAAGTTTTTCAATTTTGTTTTTCTTGATCAAGAACTCAACACCTTTACTCATACCAGCGGCTACGCCACGGCTTCTTTGTACCATTGCTGAGAAATCAGCTTCAGCTTCACCTGCTACATTAATACCATAGTCTTTTGCATGGTTAATGTATTGGAATACCTGACCACTTTTCAAAAGGGCTTTTGTAGGGATACATCCCCAGTTCAAGCAGATACCGCCTACTTCTGCTTTCTCTACTACGGCTACTTTCTTACCTAGTTGAGAAGCGCGGATTGCTGCCACATATCCACCGGGTCCACTACCGATGACGATCAGGTCAAATTTTGTTGCTGACATAATTAAAATGTTATAATATAATTTTTCGTTTTCTGTTTGAGCGGCAATTTCGTAAAAATTCCCACACAAAAATAAAGGTTCAGCAATAAAATAAAAACGTATAAGGGGTTCACTTTACATATTAAAGTGTATTAGGGTAAATTATTAAAGGAATTTTATTGTGTTTCTATCAAAAATCAAGAGGGAATAGCGTGTAATACTATCAAAATGTCATTAATAGTTCTTTAAAATGAAAGAATGAGAAAATTTTAAAAGTAAGTACTTAGACAAAAGAAATGATACTATTTTAGGTAAGAGTGAGTAATTTAGAGTGAAGAAAAATGGTTGGTGTTATGGTCCGTAATGTTGTTTTTATAATGAATCATGTATCTCAACATGGATCACCTTCTCTCACCCCCTTTCCTTCTGACCTTCAATAAAAACATTCTAGGATCCTCCTAAAAAAATAAAACAGATCCTATTTGTATCTAAACAAAATAAAATCAATCAATTAATTACTGATAAGTTTGCGTATTTTTGCTGACAGGCACCTGTCCAATATTGATTGATTTTTTTTGCCAAGGTGCTGAAAATGTGGTAAATTATCAATTAAAAGAGATAAGAATGAAAAGAGGAGCATTTTTTAAGTTATTGCAACACAGGACGTTTGATTTTACACCACGTTACTATGATGCAGAAAAAGAAGAAAGAGATGCCAGAATAAAGGCACTGTATGAAAAGTATGGAAAGAAAGAGGAAAAAAACGAAGAAAGTGCTGAAGGTGTAAGGAGAAGTATTTCTTTTTCTAGGGAAAGAAGCCGTCAGGCAGAAAGAAAACCTATCCTTATCAGAGCCGCTGTAGTAGTGGGGATTTTTGCTCTCTTATACGTTATATTTAAATAACATTATATTGAAAATCAGCCGTTAATAATTGTTCGATAGGTTATTAACAGTCTTTCTCTACTTTTAGGTAAAGAAGCGATTATAAAAACTATATATTTGCAGGACTTCGCTAATGAAAATTGGCAAGTTAAACTTCAATTACTTCAGAAATCATTTTTCATGTATATTGCAATAGCCGGAAATATCGGATGTGGTAAAACCACTTTAACACGTTTATTATCAGAACGTTTTGGATGGAGAGCACTGTATGAAAGTACAAGCAACAACCCTTATCTAGAAGATTTTTATGAGGATATGGAGAAATGGGCATTTCACTTACAAACCTATTTCCTAAACCATAGATTCGAACAGGTTCAAGACGCAACTGTTGATAACCCGGTAATTCAGGATCGTAGTTTATATGAAGGAACGTATGTATTTACAGAAAACCTACGTCGTTCTGGCATGATGCACCAACGCGATTTTGAAAACTATTCTGCTTTATCAAAATTATATGAAGCAAAAGCTACACCTCCACACTTATTAATTTATTTGAGAGCTGATCTTGAAAAATTAAAATCTAACATCGAGAAGAGAGGTAGAGATTATGAAAAAACTATTCCTGATGAGTACTTATTAAACTTAAATGAGTTGTACGAGGAATGGATTACCAATTATGAAAAAGGCGGTTTATTAGTGGTAGATGTCAATGATGTAGACATTGTCAACAACCCTAATGATTTCGAGAGAATCGCATCAGCTATTGAATCAGCAATGCGTATCCGTAAAAATGTAGGCGCTACAGTCTAATCCTCTTTTTGTTATTAATCTTAATCTGAAAATATTTTTATCGTATGTATATAGCGATAGCCGGAAACATCGGTAGTGGCAAAACAACTTTAACAGGTAAACTTGCAGAACACTTTGGTTGGGAGCCAAGATATGAAAGTGCGGACGACAATCCTTACTTAGAAGATTTTTATGGTGATATGTCGAGATGGGCATTTCCTTTACAAATCTACTTCTTAAACAGTCGTTTTCGTCAGGTGATGGAAGTATCTAAAACACATACTCCTATCATTCAAGACAGATCTATCTATGAAGACGCTCATATTTTTGCTCGTCAGTTAAATCAAGATGGACATCTTTCTGACCGTGACAACGAGGTCTTCCAAAATGTATTTTCATCTGTAGCAGATCATGCACCCGCTCCAGATCTTTTGATTTACTTGAGAACAAGTGTACCACAATTGCTGGATCATATCAGAAAACGTGGTAGAGAGTATGAACAAAGTATCTCAAGAGCCTATTTAACAGGTTTGAATGAGTTTTACGAAGAGTGGATTTCCAACTATGATAAAGGCAAGCTACTAGTCATTGAGATGGAAGATTTAGACTTTGTAGAAAATGAGGCACACTTTGATCAGATTGTGGCCAACATCGATGCGGAGTTACAAGCGGCAAAAGCACGCGTTTAATCTTAAGCTGTTGAGTATTTAAAATTGAGATAAGTTGGATAATTATTTTTTAGTCTAATCAAAGCAGAATTGAAGAGCATAGCCTAAGCTACGTGATGATATTCTAACGCAGAGTAGGCTAAATAAATAAATCCAAAAATCACGATTTTTAATAGTTCAATAGCTGAATGAGATAATAAATAAGAAGTGTTTGTTATTTCAGTAACAGACACTTTTTGTTTGTCCAAAAATCAATCAATTCTATTAAACTACCCCATTTAGGATCAAAAAAATATGCAATACGTAGCGATAGCAGGGAATATTGGGTCAGGGAAAACTACTCTAACAAAAATGCTTTCTGAACATTTCGGATGGAAAGCTGAGTTTGAGAGTACTGCGGATAATCCTTATCTAGAAGATTTTTATCAGGACATGAAGCGTTGGGCTTTTCATGCTCAGGTGAGATTTTTAGATAATAGTTTTCAGCAGATGTTGGATATTAATGCTTATGGTAAGCCAATTATTCAAGATCGCTCTTTTGATGAAAACGCTCATATCTTTGCTAAAAATTTGCATGTGTCAGGCCAGATGGACGACAGGGATTTTGAATCGTATTGGAAATTATTTTCCTCCTTATCCTCCCAGTTACCAAAGCCTGATCTATTAATCTATTTAGATACTGACTTGGATCGCTTGATAACTCAAATTCAAAAAAGAGGCAGAAGCTATGAACAAACCATTCCAGAAGAGTATTTGAGCAATCTCAATAAACTTTATAACGAATGGATTGATGCTTATGAAGGACCACTTTTAAGAATCAAAATGTCAGAACATGATTTTGTAGAAGAAAATGCAGATTTCTACAAGATTGTGGATAAGATTGACAATATGTTGAGTGTCGAAAAGTAGATCTAGAAAATATTTTTGAAGAAGGCTTTGGTTTTAATTATAAAATCAAGGCCTTTTTTTATTCCCGTTTTTCAAAGACAAGTCTGTTGGATGATAGAAAAACGATAAGGTAGATCTAAAAGTCTTCAGACTTTTTACAGAAAATAGGTCCAAGTCACGCTTACAGCTTAAGACTTGAACCAGTTTTTATTTATATTTAGTTAAATCAATCAAACTATTAGCTAACTAATAACATAACCAAAATTATGAATACAGGAATCGTGCACTTTGAGGCATTTATCATTACCGCATTTCTATTTATAGCATCTCCAGGGATAGATACCATGTTTATTATTAATAAGTCGCTTACGCAAGGGAAGATTGCTGGAGTGTTCTCTACTTTAGGTATTAATGTAGGTGTTTTCATTCATACCTTCTTTGCTGCTGTAGGGCTCTCATGGGTTCTAGCTCAGTCTGCGATGGCTTTTATGATTGTAAAGTATTTGGGAGCAGCATATCTTATTTATTTGGGTATTAAAAGTATTATAGCCAAAGGAACAGAGGATGATAATGTGGCTTTATCGAATATTGAAATGAAGAGAAGGAAACATTTTACAAGTGGTATCATGACGACATTATTCAACCCTAAAGTTGCCTTATTTTTCCTTTCATTTTTCCCTCAATTTATCGCACCTTCAGCAGTAGAAGATAAAATACCTTTCTTATTGTTGGGAATTGTATATGCAGGAATTGCCATTTTATGGTTCTTATTATTGACTTTTTTAGCTTCAACTTTTTCATCAAAAATTCAAGGAAATAGCACCGTCAAGAAATGGATGAATAAAGGTGCAGGTGTTGTATTTGTATTGATGGGATTGAAAGTGGCGTTTTCTAAAAAATAATTTTATCCTCAATTTTATTTCATAGATGTGAATATCTTTTTTATCAAAAGGTAAAGATCAAGTTGATTTCTTTTTTATTACTCAAAATCGATCATACTTAGAGGTTGATTTTGTGAATAACTTGTGGAATGATAGGTTTTGTTGTGTAAAATCTTTGATTTATCAACATATGTGTGAATAAAATGAGTGGAAAAACTGATAAAAATAAAAAAACTGCATTAAAACGATGTTGATAAGTTGTAGAATCCTGTAAATGAGACAGATTAATTGTGAATAATTTCTTCTTTCTGAGAATTAATAGGGAATAAAGAGGGAAAGATTAATAAAAACCGTATCTTTGCATGCGAATTTTACTGATGTATCCATTTTTACAAAGAATACTATACTAGTTATAGGGTTGATTTTTAAAGGTATATCATTGATAGTCATTACATTTTTATAGACTGAAAATTTGATTTTCAACGCCTTTCGAGGCACTATTTAAGTGTTAATGCTGTTAATACTTTTGAAATTTTAATGTAATTCATGGAAATATAGTGATAGTCAGCTAAATTCGGCTTGTAGTTTAGCAGAAGTATGCTTACTTTTGCAAGCCGAAAAATTCTAATCTTACATAGTACGATGAAAAGAACATTTCAACCTTCGAACCGCAAGAGAAGAAACAAGCATGGTTTCCGTCAACGTATGCTTTCAGCAAACGGACGTAACGTTCTTGCAGCAAGAAGAAAAAAAGGAAGAAAGAGCCTTACAGTTTCTGACTCTAGAAAACACAAGGCGTAGATAGCACCCTAAAGTAGGGTGTGTTTCAGAACACTAAAAAATTAATGTGATGAAAACTCGTATCGCAAAAAAGATCTTGAAAAATCAAGACAAATTGAGTTACAACAAAGGCCAAGTTCAAAAAGCTGAGCGCCTTGTTGCTAAAAAACAAAAAGCTGCCGCTAACGCATAATTGACACCAATGTCTTGCAGCTTTTATCTAAGCGTCTCTGCGGGGTGCTCAGATAGTACCCCGCGGAAGCCCGCACAAAGAAATAAAAGCTGAAGGTTCGGCGGCAGCAACTGCATCGAACCTTCACTTTTTTTTTATCCAAAATTTTATGAAGCCGTCATCAACACCAACTTTTGATAATGCCACTTTCCCCAAGTGTGAACATCTAAAAAGTAAAAGCAGCATTAACAAAATGTTTGCGAAAGGGAAATCCGTATTTGTGTTTCCTTGCAAGGTGTACTATACTTTATCAGATGATTTAGAACAGGCTTCAGTTCCCCCTCAAGTTTTATTTTCAGTTTCTAAGAGAGGCTTTAAAAATGCCACTGACCGTAACAGGATCAAAAGACAGCTAAGAGAGAGCTATCGCTTGAATAAAAGCATTCTTATGGCTGAAAATCCTAATGCAAGAATAGAGAGCATTGCTTTTGTCTATGTTTCTAGAAAAAAGGAACCCTACGCTTTTATCGAAAGAAAAATGAAAGCAGTTCTTTACCGATTAAAGGAACAGTATACAGATAGTGAAGCATAAAAAAAGACCCAGAAACCTTCCGAGTCTTTTATTCAATAAGCTAAAAACTACCTAATCTTCATTCATTAAAAGCATAATATTCATCTGCTACTACTCCTTCAGGATACTTTGTGATCTTAACACCGATTCCTTCAGGACTTGCATTAAGGTTGAGAGTAATACCGTTTTTGCAGTCAATAATATTTTTATAAACATACCCTTCACTAAAAAGAACATTGAAATAAGGAGTAAACATTTGATCTGACATTTGATGGTATAAACCTTCTGCTAGTTCTAGTGCGAGGTATTCATAACTTTCTATATTTTCTAAAGCTCCAAAATGATCATTGAAGATGACTGTATTTTCTTCTATGGAAACCTTTGTATGTTCTTCAGTTCTTAACGCTATGATGGCTTGTTCTTTGGTTTGAGCGAATAAAAGGGTGTTGAAAAGGAAGAAGGCGAAAGTAAAAAGGATTTTTTTCATGATTTTTTAATTAGTGGTCAGCCTTTTTTGTAGACTGACCTGATGGATAAATAAATTGGTGTAAGACTGCTTTTGCTATTCTACATTATCGAGCTTATAGTCTCTACTTTTGATGAAGTTTCCATCCTTATCGAAATCTGTTCTTCTTCTCTTCATTGAAGAGGGAATTTTTTCTGTAGGAACAAAGATGGGTTTATCAGAAGGCCACACGTAAGTCAACTCAGGTTGGTATCCTTCAGGATAGTATTCTTCTGGTTTGTACTGCATATCTCTGATATACTGATTTTGCATGTCTTCTCTTTTCTTTCTTGGTACAGGTACAACCATACCTCCATTTTCAGCAACTTGAGATCCAGCTTGTGGAGGTGTTGCGTTTGGATAATCAGGTATTTGCCCATCTCTTACCCAAATTTTATCCTTCGTTACATTCACAACTACACCATCAAACCCAAAATGGAAAGGTCCATTATAATGTTCTCTTACTTCTGCTACCATTTCATTATTAGCATATAAATCATCGGTAGTATGTGTTGCCATGGCCAACCTAGGGTTGGCATCACTGTATAGTTTACCGGCTGCGTAAGCGGGGTTGTGGTGCGTATCAATTGTATATCTAGTAAGAACAGCAGGAACACCGTAAACTTGAGATGATATCGCCACAACTTCTACCTGCATCTCTGTAATTAATACATCCGCATCTTTACCATATTTAGCAGTCAATTTATTTGGTCTACCATCACCAGAGAACACTACAGACATTCCTTTGTATTCTACTCTATAAGCTGAAGCTCCATCTTTACAGTGCGCTTGTTGCCAGTGGATCACTTTTATTCCATCTTTGTCGTATACAATACCACCATCATCAGTAAAGTCAAACTCGTTCACTTCAATTTCCCAACCTCTACCAATAGGGAAGACATCAAAGGCGTCTCTATGCCATTCGGTCATCATTTTCATGCCTTCTACCATGTGTGCCGTACCATATTTCGGTTCAGATCCTGAAGGCCCAGTGACTCTTAATGGTTCATTCCAACGGCCGTTCCAAGCACCAAACATATATACATAAGGCAATGCACCGTAATGATCTACATGAAGGTGAGTCAAGAAAATATCATTGATTTCGTTGAGTGCCAATCCAGCCCCAACAAAATTGGCAACTGATCCTTCTCCAATGTCAAATACAAGGTTTTTTCCATTTCCAAACTGTATTAGAATAGAAGTATTGGCTTGTCCTGGTCTAATCATTGGGGAGGATCCCATGAAGATGATACGAATCTCATCTTCTAGTAAATCTTCTGTGTTGGGGTACCAATTGGCTGCTGATACCATATGACTCATTGGGGCAATTCCATCAAACATTAATCCTTCATTCCATCTTCCTAATGGAAGACCAGCCGTTAAGGCAACTTTTAATTGAGTGGTATCCGTTTGGAAAACATCTTGTTGATTTTTTAAATCATTGATATCTTCAGTAACAACAGATTCTTTATTATTAACATAACCAGCAGCTTTGGTACCAGTTCCTTTGTAATCACCTTTGTATTGATTTGGACCTTGATCGTCTTGTGCATTGATAAATGGGATAAAGCTAATGCTTAAAATGACTAGTTGTAGCAATATTTTATTTTTCATGATTGTAGTATATGACGGTAATTTATTATTTAATTTTCATTTTTAACCAAATGGTTAAATTATAGGTTTAATGACTGATAATTAGGGAAGTATTCTTTCCTAATCTGTATCGGAGTCATAATTTAAGTGAGATAATTAACCAAACGGTTAAATTTTAAATAAGTTTCATATTAAACTAACATTATTACTCTTTAACAATTAGATTTTACATCTCATCCAATTGATAAAGCTGATATCTTTCTATTAAATCAATGATTTTATTACTGTATTGAGGGTCTGTTGCATAGCCTGCTTCGTGTAAACCCACCGCCCATTTTCTATAATTATTTGTTTCGAGTTTAAACAAGTGAAAGTACCAAGGTCTTGAAGAAATGAATTTTCCATAGTCTTGAAAAGATGCTTTTACCGTTGGGTAAGCACGAAAGCACTCTTGTTGTTCATCGTCTGAATGTTGTACACTGCTACCATGCCAAGTGTTATCACATTTAATACCGAAGTGGTTGTTGGATTTTTGAGAAAGTTTACTTTTACCAAAGGAAGTTTCAAGCATGGCTTGAGCCAAAATAACACTAGCAGGAATCTTAAATTCTTTCATGATTTCTACTGCATAGTATCCATAAGAGATTACATACTCTCGGTAAGTATATAGCTGGTTTGGTTGTTCAAATGCAAAATTTTGTTTCTGATTTAGTTCTCTATTTTTTGAGAATGAAGTAAGTATAATCGAACATAAAACTAACATCAAAAACATCTTCTTAGATGTAGTCATAAAATTGTGGTGCAGTAATATAAGCAGGTGTGTATTAGTTCCACATGCTTCACTTAGTTATTATAAAAAAAGTCTAGTGATAAGGGGAAATCACTAGACTACAAAAGTATTACAATTTTTAATATTATTTCTACGTTGCAATTTCAATCACTAGTACTTTGTGTTAAGTGATTGATGTAAAGCTTATTATTTTTTACGTCTGAACTTCTTGATTTTTTTAGCAAACTCCAATAAACTATCCTTTCTACTTGCTCTATATTTCCAAACTACGTCAAAGGGTTTTAGTTCAGGAGCATTTTCAGGACCGAATGTAACGGCAAAAAACCTACTGTCTTTCGATTGTGCCTTTCTCAATTTATGTAAGACCGAAGTTTCTAAAGGTGGAATTTTACCATCTGTAATTAGCATTAAATCGGCTTTTCTGTAATCATCAGATTGCATTTTTTCAATGGCAGCTTGCAAGGCAGGGCCTGCATTGGTTCCTGCACTAAATGACATTGATAAAAACTCAATGAGAGGTTCTAGCCCATGATGAAGATTACTTAAGTCAATCGTTTTGATCTCATCTTCTGTTGCACCAAAAGAGAAAAGTAGGCATTTCCTTTTATTTTCAAGAGCCAGTTTCATGACTGCAAAACACAAGGTTTTTGCAATTTGTTCTGGCTTTCCAAGCATAGAAGCACTTGTATCAATACACAAAATCATAGGTCCCATGACTTCTTCTTTTGTACTTGTTTTCTGTGTCTCTTTTCCTTCATCCTTTTGGGGAGGACGGTCTTCAGCCTTCAACTCAAAAGTTTGCAACTTATGTTCCACAAACTTTTTATAGAAAAGTAGTTCTGTATCTTCATTTCCAAGAAGTGCGGCTTCAGCAGGTAGGATTTGAGAAAGGTCATCACTTTCATGTACGCCAATTAGGGATTCTCTTCCATGAGTGAAAGTTCTTCTGAACGGTTTGATCGTAATTTCTTCAAGCTGTTCTTTTTCCTCTTCCAACTCTGCGCTCGCATATCGACCTAACAGTTCTACCAGTTCTTTAAGCATTTCCTCGTCCTCAAGTAATCTATCGTAACGAGATAAGACTTCAAAGCCTGTATGTTGCCATTGACCTTTCGCTTTTTCGAAACCAAGTCCAAGGTGATCCATCAGTTGACTGACCAAATGCTGAGATTTATCAAACTTACTGGCGTTCTCACTTAACTTCTGGCGGAGTTTATCCTGTCTCTTTTGCGTTTTACTACTTAAGATTTTACGCATCGTTTCCATCAGCTTATTCATCACGCCTTTGGAACTATGCCCTTTGTCTCCTTTTGCATTGCCTGAGCGCATACCAAAAGGTAAACTTAGTCGCTTTTTCTGTCGTTCGATTTGTGGAACTTCAGAAGTGCTTTCAGCAATTTCTTCTATATGCGTAACAATCTCTTTGATGACATGCTCACGCAATGAGGTATGTCTTTGAATAGAATCTCTTAGACCGGGAGTATCGAGGATGTCATCAATGACTTCTTTATAACCAAGGGCCATATCTGAGAAATTTGAATTTAAGATCTCAGGCGTATGACCCTTGGCAATTTCTGAAAGGTATGTGGCTAAAATCTCACGATCTTCAGATTCACCCAAGGAAGAAAACATTTTAAATTTTTCTATCTCCTCAAATGATGTTCTAGCCTCCATAGCTTCGTTTTAATTTTTCGGTTTGTAGTTTGTAGTTCAAGACCAGTTTCCATAAGTCATTTAAACTTTCGTCAATCAATGATCTCCAGTTTTCTGAAAGGAAAATATTCTTGCCCACACCTTCTTCTCTACTATGTCTTACCTCTTCGATTTCATGTGAAATTTTATCAAGGTACTTTAATAGTAAATTGGCTTCTTTATTTAATTGTTCCCTAACGTCTTCAGTAATCGACTTAGAGACTTTACCAATTCTATGCTCTTTAGAAGACTTCAATTTGTACTTGTGGTAGTCGTGCCCAAGTCTTACTTCGATTTCAGTATCTGAGAACTTTCCGATAGTAAAACTTTCACTTCTACCTGTATTGGTATATAAATTCACCTCAGATGAACCTCTTCCTAACATGGCAAAATCATCTGCAAGGATCCTATTGTTCATGCTTGAGAAGCCTTCAATGATATGGTATTCACCATCCACAATTGTAGGAGCTTCCATGTACAGTTCTTTCTCTTCTTTCGTCTGATCTTCCACATCATTGGTGAAAGTTTCTAATTGAGAGCGAACCGTTTCCATACTATATTTTGCACTCCAACCGTATTTTTGTACGGCTCTTGTCACCCATTGTCTCACCATATCGATTTGATCAGGAGAGTGCCAAATGCAGTTAGCAATCAAGAAGCAGTCTGAAAGATCTACTCTTTCTCTACCATTCATAAAAGCAGAAGTACGAATCAGACGCACAATTTTATGCCATCTACGGTCAGAAACATAAATGTTCTTTTCTACTTCAGTACCGGTAGATTGATTAAATCTTTCGATGTATTTTCTAACGATGGAAATCACGCTTAGTACTTCCAAAGGCACTTTTACAGAATCAATTAACGGACTCCAACTGTCTACTTCTGTTTCATCAAATTTCAATTCTTCTCTTACTACCGGATTGGTTAGTTTAGAAGAAGTGATCATATCAAAGAATTTCTGTTCATCAATGATTCTATCGACATACACGCGGACCAAAAAACGGTCCCAGATTGCTTCAAGTCCTTCACCTTTGGCAGGAAGCTCATTGGATGCGGAAAGAAGTGCATGAACTTTTACCTCAATTTCCTGCTCGCCATTTCTAAATACTTTTTCATTCAAAACAGTCAATAACGCATTTTGAATGGACGGTCCGGCCTTCCAGATTTCATCTAAGAAAACCACTGAAGAACCAGGAAGATAGTTGTCTGTAAGACGTTCGTATTTATCTTCTTTACTTAATTTTGAAATGGAAATAGGACCAAAGATTTCATCTGGAGTACTGAATCTATTCATCAGATACTCAAAGGAATCTCCACCTTTGAAGGCATATTTCAGACGGCGAGCAATCATACTTTTACCTACACCGGGAGGGCCTAGCATAAAAATACTTTCGCCAGCAATAGCACTTAGCAAAGCAAGTGACAGAACATCTTCTTTTTCATGAAGATCTTCTCCCAATAAGGATAGTAGTTTCTTAGAGCGCTTTCTTACATCAAAAGCTACTTTCGAGAGTTCGTCCATCTGTTATTCTATGAGATAAAATATAATCGATTCTGATAAAAACGACATGCGTTATTTATGCGTGCGTTAAAAGGGCCTCTTAATTTATAGTTTTTTTTCTACAAATCAGGAAACTTGTACTGTTTATGGCGAGAAATTTAGAAATTGAAAGAGTACTAGAATATGATAAAAGCTACTTTTTTAATGTTGTTTAATTAAAAATTGTTAGAGAAAATGTTTTTTGTAGAATGTTTTATTGGATTTCGTTAAAACTGAAGGAATAACGTTTCTTGATGCATTTAATACTGACTTAAGTCGTATAAAGTTTTAATGAGAAATAGAATTAAAATGACATTGAAAAAAGCTTTTACTTTTTTGGGGTCTACTTTCATCACAAGCTCTGCTCCAATCCAACTTCCAGTAAAAGCCCCCACAATTCCTACTAATCCATAATCCCAATAAACCAACCCTTCCATCATGAAAAAAGATAAAGCAGCTGTTGATGAAATCATGGCAAGGCTTTTTGAAAAGGCGACATTGACCATAACGGGTATGTTACTAAAGAAGGAAAGAATAAAAAAGCAAATGACACTTGTACCAGGCCCAAAAAAGCCGCTGTAAAGACCAATAAAGAATGCCGTAGGAAAAACTACTTTAGAAGGTACACTATCATCATACTTCCCTTCAGGTTTGGGGTGTTTTCGGTTATACCATTCGAGTAGAAATAGAAACAGGATAATGGCTAAGAGTAGATAAAGCATGAATTTAGCATTCATCATTTTACTGAGTTCAGCACCAAAAATAGCCATAACCAAGGAAATGCAACAAGCTATGATTAATTGTCGGTTGATTTTTAATAACCCTTTCTGATGGTATTTAAAGGTTGCCGTAATTGAGGCGGTGGTAAGAATCACTTTGTTTGTTCCCAAGATAAATGCATCTGGTAAACCTAAGTAAATTAAAGCAGGTAATGATAGCATACCGCCTCCACCTGAGATTGATGTAATGACAGAAGAAAAACAACATACCACAAACCAAAAAATGTATTTGTAAACCTGCTCGTCCATTATGATAAAAATAGGCTATAAAAAGAGAGGTTGATTTGTTCATCGCACATAAAATGATCTCTCCACCGAAGCTCTAATATAATTGATAGTAGAGTATTATGAAAATGATACAGGTAGTACAATAGATCCCCATCAATGGAAGTCCAACTTTCATAAAATCTTTCGTTTTATATCCTCCAGGACCATAAACTATCCAATTTGTCTGGTAGCTGACAGGAGTTAAAAATGCAGCAGATGCAGCAAAAGCGATAGCCACAAAGAATGGAGTACTTGGTAGCATTAGCATTTCGCTGACAGAGTATGCAATTGGAAAAACAATGGAAATGGCGGCAACATTGGTGACAAATGAGGTGAGTAAAACGGTTACTAAGAATAACCCAATAAGAACGCCAATAACGCCAAAAGGTAAAAAGATCGTAATGAACATTTTACTGACAATTTCGGATGCTCCAGATGAGATAAAGGCATCTCCTAGAGTAAGGGCAGACATGAGTAGAATGATAAGGTCTAGATCAAGTTCTTTATTGACAGCATTAAAGGTGGTGGCTTTAATCATAAGTAAACCTGCGAACGCAAGAATTGCTCCCGTAAGAATTGAAATAATACCTGAAGCTACCGAGAAAGCAATGGCCATTAAGACACCAAGATAGATGGCTTTGTTCATATCTTTTACGACAGGTCTTTGACTTTCAATAGTGGATAACACGTAAAATTCTTTATACGACTTCATATTAGAAAAGAAAGTGTCACCTGCAGATAAAAGAAGCATATCACCCGCCTGAAGACTTATATTTTCTAATTCGCCTGTTACTTTTTGACCATTTCTATGAATAGCGATCAATTCAACATCATATTTCTCTTTGAAATTGATTTTGCTAATGTATTTCCCATCTAAAAAGGAGTTGGCAGGAATTACAGCTTCCACAATTTCAGAATCATCTTCATGATTAGGCACATCTAAACCAAGTCCTGAGTTGATGATATTCATGATGTTATCGGTTTGTCCCATGAACATCAGCTGATCTTTATAGTTGAAGGTATAGTCTTCGGGGATTGGAGTGATGACTTCTCCGTTTCTGTGTACCTCAATTAAATAAGCACCTTCAAACTTTTTAAGTTCTGAATTTTCGACTGTTTTACCGATTACTTTAGAAGACTTATGTACTTCAAGTGCCATTAAGTACTCAGGAGCAATGGCTTTTGCATCATCAAAAACCTCTTTATTCTCTGGAAGTAGATTATATCCAATCGTAACCAAATAGAGTATTCCTAAAAAAGTCACTAAAATACCTAAATAAAGAAAGTCTGAATAGGCTAAAAGGGGTAAGTTGTTCGTTTCTATAAAACCATTAAGTACTAAATTGGTCGACGTTCCGATAATTGTAATCATACCTCCTAAAATGGTACTGAAAGAAAGAGGTATTAATAGTTTAGAAGGATGTGCTCCCATTTTTTTACACCAGTTGTAGACATAAGGAGTGAGGCCGGCCACAACAGGAGTATTATTGGTAAATGAAGAGAGAAAAGCTGCAAATGAAATGACTTTAAGTAAAAAGAATTTTGGATTTTTAGATTTACCTATCATTCTATCCAAAATAGCTTCTAAATTAAAGGTATGATAAAGGTTAGTCGTAACAATAACTAGCACAATGATTGTAGCTATTGAAGGGTTACTCATGGAGTGCAGAATGTCGTTTGCGGAAATTATTCCGGTGACTAAAAGCACCATGACCCCCATAAAGAAAAGTAACGATGGTTTAATACGTTCTTTCAAGAGTCCTACAACAACTAAAGAAACCGTGATTAAGACAATCCACTTTTCTACTTCATGAGGTAAATAATGACTTATATATAGGATGGGATGTAGAAACTTAGGCATAGATTTGGGTTATAGGTTATAACCAATATAGACTTTTAGAGATTAGAAAAAAGTGATGATTATCAACGAAATATTGATAAAGATTAAAAAAAAATGCTTTTTCAAGAAGTAATGTAATCACTTGATTTGAAATATTAAATTCATATAGGAAAAAATCCTATTTTTTAGAGATATAAAATATGAGAGTAAGCCCAGAATTCAGAGGTACAGCAACTATTGTGGTAGTAAGTTTATTACTACTGATGAGTTTTGTTTCTTTCTTGAGGTCTTCACAAGCAGAAAAAAGAGAGGTGTCAGAGATTCTTTTAAACCAAGAATACAAGATTGCCAATTTCCCTTTTCACGCAAGAGAATATTACAGAACTGATGATAGAAAAACATTATTAGGACTAAAACAAGAAGCAGATAAGGTACTATCTCAAATCAATGCGATGGAGAACGGAACCCAAATGTTATCTTCTGATGAACAATCTTTTTTAATATTGACGACAATTGGTGATGATGATTTATCCCATGCTTTGGAATTGTACCGAAAACGATTTGAAGATTATTATGCTCAAATTGATATTATGTGGGATGCAAGTATTAAATCAAATTCCACTGTAGAAGAACTACAATATGGAAGAAGATCATCTGGTTTTTTTGCAACAAAAACTCAAATGGTAGAAGAGGGCGAAGGAAGTGATGTTGTAGGCAAAGCATTAGATTTTTTAGAGAGAAGAAATTCTTCTTTACTCTTACATAATAGAGAAACACGTTTTCGTTTAGAGGAAAACATTAGACGCACAAAATCTACCAATTTAGTTTTTAATGGCCTCTTAGTAGTTATTGGTGTGATCCTTTTGATCTCTCAGGGTGCTTTCTTTAGAAATAAGTTGTTGGTGCCAATGAACTTATTAAGAAAAAACTTAGAATATTTCACCTCTGAGAAAGGTGCCGAAAATGTTTCTGATATCAACGTGATTGAGGAAAAGGTGAATCATTTGGAAGATGATTTTGAACGCATCACAAAAATGATTGAGCATTTAGGGGAAAAAGATTTTGAGGCAAATACCGACGGGTTAAACCCTAGGCTTGAAGAGTCTTATGAAAAAGCACGTAACACTCTAATGCAGCTGGCCAATGAGGAGTTTGTGAGTAAGTGGATTACGGAAGGTCTGGCAAAAACGACAGAAACATTAAATGGAGAACATTTTGATTCCATTACGGACATGAGTTTTGCCTTTGTAAGATTTGTTACCCGACACCTTGGAGCACTTCAAGGAGGGGTCTTTTTAAGATTGGATCAAAGTAGTGACCAAGTTGTGAATCAGGTGGCCAGTTATGCTTACGGGAAGAAACGTTTTCCTCAAAAGAAAATCTCAACAAACGAAGGCCTTGTTGGACAGGTCATGTTAGAGAAACAATATATCTATGTAGAGGATGTACCGGATCATTATACAGCCATTTCGTCTGGTTTAGGAGAAGCGGCACCTACAAGTATCATCATTATTCCAGTCGTACATGGATCGGATGAAGTGTATGGTGCGGTAGAAATTGCTTCTTACAAAAAGTTGGCAACTCATGAAAAAGAATATGCTAACGCCGCTTGTGAACGATTCGCATCTGCAATTGCCGTTTACATGATGAATGAGAATACTCGCCGTTTGTTAAAAGAGTCAATGCAGGTCAATGAAGACTTGAAGAATAAAGAAGAATCATTGCTTTCCAAGACTAAAGAAATGCAAGGTTTCCAAGATGAATTGAATGTAAAACTTCAAGAACTTTCTAAGGAATCAAATCTGAATAAAAATATTCTAGACGCTATTGGTAAAACAATGGCAATTATTGAGTTTGATTTAGAAGGAAGAATCTTGACAGCAAACGAAATGTATCTTTCTGTAATGGGCTATAAACTAGAAAACCTAACAGGAAAGTATGAGAGAGTTTTGGTCCCTTCTGAAGAAGTTAATTCCATGCGCTATAAGTTACTATGGGATAGTTTAAATAATGGTTCTTATATCTCTGGTGAATATTGTAGAATTAACAAAAGAGGGCAAGAAATATGGATGAACGGTACATACAACCCAATTTTTGGATTGGATGGAAAACCTTATAAAATCATTCAATTTGCCGAATTTACTACAGAACAAAAAGCAAAGGACCTCACTCACTCCGAGAGGTTACATGCTTTTGGAATGCATTTTCCAGTTTTGGATCTTGATTTAGACGGTAAAATTAAATCGGCAAATAATAGCTTTACTGATGTACTAGGCTATAGAAGAAAAGAATATAGAAATTTAGCATTAGTAGAACTTTTTGAAGATGCGAAAGAAATTAGATCTTTCAAGAGGATTCTAAGAGATATCAAGGCAGGGACAGATGCAGTGGCTACCTTCAACTTTATGTCGAGAGAAGGACATGTGAGAACGATGGAGGTTAATTTATTTCCATTGAAAAACTTATCAGGAGACGTTCAGAAAGTAACACTTTTTATGGTTGATAAAACAGAAGAACGTTTTATCAAAAAAGAATTGAAAACAGAATCTGAATCTCTAAAATTATTAAAGAACGAAGTAGCGTCAAGAACGGCGATTCTGGAAGGGATGTCTATGATTTTGGAGGTGGATCTTAATGGCCGAATTCTATCAGGAAATAAAAAAGTACAAGAGTGGACCGGTAAATCCCAAGAGTCACTGATAGGTCAGCCTATTGCGGATATGGTGACCACTTCATACCAATCTGTTATTTCTACATTATTAGCCGATGACACGGAGAAAAATGTAAAGATTAGAACGTTGGAATATTATACCACAAGGAAAGGAGCATTATGGGGAGAAACTAGCGTGAGAGCTGTCTTCAATGAGGATGTACCTGTCAAGTTTACTTTTATCATTTTTGATGTAACGGAAAGAGTAGAGCGTGAACAAGGTTTGACAAGACAGATTGAGCGTCAAAAAACGAAAAACACACTTTTTAGAATGCAGCAAAATGAGAGCAATAAAGAAAGTGGTTTTGCAGTCTTAGAACAAATATTCCAAGATAAGGAAATCGATTTGTCCACTAACGAGTGGATTGATAAGTTGTCTCTTCCTTCTTTATTATTGGATGAAGATGGTAAAATAGAGGCGGATAACTTGGCTTTTCAAGCACTAAATATTAGTGCTACTAAGATCTTGAATGTGCCTGATTTCTTGTCAGAATCTCAAAAGGAGAAAATAACACAATCAGTTAAGAATGCATCTCTTTTAGAAGAGTCCTTAAAATTGAAAGGAGAAGAAAGGTTACTACTTTCAGTACCATTATTCCAAGAAAATACACATAGAATATTGGTGATGTTTGCTTAGTAATTTACATCATAAAAAGAAAAAGGGAAGATCTAGTGTTGTGAATACTAGATCTTCCCTTTTTTATATCAACCTTTCTTTTTCTCTACAATAGCCTCTGCTAACCATAAATATTCTTCTACAAAAATATCAACAGCATCTTCAAAATCTGGGTTCAATATAATCCCTTCTGTATCTACTTGATTTTGCACATTAGCTACCGTCATCATTCTATAAATAGGATAAGCCATCAATGCTAATACTTGGAGTTGCATCGCTTGAGCAGCTCTTATACCACCCAAAGGGCCTGCTGAAATACTGATTACGCCAATAGGCTTTTTTTGATAAGTACTTTTAGGAAAGAAATCAATGGCGTTTTTTAAAGCAGAAGAAAAACTACCGTTGTATTCAGGAGATGCCAATAAAATACCATCGGCTTCATCTAAGATTTTCCCCAGTTTTTTGACGTTTTCAGGAGAGTCATCATGTAGTGTGTTGGTCAGAGGAGGTAGTGCATATTCTTTAAGATCAACCACTTCAACATTGAGTGAAAATTGTTCTTTCATCCTTTGTGCAATATAAAGTACAGCACCATGAGATTGTCTGTCATCTCTTACACTTCCAGAGAGTAGTACTAGTTTCATTTTTATTGAGTTTTAAAAGTATATTTTAATTTATGAAACCTTCTCTAAAAACAAGCACTTTTACTAACAAAACTTAGCAGGGTGAAGGAGAGGTGAGAGAACTTGTCAATATTTAATAACCTTTTCTCTAACTTTGTGCTTTTCTATGTTATTTACCCAAAGCCTCTTTTTGTAGAAGTATTGACAAAAGAGAACATTCAATTATTGACTTCCATTTAAGTAAGAAATATATAATGAAAAAGACATTAGCGAGTGATAACTATTCGGGGACAAATCCTGAAATTATTGAAGCATTGAGTAAAGTAAATATCGGACACCAAGGGTCTTATGGAGCAGATGATGCAACAGCTGGAGCCATTGCAGTTTTTCAGCAATTATTAAAAAAAGATATTGATGTTTATTTCACGATGAATGGTACAGGAGCCAATGTGACTGCTTTGTCTTCTGTTTGTCCATCTTACGGTGCCATTATTTGCTCTTCAGTGGCACACATTAATGTAGATGAATGTGGTGCACCTGAGAAATTTGGAGGATTTAAGTTACTCACTGTTGAAAAGGAAAACGGTAAATTATCTCCAGAAGATATTGCTCCTTTTTTAGTGAATTTAGGTGAACAACATTGGTCGCAACCCAAAGTAGTTTCTATTACGCAAGCTACTGAGTATGGTACTGTTTATACTTGCGAGGAGATTAAAGCGATTGCAGATTACGCTCATCAAAATAACTTATTATTGCATGTTGATGGTGCTAGAATCAGTAATGCAGCAGTTTCATTGGGGGTTTCTTTTAAAGAAATGCTAGTGGATACAGGCGTTGATTTTATCTCATTTGGTGGAACTAAAAACGGTTTGATGTTTGGTGAGGCAGTCATATTTTTGAATACAGAGATCTCAGAAAACTACAAATTTGTTAGAAAACAAGGAATGCAGCTATTATCTAAAATGCGATATATAGCGGTTCAGTTCGAAACACTTTTTGGCTCTGATCTGTGGAAAACAAATGCTTTACATGCCAATAAAATGGCTAAAAAATTGGCTGAAGGTTTAAGCAAAGTACCTGAAGTCACACTTACACAAGAAGTGCAGGCAAATGGTGTGTTTGCTATACTACCCAAAGAAGTGATACCGGCAATGCAGGAACAATCTCCTTTCTATGTTTGGAATGAACAAACAAACGAAGTCCGTCTGATGTGTTCTTTTGATACATCAGAAGAAGAGATTAACGCATTTATTGAAAAATTAGAGGCTCTTACTGCTACTACAGCTTAAGTGTCTATTAAATAAAGGATACTGATTTTGATAAAGTACTTTATAAATGAAGCCATGTATTTTACACAAAGTACATGGCTTTTTACATTTTGTTGAAACAATTATTACTTGAATTGGTTTATTGTTTATTGAAAACTCCTAACTATCTCCTCATTATGAAAATCATTATTAAATACTCTTCTTTCATGTTCGTTGGATATCTATTATTATTCCTCATCATGAGATTCCTAAATCTATATCATATTATAGAATTGAGAGCATTAAATTTTGTGATTCATGCCGGAGGTATCTTTTATGCATTTAAAGCATTACAAAAAGAAAATCCAAGTGATTTTGGTTACTTGTCAGGGTTTCTCAATGGCATGAGAATATCACTTTTGAGTGCTATACCTTTTGCCGTCTTTATGATGTTTTATCTGACTTTTATAGATCCTGAATTTTTACAGTATCTAAAAGACTCAGCACTTTCAGGAGCATACATCACAAAGGGAAAATTATTTATTGGTTTATGTGCGGAAGCCTTGGGTTCAGGGATTCTGATATCATATATAGCGATGAGATACACTTTACTACTTTCTTCTTATCGCTCATAATTAAGACTATCAACTATAGACAAATTAGACCTACAAGCTGGAAACCTCATGGATTTAGTCCGTGAGGTTTTTTATTTTTTTAAGCGATAAATGTTAGAGTGAAGTGCTCAAAGTGTAAAAATATTCTTCTGGCATGAGAAGTAATTTTTTGTAGGCTATAAGTATTTGTAGATGTGTGGTTTATTTTATGTTTAAAATTGATGGTGAAGTAATGAAGTATTGAGGATGAAAACTTGAAGTATTGAAATCTGACGTGATTTTGTGCTGTTTCATTAGATTTCGAAATGAATGTTTAGTGCCGGTAAAGAATAATTATAATGGACTAGGAAACTCGTTATTCCTTATCAATGTCAAATAATTATTTCTACTTTTTGCAGGCTCATTATTCACTAACCGAATCATAACAACTGATTTCAAACCAGCAGAAATCAGTGAAATTAAATGAACAGACAGATGAAAAAGATAGGCTGCTTAACGCTATTACTGTGGGTATATAGTGTTCAGTTCATACATGCTCAATGTTTACAAGATTTGACTCTTGGAGCTTTTGATAACTATTACCTTCCTTCAGATTATAATTTATGTTCTGATTTGCGTGCCGATTTATCAGGAGCAAATGGCATTACAAGTGCAACAGTACCTGCTTCGAGTTTAACTATTCCATCAGGTTCAGACATCACCATTACTGCTACTACTTTTTCAATTTTTTATCTCAATTTAATCATTGAAGAAAATGCAATTCTTCGTATCGAAGGAAATATGCAGATTGAAGATGCGGATGTGTATGTTTCGAGTTATCAGATTGATGGGCAACTCATAGTAAGTGGAGACCTATCAACTAGCGCTTGGAGTTTTGAAAATAATGGAGTTGGAGAAAACATCATGATCAATGGAAATGGTTCTGTTCAGGTGGGAGGAAACTTTAATAGTGGAACAATTAATCCAGATTATATCTCGGATGGAATCACTTGGGATCTGGATTGCGATAATATCACGGGAAGTCTGTATTGTAGTGACCTTCCTGTAGAACTTACTTACTTTCAAGCTTCTCCAAAAGAAGGATCAGTTCTTTTAGAATGGGAAACTGCTACTGAAATAAATGCCTCTCATTTTGAAATTGAAAAAACTTCAGACCGAAAAGTATGGGAGAAAATTGGAACCCTTAAGGCCTCGGGTAATTCTCAAGTACCGATTGCCTATCAATTTGAAGATAAAGTACCTTATTCATCGACTTATTACCGTTTGAAACAGATAGATTTTGATGGGACTTTCGCTTACTATGGTCCTATATCAGTGATGTATCATGCGGAGCAACAACTTTTAAATGCGACAATCATTCCTAACCGCATTACCAATGGAGAAGAATTTCAACTGAGTATATCCGGTTTAAGAGAGGATAATGATATGCAGATACAGATTTATAACAGCCAAGGTCATCAAGTATATTCTGAAGAAGTTCAAAGTATCAAAGCTCACAATTTTTTAAAGACCATCAATTTTACAAGCCAATTAGCATCAGGAATGTATTACGTTATCATCAAGTCGGGAAAGGATAGTACCACTAAGAAGCTTATGGTAAATTAGAACACAAATTGGCAATTACATATCATAAAATCGAATGTTATGAAAATAGGATTTTACGAAGTGAAAATAGATGTTTATTTATAATAATTGTAATTATTACGTTGTTAAACTAAGAAGTGCTTTAAAATTAGATTTTATGAATAAAAAATTGGATTTGTTAAATGTTATGGAACAATTTTGTTGTTAACATTGTTTTGATATATTTGTCTAATAATCTATGAGTTAGATATAACGGACAAGTCAAGTTTTTACGTTAGAACTAGTAAACTATTGTACTTTTACGTTTGTTTACACTTTTTGTGTTATTTTTTTGAAGCTCTAAATTAACCACAACAACCAACTTCAATCATGCTGCAGTTGGTAAGATAAATTGACCTACTTATGAAGAAGATATACTTTTTGATATTATTATTTTCACTATCATTTAATATAGCTGCATTTGCTCAATGTGTATTTGATGTAGTAACGCCTGATTTTAGTAATAATTATATACTAGATGACAATACAGCATATACAATGTGTTCTAGCAATGATGAAGGATCCTATGTTGGTTTTACTGGTGTTTTAAATTCAAATCCAGATGATTACCCAACTTTGATTGTTGATTCTGATGTTATTATTGAAGTAGGTGAATTTGTTTTAGGAGAGGCCAAATTAATTATTAATGAGGAGGCTAGTTTAACAATCAATGGAGATTTACTAATGGGTGAATCTGATGGATTTATTAATGATTATGAATCAAGGTTTATTATTAATGGAGCATTAAATGTTAATGGGAATATTCATGTAGCTCAGTATAGTATTTTCAGCGGTAGGTTCAACAAATTAGACCCAACAAATGTATCGCAAGGAGAAAATATTACGATAGATTTTGGTAGTAATGGATCTATTGAGGTTACTGGTGTATTCAATTCGGGAGGTATTGATATGGATAATATCACAAACCCCAATTTTGTTTTTAAAGGATCTGACGACCCATGTACAGATAATCGAGTGACAGGGAACTTATCAGATGCCGCATATTGTAATGACCTCCCAGTAGAACTCACCTATTTCCAAGCATCATCAAAAGAAGAAACTGTTTTACTAGAATGGGAAACAGCTTCAGAGATCAATGCCTCTCATTTTGAAGTGCAAAGGTCAGCAGATAGAAAAACATGGGAAACGTTGGGGCGTGTACAAGCAAGTGGCAATTCACAAATGGCTATATCCTATAAGTTTGAAGATAATGAAGCATTACCAACGGCGTATTATAGACTGAAGCAAGTTGATTTGGATGAGGCCTACGAATTTTTTGGACCGGTTCAAGTAGCATTAAGTGGAGTCGATATTCCACTATCGTTACTGATTATGCCTAATAATATAAGTAGTGGAGAAAAAATACAGTTTAGCCTTTCAGGTTTAAATGTGGGTAGTAATGTTGATATATCAGTGTATGATAGTCAAGGTAACGTACTTTATTCTGAAATAGAAGAAGACATAACCTCTGAAGTTTTATTGAAACCTATGGATTTCACTGCTTCATTAGGTTCAGGAATGTATTATGTCGTTGTAAAATCAGGAAAAGATATCGTGAAAGAAAAACTCTTAATCAGATAAGAAAGAAGATAAAATATCAAATTTAATAAATGGGGTCCGTAGTGTTTTACTATGGACCTTTTTGCATTTTATTCTCTCAAAAGTGAGAAATTAATGACTACTTTTTTTTCATTAACAAAATAATTTTAGGCACAAACTACCGTTTTTTCAATTCAGTTCTAATAGGAGAATTTTGAGGAGTTTAGAGTACGTTTCAAATAGGTACTTTCCGTTATGTTTTTATATGAAATGAAATCTCTTTATGAGTGCATGTAATAAAAACAAAGAACTAGATAAAAAAGAGTGAAACCTTGCCTTTTTTGGAGGAACTTTTTATCAAATTTTAGATCAGTACTCTAATCTGTTTGAATATTTGAATTTTATGTATTCTTATAACATTTTGCATTATTTTAATAAATATGCCGTAAAGACGACTATTTATTATGATGTAAAGCCTCTAAAGTTCAAATGTTAATATACTGTCCTTCACTTGTTTCATCAAAAACTTTTACAATATTTGTAATATCTAACGATGTCATAAATCGTTGAAAATGATCTAAATATAATTCTTTATTGAAAATATTAATGCTTTAGCTACCTAATAGCTCGCTCATAGTTTTAACCCACTCATTCTCAATTAAAATTTTAGCTCAAGTTGTTTTCAGGAGTTACATAGACCAGCTGTAATTACTGAAAATGAAATTAATTAATCATGAAAAAATATTACTGCTTTTTCTTACTACTATTTACTGCTCAATTTTTATATGGACAATGTGAGCCTGTAGATGAAGTTCCATACACGTCGAGTTGTACTTATGATGCACCAGGAGATGATGTTGATAATTCGGGAGATGATATTAGAGTATCTGACAGTGGTGACCCTCTGAATCCTACAGTTGTAACTTGGAATGTCAATTCTTATACGGTAAGAGGATGGACACTGATCTTCTTAACTAATTTTGGAAATCTTACAGTTGACGAAGGTACCACATTAACCATTAATGGAGATTTTATCATGGCAGAACTAGGGGTCGTTACGGTCAATGGTACATTAAATATTTACGGAGATGTTTCACACAATATAGGAACATCAATTGGTGATCGATTTATAATTGGTCCTACTGGGGTTGTAAATGTCTTTGGGGATTTAGATTTATCAGGTCCTTTTGGAACAGGAGTTTTTGGTAGAGTGGAAGGGCAATTAAATGTAACAGGAACGATTGCGGGTACTGAGAACCTTCCTGTAGAATTGACTTATCTAAAGGCATCTCAATCCGAAGGTGATATCGTGATTGAATGGGAAACGGCTACTGAAGTTAATGCATCTCACTTTGATGTTGAAAGATCTACCGATAGAAAAACTTGGGAAAAGGTAGGAACTCTTCAAGCGGAAGGAAATTCTCAGACAGCAATTTATTATCAATTTGAAGATGAAAGTCCATTACCTCGTGCATATTATCGTTTGAAACAAGTAGATTTTGATGATGCATATGTTTATTATGGTCCTATTGTGGTTAGCCATCATGGAGTAAAACAGTCATTACAAGCTATGATCTTGCCTAATCATATTTCTGGTGGTGAAGAAGTGCAATTTAGCATGTCAGGCTTAAGTGAAGGTAGTGATGTATATATTCAGGTTTTTAATAACAATGGGCATCGAATACATTTTGAAGAAATTAGTAATATCAACTCAAATAACCTCCTTAGGACAATGGATTTTACAAGTCAGCTTGGGTCAGGTATGTATTATATCGTTATCAAGTCTGGACAAAGTACAGTGAAGGAGAGGCTTCTTGTGAATTAATGGACAAAGATATTGAAGTAAACTTCCAACACATTATACTATAGTACTAAACGCAAAGCTCATAGAATTAACCATTCTATGGGCTTTTTTATTCCCCTTTTGTCCATTATTATGTTTTTTTAAGTATTGTAAATGATAATTGGCTTAATTTTTAACTATTCGATAAGTAATATTAAATGTTGATATAGTCCTAATTTTTTTGTGATAAAAACGACCAAACAAGCGGACACAACTTACTCTACAAACTTAATTCTGATATGATAAACTTCGTCGACTACTACAGACCGTTATTCCTATCATTTATTCTTCTGATCAACTATAATGTATTTGCAGAAGATGGGTGCTCAACCGATTACTCCTCTGGACAGGTGACGGTTGGAAATGGGAATTTGACATTTGAAGATAATTGTCAAATATTTTTAGAATCAGCTCTAACATTTACAAATGATAGATCATCACGAACTATTACAATAGGTAGTCCAATTGAAAGTACTACTGTATTAATCGAGGCATCTGAGGTTGTATTAGATGCCGAATCTAATGAAAGGTTATTAGAACTTATAATTGAAAAAGAAGATACTTTAGTAATCATCGGAGACCTAGTTCTATATAACTACAGTACTATTACAGTCAAAGAAGAGGGAGTGCTAATTGTTGATGGTAGTATAATTACTCAAGGGGGAGAAGGGAATTATGAACCTTCAAGTTTAGTCAATATCAATATTGAGACTGGAGGTGAAATTCATATTAATAATGATGCAATTCTCAATTATGCATCTGGTAATATAGAAGGTTTAATATTTGTACCCAATGGAAATTTAGTGACTTATACACAAGAATTTAAAGATAATGATGCACCTTGGTGGTTATGGCTTATTTATTTTTTAACGCCGGACTCTGATTTAAAAGATATTGTAAAGGATACAATAGATCAGATTGAAAACCAAGGTACAATAGGTGATATTGATTTAGATAAAATTAAAGAGGAATATCCACAAAATGTTCATAATCCATTTATTAAAGATTACACTATAGATGTTGAATTTCCATTAAGTGCCAACGGTCTTAATTTCTTTGATGAAACTGGAGTATATACTCAATCCATTTTTACTGAAAGTAATTTGGCGGATATTATTTCTGGAGGTAATATTTTAAGTTTATTGGATAAGGAGGTAGTATTTACAGTACAAAGTGTTGAGGATAAAGATTGTCTTTTATTTTCTTCTTATGAAGTTAATTCAATTGGAAGTTTGAAAGAGGCTTTAAGTGAAATGACTTGGAAATTACCTAGTACGATTGAAACAGAGATTGAAAAAAGAAATGATGGTCAAGAATCAGATAATGAGATGATATTAGACTACTTCCAAAACAAGACGATTAAAATTGAAGTAGTAAATGCTGGTACTGTTACTGACCGTATTCTTGTGGATACAAATCTAGGAGGTAGTAATACAAGAATAACAGCAACTACAGCAGAGAAGTCAAGCGAAGAAATTCTTGTAGATTTCGCAAGCCAAGTACCAGATGACCTACCAGTAGAGTTGACTTATTTCAGAAGTCAAATTAAAGAGGATGAAGTTCACCTAGAATGGGAAACAGCTTCAGAAATCAATGCCTCTCATTTTGAAGTACAACGTTCCTTAAATCGTAAAAATTGGAATACGATTGGGAATGTGGAAGCAAGCGGTAATTCTCAAACGGCCATAAAATATACCTTTATAGATGATGCTCCATTGTCGATGGCTTATTATAGATTGAAGCAGGTTGATTTTGATGAGGTTTATGAATTTTTCGGACCAATATCAGTCAAGTTAGAAGAAATGGAGGAAACATTGAGCTTATTAATTATGCCTAATGTTGTATCAAGTGGTGAAACAATACAATTTAGTTTTGCAGGATTAAATACTGGTACAAGCATCAATTTACAAGTATATAACTCGAATGGATATCTTGTATATGAGGAAGTAATAGAGGATATAAATACAACAAATCTGCTGAAGTCAATGCAATTCACACAGCAATTAATCTCAGGAATGTATTATGTCGTTGTAAAATCAGGAAAAGATATTGTGAAAGAAAAACTTTTGATCAATTAATAAACTCGTTGTCACTACATGGATGCGTGATTAAAAATTAGATAATCCCATAGTTTTGTTAAAACTATGGGATTATTTTATGACCTAATTTCCCTTAAAAATTGACTTCTAAAACATATTTTAAGAAATGTAAGAAAAAAGCTAAGCTGAGAATGTATTTCCCTTTAAAACAATAATTATATGGATAATAGCTTCTTATTTTCATTTTTTAGAATGTATGATTATTTCAAGAAAGGTTACATCTACCTCTTTTTTTTATCACTAAGACCTAAGAAACATACGGTTTCATATTTCCCTAATCTCAACACAACAAACACTATTGCGTTAGACATTACGACCACTGCAATGATTTAAAATACAATGACTAATCGTTTAATTGAGATTAACTATTTCTTGTGAAAATTTCTTTACTATGAGAGCTATTTACCCCTTACTACTAGCTGGTTTACTTGGATTCATAACGATGGAAAGTTATGGACAGTGCGAAAATAAATGGAATTCATCATTATCTATAAGCGATAATGAAACCTTGACTTCAGATGGATCCTGTGTTTATGGAACTGTAGGAACTGATTTAACTTATTCTTTATCGAATTTGGGCAGAACCTTAACTGTTGAAAATGATGTGACAATCAATGTAGGGGATGAAAACACCTTTGCAATTACAGGAAGTAGTATTGCTAGAAATTTTGTTCTTGAAATAGAAGAAAATGCCACATTAACGATCAATGGTAATTTTAGAATGAATTATCATTGCGATTTGAAATTAGATGGAAAACTAATCGTAAAAGGAGATTTAAATACAGCAGGTTGGGATTTCTTAATGAATTTTGATTTAGGTGATAATGCCATATTAGTAGTGGAAGGTGATGCTAATTTTAATAGAGGATATGGCAGTAATACAGACCATATATATGTATTAGGACAAAGTAGTAGTGAATTAAATAATTTTACCACGGTAAACGTCGGATCAGATCCTTTCTCCAATACTAAAGCATTAGATTTTGATGAATCGAGTACATCTATTGACTTTTGGGATGATACCAAATTGGTTGCTTCAGATAGATCATCCAACAAGGTCAGTGCTTATTTGTTAAGTAACTTGACCATTAATTCATCATCAGGTTGGTATGGTAAATATTTAAAAGTAACGGCTTATGGTTTTGATGCAGATGATATAGTAATGCCAGATCAATCTGGAGGAGCAATTCAATCAATACAAGAGTTGAAAAGTAGAATAGGAAAGGTAAAATGGGATGTTCAAAATGCAACCGTAAAAAATAAAATTGATCGCTATCATGTCAATAAAAATAATGGAGAAGATGATGATGACGACCTAAGTGGAGAAGGAGACGCGGAAACCTATACCTATCTCACCAAAAGTAGAAAAATTGTAATTGAATTTGTAGACACTTACGCAGAAGTAGTGACAACGTATCCAGAATATTTATCTGGAGGAAGATTAAACGGTATAATGTCTATCGATGAAATTGAGGTTTCAAATAATAATGTGGGTGATTTACCCATTGAGTTGAGTTCGTTTACTGTTGCATCTACAGATCAGCAGTCTGTGGCATTAAGCTGGACTTCAGCGATGGAAATTAATAATGATTACTATGAAGTACTTCGTTCTGTAGATCAAGCAAATTGGGAAAGTATAGGAATAATATCAGGGGCAGGGAATTCAAACTATGCGATTGATTATACTTTTATTGATGAGGAACCACTTTCACGGGCTTATTATCAATTAGTACAATATGATTTTGATGGAGGAAGTGAAGCATTTGGTCCCTTGTTTATTTCTTTACAAAAAGACGACGTTGACAATTTCCAAGTCAAGACCTACCCTAATGTAATTCATGATGAACCTATAAGCCTTTCCATTCAAGACTTATCAACCACTAATGCGATCATGGTCCAAGTCATAGATAATATGGGAAGCATAGTTTACCAAGAGGAAATTGAAAATTTAGCAAAGAAATCAATCCTGAAGCCTGTTCAATTACCGTCTAATTTACCATCAGGAATGTATTTTATGATTGTGAAAGCAGGAAGACAGGTGGCAAAAAATAAATTGATTTTACAATAGTAGGTGCCAAGACAAAATTATTTAATACTAATTCTATTTATTGTTTTGCGATTACTTCCTTCAAAAAACGCCAAATAGCACTACTATTCATACGTTTTTTAGGATTGTACTCACAAAAAATAAATTAGCATTAAATAGGATCTGTTTTTTGGCTTAGTACTTAGAAAAATAATAATTAGGTAAAGAGTATATATATAACGAGTGAAATTAATGAAGCTGTTCCACGAGTATCTTGTGGAACAGCTTATTTTTATTTTTTAGCATCAAAGGCTTCAATAGGAAGGTCGGTTGCAATAATATCTACACCGAGATCCCAAGCATCTTGATATTCTTTAGTTCTATTTTGAGCATCCTGTACTTTATCAGTGGTGTGGAAAGTAGCAGAAATACAGTAGATTCCTTCTTTATGTAATTTTTCATAAAGTGAGGTATCCTGAAGTTTCACACCCGTAAAAGCGATCATTCTATTAAATGGAATACCAGAAGCTTTAGCTTCTTCCCATCCTTTTTCATCCATTATAGTCACTGAAATCATTAATTCAGGAGCTAATTGATGAACGAGTTTTGCATCTTCCCAATTATAAGTGATTACTGCAGCATACTTTTCAACACCTGCATCACGAATGGCTTTTGTGATTTTTTCAAAAGGAACACCACGTTTTACATCAACAGTCAAAAGTGCTTTGCCTTTTTTAGTCCACTTCAATACCTTTTCAAAAGTATCAAACTTATATTTTGTCAAATTACCTTCATCGTCTTTCAAACGAATTTTCTGTAATTCTTTCCAAGTATAATTTCTAACAGAACCGCTACCTGTAGTAGTTCTTCCTAACTCGTTGTCATGCATTAAAAACATCACACTATCCTTACTCATCTCAACGTCCAACTCAATCACGGGAACGTCTACATATTTGATAAGATGCTTGAAAGTAGGAATACAGTTTTCTGGATAACCTATATAAGGGCCGCCACGGTGAGCACTAACTAATTGCTTAGGTTCAGAAGCATTGTAATCAAAAAAGGAATAAAGATCTTCAACACTTTTAAAATCTAAGGATTGTGCATGAAGTTGGAATGTTCCTAGGAAAAGGATAATGGAAAAAAAGGTTCTCATTTTTTCTTAGGGGAAAATAAAATTAAGTGGATGAGAAAATTAAAACGTGCGTCTATAAGCCGAGTTCTGTACCTCCATTGCAAGCAATGTGGTCCCTGTCATTTATCTAGGCCTGCAATCGCTCACAGGCTCCATCGACCTACCCATCTTATCTGTCTGTGAAGACAATGAAGCGAGCCACTTCATTCCCGAAGGACAATAAGACCTATTTGGTCTTTCATCTCACAAGGTTTACCATGCCGTTCGTGTTGCCACCAACGCGGTGAGCTCTTACCTCACCCTTTCACCCTTACCCGGAGGCGGTTTGCTTTCTGTTGCACTTTCTGTCACTCATTGCTGAGCGCCTTCCCGTTAGGAAGTGTGATGCTCTGTGATGCTCGGACTTTCCTCTTCATTACTGAAGCGACAAGGCAACGCACGTTTGCTGCAAAAGTAAGCAGAGAAAAATTAATAACTAAGGATTAATAACTAATAATTGCCAATTCATAAGTAAAAATTAAAGAAGTCGATATTTTTCACTTTTGGCTTTAAAATGGGTGATTAAATGAGAAATTTTAGAAAAAAAGGCACTTTTAATGATAAATTATAAAAAACTTCACCTTTCATTTATCAAATTGTTGGTGATTCAGTGATTTAAATACTACTTTTATAACTTTAGTACTAAGACAAATGTTATTGAATATTTGAGACTGACTTTTTTATCTATCTTTTATCGGAATTATCATTGCATATTTTCAAGCGATGCATTCCTATTTTGATGTAGTTAGATGAAATAATTTTCAATCATAAATACGATGAATTTGCCTTAGCATTTCAATCGCAAATTTTGCGAATTGTTTATACTTATGGACTAGCAAACAGGAAAAGGATGAAAGTACTCAAGTTTGGAGGTACATCAGTTGGAAGTGCGAAAAATATCCAACAAGTGGCCAATATCCTTTCCGATTACCAACAAAGCGGACAAAGAGTCGCAGTAGTGGTATCGGCGATGAGCGGGATAACAAACAAGCTCATAGAAGTAGGGAACAGAGCAGCGTCAGGTGACGAAACCTATAAGTCATTATTGAAAGATATTGAGTCTACTCATTTGACCGCGATTCGTGAGTTAATTGAAGTACGTAGACAAAGTAAAACCATTGCGTTCGTGAAACTTCAGTTGAACGACCTAGAGGACATTTTAAGAGGTATTTTCCTTTTGAAAGAGTTGTCTCTACGCTCATTGGATATTTTACAGTCTTTCGGAGAGCGCCTTTCATCATATATTATTGCTGAGTTCTTAACACAAGAGGGCGTTCCTGCTGAACAGTTAGATGCACGTAAAGTAGTGCGTACTAACAGTGTATTTGGTGGAGCGAAAGTTGACTTTGTAACAACAAATTCTGCAATCACAAAGCATTTTGCAGAAACAGATAAAATGCAGATCGTAACTGGATTTATTGCTTCTTCTGAAAGTGGTGAAACAACTACTTTGGGTCGTGGTGGTTCAGATTATACTGCAGCGATTTTTGGTGCGGCATTAAATGCCAACGAAATCGAAATTTGGACAGATGTGGATGGCGTAATGACTACAGATCCAAGAGTAGTTCCTACGGCTTTCTCATTACAACAACTGTCCTATGAAGAAGCAATGGAGATGTCACATTTCGGTGCGAAAGTGATTTATCCTCCAACACTTCAGCCTGCAATCAAGAAAAACATTGATTTAAGAATTAGAAATACATTCAACCCGTCTTTCCCTGGTACGCTAGTAACAAGTAAGTCAGGTCAGGAAGATTGGCCAGTAAAAGGTATTTCATCAATCAAAGAAATCTCATTAGTGACATTGTCAGGAAGTGGATTGATTGGTGTGCCTGGTGTATCTTCTAGACTTTTTGGAGCTTTAGCAAGAGGTGGCGTATCAATGATTTTGATTACACAAGCTTCTTCAGAACATACGATTACTTTTGCTGTTGCTCCATCGGATGCATTGGCAAGTAAGAAAATCATTGAAGAGGAATTCTTTAATGAAATGGCTTCAGGAAAAGTAAATCCAGTGGAAGTAGAAGGTAACTTATCAATTCTTGCGATTATCGGTGAGAATATGGCACATCGTCCAGGTGTGGCAGCGAAGTTATTTAGTGCATTGGGTAAAAATGGTGTAAACATCCATGCGATTGCTCAAGGTTCTTCAGAGTTAAACGTTTCTGTGGTAATTGAGCAGAAGCATTTATATAAATCATTGAATGCATTGCACGAGATCTTCTTCTTGTCAGATATGGCAGAGTTGAACGTGTTTATGTTAGGTCTTGGTTTGATTGGTAATACGTTACTTACTCAAATGAGAGATCAGGCAGAGTACTTATTAACGGAGCGTAATTTACGTTTGAATGTTGTAGGTGCTGCCAATTCAAAGAAGATGATCTTCGATGAAACTGGATTAGATATTTCTCTTCCTAAAGATGAAATATTAGCAGAAGGAGAAACTTCAAGTGCTGCAGGTTTCGTGGAGAAGATGATTGAAATGAACTTACCTAACTCTGTATTTGTAGATTGTACAGCAGGTGATAGTGCAGTGAAGTTATATGAGAAGATTCTATTGAATTCTATCTCTATCACAACACCAAACAAAATTGCCAACTCAAGTAGCTTAGAATATTACTTGAAGTGCCAAGCAGCTGCAAAACGTAGAGGTGTGAAATTCTTGTATGAGACCAACGTAGGTGCAGGCCTTCCTGTAATCGGTCCTCTTCAAGATTTAAAGAGATCAGGTGATAAAATCATCAAGATTGAAGGTATTCTTTCAGGTACTTTATCGTACTTATTCAATACGTTCTCAGCAGGAATGAAATTCTCTGAGTTAGTGAAAGATGCCAAAGAAATGGGTTATACTGAGCCAGATCCACGTGATGATTTAGGTGGAGTAGACGTTGCTCGTAAAATCTTGATCTTAGCACGTGAAGCAGGTTATCATATGGAACCTTCTGATGTGACAGTGAAGCCTATCCTTCCACAATCGTGTATGGATGCTGAATCTGTAGATGACTTCTTTGTAGAGCTAGAAAAAGCGAATGATCTTTTCGAAAAGCAAAGAGCAGAAGCAGAAATCGATGGTAAGGCACTAAGAATGGTGGCTACTTTAGATGAAGAAGGAAAAGCAACTGTAAGTTTGGAAGCTGTAGATAATACGCATCCATTCCACGGATTGGTAGGGTCTGACAACATGGTAGTATTTACTTCTCGTCGTTACTTCAATGAGCCATTAGTAATCAGAGGACCTGGTGCTGGTGCGGAAGTGACTGCTGCAGGAGTATTTGCAGAGATCATTACGATTGGAAACTTCTTGATCAACTAAGGTTGATTAGGGGAGAGGTAAGAATGAAGAGTTAAGAGAATTTTCCTTTTCAATTGATTCCATCTCAAAATTTCTAATTTGATTATAAAATGAGGATAAAGCCAGTCTTTGTCCTCATTATACTTTTTATAAAATAATGAAAGAAGTAAAAGCATTTGCCCCTGCTACAGTGGCTAACGTAGCTTGTGGCTTTGATATCTTAGGTTTTGCCGTAGATAGCCCTGGTGATGAAATCGAAATGAAATTAGTCGATAAGCCAGGTATTGTAATTAATGAGATAACAGGAGATGGAGGACGTTTGTCTAAAGATCCTAGAGATAATACGGCTACAGTTTCTGTGTTTCAGTTTTTAGAAAAAATTGGAGCAGAAAAGGCAGGGATTGAAGTAACCTTGCACAAAAAAATGCCTTTTGGTAGTGGTTTGGGATCTTCATCAGCAAGTACAGTTGCAGGTGCTTTTGCTGTCAATGCTTTATTTGACAACCCACTGACTACAGAAGAGTTACTTCCATTTGCGATGGAAGGTGAAAGAGTAGCTTGTGGTGCAGCCCATGCCGACAACGTAGCACCAGCATTATATGGTGGTTTCGTTTTAGTACGTAGTTATGATCCTTTGGATGTCGTTCGTTTGAATGTACCTGAGGAATTATGTTGTGCTGTAGTTCACCCTCATATCGAAGTATCTACAAAAGATGCTCGTAATATTTTAAGAGGTGAAATTCCATTAGTAGATGCAGTTCGTCAATGGGGCAACGTTGGTGGTTTGATTGCTGGATTAGAGCAAGAAAACTACGATCTGATTGGTCGCTCACTACAAGATGTAATTGTGGAGCCAATTCGTTCCATGTTGATTCCAGGTTTTGATGAAGTCAAAAGAGCAGCTGTTTATGCAGGTTCTATGGGTACAGCAATTTCAGGTTCTGGCCCGTCAGTATTCTCTTTGTGTAGAGGATTAGATAAAGCAGAAAGAATTGCCAATGCAAAAGTGGAAGCTTTCAAATCAATCGGAATTGAGAGTGATAAATTTGTATCGAAAGTCAACAAAATAGGCCCGAAGATTATTTATTAATCGGAGAGTTATTTTCTTTATAAAAGAATAAATACCCTAGTGTTTTAAAAATACTAGGGTATTTTTTTAATTTAGAATTTATCTAAATTGATAGATTCGTAGCAGTTTTAATTTATTGTATTGCTAAAAATAGATCCTATATTTTTCTGTTCTGAATCATATTTTATTCCCTATCTTATTTAGATCTAATTTTTAAAATCAGCGAATCATTATAATTCGAATTGATGACTTTTGTAATATGGATTTTAATTGTGGGTTAGTCTTGCAATTTTATTTCTCATAACGTCTTTTTGATACAATCATATACGATTTATCCATTCATGAAATAATTCAATTAGTGAAATGCAAATAAGTGTAAATAAAAGGTTGTTAATTTTGTTATTTTTTATTTAATCCAAATAAGATGAGTGTTTTGTGGAACTTTTGTTAACAAATATTTAACATTACAGCGTATTGTTTCTTGAAATTTGAGTTCTAAATTCGTGAAGGTTCAATTTTAAAAAGATGCCCTCAACCAGCAATATTTTTTTAAAGATTAGACAAAAACTATATCCAGCTTTGAAAATTATAACTATTGACTAAGCTATTTCTGTAACTTAATATAACAACCAAGAAATGAGTAACGATCATGGTGGTCTATCTACAATTGTAGACCATAAAACCGCTGCGTCAACTAATTACGATGCGGTAATCGTCGGTTCTGGTATAAGTGGTGCTATAGCAGCTAAAGAACTGAGTGAAAAGGGGTTCAAGGTATTAATTCTTGAAGCCGGTCCTGGAAAAGATCTGTCATTAAATGGGTATGAAAAGTATTTGGATAACTTTTACACAGCAACATCCAAAGATAACAATGCCCCTTTCCCAAGAAACCCAAATGCCCCCATGCCAAGAGGAACAGACGTAGATAGTCTGAGACCCGGTGAGCCCAATTCTGATAATTTTTTAGTTCAAAATGGACCATTGGTCACTGATACTACCTATTGTAAAGTAGTAGGAGGGACAACGATGCACTTTGAATCGAAAACCCCTCGAATGATTCCAGAGGACTTTCACATGAAAGACAATTATGACGTTGGAATCAATTGGCCCATTGACTACAAGGAACTTCAGCCTTACTACAGAACTGCTGAAAAAGAAATGGGAGTTTCTGGCGAAGTAGCTTCTCAAAACATTACAGGTACTGATAACTATGCAGAAGGATACGTTTTTCCAATGCATGGTATGCCACCTTCTTACCTTGATCAAACGGTTGGTAAAGGACTGAATGGCATGAAGGTAAACATGAAAGGGGAGGAACATACTTTACAGGTGAGACCTTTTCCTCAAGGAAGAAATGGAATTCCGAATGTAGAGTACAAAGAGTTCAATGACGGTGAAAATTTTGTTCCCGAAGGAGCCGTAAGTTTACATCAAGCTGAAATCGGCGAACGTTGTCAAGGAAACAATAACTGTACACCTATCTGCCCTGTTCAAGCGAAGTATGACGCCCGTAAAACATTGGTGAAAGCCTTAAGAACAGGTTATGCTGATTTACTACCACAAACAGTAGCATCAAAAGTTGTAGTCGATGACAACGGTAAAGTCACAGAAATCGAGTACAAGCATTATGATTCTATGGAATCTTCAGAGTATGAGTCTGGGAGCTTCAAGGGAAAGATTTTTGTTTTGGCGGCTAATGCTATTGAAAATGCTCGTTTGATGTTGGCTTCTGGCCTTCAAAGTACCAGTAAATTAATGGGTAAAAACTTTATGGACCATCCGTATTTACTGACTTGGGGATTATTGCCAGAAGTAGCTGGTACAATGAGAGGAACTGTTTGTACATCAGGTATTTCTGATCTAAGAAGTGGAGAATTCCGTAAAGACCATGCTGCATTTGCAATAGATATTCATAATGATGGATGGGGTTGGGCTACTGGTTCACCATACACAAACCTTCATGATATTGTGGATAATATGAACAAGTACGGTAAGGAATTAAGACATGAGTTGGTCAATCAAATTTCGACACAATTATTGATGGCCGTAATGATTGAACTTCTGCCAGACCCTTCTAACAGTATCACTGTAAGTCCTGATTATACGGACCGTTTAGGTAATATGCGCCCGATTGTATCACTTTCAATTCCTGATTATACACTTAAAGCTGTTGAGAAAGCAAGGCAAGTAACTCGTCAGGTTTTCCAGAGATTAGGAGCTGAAGATCATACATCTTATGATCCATTGGATTTCGGATATGTGTCTTACAATGGAGAGGGATATGCTCTTCGTGGTGGTAACCATATTGCAGGTACACATATCATGGGAGATGATAAAGCGACTTCTGTGGTAGATAAGTATCAAAAATCATGGGATCATGAAAACCTGTATTTGATTGGAGCAGGTAGTATGCCGTCAATTGGAACATCCAATACAACACTTACATTAGCCGCTTTGTGCTTTATGAGTACAAAAAAAATGCTGGAAGATTTAATCTAGATTTCGCTCTTTTTAAATTTAAAATCAACAAACACGTATCCAAAACTTTCTAATAACTATGAATGCTAAGACACTAGAAATTCAACAATTTCTACAATTGTCCGAGAAGCTAACAGCCTTTTCAGAATTCCAACTTCAAGGGACAGGACAATTGGAAGAATATTACGAAGCTGTTTACCAAATTATTGGTGAGAAAAACATGATTCAATTGCTTACTACTTTTGATAAAATTCAAGATGAAACAGCTTCTGATGAGACAGCTTTTGATAAGCAATTCAGAGCTAAAGTATTAAGTGACGAGAAACTAGGACCAATTACTAGAAGTATTATCAAACTTTGGTTTGTAGGCACATGGTATCAATTACCTAAGTCATGGAATGAAACATTTGGATTATTAGAGAATGATAAAACATATGTGATTTCACCAAGTGCTTATAAAGAAGGTTTGCTTTGGCCAACGATTGGTTCTCACCCAATGGGAGCGAAAGCTCCAGGTTATGGTACATGGTCAGCTCCTCCGGAAATTCCAGCAATAGACTAGTATGTTGTAAACTAAATTACCGTTAATTTATATAATTCCTTTTATTAGGGGAAATGATGCTGTATTGTGGTTCGCAAGGACGTTTTACTAAAACGTCCCTACAGAACTGTACTTTAGAAGATTATTATAAAACACTTTTCTTTTGATCTGTAATTAGACAATCATCTAGCAGTAAATTCCCCGGCCTTGAAGGGAAAAGCGTTAAGAATTTCATGTATTGAGTCGTTAAGAATGATTTTGCTGTTTGAGCATTTCAAAACGATGAAGTTTTGATCGAGTTATCCTTTCAATAGGCGAGAGAAATGGAATTTAGCTTTTGACTTCTAAGCCTTGAATTTTTTGCTTCGTTTTTGTTTCAAGACAAAATTGAAGAAGAAGGAAGTTTGAAAGTAGACTATAGATAACATGTAGAACAATCGATGTATAGTTGACGAAAATTTAGTTGATAATATGTTAGCTCTATTTTAAACGAATACCCAAAATGTACCCTAACTAAATACTATAATCATGGAAAATAGAAAAAGTCACTTATTGGAAGATATAGTGACAGACCATAAAACTGCATCAGAAATAATGTATGATGTTGTGATTGTTGGTGCCGGTATTTCTGGTGCCATCATGGCCAATGAATTAAGTCAAAAAGGGTTTAAAGTACTTGTTGTTGAAGCTGGTCCAGGTCAAGATCTAACCATTACAGGCTATGAGGAATACGTTAAAAGGTTCTATACTAATCTTGATAAAGACCCTAATGCACCTTACCCTGTCAATTCAAGTGCACCTATGCCACGCCCTCAAGATATCAAGCCTTTGAAGAAAGGAGAGATTGATGATAGCGGTTACATTGTACAAAAAGGGCCGGATGTTTTTGATGGAACTTATGCAAAAGTCGTTGGAGGAACAACCATGCATTTTCAGTCCAATACACCAAGAATGTTACCTGAGGATTTCGAAATGAAATCAACGTTTGATAAAGGTATCGATTGGCCGATGAAGTACGATGACTTAAAACCTTATTATCGCAGAGCGGAAAAGGAAATGGGTGTTGCTGCTAATGTCGAAGATCAAACCTATGATGGGATGACTTTCGATGAAGGGTATGTTTTTCCTATGGAAGCGATGCCTCCAACTTATTTGGACAAAGTGATTGCTGATACTGTAGACGGTACGGTAATTAACTTGGCTGGAGAAAAGCATGAATTGAAAGTACGTAACATTCCACAAGGCCGTAATGGAATCCCAAATCCAAAATATAATAACGGAAAAGGTTTTGTTCCTGATGGAGCAGTAAGTGATCATCAAGCTGAAATTGGTGAGCGTTGCCAAGGGAACACAAACTGTACACCGATTTGCCCTGTACAAGCAAAATATGATGCTAGAAAAACACTAGCAAAAGCATTGCATACAGATCAGGTAGATTTCTTGAATAAGACGATTGCCTCTAAAGTAATTGTTGACCCTAATACGGGTGAGGTTACTTCATTGGAAGTGAAATATTATGATGAAGTAGGTGCTGATAATTACGAAGTAGCTACTTTGAAAGCACGAAAATTCATTCTGGCAGGTAATGCCATTGAAAATGCTCGTTTGATGTTGGCATCTGGTCTTAAAGGAGAAAGTGAGTTGATTGGTAAGAATTTGACGAATCATATTTACTTATTCAACTGGGCTTTAATGCCAGAAAATGTAGGTGCTTTTAGAGGTACTCAAGGTACTTCAGGTATTGAAAACTTCAGAAGTGGTCAGTTCAGAAATGAGCAGGCGGCATTCCACATGGACATCATTAACAATGGCTGGAACTTCGCAACTGGAGCTCCTTACAGTGATTTGGCTGATTTGGTCGACAACAAGAATAAATACGGAAAAGAACTTCGTAAAGAGTTGGTTGATAAAGTTTGCCGTCAAGTACTTTTCACTTTTATGGTGGAAATGACTGCTGATCCAAACAATGCTGTTTCTGTAGATCCTCAGTACAAAGATAAGTTTGGTAATCTTAAGCCTGTTGTCTCTTTCAAAATTCCGGAGTATACCCTAAACGGACTTCAGTATGGAAGAAAACTGGCGAAGAAGTTATTCCAACAACTAGGAGCGGAAGACTACACTGAATACAACCCAACAGATTGGGGCTATATCATTCATAATGGAGAAGGTATTGTGGTAAGAGGTGGAAATCACTTCTCAGGTACACACATTATGGGAGATGACCCTAAAACTTCAGTTGTGGATACTAATCAGAAGTCGTGGGATTATAAAAACCTCTTCTTGGTAGGATCAGGAAGTATGCCAACCATAGGAACTTCGAATACCACACTCACATTGGCTGCTCTATGTTATAAAACAGCAGATGCCATTACGAATGAATTAAACAACGAAAAAAATAACCAACAAAAAAAGGAACTAGATTATGTCTCTTAAGCCAATAAAAACTCTTGACGACGTAAAGGATTATCTTTACGCAGGTATGCAATTAGAACATGCCACTATTCCTACATACATCACTACGATGTATTCTATTCATCCTGATACAAACTTAGAAGCTTACAACCTAATTCGTGTTATTGTAATTGAGGAAATGTTGCACCTTACATTAGCTGCAAATATCCTGAATGCTGTGGGTGGTACACCTGACATGATGAAAGAAGGTTTCTTACCTGAATTCCCTACTTATTTACCAAATGGAGAAACTGATTTTGAGGTAAGTATCGCACCTTTTTCTCACTCAACGGTAGATATGTTTTTGGAAATTGAGCGTCCTGCTAAACCTGAAGAAGAAAATACGGGTGTCCGATTGAAGGCCGTTAACCCATCACAAAAAAGATACTTATTGCCTTGTTTGAAGGATGAAAATGACCAAGATGTAAGCTATTACAGTATTGGCGATTTCTACAAAGCGATTGAAGAAGGTTTGGAAATGCTTTGTGATGAATTAGGAGAGGAAAATGTATTTGTTGGCGATAAGAGCAGACAAGTGACTCCAGAATATTACTACTCAGGAGGTGGTGATATTGTTCCAGTTTATGATTTAGAGAGTGCAAAACAGGCCATTCGTTTGATTTCAGAACAAGGTGAAGGTTTTGAAGGTGGTATTTATGACTACGAAGGTGAATTAGCACACTACTATAGATTCCAACAGTTAAAATTAGGAAAGTACTACCATAAAGGTGATCAAGCGGATGAGCCGACAGGTGAAGCATTAAGTATTGATTGGGAAGCAGTTTATCCTATCAAGACCAATGCAAAGATGGATGAGTATCCGAAAGATTCTGAACTGTATGCAGCGAACTTGAAGTTCAATCAATACTACAAAAACTTCATGGACAAGATCAATACGGCATTCAATGGAAAGCCTGAAACATTGATTCCTGCAATTGGTGGGATGTTTATTATTAAGCAAATGGCTTATGAAATCATCAAGAATCCAATTCCAGGTCAGGAAGGCATGAATGCTACCCCAACTTTTGAGGTAGACAAAGTAGAATTATTATCAGATGAAGAACTAAACGTAGTCACACCTCAACATGGATAAGGAAGCATTAGATATACACGCATACTTAAATGATGGAACAGTAAAGATTCCGAAGTTTAAGAAAATTACGTTAGCAGAAAATCAAAAAGATGGATATTGGATTTCTGCAATTGATATAAATGGCAATGGTAAACTAGATATTGTCACTTCAGGCCTTGCTGAAGGTGAGGTAGTTTGGTATGAAAACCCTACCTGGAAAAAGCATTTAATTGCTAAATTTCCGGAGCCTGTAGCCATAGATGTTGCTGATATTGCTGGCAACGGTCGTAAGGATTTGGTGATCTCTCACAATTTTGGAACGTGTGCTTTCTGGTGCCGTCCTGAAGATGGTAAGATTTCATGGTTGGAAAATCCTGGAAAGTATGAGGAAAATACACCTTGGCAACGTCACTTTGTAAGTGATCTATTGGCAACCCATAGAGTAAAGTTGGGTTATTTTACTCAGTCTGAAAATTTAGAACTTTTGGGTATCCCTGTAGTAGGATGTAAGCCTTATGGCGAAGGAATTCATCAGCCGATTGCGATGACACTTTTTGATCGTCCTAAAGATCCAACAAACGCGGGAGACTGGCAAGGAAGAGTAATCAATGATACTGATTTCCGATTAGTACATGACGTTCTTTTAGGAAAATATGGAGGTTATTCTGGCGAGAAACACGATTCTATGTTGATTTGTAGTGAGGAAGGGTTGACTTGGTTCTACTACAATATTGAAACTGGAAAGTGGGATTCTGCACCATTATCAGAAGGTGATCGTGAATATGCAGACATCGGATTTACGGGTTGCTCCAATATTGCTTATGGAAAACTAGGTGATGACCCCTATGGCTATATGGTATCATTAGACCCATTCCATGGTAATAAATTGGCACTTTATACTCGAAGAAATAAAGGTGGTATTGCTGATGGACCTTGGACACGTAAAGTCATTGATACTTATGGTGATTTTGATGCTCACGGACAAGGGGCAACACACCACGTTATTTGTGCAGATTTTGACGGTGATGGTGATGACGAATTTTTAGTAGCACTAAGAGGTCCTATGCCAAACCAAGGTGTTTATTACTATAAAGTGATTGACTTGGAGCAAGGATTGATCGAAAGATGGAGAGTTTCTACTGCATCAGCATCATTAATTGTAATCGGTGATTTTAACGGAGATGGTCGTTTAGACTTTGCAACAACGAGTTATTACACACCAGGATTTTTCCTATGTGACAATGCTCAAGTGAACGTTTTCATTAACGATTTCGCATAGTCATGGCGGTTCACTTCGGACGTGACATTACCGGAAGTTTAGAAACTGTTGAAGAAAGAGAGTTTCTAGTGACAAATGGTATTGGCGGCTACTGTTCAGGAACAGTAGCCGGTTCACTCACTCGTGGATATCACGGGCTTTTGGTGTCTTCTTTAAAACCACCAATTGACCGTCGATTAATGCTTGCCAAGTTGGAAGAAACAATTACTTATAGAGGTACAGCCTTTGCATTAACTTCCAACAGATGGCAAAACGGTGCCGTTGCTCCAGAGGGCTATAAAAACATTCAGACTTTCGCTCTAGATAATTCTATCCCAACTTGGCAATATGCTTGTGCGGATGCTTTGATAGAAAAGAAAGTATGGATGAAATATGGAGAAAATACAACGTATGTGTCTTATGAAGTACTTGAAGCGGATGAAGTGGTTGAACTCCAAATCAGTGCGATTGTAGACAATAGAATTTTTCATAATACAGGACAAGTGGAATGGCCTGTTAATGTCTCAGCTATTCCATCAGGTGTGAAAATCACTTCCAATAATTCTTCTGATTTACCGCTTTACTTAAAGTTAGAAAACAGTTCTTGTACAATTTTTAATGAATTGTATCAGAATTTCCATCTGGAAGAAGAACTGAAAAGAGGGCTGAATGATACGGATTCACATGTACATCCAGCTACCTTTCAGCTTCAACTTTCAAAAGGTCAACGCATCACTTTTGTAGCTTCTACTGAAGAAAATGCAACAGCTGATGGCAATGAGCTTTCTGAAAGAATAAAAAGGGATGAGGCAGTGGTGAAGAAGTGGTTGAAAACACAAAAGTTGAAAAAGAACCAGGTTTCTGACTGGATGAAACAACTAGTTTTAGCTTCAGATCAATTTGTGGTTAATAGAGTGAGCCAAGATGATCAAAATGGCAGAAGTGTCATTGCAGGTTATCATTGGTTTGAAGACTGGGGCAGAGATACAATGATAAGTCTTACAGGCTTAACGTTGGAAACAGGGAGGTTTGATGATGCATCAAAAATTCTGAAGACATTTGCATTATATCTTAATGAAGGAATGTTGCCGAACCGTTTTCCTGATGTAAGTGATACACCTGAGTACAATACAATAGATGCCACTTTATGGTATTTCCAAGCTATTCATAACTACTACGAAAAGACTTCAGACTTAGCGCTCATCAAAGAACTCTACCCAAAATTACAAGATGTTGTACATTGGCATATTCAGGGTACAAGGTACAATATCAAAATGGACCCTCAAGATCACTTATTAAGTGGTGGTCAAGAAGGAGTCCAATTGACTTGGATGGATGCAAAAGTGGGAAATCACGTAGTAACTCCAAGAATAGGAAAGCCAGTAGAGGTCAATGCACTTTGGTACAATGCCATCTGCGTAATGAACCGCTTTGCAGCACTTTTGAATGATCAAGAATCCAATTACGATACATTAGCTAATAGCATCAAACAAGGGTTTCAACGTTTTTGGAACGAAGAAAAACAATACCTTTTTGATGTATTAGACGGTCCAAACGGACATGAAGATTTACTTAGACCCAACCAGCTATTTACTATTTCTTTACCAGATTCTCCATTGAACAAAGAGCAACAAAAGAAAGTCGTTGATATCTCTGCTGAGCATTTACTTACTTCTTTTGGTTTACGTTCTTTAGCTCCTTTTGAAAAGGAGTTCATCGGTTTCTATGGAGGAGATCAATTCCACAGAGACAGTGCCTATCATCAAGGCACTGTTTGGGGTTGGTTACTAGGACCATTTGTGAGAGCACATCTAAAAGTATATCAAGATAAGGACCGAGCATACGATTTCCTTATGCCGGTTTCAGATCATTTGAATACATCTGGCTTGGGAACAATAAGTGAAATTTTTGATGGTGATGCTCCATTCACACCAAAGGGCTGTATTGCACAGGCTTGGAGTGTTGCACAAATTATTGAAGCGTTTCATGCTATTGAAACCTTAACTACTACGTCTCAATCTAAACAAAATTTAGTATCAGTATGACATTAAATAAAGAACAAGAAAGACTAGCAAAAGCATATTCTACTCAACAAGATCATGAAGAGTGGCTGGAGTGGGGACCCTATTTATCCGAACGTCAATGGGGAACTGTAAGAGAAGATTACAGTTCTGATGGTAATGCTTGGGATTACTTTCCACACGATCAAGCAAGGTCAAGAGCCTATCGTTGGGGGGAAGATGGATTGGCAGGGATTTCTGATCCAAAACAAAAACTATGTTTTGCCTTAAGCCTTTGGAATGGCAATGATCCTATTCTAAAAGAAAGACTGTTTGGTTTAACCAATAGCGAAGGAAATCATGGTGAGGATGTAAAAGAATATTATTTTTATCAAGATAATACACCTACTCATAGTTACATGAAGTGGTTGTATAAATACCCTCAAAAGGCATTTCCATATCAAGATTTGATTGATGAAAATGCAAGACGTAAGCAGTTTCCTCACTCCATGGAGTATGAGCTGATTGATACGGGTATTTTTGAAGAAGACCGTTATTTTGATGTGCAAGTGGAGTATGCGAAATCTTCACCTACAGACGTATTGGTCAAGATTAAAGTGACGAATCATGGTCCGGATAAAGCACCGATTCATCTTTTACCAACTTTATGGTTTAGAAATACTTGGTCTTGGTTTTTTGATGTAAAAGCACCTGTGATTGAAGGTGTTACAAAAGGTAATATTGGGATACTAAAAGCGAGTTCTGATACGGATGGAAGTTCAGATGAGATGGCTTTGTACTGTGAAAATCCGGAGGAGCTTTTCTTTGTCGATAATGAAACAAATAATAAAAAACTGTTCAATTCTGAAAATAAAACAAAGTATCCCAAAGACGGTATCAATGATCATTTAATTCATGGTACAGCCTCAGTAAACCCAGAGTTGAAAGGTTCTAAATCAAGTGCTTATTATTATTTTGAGTTAGAAAGTGGAGCAACGCAAGAAATAAACTTAAGGTTTACAAAAGATCTTGATAATCAAGCTCCTTTTGGTGATGCTTTCGAAAAAGTATTTACAGATAGAATTGCGGAAGCAGATACTTTTTATGAAAACATTTCTCCAACTACCTTATCAGATGAGCAGAAGATGATCCAACGTCAGGCCTATGCAGGTATGTTGTGGAGTAAGCAATATTACTTGTATGTAGTTTCTGATTGGTTAAAAGGAGATCCTGTTGGACCTACACCTCCGGAAAGCAGAAACAGAAATAAGGAATGGAGTCACTTCTATGCGGATAACATCTTAACGATGCCGGATAAATGGGAATACCCTTGGTTTGCTGCTTGGGATTTATGTTTCCAAACGGTGGTATTTTCAAGAGTGGATATTGAATTTGCGAAAAAGCAATTACTCTTCTTATCGCATGAGTGGTATATGTCACCAAAAGGTGCAATACCTGCTTATGAGTGGTCCTTTAGTGATATCAACCCTCCTCTCCACGCTTGGGCTGCTTTGAAAATTCATGAAATAGATAAAGAACTAAACGGAGATAAAGCTGATACACAATTCTTAGCTGATATTTTCAGACATTGTTTAATGAACTTTACTTGGTGGGTGAATCAAGTAGATAAGGACAATAATAACCTGTTTGAAGGTGGATTCTTAGGTTTGGATAATATCTCTATCATCAATAGAAGTGACCTTTCCAACCTAGAACAACGATTAGGTGTGGGAGTGAACATGAATCAATCCGACGGTACAAGTTGGGTCGGGATGTTCTGTCTTAAAATGATGGATATAGCCAATGTTTTAAGTATTGAAAATCATTCAGAATATGCTCACTTGGTAAGTAAGTTCTTCCAACATTTTGTGTTTGTAGCAGATGCAATGAACATGGATAGAACGGAATGTAAAATCAATCTTTGGGATGACGATGATGAGTTCTATTATGACTTCCTAACGGTTTATGAACAACCGACTAAGTATCATTCAGTGAAGTTGAGATCTTTGGTGGGTGTGATTGCTTTATTCCCTGTCGCTACCGTTGATTTCACAAAACTAGAAGAACATAGTGCCAAATCTTTACAAGAAAGATTGGATTGGTTCATAGACAAGCACCCCGAACTTTTAGAGCATGTCAAGACGACTTCTGATAAAGATACAAACAAGATGCTACTCTCGTTTGTCGATCCAGAAAGACTGGTGAAAATACTATTGAGAGTATTTGATGAGATGGAATTCTTAAGTCCACATGGTATTCGAGGTATTTCGAAAGTTTATGAAGATCAACCTTATACATTGGATCTACAACGTAATAATGTGACCCTTCAAGAACAATATGCACCAGCAGAATCATTGAATCATGCCTTTGGAGGTAACTCCAACTGGAGAGGCCCTGTATGGTTCCCAATCAACTATTTATTGATTGAAACACTCATAAAATACAATGAATTCTTAGGGGAAGATTTCCAAGTGGAATATCCTTCGAAGTCTGGAAATATGATGCATCTCGGAGATATCGCCAAAGATCTATCGAAGCGTTTGATTGGCATTTTTGAAAAAGATCAAAATGGTAACCGTCCCGTATTTGGAGGAAATCAGACCTTCCAAAAAGATGAAAGATGGAACAACAATATTTTGTTCTATGAATATTTCCACGGTGATATCGGTGCAGGTATCGGGGCGTCACATCAAACAGGCTGGACAGGTCTTGTCGCTGAATTACTTCAAACTCTTAAATAACGAAAACAATGAAAACTCCATTTAATAAAGAAAAAGTATATATAGGAATTACTCCTACATCATGGTGGAACGATGATTTTTTAGACATCGATATTGGAATTCCATTTGAACAATGTGTATCTGAAATGGCTTTAGCCGGCTATGAAGGTTGTAGTGTGGGGCATAAATACCCTAAAGATCCTGAAGTATTAAAATATGCTTTAGATATTAGAGGACTTCGTGTTTCTGAACCTTGGACGAGTACCTATTTTACCATCAAAGATATGTATGATAAAACGGTAGAGGACTTTAATAAGTCATTAGAGTTTATCAAGTCGATGGGGGGAACGGATATCGTAGTGGCTGAACTTGGGGGTTCCTCGCACCAACAACCTATTGCATTGAAAGCCAATAAAGCCGTATTTAATGATGAACAATGGCAAGCATTGGCAGACGGATTGAACCACATTGGTAAAATTGCTACTGACAATGGTATGAATTTATGTTATCACCATCATATGGGAACAGGTGTGATGACAAGACCTGAAGTAGACCGTTTGATGGAAATGACAAACCCAGCATTTGTTCATTTATTATTTGATACAGGACACATTCGTTTTGCAGGTGGAGATCCATTAGAAATGGCGATGGACTATGCACATCGTATCAAACACGTTCACCTAAAAAATATTCGTCAACCGATCATGAATCAGTCTGATGAGCAGGAGATGTCATTCAAAGAATCTATTGAAGCAGGTATTTTCACTGTTCCAGGTGATGAAGAAGGTTGCATTGACTTTGAGCCTATTTTTGAAACATTAGCGGAAAATAATTTCGAAGGTTGGTTAGTGGTTGAAGCAGAACAGAATCCTGCAAACGCTTATCCTTTGAAATATGCTAAAATGGGTAGAGAATACATCAAAAAAGTAACGGGAATATAAAATGTAATTGTGTGTTCATTGTCATTACGGTAATGACTTATTGTATGAGCATATTGGACTCCCTACGAGAATTTTTCTTGTGGGGAGTTTTTTTCTTTGTACAAAAACAAAGCAAAAAAGTAAAGACTTAGAAAACAAAATCAATCTTAACATAAGATTTAAGTACTAAGCCAAAAATATATCATAGTTAATTCTAATTTATTTTTTGTGAGTACAACGCTAAAAAACGTATGAATAGTGGTTCTATTGAAAGTTTTTTGAAGGAAGTAATCGCAAAACAATAAATAGAATTAGTATTAAATAATTTTGTCTTGGTACTTAGCACTAATAAAATAGCAATCATACTATTGATTTGATACTTGTTATTGAAGAACATAAGCAATTTTAACGGCTCAACGTTCCCATAAATCATTTTATATGCTTATTTTATTTCCGCAATAGAAATGAGATTGATTAACAACATACAGTAACCAACTGTCAAAACTAGAGATATTATATGACCGAAGAGATTATACTAATCATACTTACGACTTTTATAACAGGTTTTATTGCCTTTAAATCCAAATTTCCTCCTCTCGTTGGGTTTTTGATTGCTGGATTCTTGTTGCATACGTTTGGCGTAGAAAGCAATGAAATTATCCAGTGGCTCGCAGATACAGGGGTTACTCTTTTACTTTTTACCATTGGTTTAAAATTAGATATCAAAATGCTGATTGGAAAGCATATTTGGTTGAGTGCCCTGGTTCATAACCTTGGGACTACTCTTTACTTTTTTCTAGCCTTGTGGGGATTACAGGTGATGGGAATATCACTATTGACATCTTTGGGGTACATTGAGCTTCTTTTAGTAGCTTTTGCATTATCATTTTCAAGTACTGTTTTCGCCATTAAAACCCTTCAAGAAAAAGGGGTGATGAATGCTATTTATGGTGCTTTGTCTATTGGTGTATTGGTAATGCAGGATATATTTGCTGTAGTTTTTATGACGATCAGTACAGGAAAAGTGCCCGAAGTTTGGGCTTTCTTATTGTTTGGATTACCTCTGTTAAGACCGCTTTTTTATAAGGTGATGGATATTGTTGAGCACGGTGAAATGCTAGTCATTTTTGGTGTTTTCATGTGTTTTGTGATGGGTTCAGGACTTTTTGCAGAAGCAGGTTTAAAGCCGGATTTAGGGGCCTTAATTATAGGTGTACTACTATCTGGGCATCCTAAAGCTTCTGAATTATCAAAGTCTTTATTCAACATTAAAGAGTTACTATTGGTTTGTTTTTTCTTGGATATAGGACTTTCCACTTCGTTAAGTACTTCTGCTATAATATTCGCATTAGTTTTGGTGTTACTATTACCTCTTAAAGGTTGGTTATATTTTAGAATTTTCGATCTCTTCAATTTTAGAGTAAGAACGTCTGTATTCAGTGCTTTGACTTTAATGAATTACAGTGAATTTGGATTGATTGTAGGTGGACTAGGGTACAAGTTTGGGTGGATTTCAGGTGAATTATTAGTAAGTATTGCGGTGGCCGTTTCTCTCTCATTTATCATTGCTTCACCTATTAACAATTGGAGTAATGAAGTATATCAGTTTTTGGCAAAAATCAAGAAAGAAAATAGCCGTTTGAATAAAATGGACCAAATGCTGAAAACTGGAGAGTCCAAGATTTTAATTCTAGGAATGGGCCGTATTGGTACGGGTATTTATGATGAAATCAATAAGGTTTACCAAGGTACTGTATTGGGTGTTGATGTAAAAGAAGGTGCAGTTGAATCTCAATTGGAAGAAGGTCGAAATGCGATTCTTGGTGATGCAATAGATTGGGATTTTTGGCACAGGATAAAAGACATCAATCAGTTTGATATGATTCTCTTTGCGATGCCACATCATCATTCTAACGATTTAGCTTTTCGTCAACTCAAACACTTAAACTTTAAAGGGAAAACTGCTGCGATTGTGGAATATTCAGATCAGATCGATCAATTGAAAGCAGAAGGAATGGATGCCGTTTATAATGTGTACAGAGAAGCAGGTAAAGGTTTTGCACAACACGTTATCGAACAATTTTCTGACAATACCATTTCTATTGCGTACAAAGCAACGCATTAAAGGGATGGAAGTTGAGAATGAGGAAAAATACTTTTTTTTTGACCAAATATTCAAGTACCATGACAAAAGTTCTAAAACTTATGTCATGGTACTTGAAGGCACATCAATAGGATTATTTTATTAACCTATTTTATCTGATGAGTAACCTTTTTTGTCCATTATTAAGGCGGTTGTTAGCGATTTGTAATTACCCTATTACATTTATATAGCAAAGAAAACTTTTATTATGCTATACAACAGCAAACTATTATTAGTACTGACTTTATTGTGTACTCTTTTTTATTCATGCGCAGAGGAAGACGTAGAACAAAAAATTGAAGAAGAGCTAGATATTGAGTTACCAACTCTATCTATTCAAGAAATTGATTATTTCAGAGGGGTTGATACTTTGGAGGTAGACCTTGGAGATTATTCTTCAGATATTATCAATATCGACGATATCTATTTTACTTTAGATAGTAAATTGTTAGAGTCAACTTATGCCAATGAAAATGGTAAACACCAAGTAATTTTTGATTCTAAACAACTTGCTGATGGGATGTATAATATTTCAGCTACTGTAAAATTTTCAAGTGATGAAACATTAGAAGGAAATGAAATTTCAAAAGAATTAATGGTTGACATCGATAATTTTCTACCATCAATTTTTGTGGAATCAGGTTATTCAAACTCTTTAGACAATAAGTATGAGAATATAAATGGGGACTGGGTAGCAAGAACAGAGACATATGACTATTTGATTTCCTATATAGTGGTAGATGAAAATTTAAACCCGGTATCAGAATTTTTCACAGAAGATGGTTCAGGAATAAATGAAACAATAGAATTACCAAAATCTGTCAAAGGACAAGAATTTAAACTGATCAAATTCGAGAGTAGAATGATCGAAAGTTTTGCAGGTTTTGAGGGGTCAGAACCTTTATGGGATTATATTCGAGATTACCGTAATATAGGTATTGAAGAATTTCCATCTCAAGGTGAAGGTATTGAATTGAATATTTTTAGAAGATCAGGTGCAAGGTTGAAATCAGGTGAGAAAACTGTAGTTGTTGCTATATCTAAGTCGTTTGAAAGACATTTCGGCTATTCAACTGCATTTGATTTGTCGGCTGATGACTCGTATGATTATATCTCATCCACAAGGTCTGAATTAGATATTACAGCGATATCTGAAGCTGGTTTGAATAGTGTTCGTAGCTATCCCGTTCCAATTACAAGTGGTGAAAAAGGAATAATTGTTTCATTAGATATGATAAATGACGGGGATACTGTCTTTATTGAAGAATCAGATTTAAAAGAGTCAACCAAAGTAAATTTATCATGTGAAAATCTTCGATTGGCTTATGAATATCAAGGGATAAAGATTGTAGGAGCTGAACTTTACTTTACAGGTGTAGAATCAGGTGACCTAAAAGAGTACCGAATATTTGATTACATCAATGTGGATAACTCAAAACTTACTTATGTTAGTCTAAAAGAAATTCAAGGTCCAATAATAAATAGTACTAGAGTGAACTATTCTGGATTTATTTCTGAAATAAAAAGTCTAGATGAATCATTTAAAGAGCCTTATAAAACTGATTCATTCGATTATAGTGTTTCTGATGATGAAATTATCTTAAACCCTTATGCACATGATATCAATAAAGAAAATGTTTATAACACTATTGTATACTCATTAGAGAGACCTGTGGAAGGTAAAACAGAATTCTACTTTGGCATCGGTGTGAGTACTGAAAGAAATCACAAATTGACCCTACCCAAAAATCTAGTTTTAGATGGAATTTCTGAAATCCAGAACGGAAAATTTTCAGACTTTTTTACAAATGAAATAACTGGTTTTTCTTTAGCAAGTTCTTCCTCTAAAAATGACCTAATAGGAGTTTTTGAAATTAACTCATACCGTGTTTATGCTCAATTTGATAACAATGGAAACCCAATAGTTGGAGAATCTAATAATAAAAATGTAGTAGAGTATGAGGCAAAACAATTGGCTAGCGTACAAAATGAAGAGCAATTCATAAATGCGTCTTATAGTTTGATGCAAAAACATGAGCATGAAAGAAAGAAGTAAATAATAAATACATAAAAACGAGAAGCCACCCTCACCAGGTGGCTTTTTGTTTTTATGTACTTCTTTGATTTCATTACTGAGTACACCGTAAACTAAGTTTCCGAATGTTTGTGGCTTTTAGAAATCAGGAGATTTCTGTTGATCAATAGGATACGAATGCCGCTTACGCTAAACATTTTCACCAGTGGAATTATTCATTTGGTAGTGGAATCCCTGGCATTGAAGGGAAAAGGGTTAAGAATTTCATGAATTGAGTTAATATATTTTTTTCCGATAACACCTTTTCTAAATAAGGTAAGAGAGTTGAGGGATGAGGTAAGAAGGAAGAGATAAGAGGTGGTTCGTATTTCTATTTTTAATTAAACATCCATAAGAACCACAATACAAACCACACCGCGTAACATCGTTCTTAACTCTTCATTCTTAATTCATAACCCTTTTATTCTGTTATTAATACGTGAAAAACGTAAGGCGTTCATTTTGGTGAAAATACAAATAACATTCTGTAGAGAGTGGGCTAACTTTGCAGTGCATTGAGTCTAACTTTTAAACGAATGACAAATACCTTTTTAGAAAATAATTATGAGAAAAAGAGATTAGAGTTCACCTATCAAAAGTATGTTGCTTATATTGATTACATCAGAGAGGGAGCTCATCTTATTCTATTTCATACTTACATTCCTTCAGAATTACATCAGATAGAAAATTTTGGTTTCACTTTTTTATCAGAAGTGAAAAGCTTCTCTATTCAAAATCAATTGATATTGCATGCTAAGTGCCCTTATGCGAAAGCATTATTGAAAAATATCGATGAGAAAATGTGTTGCAATGAATAAACTTTTAGAAGATAAAAAACGCCCTTTTTTTTGGCTCTTTTTGTTAAATATAATACTCATTTTGGGTATACTTTTTTCTCTTGTTTTCTTATTTATCAATCAAGAAAAGCTTTTTGATAGTCAGGTGAACCGCTATAATTCTTACCGTTTGGGGGATGCTTTGAGGCAGAGCGATGATTTTCTGACAGAATATTGTAAGAATTTTATTATCACAAAAGATAGTATTTGGGAAGAAAAATATTGGGATTTAGTCGCACTAAGAGAAGGGAAATTGATACCAGAGGAAAGAGGATGGAGTCAGTCTATTTTGGATAGTATGTATCAAATGGGCTTTTCAAAACAGGAATTTGCTCTATTGAAAGAAGCCCTTGAAAAATCGAATCAACTGATCAAAAAAGAGACTCAGGCTTTTAATGCGGCAAAGGGAATTTTCTTAGATAGCACACATCAGTATACCATTCAAGGTGAACCTGATATGGATAAAGCGCTTCAAGTTCTTTATGATAATGAGTACCTCTACACCAAAAAAGAAGTGATGGAGCCCATCGTAAAGTTTGAAAGCTTAATCGAATCTAGAACACAATCAACAGTAGAGAAAAATAGAGAAAGTGGAGAAAGGCTTTTAGTGACCATTTTTATTGCGGTGGCTGTTTCCATTATTCTTTCTCTAGTGACTTATTATATGATTGTCAAAAGGCTGATTCAGAAAGAACAACTCTCTAATCAGTTGCAATCAAGAAATAAAGAGCAAGCATGTTTATATAAGATTTCTCAATTGACAGAAAACACGCCAAAGGATATTGATCATATACTGGAGGTGGCTGTTTCCATTATTCCTTATGGGTGGCATGATACCGAAAAAACGTGCTGTAGAATTACTTTTAAGGAAAATACGTATACCTCCATTCATTTTGCGGAATCCAAATGGAAACAAGAAGCCTCAATCTATGATGGAAAAAATGCGGTAGGTCAAATCGAAGTGTTTTATAATGACCTTTCTCTTGATCTAAAATCAGGTCCATTTCTAAAAGAAGAGCAGGAATTAGTCGAAACAATCGCTTCGTTGATTAGCAATTTCAATGAAAGAAAATCATACCTTGAAAACCTTCGAGAATCCAATGAAAACCTCAAACAGGAAATTGAAGCCAAGGAAAAAACGGAGTTGGCGTTGATTGAAAAAGAACAGCAACTTCAATTTGCCTTGGACGTTTCGAATGAAGGAATATGGGAAATCTATCAGGATTCTGATGTGATTAATTTCAGTGAAAGGTGTTACAGCATTTTAGGTTTTACTTCAGATAGTGCTGACTTGGATCAAGAAGTTTTCTGGAAAGATTTGATCGTCGATGGTGATCAGAATAAGGTTTTGATTAACCGAATCAATGAAATAAAAACCAGTGGGCTTCACGATAGTATTTACAGGTTGAAAACCAAAAATGGTCAGTACAAGTGGATTCACACCAAAGGTAAGGCTGTCGCTTTTTCAGATAAAAATGTTCCCCTTCGAATCGTAGGGACGATGTCGGATATCACAGAACGCATGAAGCAAGAGGAGAAAATTGTCGATGCGATTTTGGAAACAGAAGACAAAGAGAGAAGTAGAATAGCAAGAGAAATTCATGATGGATTACAACAAACAATGTCGACTTCTTTGATGAGTTTTGAGAAAGTGAGATCGACAGTTGATTTTGAAGAAACCAAAATTAATGAGCGTTTTCAGATGGGGTATCAATATTTGAAGAAAGCCATAGAAGAAAGTCGTACATTGGCGCATAATCTTATGCCTAAAATAGTCAATGATAATGGTATCGTTGCCGCTATAGAATCATTGCTTACCGCACTTCAACCCTCATCAAATACGGAATTTAATTTTGATCAAAATATTCATGAAAATAGGTTGAAATTAGCCGTTGAAATGACTTTGTATCGCATTACACAAGAAGCACTTAACAATGTGATCAAATATGCAAATGCCTCAAAATGTAATATTCAATTACTCAAGCATTCAGATGTATTATTGTTGACGATTGATGATGATGGAGAGGGTTTTGTGGTAGAAGAAAAAATAAAAACTTTCGGCATCAACAGCATGAGAACTCGTGCAGAATCTATTGGAGCCTATTTTGAAATCAATAGTCAATTGCAGAGAGGAACACAGATATTAATAGAATTACCCTTAGAATAAAATGAGTGATATTAGAATAATGCTAGTCGATGATCACAGTATGATCAGATTTGGTTTAAAATCCTTTTTGGAGGATGATAATATTATGGTTGTGGCAGAAGCAAAAAATGGTAACGAAGCATTGGAGCAACTTGCTAAAGTTGAGGTTGATGTAGTAGTAACCGATATTATGATGCCCGAAATGAACGGTATCACATTAGCTCAAAATATCACAGAACAATATCCTGACATCAATGTACTCGCCTTAACAATGATGAATGAACCTCAGAACATTAAAAGAATGTTGAGTGCCGGAGCAAAGGGTTATATTCTAAAAGATTGCACCCAAGAAGAATTGATCAAAGCCATTCAAATTGTCAATAAGGGCGAAACGTATTATGCCAATGATGTCACACAAATCATCATGCAAGGTTTAGGTTCCAAACTCAAACCCAAAAAACGAACAGTAAAAGATATTGCACTTACGGAAAGAGAATTGGAAGTACTTCATTTGATTTGTAAAGAAAAGACCAATGCTGAAATAGCTGAAGAACTTTTTATAACGGTAAGAACAGTTGAAGCACATAAAAGAAATTTGATCGAAAAAACAGGCTGTAAAAATGTAGCAGGACTGGTCTTATATGCGATTGAACGTAATCTATTTGATGATTTATAAGCAAGTATCTCTTGTGGAATAACAAAGTAAATACTATTGAAATACAAAAATACTGTACAATGAATAGGTGTTTCACGTAGGTCATATGTGTATCACCAAAATTTTTCGAATTGTGGTAATAGCTACTATATAACAAGGTGTAAATAAGATCTTTGTGGTATCAAAAATATTAATTAAAAATAAAATGATATTGATATGGCAAAGTTTATTTTAATGATAGGAGCAGTCTGGTTAGTAGGTTTTTTTATCTATTTAGCGGTAAAGAAATAAAGTATTTAAATACCAATAAAAATCATTAGAAAGATGAGAAATAAATCAAAAGAAAAATTTAATCGTATGATCTATGTTTTATGGTGTTTTTTAATACTTGGTATCTGCGTGGTTTCTTGTAATAAAATATATAATTTAGGAAATGAAGAAGTAGAGAAAAACTTAAATAAAATAGTGTTGGAGGATGAATATATTCCCGAATTATCATTTAATGAAAAGAGATATATTCCAGCTTATTCCAATTTATATTACAAATCAGAATCAACTTATATCTATTGTACAGTTATTTTGAGTGTCAGAAACACAAGTTTGACTGAAGATTTATATCTTAGCGAAGTCGATTATTATGATACTTATGGTACAAAATTGAAATCTTTAATCGAGAAGAAAAATAAAGTAAGACCATTAGAAACAAAAGAATTTATCATCGAATTTAAAGATGATAAAGGAGGTTCAGGTGCAAACTTTATTGTAGATTATAGTGCTGAAAATAAATTAAAAGATATGCCCATTATTGAATCAATCACTATTGGTCATCATGGAAATAATGGTTTTACATTTACCTCAAACTCTCAAGTAATTCAATCACATTAAACTAAAAAACAGATGTTAGGAAGCGAGATGACATTATTGATTGCCGTCTTAATTATTATCGGTATTCTACTCTATAATCCTACCAAGGATTTGGGTATTCCTGCCGCCTTTATATTTATCGGTGTGGGTTTATTCTTAGGAAATGGAGAATCTTCATTTGAAGTATACGATAATCCCGAAATGTCTGAATTTATCAGCCAAACCGCTTTGGTACTCATCATTTTCGTAGGGGGACTTCATACCAAAGTACTGGATATAAAAAAGGTAATTAAAGAAGGAATTCTCGTGTCCAATATAGGGGTGCTTGTCACCTCAATGGCATTGGGAGCATTTGCCTCATTGGTTACACCCTTATCATTATTAGAAGGTTTTCTATTAGGAGCAATCGTATCTTCTACTGATGCCGCTGCCGTTTTTGGAGTGCTGGAAGCTAAGAGGATGAAATTAAAATATGCATCTGACAAAGTGTTAGAATTTGAATCGGCAACCAATGATCCAATGGCCATGATTCTTACCTTAATCTTTGTAGGAATTTTGAATACACCGGATGCCCCTATCAATTATTTAGAGCACATTCAGTTTTTTGTGCAACAGATATTTATTGGTGGAGGTTTGTCTTTTGCATTATTTCATGTGATCAAATTCTTATTCAAGAAGTTCCATTTCCAAGAAGAAGGATTGGTGCCAATTCTACTCTTCAGTTCATTGATTGTGTTTTTAAAGATCAATGAGTATATGGGAGGAAATGCTTTGATAGGAGCTTATATTTTTGGGGTGCTTCTAAATACAATCGACTATCAAAACAAAGAAAATACATTACATTTCTTTAATAGTTTTTCTTGGTTAGCACAATCGATTATGTTCCTGATTTTAGGTTTACAAATCTTCCCGATCCATCTATGGGAAGTGTTACCAATAGCAATATTACCAGCCATCTTCTTATTCTTTATAGCAAGACCTTTGGGAGTATTTATCTCTTATTTACCACTAAAGGAACCATTAAGTAAAAGAATATTTATTTCATGGAGTGGGTTGAAAGGTGCAACACCAATTGTATTTGCATTAATCCCAATCCTAGCTGAAGTGAATAATGCAGGAATGATATTTTATATCACAAGTTTCATCGTCTTAGTTTCATTGATTATCCACCCGTTCAGTATGGAGTATTTGGCGAAGAAGGTGAATTTGTTGGAAGAAGATTAATCGAACAGAGAAAACATCAATAATATAAACTTTCTCAAAACACATCTTATTTAAACGCTCTGCATTCAGTAATGTAGTACTTCAAATATTCATCTATATCAAAATATAAAAAAAGAATTCGTAGTAGTTTAGTTGATGTTTGAGAATGTTGAAATAAACACCAAGTTCTGCTTGGTGTTTATTTTTATACAGGCATATACGGTGTAATTCTCCGAAAAGTAGGGTTATTGAGGTACAAAACCCGCTTTTTCTAAGCCTTCCATGATTTGATTGACAAGTGACTCTTCTTTAACAAATCGACTAATCAATTTATAACTATTGTGAGTCATATCAGGTCTTAATTCTAATGCTTTATCTAAATGTTGTTTTGCTTCATCTATTTTTCCAAGTTGAGCATAACATACAGTTCTAAGAATAGGTCCCCAAATAAGTAAAGGAACGTGCAAATTATTAGCTTCGACGAGTGCCTTTTCATAATCAGCATTTCTGTAATGAAATAAACATTTTACTCCATTAAGCCAGGCTGGAAAATCTATGTTGTTCAAGAATATTCTATCTAACAATTCCATTCCTTTGTCCCATTCTCCATATAAGCATAAATAATTCGCAAAAATACCTAAGCGTAATGGAGTGTTAGTGGCTGTTTTTAAACTATTGTTGACAATATGAAAGAAGCGCTCTTTTTCGTCAAAAATGAAAGTCTTATAAGCCATTATTATTTGTACCAATTGACTTTTTGGATTTAAAGTGTAAGCTTTTTCAATTAGCCTTTCACACTCTTTTTTATCTTCCTCCGTTCCCAATGCATTAATGTAAATAGCTCCATGAAGGTTGCCTAATAAAGCATTAATAATGGCTGAATCGGGATCTTCTTTTAATGCAGATTTTAATGTTTCTAAGAATTGATGATGGGAATCTTCAGTAAAGCTAGAGAGATAGAAATACCACATCAATAGCACTTGATCTTCTTGAAAAGTAGTAGGTTTACTCGCTAGTAACTCCTTATATCTTTTCTCATTGATATGTCCTGTTTCCGATCCTACATGTATAGCAATCTGAGCAGTAATTTTTTCTTGAATATCGAAAAGGTCATCTTCTTGAAGATTAAACTTATAACTTTCTCCCCAAGTATGTGAATTATCACTAAGGTCTGTCATATGAATGGATAACTTTGCCTGAGGTCCCATCACCTTCATATCTCCTTGTATCACAAATCGAATATTTTGAGCTTTTAATTTTTCAATGAATTTATTGTCATAGGTTATACTATCAAAAGTAAGCGTAGAACCTATGATTTTAATATCATCATATTTTGATAACTGAATGGATAAATCTTGAGAAAACCCAAAGCAGAAATATTCTAGATCTTTATTATTGGAGAGGTTTTTAAACGGGAGTACCGTAACACACGCTTTTACTTCTCTAGGTGTATCTGTAGAACTTACAGATGGATTATCAACCTTCTTTTCCTCATTAGAAATTTGTTCAGAAGCACTAATCAGTGGAGAATAATTTCCTTTCGGAATTTCAATGATGATGGGGTCATTTTTTCCATCTTCTAAATAATAAAGCTTTAGCAATCGTCTTAAACGTCCGACATTGATTCTGACTAAAGCATTCTGGTCGGGATCAAAATTATCTCCTTGATCAAATACATCAATACCAATATTATAACCTTTCAGCTGATCTCCTCTGTCTTCTAAATATTCAGAGACAATATACTCCAAGAGTTTTTTCATCTTGGGTTTATTGATAAACTCGGCACTGTTAATAATTTTCTTAAGCTGTTCAGGTACTTGAGTATTGATCATTCGTGCTAGATTTTCGTGTTTATTATTAATTAGCTATTCAATTAATTAAGTACTAAGACAAAAATAAATAACACTAATTCATATTATTTTTTCTGATTACTGCCTTCCAAAAACTTTAAATAGAACCACTATTGATGCGTTTTTTCGCGTTGTACTCACAAAAAATAATTACGAATTAATTATCATTTATTTTCGGCTTAGTACTTAAAGAACGGAAATTTAAGCTGTTCTTTTTTAGTCAAGACTAGAAATGAATCACCTTAATTTTTCCTATTTCAAATGTTCACCGGTTTATATCAGAATTAACCGTAACATACAGTGTATAACTAATATAATTCATTTGTTTTGGTAATTTTTGTATACAATGAACAAACGTGAAAATTAATCAGAAGTTGTAAATTTTGAGGTAATAAAAGTAAAACTTTTCATGTCACTTCATTGAGCAATTTTTCAGGGACAAAACGGCTCTCATTATGATAAAAAACGTATTTATTGTTATTGTATTTCAGTTTTTATTGATGATGTCTTTGAAGTCCTCAGCACAAGATATTATATGGCTCCATTATTTTAATCGATACAAACTTTCCTATAAGTTTAGTATTGATTCAGATATAGGATATAGAGAATATATATCAGAAGGAAATCGTGGACAGTTGAGAAGTGGATTAAGATATGATATCAATGATAAGATGTATGTAAGAGGGGGCGTGATGTTTGTGGGAGGAACGCAAGTTCGTAGAGAAACTCGTTGGTATCAAGATTTTGTATTGAATACAAAAGTCAATGCTTTTACGCTGACGCAAAGAACTCGTTTTGAACAACAGCTTTTTGAAGGAAGTGATAAAGCAAAGGTCAGATTGCGTTATAATGCCTCTGTAAAATATTCATCCCCTTATGGATTTTTGACTTTAGGAGTAGAACCTTTTATTCCGTTGAATGATTCGCATTTGTACATTGGGAGTTACCGTACTTATGTGGGGGTGACCAGAAGAGCTTATAAAAATACGTTCGTGACGTTGGAGTATATTAATGAAAGAATAAGAAAACGAAATGAACATACTTCCATTATACCCACCCATTTAATTCGTATCAAAGTCAGTCATGTGATTAATCCATTGAAGATAGGGCCGTTATTTGGGAGGAATAAATGATAGTTTGAAAATTTGCGATTTGCAGTTTTTCTACTTTTATATCGCAAGTGTTAAGCCGATAGGCGCCACTTGTGATGACATATTGGCGAAGTCTCCTGACTTCGAAATACCACATTTTCATCTATTTCGAAGTCAGGAGACTTCGCCCAAGATCAGTTCCAAGTGTCGCTAGCACTTAACACTTGAAACATGGTGAGTATGTAACACTGGCTTTTCTCATATTCTAGTACTAAAACCAAAAACCCTTGAACTAAAATAATCCAAGGATTAAAAAAATATGATTAATACTAACTGAACTGTCTAACGATCAACACTCACATGAAATAGAGCGTCGCCCTTATAAACATTGGGAGCTGTATTGAGACCAAAAATATAGCAATCAAAAGGAGCGTATATTTTCTTCTCAAACTCACCATAAGGGTCAGAAACTCTTCCTATTAATGTTTTCTTTGTGACATGCTGACCATTTTCTACCATTGACTCAAATAGACCAGAGTAAGGAGCACGGAGCCACTTACTTTTTTTAATCAAAATAGACTCATGACTGTTTTCGACTTCACCATCATGCATATTCAAATGTTTCATGACATTCAAAGCACCATTTACACCGCAGTTGATAACACTTTTATCGAGGTGAAGTGATTTTCCACCTTCAAAAAGGATAATCGGTTTCCCCATTTTGTGAATCGTTTCACGAATAGAATGAGAAATGTATTTGGAATGCATCATATAAGGAGCTCCAAATGCCTTTGCCATACCGTATTCTTGCTCTTCATCAAAATTGCAACGTATGTTTGGGAAGTTGCTTCTATCAGCACCACCCGTATGAAAATCCACCACATAGTCTACATATGGAGCAATCTCTTTTGTAAACTTATGAGCAAATTGACCTGCCAATGACCCTCTTGACGAACCAGGAAACACACGGTTCAGATCACGACCATCAGGAAAAGCTCTCTTTAAGTTGAGATAACCAAAAACGTTAAACACGGGAATACAAATGACTGTTCCTCTTTTTGGTTTATGGTATTTCTTTCTGATGATGTCCCTAACAATGGCAACACCATTTGATTCGTCACCATGTACTCCTCCGAGAAGGAGAAGTACTGGCCCATCTTTCTTACCTCTTTCTACGATTACAGGTACTTTTAGGCTATTTCGAGTGTGAAGTTTAGCAACATCCAACTCAAGGATAGCACCTTTTCCTTTTTTAATTTCTGTGCCTAACAGCACAAATTTATCACTAGACATTTCTTTCAAGATATTTAATAATCTCCTTCGCGATGTCAACGTTAGTTGCGTTTTCAATTCCCTCTAAACCTGGAGAAGAATTGACTTCTAACACTAACGGACCATTTTTAGATTGTAGCATATCTACGCCTGCCACACCTAGCCCCATTGCTTTAGTCGCTTTTAAAGCAGTAAGTTCTTCTTCATTTGAAAGTTCTATCAATTGAGCACTTCCTCCTCTGTGTAGGTTTGAGCGGAATTCACCCTCTTTTCCCTGACGTTTCATCGCCCCCACTACACGTCCGTCTATTACAAAAGCACGTATATCGGCTCCTCCAGATTCTTTGATAAATTGTTGAGCAATCACTCTAGCTTTCAAACCATTAAATGCTTCAATCACCGAGCTAGCCGCATTTTTTGTTTCTGCCAATACAACACCAAGTCCTTGTGTCCCTTCTAAAAGCTTTAAGATCAGTGGAGCACCACCAACAGATTCAATGACATGATCCACATCTTTAGTATAGTTAGTGAATACTGTTTTTGGAAGACCCACACCTGCTTTTGCAAGAATTTGAAGGCTTCTTAATTTATCTCTAGAGTTTGCAAGCGCTTGAGAATCTACTGCTGAAAACACTTGCATCATCTCAAACTGACGAACTACAGCTGTACCGTAAAATGTTACAGACGAACCGATTCGAGGAATTATAGCATCTATATCATCCAAGTATTTCCCATTGTAAAATATTCTGGGGCTTTTCTTTTCCAATTCAATTGTACACTTTAAGTGATCTACAACGATCGCTTTGTGTCCTAATTGTTCCGCCGCTTCAACTAAGCGTTGAGTAGAATATAATTTTGGGTTTCTTGAAAGGATAGCAATTTTCATTTGATTGTTGTTTTAAAATTTTATTGGTTTATTTCAATGCTGTTTTTAGATCTGGAAGACATGTTTTTTGTAGAAGGGTCCACGATGAAATTCTTATTCAAAAACTTTCTTCCTATTAAGACCGGAAATCTCATTTCACTTCGATCTGAAAGTGATAACTCAATCGGATATTCTTTATTAAATAGAATGACTTGTGTTCTGATGACAAATCGTTCCTCAATATCCCCGAACGAGCTTCTGACTTTTTTCGATTTATAATTTCTGACGGTTATAATCTGATCTTGGTATTTCGGGTAGGTATCATCCAATACCTTAAAACGGAGGTACTTCGTACCGTTGATATTTATTTCGTGGATCTCATGACAATGAATAGATGAAGTGTAAGCTCCTGTATCTATTTTCACATCAAGATTTTCTAGATTTAATTCTGGAAAATCTAGAAGATCAGTTCTTCCAATAATTTCCATGATGCGTTATCATTATGTTTTTAAAATGAATATTAAATAGAGATTTTTAAAGAGTTGTTATGCACTATTGTTGTATAATTAATTGAGTTAGCATATAGTATATAATTTTAATCTTTATAATTTCTTTTGCATGATTATTAATTTGTAGAGAGACAATTTTTTAATTTTAATTGGTGTTTTTTATTGTTAATAACATTTACTTATAAACGCTATTTATCCCAATGACCTTTTCGACGATATCCCTTTACTTTTTAATAATTCATACAACTCAAAATTATCCAGAGAGCTAGTAATACGGTAGTTAAACACAGTATGTTACGGTTACAAATCAAAAAAAATATTAAATTTTTATCACCTTTATTTTTGACTGTTTTAATGAAGTTTTTTAAGGGTTAAAACTCTGTAAGTCAGTATTTAAAACAGTGTGTAATTAGCTTTCAAATATTCATGTTAAATACGAATATCACTCTATGATCGTATCAGTAGATCTTCTATCATCTTATTGTAATGAAATTTAGCTTTTGACTTCACACCCTAGATTTATTGCTTCGTTTTTCATCAATGGAAAAAATGAAGAAGAAGGATATTTGGAAGTAGAATAACGAAACCTAGCAGACAATTCATTACATCATTGATTGCCCTTTCTCGCTTTACAGTAACATACGGTAAATAACTAACATAAGACTTCTTTCATGCTCAATTTTGCATCAAGATAAAACGGAAAACAATGAAGGAAGTTGTCGAAAGTCTTTTAAAAAATGAGCTGAAAAGTGATTTTCCAGAGCATAAACAAACTATAGATCATCTCTTTAATTCTATAGATATCATCATGGACCTGGCAAGAGATTACTATTTCTGCAAACATCAGATTAAAGTGTTGGATAAAGACACAAAAGGTGATTTGGTAGAAGAGTATAAGGATGTATACCAAGAGCTCCATAAAGAACTGAACCACTTCATTCATAAATACAGTATTCAAATCAATAAAAATCAATCAAAATGAACAAAAAAAGATTAAACCTGATCAAGGTGCTTATACTTACCTTGTCATTATCTGCTCTCGTTGGTTTTACATACGCTACAAAAAATAGTAACAAAAAAGCGGGAGATCCTGAAAATATTCCGGATATACCAGATGTAAACATTACTTCTATATCGAAAGAAGAAGCTATGGCTCCTCATTATAAAGTTGCCGGTATTATAGGAGAAAAAGTAAAATTTGAATTATTACTTCCTGATAATTGGAACGGTAAATTTGTCTTCGGCGGTGGCGGCGGATATGTAGGTTCTGTTATCAATGTAGCTTTAAGTTACAATGCTGTAGAAAAAGGATATGCAACAGTTGGAACAGATACAGGGCATGAAGGTGCTAATGCAATAGATGGTAGATGGGCCCAAGGAGATATGGAAGCTGTTGTCAACTTTGGCCATATGGCCGTTCATAGAACAACAGTAGTTTCTAAAGCAATTATTGAGGCTTTTTATGCAAAGCAAATTGATTATAGCTACTTCGTTGGTTGTTCAAGAGGTGGTGGACAAGCCATGATGGAAGCACAACGTTACCCAGATGATTTTGATGGAATTACTGCTGGAGCACCTGCTTATAATTGGACAATGGGACTAGGAATGGGTATGATTCATAACATGATTAACATGTATCCAGATCCAAATAATATAGATGAGCCATTAGTAAGTGTCGCTGATTTAAAGTTAATAGAAGATACTTATCTAGAAATGTGCGACGAACTAGATGGTATTAAAGATGGTATTCTGAATGATCCAAGATTATGTGATTTTGATATCGCTACTCTATTATGTGATGGAGAGAAAAAAGAAGATTGTTTATCTCAAGAACAAATAGATGCATTGAATGCTATTTATGAAGGACCAAAAGACAAGGATGGTAAAATGTATTATGGCTTTCCATTAGGTGGAGAAACACATAAAGACGGTTGGTCTAAATGGATAACAGGAGGTTTAAACAATGTTGATGCACAAACTACTTTCCATCAAGGAATTGATAATGAGGCTTCAGAAGATTTTCCTGTTCCTCCAAACTTCCAGTATGCATTTGGATCTCATTTCATGAAGTTCTTTGTCTACCAAGATTCTTCATGGACATATGAAGATTTTAACTATGATTCATTCAGAGATGATGCTTTGCTTGTTGGAAAAACATTGAATGCAACGAGTCCTGATTTATCAAAATTCAGAGCTAGAGGCGGAAAATTATTAATGTATTCAGGATGGTCTGATACAGCTATCACTTCGTTAGGCACAATAGGATATTATGAAGATGTAATCAATTTTGATGAAACAGCAGCAGATGATGTAAAGTTATTTATGATGCCTGGAGTACTGCATTGTGCAGGTGGCGATGGTCCTTGGTATGTAAACTGGATTGATGAAATAGATAACTGGGTGGCAAAGGATAAAGACCCAGATCAAATCACTGTTTATTTTGTAGATGAGAAATTGAAACCAACGGGTTCTAGATTGCTTTGTCCTTACCCTGAGGCAGCTCAGTATGATGGTAAAGGTGATACGCGTGATGTGAAATCTTTTGGATGTGAATAATTAAGAAATCATGTTAGGTATAATAGAAATTGCATTAATCACATTCCTGGCTTTACTGCCCATTTCCAATCCTTTCAGTTCGGTGCCTTTGTTTTTATCATTGACCAAAGGACATACTAGAGAGTGGTCGAATCAGCAAGCCTTAATGGCAAGTGTATTTATGGCCGGAATCCTCCTTACCTTTTTATGGTCAGGGGCAATAATCATAGAGTTTTTCGGAATCTCTATTCCCGCCATACGAGTAGCCGGTGGATTGATCATCATGAAAGTAGGTTTTGGGATGTTGAACCCCAAAGAAACAGAAGAACTTTCAGATGAGATCAAAGAAGAATCAAAGACAAAAAGTGATATTTCCTTTACTCCCTTGGCCATGCCTTCATTGGCTGGCCCAGGGTCAATATCAGTAGTGATCAGTATGGCGGCAGGGTCGGATAATTTACCGGGTTATGTAGCCATTTCCTTAGGTGTTTTGATGGTGGTATTAGTCGCTTACTTATCGATGAGGGGAGCACCTTATATTTCAAAAGTATTAGGTGTAACAGGACTCGATGCCTTGACTAGAATCATGGGCTTTATCCTTATTTGTGTGGCTTTCCAGTTTGTATTAGACGGTATTGGAGGTTATATCGAAAGTGAAAAGTTCTTGAAACCTATTCTTGAGCAACTACAGTTTTTGACAACCTAATTGTAGTTCCATCAAAGGAAATTTTCAATAGGTGAGCATTCAAAACCATGAACAACACAGAGAATAAAACGAAATCCTTGAAGTTAATGATTTCCATAGTGGTAAGCATCTGGGTTCTCTCAGGCTTGCTTATCTACTTTGGATTAGATACTTGGGATCAAAGAGGCACTTTCGGAGATTTATTTGGAGCCGTCAATTCTCTCTTTTCAGGACTCGCTTTTGCCGGTTTGATGTATACTATTTTTCTCACACAGCAAGATCTGGAAATTCAGAGAAAAGAAGTGTATGAAAATAGAAAACAGCTGATAAAGTCGGCCAAAGCACAGCAGAAATCTGAAAAGGCATTGGCAGAACAAGTGGAACAGATGAAAATTGCTTCAAGATTGGATGCCTTAAAAACATTAATCGGTTATTACAACCTTCAAATTGCCAATATCAATAACACCAAAGAGGTGATTGAGAAAGCAAAACAGAAGAGGAAATTGACCATTCAAGAGATAGAAGAGTTAATAGATAGAATTGATGATGATGTACTAGAATAGCAAACGTTGTATTCATAGTTAAAACAGTATTTGATGTAAACTGTAATTTAAGCTTAGTTAAGCTAAACCAATGGGGTCACCTTTCATTTCTTGTAAATGGGGTGGCCTTTCTATTCTTTTTAATGTGGAAGAACTTCCCTCGGCCTTGAAGGGAAAAGCGTTAAGAATTTCATGAATTGAGCCGTTAAAAATGATTTTCTTGTTTGAGTGCAGCGAGTTTAAAATCATTTAGGCGAGAGTAAGGAAATTTAGCTTTTGACTTCTAAGCCTAGCTTTTTTTGCTTCGTTTTTTCAGCAATGGAAAAAATGAAGAAGAAGGTTGCTTGAAAGTAGATCATAGAATACTTGTAGAACTATCGGTTAAATATTTAAAACCAATATCAACTTTTTCAATCATAAAAATCACCCATTGTAACATTTTTCATGTTACCGTTACATACGGTGTTTAACTAACATAAGAGTGGAAAGAATGAGACTTTTGTAAGGTAATCTAATCAAAGAACGTAATCATTCAATCATGAAAAAAACAAAAGAAATTCTCGCTCTTCTACTACTGTTTGCAGTGAGTTCCATCTCATATGGACAGAGTAAAGCAGATGAAATTGCTCAGAAATTACAGAATCCATTATCGAAGATTTCTGCTTTACCAATTCAAAATAATTTTGGGATGAATCCAGATAACACAATGAGTTATGGTTTATCATTCCAACCTATTCATGGTACGAGCTACGATAAATTTAATATTATTCATAGAGCAGTAATTGGTGTCAACTATATGCCCGGAATGGATGCAGGTCCTGAATTAGGAAAAATTGATGGACAGTGGGGATTAACAGATATCAATTACTCCTTCTTATTCTCACCAAAGACAGTGAAAAAAGTAGCTTGGGGTATTGGACCATCGATTAATCTTCCAACCGCAACAAATGAATTCTTAGGAACAGGACAATGGAGTGGTGGTTTATCTGCTGTTGTAGTTTACCAAACGGGTAAATGGACTTTTGATGGTGTAGTTCGTCAAACATGGTCGTTTGCAGGTGATAACACAAGAATAGGTGTAAATCAAATGGTATTACAACCGCTTATTGCTTACAGTTTAGGTAAAGGATGGGTAGTAAATACATTCCCTACAATCATGGCAAACTGGGATCATGAACAAGGACAGCAATGGACGGTACCAGTAGGTGCAGGACTTTCAAAAGTAGTCTTTATGGGTAAAATGCCAGTAGCGGTAGGTGCTCAATATTACAAATATGTGGTAAGACCAGATCTTGCTCCAACACAAGAATTCAGGCTAATGGCCAATTTTATTTTTTCTAAATAGACTGCTGAATATAAAGTTATGAATACAAAAATAATACTTTCAATTACTGCTTTTGTAATTATGATGAGTAACACACTAAATGCTCAAAATAAATCTCCCTATACAGGCGGTAATACAGAATTAGTAACGATGCCACATGGAGCTGTCGTGAATAAAAATTTACCTGAAAGACTTTCTAAAGTAGTACATGAATCTCCACAAGTTGTAGAATTAGGAAAAGGGGTTTGGAGTTTGGAAGGGTTTTCTATTGCCAACCTTGGTGTAATTGAAGGTGAAACGGGGCTAATAGTTTATGATACAGGAAATGATAATGAAAATGCTCGAGAATTCTTAAAAGGAATTCGTACTGTTACAGATAAGCCCGTCAAAACAATTATATATAGTCATTCTCATTATGTGTCAGGGGGGAAAGGTTTACTAGAAGGTAATGAAGAGTATACAGTAATTGGCCACCCAAAAGTCAATAAAAACATCCTTGAGAGTGGTGGTAAAGGAGCATCAATTCCAGAATTAGCACCTGTTTTAGAAGCTCGTTATTATGAACAATTTAATGTTTATGTTCCTTCAGAAGGAGCTGATGCCCCATTTAATCTTTCTCCTGTTCCAAGTAAAGACAAAGAATTTTTACCTGTTACAAAAACTGTAGAAAATGAAGAGCTTCTAGAGATTGATGGTGTGAAAATTCAATTTTTCACTGACTATGATAGTGATACAGATGATTGTTTAATGATATATTTACCTGAAAAAGAAGTAGTTTTTTCAAATATATATTGGAATGTATACCCTAATTTATACACTTTAAGAGGTTCATTATATAGAGATCCTACACCTTGGATGAAAGGACTTCAGAAAATTAGAGATCTTGGACCAAAGTATATGTTCGGCACCCATTCCAAAGCCGTAATTGGTAAAAATGAAGTGAGAGAAGCGGTAACTTATTATCATGATGGATTGGCTTACATATACGACCAAACGTTACGTCGTATTATATTAGGAGAGTCTCCAGATGAATTACGCCATACGGTTACCTTGCCAGAACACTTAGCAAAATTCTCAAATAATCAATTTAGTTATGGAGAGGAAAGCTATTATGCTCCCAATATCTATAATTATGCTTTAGGTTGGTTTAATGGTAATACTATGGATTTGAATCCTAGTCATCCTCTTCATGCAGCACAAAAAATTGTAGAAGGTTTTGGAGGTAAAGAAAATGTAATTAAAGCGATTCTTAAAGCTAGTGAGGAAAAAGATTTCGCATGGTCTACACAACTAGCAGGATATTTATATAAAGTATTCCCTAATGATCAAGAAGTAAGACAAATCACTGCTGATCAACTACGAAGTATGGGACAGTTAGCAGAAGCAATAATTCCAAGATCATGGTATTTGGGACAAGCGAATGCATTAGAAAATAAAACCGAAATACTTCATATCGTTTTACCTAAACCCGAACATATTTTACAATCAGAACCAGGAACCTATGTAAATATGATGAGAGTGCGTATTGACCCTGAAAAAAGTATCAATACAGATCAATTTCTTGTTTTCCAGTTTACAGATATAGAAGAGCAACCTCAGTTCGGTTTGCATATTAGAAATGGAGTAGCAGAATATGTCGAAAACCCTTCAGCTTATTATAAATCACAAGATGTACTTGTAAAAGTACCTAGGGCATTATTTGCAGCATATTATGCTGGAACAATAGACATTGAAAAACTGCTTTCTAATCCTCAAACATCAAGTAGTATTGATAAGAGCTCAACATTAAAATTATTAAATCAATTTGACTGGTTTAATGTTGATTCACCTGTTTTAAAGTTAAATAAGGTCTAATAAAAATATCTACGAAAATGAAAAAAATTATAACACTAGCGGTAGCTTCAGTTCTAATGTGCGGTACCCTTCAAGCACAAGAAAGCAGATATATGGGAGGTGAAGTTGAAATGACCACCTTACCGAATGGAGGTGTTCTAAACAAAAATGCACCAGAATCTTTAGCTAAAACTTGGACACATGAATCAAAAGTGGTTCAATTAGCAGAAGGTATTTGGAGTTTGGAAGGTTTTGCACATGTAAACTGTGCCGTCATTGAAGGAGAAAATTCTTTGATTATTTATGATACAGGAAATGATATTGAGGATGGGAAAAAGTTTCTGAATGAAATAAAAAAAATAAGTAATAAACCTGTTAAAACAATCATTTATAGCCATGCTCATTATGTATGGGGAAGTAGTCCATTACTAGAAGGTCAAATGGTGTATAATGTAATTGGACATCCTAATTTGAATAAAAACATTAAAGAGAGTGGTGGAATGGGAGCATCGATCCCAGAGTTATCACCTCTATTAACCGGGAGAGCTTATGAACAATTTGATATTTATACTCCAAGTGAAGGAGAAGATGCACCTTTAGCATCATCACCTATAGGAAAAGGTGAAAAGGGATTTGCTCCAGTTACTAAACCTGTAGAAGATGGCGAAATAGTAACTATTGACGGCGTGAAAATGCAATTTTTCACTGAATTTAGTAGTGATACTGACGACTGTTTATTGGTCTATTTCCCTGAAAAAGAATTGGTGTTAAATAACTTATACTGGCCTGTATATTCTAATCAATATACATTAAGAGGTTCATTATATAGAGATCCAATTCCATGGATGAATGGATTAAAAAAAATCAGAGATCTTAATCCAAAATATATGATCAATACACATACAACTGCAATTTCTGGAAAAGAAAAAGTAATGGAAGCTGTAACGAATTATCATGATGGTTTAGCATACTTGTATGATCAAACCTTAAGACAAATTTTATTGGGCGCATCTCCTAATGAGTTAAGCCATATTGTTCAATTGCCAAAACATCTAGCTGAATGGCCTAATAACCAATTAACATATGGAGAAATGAGCCAATATCCTAAGAATATCTACAACTATGCTCTTGGTTGGTATGATGGAAACGCTACCAATATCAATAAAGTTGAGCCAAGTATTGAGGCCAGAAAGATGGTTTTAGGTTTTGGAGGAAAGAATAAAATGATGGAGCAAGTAGAGATTGCATTAGACAATAAAGAATATGCATGGGCCACTCAATTAACAGATTATCTATACAAGGTCTATCCAAATGATCAGAAAGTTCGTCAACAAAAAGCGGATGCTTTAAGAAAAATGGGACAGGTCACGGAGTCATCAATTTCAAGATCATGGTATTTATCTCAAGCAAGAGCTTTAGAAAATAAAGTAATGATTCCTCATATCATTTTACCTGAAGTTGCTCAAATAATGGACTCTGAACCTGGAACTTTTGTGAATATGATGAGAGTGAGAATTAATCCAGAGAAGAGTATTGATACAAATAAATTAATCGTTTTTGAGTTTACAGATGTAGAAAATAGACCTCAATTTGGGTTACATATCAGAAATGGAATTGCCGAATTTGTGGAAAATCCTTCAACATATTATAAAGAAAAAGATGTAGTGATAAAAGTACCAAGAGAGTTATTCGCTAATTATTATGCTGGAAAAATTAATGTTGAAAAATTATTATTCAATAGTAATAAGGTGTCTATGAATATTAATCAAACAGAAGTACAATGGTTATTAGAACAATTTGATTGGTTTGACGCAAAGGCTCCAATTTTAAAGTACAATAAGGGGGTCAGTAAATAAGCATTTATAATAATACAAAGTATTAGGATAGAAATGTCCCAATACACTACTTCAACCAATTTAATAATGATGAAGTTCACTCACGTTCTCCTTGCTATTCTATTCACTACCATTGTAGGATACAATCAATCGTATGCCTCAGAAGTACCAGATTCAACAGGGGTGAAAGCTGTTCAAAGTGGTGTTTCAGTTCCAAAGTTCACCTATCAATTTTCAGGTAGAGTTCATAAGTCATTGATGATGGTGAATGATGGAGGAGGCAGTTTGGAAGGTCCTTATGTAATGGATTCTGATCAATCACCTTCAAGGTTAAAACTTTTGGTTCAAAATAGAGATTCCTCACCATTTTTTCTGGGGGCAAACATAGAGGTAGGGTTGCACAGTAAAAGACCAACCCACATCTCACAGGAGCAAGCCAATCCAGAAGCTGTCATCAGAATAATGGCAAGCGAGTTGACATTTGGACATGAAAAGTATGGTTATATAGATTTAGGAATAGGATTAACTTCCTCCACCATGTTTCTAGAAAGTGATTTAAGTGGAATTGCGAATAGTAATCTCCTGACTGTAGGGTTAGCCTCACAAGGGTTATATTTTAGAGATCGGGAGACGGGAGAACTGAGTGACACTCAAATTGTAGATTATTATTACACACCGGGAAGAATGTTGATTACAGATAGAATAAGATATAGAAGTCCAATTCTATTTGACGGTTTTCAAATTCAAGGAGGAGTAGCAACGGATGGAAAATGGGATGCAGCAGCAAGGTATTTTAAGACCTTTGAGCATTGGGACTTCAGATCGTATGTCTCTTATGAACATACACCTTCAGTAGCTTTTTCAGGAAGAGGAGTTCTAGGTTTATCAGCTAAGCATCATGCTTCAGGTCTCAGTGTTTCGTCTTTGTTTTCAAAAGCTGGAGCAACGGAGAATAATAGGAATCCTAACAGCTATATTATTAGGTTAGGTTTAGAAAGAAATTGGTGGAAATATGGAAGTACTTCATTTACGATTGATTACGGTGAGGGGCGTGATATAAGAACTTATCATGATAAAATCGAAAGCGTAGGAGCCTTTGTACAGCAAAAAATCACTCCATTAAATTTCGATGTATACGCAGGTTTTCGGAAGTATACCGTTTACAGTCCAGAAGAAAACTTACTGCCAATACAGACAGCGACATTGGGTATGATATTCATTTTTTAAATCGAAAAATTATGAATCAATATTTTCACAATATCAATTTAGACATAGGTAATATTTTATCGACCGTTTTAATCATTTCAATTGCTTTAGCATTGAAGCTTTCCTTTCTCAGGTTATTGAATAAAACGACTATAAGATCCACTTTTCATGCAAGAAGAAAAGTATTGATCTCAAAAGTGATCAATGTAGCGGTTATCGCTGTTTCTATTCTCTTGGTATTGGGCGTGTGGGAAGTCAATCCAGAAGATTTGGGGATTTATTTGACCTCCATATTTACCATTATAGGTGTCGCTTTTTTTGCACAGTGGTCACACCTTTCCAATATCACAGCTTGCGTAATTATATTCTTAACCAGCCCAATGAAAATTGGTGATAAGATAACAATATATGAAGGTGATGGTATTAATGGAGAGATTACAGATATAGGATTATTCTTTACAACAATTATCACAGAAGACAACCAAAGACTAATGTTGACCAATACATTTTTCATGCAGAAAATGTGGTCAGTGAAGCTATCAACGATAAAGTGAAGATGTTGAGAATATGATTTATTTAGAGTTTGAATTTGAAGTAAACTATGGTACATAAGTAATTGGTTGTTTTTGCTTTCAAAACAGCCAAACACTTTGTATCTGTAATAGGAGTATAAAAGTAGTTAATTTAGCTATAAGCATCAGGTTTTATCTGATGCTTATTTTTTTATTCGTTGATTAGAATCGCATTTGATTTAAAAGAGAAGCCATGCTGACTGAAGTTGCCAATATTGATGGCTTCTATCAGTGCTTTGTTTTTTGGTGTTGATGTAGTACCATATTTAACAATAAAGTTGGCGCCAACACCACCTAAACTTTCTCTTTTCTCCACGATATATTCGGCAGATTCCAAAGGTTTTAATTCCAATGTTTCACCTTTTAAGTAACTTCTTAATAATACCCCATTGCTATCATAATAATCAGCCGTAGTGAAGTAAAGCGTGTCCGTTGTACTCACATTTCTCAAACTCAAAATTACTGTACATTGGAATTTATCATTTCCTTCCTGATAGTATAAATCAGAATAGGCCGCCACATAATATTTTTCTTTGAATGTGAGATGTGGAGTTTCACTAGGTTTTATGATTTTTGAAGTCAAGTCTTCAGATACTAGTGATACCTTCTTCTGCTCACAAGAAGAAAAAGCAATTAATAGAATAAAAAATAGAACTATATGACGCATGTTTATAGGTTTTGTCTAGTGATGATATTTTAACGAAAATAGAAAGAAAAACCTGTATTGTAAAGAAAAAAGACCCCATCAGTTTTCACTAATGAGGTCATTTATTATTTAGATTTCAAAACCAGCGTTTTTCTAGTCATAAATCTCATTGATTTCACTTTCATATTTTTTATTGATGATCTTTCTCTTTGGCTTTAGAGTAGGAGTAACCTCACCGGTTTCCACCGTCCATTCATTTTCCAATAACTTGAACTTTTGAATTTTCTCCCAACGAGCAAAATCAATATTCGCTTTTTGAATTTCCTTCTTGAATTTATTGAAAACTTGATTGTTTTTGATCAATTCCTGTTTGGTATCAAAAGCAATTTGTTGCTCTTGTGACCATCTTTCCAAGGCTTCGAAGTTAGGAACTATCAATGCTGAAGCAAACTTTTGGTTACTACCGATAACGGCAACTTGTTCAATGAAGAATGATTCTTTCAGTTTATTTTCCAACAGTTGTGGTGCAATGTATTTACCAGCAGAAGTTTTGAATAATTCTTTTTTACGGTCTGTAATTTTTAAGAATTTTCCATCCACTAGTTCTCCAATATCACCAGTATGTAACCACCCATCTACTACAGTTTCAGCCGTCAATTCGGGTTGCTTATAATAACCTTTCATGATGTTAGGGCCTTTAATAAGAATCTCACCATCGCTTGCAATTTTCACATCAATTCCCTCCAAAGTAGGTCCAACAGTACCCACCATCATATTTTCAGGAGTAATACGATTGACACAAACCACTGGAGATGCTTCAGACATACCATAGCCTTCACATACTTTAATTCCTGCTGCCCAGAAAGAGCGAATTAACCTTGGCTGAAGAGCAGCAGCTCCAACATTCATATTTTTAATATTGCCACCTAGAGCCTCACGCCATTTACTAAAAACCAGTTTGTCGGCTACTTTGTGTTGGATCTTTTGCCATAGCGATTGTTTTTCTCGAGGATCATATTTTAATCCTAAGTTTAAAGACCAGAAAAAGATCGCTTTCTTAAGCCCTTTGGCCTCCATGCCTTTCCCTACAATTGTATCGTAAACTTTTTCCAATAATCGAGGAACTGTACAGAAAACATCTGGTTTTACCTCTTTCATGGCTTCGCCTACTTTAATGACACTTTCTGCGTAATAAACAGATGTAGAGTTGTTGATATATGAAAAAACACTAGTGCGTTCATAAACATGTGAGAGTGGTAAGAAACTTAATGCTTTTCCACTTCCTTCCTCTACAGGCAATGTTTTTGCGGCAGCAATTGCATTGGTAACCACATTTCGGTGAGTTAGCATTACTCCTTTTGGAGGGCCAGTAGTGCCTGAAGTATACACGATGGTATATAAATCTTCTTCTGCTATCGACCGCTTTACTTGAGTAAGTTGTTGCCCCTCTTCTTCAGAAATGTCTTTTAAGAAAGACCTCCAAGATTGAATACCTTCAATATCTTCAAAAGAAAAAATGTCTTCCAATGATGCTAATTTATCTTGAATAGACTTGATTTTCTTTACGAGTGCATTGGTTTCAATAAAAGCAATTTTTATCTCTGCGTGGTTGAAAATGTAATTGTAATCTTCAATGGTAATAGTAGGGTAAATGGGTACGGCCACTGCTCCAATTTGCGAGCAAGCCAAATCAATAAAGTTCCATTCTGGTCTATTTTCAGAAACAATAGCGATTTTGTCTCCTTTTTGAATACCATATTGCAATAGGGAATTACTTACTTGATTGATGATATGAAGAACATCATCAGTAGAATAAGTTTTCCATGTTCCTTTTTCTTTTGCAGCTAAGCAGACGTCAATACCTTTGTACTTACGTTTTTGCTGTTCAATAAAATCAAAAACTCTTGTTGGTTTCATATGGTTCGTTGTGGATAAGTACAGTTGTACTTAAGAATTGAAATTTATGTCAAATATGAGGGTATATTGGATATTGTGCACCCAACAAAATTATTTTATATCATCTCTTTTATAGTTGTGATTACAGTCTTCAAAATAGTTTGAACAGAATCACCATTTAGAATCTTCTAGTATAAGTACTCACAAAAAAGAATCAAGAATAAATGATAAACTAATTTTAAATGAAGTACTTAAGAAATACAAATAAACATAATATTTACCCTGAAATACGATGATTTACGTTAAGCTTTTTGAACTAGAAATAAATCATCAGCGTTTAAATAAAAATATTCGAAGACAAAATTATAATATTTTAATGAGATAATATTCATTCATTATAAACTTATATTATCCTGTTCTCAAAAGAATTACTTATTTTTCAAACTCATTAAGCACAAAAACAGAATGTTCACATTTGATAAAAAGAAACATTGGGAAAAGATTTACGAAACGAAGCCGTTGGAAAAAGTAAGTTGGTATCAATCCACACCTGAAACTTCACTGAATTTTGTTGAAAGATCTTTTTTAGCTCCTGATGATAAAATAATTGATATTGGAGGAGGAGATAGTTTATTAGTTGATCATTTATTGGCAAAAGGTTTTCAGGATCTTACAGTTTTAGATATTTCTGAAAAAGCATTGGTAAGGGCAAAGGAAAGACTAGGAAGTAAAGCTGAGCAAATAAAATGGATTGCGACAGACGTTTGTCAGTTTAAATCGGATTCGCAATATGCGTTTTGGCATGATAGAGCTGCATTTCATTTTTTGACTGATCCACAAGATATAGAAAACTATAAGAGAGTAGTATCTCAATCTATAAAGACTGATGGTGTGATGTTGATTGCTACTTTTTCTGAGCAAGGTCCAACAAAGTGCAGTGGCATTCCAATTCAGCAATATTCAACTGAAAGTTTGGCGAATGTGTTTGAAGATGATTTTGAATTAGTCAATACTCAAATTATTGATCATACGACTCCATTTGATACGGTTCAAAATTTTGTTTTTTGTTGCTTTAGAAAGAAATAAAAAAACTCCTTTAAGGAAAATCGCCTAAAGGAGTTTCGTCATTATTTTTCTTCATATAAATTAATTAGGTAGGTTCATCTGTAACTCAGAAAACCCCTGATATGTTTTAAGTAATTCTATGACATAATGGTTTTTTCCTTTTAAGTAGTGTTCTAGCGGTAAACTTTGGTCATATTCTTTTATAAAACCGGCTTCCTCCAAATCTTCCCAAAGAATTTCTTTAAAGGCCATTGACCAAGTGTTAAAGTTCCTCTCCTCAATCGTTCCAGAATAGATCTTTTGAACACTTTTATGACGGTCATCTCTTTTGATTTTAGAATACAGCTCTTCTACAACACTTTCATCTCCTTCAAGTACTTGGATGAATTTATCTTCTAGTAAGACTAACAGTCCTGTTAGTTGCTTGAGGACATTGTTTTTTCTACTCAAAATAAGTATTTCACGCAATACATCATCATCTAGTGAAACTTCACGCGTGCTTACATAACATAGGCAATACATAGTGTTTAACTGGTTTAATTAGTAAGTAACTGAGCTTTCGCTCTTTTAAAATTTTGATTTTTCATTATTTGATTTAAAGTCGATCTTTATTCTATGAAAAGATTTG
>NZ_JACVVP010000020.1 GCF_014534745.1 Flammeovirga sp. EKP202
AAGTCTTTTCATAGGAGAAAGATCGGCTTTCTGTCAAAGAAATGAAAATTCAAAATTTTAAAAGAGCGATAGCTCAGGTATTAATTATAATTTTATTTGCCCACTTAAAGCATAAACTATTTATTTTGACTTTTCATAACACTAATTTTTTCAATTTAATCATTGTCCTTCCTATATTTATTAACAATAAATACACTTACTAAAACAACTTTAACATGCCCTCTACAAAAAGAATTTTAATCATCCATGGTCGCGCACAAAAACCAAAAAAAGAAGAAATAAGAGCAATTTGGTATGAAGCTATAAAACACGGCCTAAAAAGAGACTTCAATCCACAACTAGCAGATCAATTTGATAGTTTTGAAAAAGAATTTATCTATTACGGAGACATCACAAACAAAAGATTTTTCAGCAATGAATATGAAGGTAAAGACTTAAGAATTAAAACTTTAGATAAATTAAAGACCTATTCAGCAGACGATTTCAATGAGAACAACTATGACAATCTCCATACTTTTGGATTCTTCAATGAAGGGCTTGCAGATTTTTTCTCATCTCCATTAAACCTTTTCAATATCGGTGAATCGCTAATTAAGATCAAAGCACCCGATGTTATTGAATATTGGAATAAGGACTCTGAATTCAATCACCTTGTTCAGGAAAGATTGATTTCGCCTTTAAAAAAGTACCTTGCCAATGGAGATGAAATTATGCTGATTGCTCATAGCTTAGGAACAATTATAAGTTATGATGTTCTATGGCAGTTATCACATCTCAATGAATTTAAAAATGCCATTGGACCAGATAAAAAGGTCAACCTATTTGTCACTTTAGGTTCTCCACTTGGTGATATTCATGTGAAAGATAACTTGAGAGGTGCAAGTTTGAGTATTTATTCGCCTCCTAGCGGTTGTAAAAATAACAGTCTGAAGGAGGAGTTAATCGCTAAAGATAAAATCAGACAATACCCCACCAATATCCATAAGTGGGTAAATATTTCTGCAGAAGATGATTACATCTGTCATGACAGTCATATACAAGATGATTTCCAAGAAATGATTGACTTAGATCTTATCAAAAAAGAAAACTTTATTGAAGAAGAAGATAAAATTTACAATCTAGCCGTTAAGGGTGAGAAGTCAAATCCTCATGCCTCTGTTGGCTACTTAATTCACCCAAGGTTTATTAAAATCTTAGCAGAATGGATGACTAAATAGTAAATGTAAATCTCAGTTGGAAGGTGATTTTTCAAAAGTGTAATAAGTAGTCATCTAAAGTTCTTTGGTTCTTGATCATGTTTGTCCTTTGAAGATAGGTTCATATTTAGGCCTCCCCTTTTAAAAAGTTGCTATTGTAAGATTTTGAAAGAAGGACGGTTTGATAAGAAGGGGTATTATTATTAGTTTTGCCTCACATAATTAAATTATCTGCTGGGCAAACATGAAAACTAAAGAATCAATCAAGTATATTCCACTTGGAATAGCTACCTTATTAACCATTCCTTATTTTATTGAGAACACTTTTTTCCAAAATTTACAGTTAGAAAATGATGGTAGTATTCACTTCTCTTATTATACGAAATTTTCTCTCTCGTATGTTGGGTTATTGATTTCAATAATTTTATTACTACTAAAAAATGAGTATTGGAAACATGCTTTTGCAACCCTTCTTTTAGCAGGAACATTCCATCTTGTTCAGATCTTCCATTTGATCTTTTCTATAGAAATTGGTTTTATCCATATCGACATCACATCACTTTTATTACTCATCGCTCATATAAAAGTGAACCCTGTTCTTTCTGAAGAAATTAAACCAATGTTAAAGAAAAATGAAAAACAGCATCTGCAAAGTAACGAGTTTAAAATACAGTTTTTTGAGAAGAAATTTGAAAAGAATGATATTTTTGAATTGAGAGTAATTGTTCAAGAAAACACACTTATTCCAGAAGCGATTGAAGCTGCAAAAAGGGTGATTAGAAAAAAAGAGGAACGTGACAATAATAGACAAAAAGTAATGGGTTAGTTTCTATTACAAATACTGACTTTTTGTACAAGTCCTGACTTTTTATCAGAAAAAAAGCTCAACCCTTAAAAATTAAGGGAAGAGCTCAAATCCAATATAACTTCTAATAACTAAACCGTGGTGAGTTAGTCCTTTAGTAATCGAAGAAATTCTTCTCTAAAGGAAACATCATTAAACTTACCTCCATATTCCATGGTCACGGTTGAGCTTGTCTTGTCCTTTACGCCTCTTGATGAGACACAAAGGTGTTCCGCATCCACTACCACAATGATGCTGTCGGTTTTTAATGCATCTTGCAGTTCGTTATACACTTGAAGTGTCATACGTTCCTGCACTTGTGGGCGTTTGCCGTAATATTCTACAATTCGATTAATTTTTGAAATACCAATTACTTTACCTGAAGAGATATAACCGATATGAGCCTTTCCTACGATAGGTAAAAAATGATGCTCACATGCTGAAGAGAAAGTGATATTTTTCTCAATCAACATTTTATCATATTGGTATTTATTGTCAAAAACTGATAATGAGGGTTTATTTTTAGGATCGAGACCTGAGAAAAGCTCCTTGACATACATTTTAGCATATCGATAAGGTGTACCTTTCAAACTGTCATCTGATAAATCAAGACCTAATGTCTTCATAATACCAGCAAAATGTTCTTGAATAATTTCAATCTTTTCGTCGTCACTTTTTTCAAAAGCATCAGCAAGCATTGGTGTATCAACGCTTGTCATCATATGATTATCCCCTTCTACCTCAATTCTTAGCTTTTCTTCCTTTTCCATCTATTCCATTCCGTCTATAAATTGTAACTTATTTTCCTCTAAATCATAGCTTCTATAGAAGCATGCCTTTCTGTTTTCTCCTTCCTGATTGAAAGTATGACAAACGCCACCACCCATCAGTTTTACCTGATAAATGATAGCGTCTTGATCACAGTCCACCATGATTTTAATAATCTTTAAGTAGTTGCCAGAGGTTTCCCCTTTTGTCCACAATTCATTTCGTGAGGTAGACCAAAAAGTGGCTTTCTTTGATTTCAATGTATACTCGAAAGCTTCTTTATTGGCATAACCAATCATTAGAATTTGCCCCGTATCAAATTCTTGTGCAACGACGGGTAATAACCCACCTCTTTTCTCAAACTGAAGCTGCGGTACAAGCTCCTCTTCCAAAGCTACCTTTGAACTGTTTTCCATATTTTATTATTGAATGTTTAATACGAATTTTAAATCAAAATCAGTATCACCATCATTAAAACCAGAAGTAGCAGTTTTTACATCTGGTTGGTGTTTTAATACCACTCTGAATTCGCCATTTGAAACGCTAGTTGCTGAAGCTGTCCATGTTGTTTCTAAACCTACAGGATTACCATTATCATCCTCATCTTCATAATTGATATCATCTGAAGCGTTATCGATGTTACCATTACCAGTTGGGTTTGAGAATGCATCTTCCGTAAATCCAAAAAAGAATTGGTGCTCATCATCTTCATCTAAGATTTCTTCACCGATATCCTCACCTGGCTCCTCCAATTTGTTCATGATCTCGTAAGTAAGGGTATAAGTTTTACCCGCACCTAAGTTGATTGCATCCTTAATTACTAGATCTTCAAGACCTGGTCCGTCAGGATCTTGTGCAGTAGCTGTTACTACATCCGTGTCATCAGCAGTGTTTGTGAAAATTAATTTCACATCAGTAATCACTTCTAATTCGTTTTCGATCTCTGGTACAACGTCATCGCTGTCGCAGCTTGTGAATAAGCATCCAGAAGCTAAAAGACCAACAAGGCTGTACTTTTTGAATAAGTTGATCGTGTTCATTTGTTTACTATTTAGCGTTAAAATTATAATTGAGAGAGAAGAGGAAATTTCTTCCCATGTCGTCAGCGAAATACCTCAGTTGATTAAGGTAATTTCGATAACTCGTATTCAATACATTGTTTACAGAGAGATTTGCTGAGAATTGTTTCACCTTAAACCCACAAGAAGCATCTAAAAGAAAATAGCCTTCAGGTGCAGGTGTAAAATCAAAAATCTCAGACTCTGGTGTTACTATTTCATCTTCCTCTAAAGTTCTTGGGGCTTGGAACTGTTGGAAAGTATAGCTTGGTTCTACTGATAGATAAGCAGATTCGATTATCCAAAAAGGTTGAATAGACCACTTTAGATTATAACTTGCTCTTATAGGAGGTTGGTTGATCAATGGTTCATCCTTTTCAACATTCCATGACCATAGGTAACTCACCCCTAAAGAACCGTCTAAAACTTCTGACCATTTTTTCTGCCATGTGAAATCTCCTCCAATAAATAAAGCATTGGATTGGTCGAAGAAAAATCCAGGCATTGGCCCCCTAACTGTACCTACAGGACCGTATGGACGCTCATATACAAAATTTTCAATATAATTTGTATAAGCTGTAATTGTGAAGTCGTTGGTATTCTTACTTATATTCCACTCATTGATCCATTTAAAACCTCTTTCAGGTTTCACATCGCTTTCGCTTAAAGGAGTTACTTTATCTGATTTATATTCATCATCTTCATTTAAGTAATAACGGAGCATTCCGAAAGAATACTTAAATCCGTGCTGACCAAAAGCAAATAGTTCTTCTACATTTGGTGTACGCCACGCTGTTCCAAAGTTTGTTCTGTAAGTGGCATTATCAGAAAGTTGACGTACGAACCCTAAAGAGGTAGTGAGGTTTACAAAAGTATAATCGTCCCTGAAGACATTTTTATAGATATCATACCCTCTTACATTATTGTTTTCATAATCCATTCTAAGGCCCATTTCAAAGGTATTTTTCCCTTTCGTTAAGCTTTCTATAATGAAACCACTAAAACGGTACGTATTATAATTAGGAATAAAAGGTGTAGTGTCTGTTCCAGGAAGGTTATCATTATCTTGAGTAAAAAACTGAAGTCCCATAATACCTTCCAGTTGAAACCACTTCTTATGCATCCACTCCAATTGATAATCAGTAGTCGTGAGGTCCAAATTCATGATTGGTTTGTAGGAATTTCTACGAACATCATACTCCTCACGATGATTGAGCTGTCTACCTACTCTAAATGTTAGCTTTTCCTCCTCTGAATACCACCAATTGACTTCTGCTGTTGTTAAGTGGTGCTGAATCATTTGATTTGGTTCATTGATATCATATGAAAAAGGCTTAATAATCGCTGGTCGATCAGCACCAATCGCTCTTTCAAAATCATCAGCATTCCCTGTAATTGAAGCTCTTAAGATTCCTAAATTCTGATCCACGAAACTATAATAGAGCTTGAAGTCAAAATCCTTTAATTTATATTTGACACCAGCATTAAATGCCTTTTCTTCTTTACCTGTATTGGTTAAGGAGTAATCTGGAGCATGTCGATCACCAATTCGAGTATAACCACCACCAACATGATAGCTTATGTTTTCAAAACCTTGACTCACTTCAGTATTTGCAAAGTAGCCTTTTCCATTAGATTGATACCCCGTTCCTATTTTTGCTCTAAGAGATTGATTAAAATTTAATGGGTTTCCCTCTACTATAATCGCTCCCCCTAAAGCTTCAGGTCCATATCGTACACCCGAGGCTCCCTTGATTACAGTAACTTTATTGGCTGATGCAATATCAATTTCTGGAGCATGTTCTGATCCCCAATTTTGAAAACCGTGTTTAAATCCATTATTCAACAATAAAACTCGATTACCATAAAGGCCGTGAATTACGGGAAGTTGTATATTACTTCCTGTTGATGTAAATGTGACCCCTTCTACATTAGAAAGTGCATTGGCTAAGGATTGAGTTGGATCGATTTGTAACATTTCTCCATCCACTAAATCTTGAGCAACCGTCAATGTTCCTTGAATATCACTTACCTCTGAAACTGTCACTTCATCCAACGATACCACATCGGGTTTGAGATAAATGACCGATCTTTCTTCTTTAGTTTGATGTACTTTACAAGAAGCATCACATGTAGTTTTGCAATAGCCGTTACAAGAAATAATCAAACAGTTAGTCGCATTGCACAAATCTCCTAATTGAAATTCCCCATCAATATTTGTCAACACTTTTTGTGTTGTTCCTTTGATACTAACCAATGCATAAGGCAATGCCTCTTTTGTTTCTGCATCAAGCACAACCCCTTTCAATTCATAACTACAATTATTCGTCTCTTGGGCATGTAGGCTCAGTGATACAATAAATGGGATGAATAGAAAAAGAATTTTGTGCATGTACTTTGAAAATTAGTTTGTTACGAAAAGAGCAACATCATAGGAATAAAATAGGCTAACTTATAAATCTCTAATTTTTAATTAATCCAAATTCATCTTAAATGCGACTATGTTGCAAAAATAAAAAAATCATTTCCACAAACGCAACATTGTTGTGTTTATTTTTTTAATTTATTTTATCTTTGGTGCATGAAAACCGAACAGAAGATATTAGAACTCCTCTCTAATAATGGGATAAGGAAGACGAATTTCAGAATTGAGTTACTAGAATTATTTTATAAAAATAAACATGGATTATCCCACAGAGATATTAAAGAAGCAATAGAATGCATGCCCGATAAAGTAACAATTTACAGAGCTTTAGACACTTTTATGGAGAAAGGAATCATACACAAAGTTCCAGATATCAATAACGTCTCTAGGTATGCTTTAACAAAACATGAGTGTGCTGAAACTCATCATAATCATGCTCATTTTATCTGTAATTCTTGCCATAAAACTTTTTGTATGGATGACATTCAAATTCCTGAAATACAAAATGCTCACGGTTTTAAAATCAATAGTATTAAGTTAATCTTAGAGGGAAAATGTTCGGATTGTTCGGAATGTTCACATTAGTATGAAATGTTAAAAGTTCAACTACCTTTCTTGATTTATTTATATTTTAAATTTCGATCACACAATTTACACTTTAAACACTGTTACCAAAATGTTATTTAAACTTTATTAATGCAACAGTATCGCATTAATTATTATATTTGATGTAGGTCATAATTTGTATATAATCAATTTATTAACAATATGATAAGTCAAGAACAAGTCGTTAATGCTCAAAAAAAATGGGGTGCTGGAGTTGTAAAAATCGGATCCCTAAAAGAAAACAGACCTGAATGTGAAGCCTTTGCTAATAATTTCTTGGATAACCTTTACTCATTTCAAGCTGGTCCTGTATTATTTAAACCTACAAAATGTGCGAAAGAACAATTCAGGCCAACGAAAATAGAGGCTCTATCTTATTTTATTGCAGGGCAGAACCGTGCTTCACTTGAGGACAAAGGTTTTGCTATTAATCCTTGGACAAATGTACGATTTGAAAATTCGGATATTATTTTAGAAGAAAATCGTGCTATTGCAATGGGTAACTATTTCTTTACTGATCTTAATGGAAACGAGGCAAAAGTAGAATATACTTTTGGTTATAAGATTGTTGATGGTGAGTTGAAGATTGATTTACATCACTCTTCATTTCCTTATGATCCTGCACCAACAGCATAATGTTAAAGTAATCAGTTCCTAAATTTTATTAACAAGGACTAAAACTGTAAATCATGTAAGTAGTAGTTTTAAACAATGAAACTACTACTTTTTTATTCTTAATTCTCCTTCTCTACACACATCAAACCAACGGTTCCTAACATACTACAGATAAAACCAACTTCAACTACAAACTTTAACCTCCCTAGATCCCCACATCAAATAAAAAAGGCTTCGTTAGAGATTACGAAACCTTATTTATGATGTTTTTATGTTTCAAAGGTAAGAGTTGAGACAGTTCGTAAGGATGTTTTAAAACAATGTTTCCTCACAACACAACGCTCTTAACTCGAAAACGTTCTATTTTTTATTTACAATAGTTGCTGATGCTTGTGCTGTTGGGTACACCACTAAATCAGCAATATTAACATGTCTCTTTCTTGAGACCATAAAGTAAATGATATCTGCTATGTCTTCAGCATAAAGAGGATCATAACCTTGGTAAACTCCTTCTGCTTTTTCTTTATCACCTTTAAATCTCACCTCAGAAAACTCTGTGTGTACTAGACCTGGATGCACAGCACCAACACGAATTCCAAACTCATTCAAATCATAACGCATTGCTTCATTGAGTGCATTAACAGCAAATTTTGATGCATTATAAACGTTGCCATTAGGGTAAACATCTTTTCCGGCAATGGAACCAATATTAATGATATGTCCTTCTTTTCTATTTTTCATCTGCTCAATTATGGCTTTCGAAACATAGAGTAATCCTTTGACATTAATATCAATCATAGCATCCCAATCATCAACATCTCCTTCATGAATTGGAGAAAGACCGTGAGCATTACCGGCATTGTTTACTAAAATATCTACTTTCTGAAAAGATGTTGGTAATGAAGCAATCTGTGAAAAAACACTTTCTTTATCTCTTACATCAAAAGTAAGTGTATGTACATCTACTTTTTCTTCTAACTGTTTTTTCAACTCTAACAAACGCTCTTCTCTTCTGCCACAAATGATCAAATTGATACCATTTTCAGCAAATAACTCTGCGGTTGCTTTACCTATTCCTGAAGTTGCTCCAGTGACTAACGCTGTCTTTTTCATTAATTTTTATGTTTTTTGAAAGCACATAAAAGATAACTCCATAATGCTTTCTTCCTCCGTTTGAGGAGGTGTGAATATATGTTCGATATAATTATTGAATTGTAACTGTAATGTGGGATAATGCTTTGCAAAAAGATCTTGGAGGTACTGTTCTCTCATATCCCATTGATGGGTAAGCAATAAAAGGTAGCCCTCTTGATTCAAATGTTCTTCAATAGCTTTAAATAGCTTTTTCTCCTCTTCTTGATCTTCAGGCTGACAATGAATCACTGCATCAAGTAGTATCACTTGATAATTTTGATCTAATGTATAATTAAAAATATCATCAACAACGCCTCTAATTCCATTTGCTTGAATTTGCTGAATACCTTCGTTAGAGATATCTACAGCAGTTACTTCAAACCCCAACTGTTGAGCTGCAATTGCATCTCTTCCCTGTCCTGCTCCCAAGTCTAACAAACTCGTCTTCGGTTGAATTTGTTTTAAGAAATCAACTAATTCAGGATAGGGAGCACCAAATGCACCTTGGGACTGATAAAAAGCATCCCATTCTTCCGCTTTAGACTTTGTTGCCAAAATTGATTTCAGTATGATCGCCTAAATTTAAACTTTGAGCTATACCTTTTAAAGTTGAATCGTGTCCTACAAGAGAGTTTTTCAACAATAAATCTTTTAAATCTGTAAATGCTCCAATAATTGAGTTTTCTATGATGCAATTTTCTATAATTGCCTCTTCACCAATCACTACATTCGGTCCAATGATCGCATTTTTGACGACAGTATTTTTTCCAATTTTTACAGGTTTAATAATAATTGAATTTTCACATTTAATATCATCTGTAGTTGTCAATTGAAAACCGGGTCTTCCTAATAGCGTTGCATTGGCTTCTAAAAGAGAATTTCTAGCTCCGCAATCGTACCAGTTTTCAACTTCTTGCACCTCAAAATTACAACCTTCTGCGACCATTTTTTGAATAGCACCTGTAATTACGATTTCATTTTGAGATGTAATATTATTATCAATTACATATTCCAAGCCTTGAATGAAAGCAGGAATATCCACTATTTTATAAATACCCACTAATCCTAAATTCGACTTTGGAATCACCGGACGCTCTACAAACCGCTTCACTTTTCCTTCTGCATCCAATTCTGCGACACCAACTTTACCAGGATTATCTACCTTTTGGTACCCTACCACAGAATTGGGGTTCTCCAACATTTGTTTAATATCCAAATTCACAATAGAGTCACCCAAACACACCATCAGTTCTTTTTCCTCCTCAAAGAAATTCTTAGCAACATAAACGGCATGTGCTGATCCTTCCCTTGGTATTTGTACTACAAATTCAAAATTGATTTTAGTGTCTTTGTAATTTTCTAAAATAAAGGATTCAATACGTGTACCCATATAACCTATGACGATGATAAAATCATCAAAACCTGCATCTATAAATATATCTATAATATGAGCTATAACGGGTTTCCCTGCAACAGGCAATAACGCCTTAGGTTGAGTATTGGTCAAAGGACGTAAGTTAGAGCCTCGCCCTGCAACTGGTATTAATACTTTCATTTTGATTATCTTGTTCCTATATATATCAAATATAAGTACTCAAACAAAATTATTATTACTATCTATTATTTTTTGCGATAGCATTCCTCTAAAAAATAGAATTTATACCGTTTTTAATGTTGTTCACATAAAAAATATTTTAGGAAACAGTTATCAACTAACTTTGTACTAGCTAATACTAAGCGTTGCTAAAATCAGAAAAATTATCCAATTCAAAAATAAATAGTATCGATACCTTTTATTCCAAATTTACATTTTAACTAAAACTAAAAATGAGAAAAGTACTTTACTTTCTATCACTAACTGCAGTCTTAACTTCTTGTTCAGAAGGAAATAAAAAAACTGAGCAAAAACTTGAAAAAGCAACTGCAGAGGAGTGGAAAATTGCATCTTCTATGTTTGGTGTTCTACCAACTGAAGCTATCAATGAAGAAAATCCATCCAACGAATCAAAAATCCAATTAGGTAAGATGTTGTACTTTGATACACGTTTATCAAAAGACGGTAATATCAGCTGTAATTCTTGCCATGATTTAGCTACTTTCGGGGTAGACAACAAAGCCACTTCACCAGGTGATACAGGTGAGTTTGGCGATAGAAACTCTCCTACCGTTATCAACTCAGCTTTACAATTTGTACAGTTCTGGGATGGTAGAGCAAAAGACGTGGAAGAGCAAGCTATCGGACCTATCCTAAATCCAATTGAGCATGCAATGCCAAATGAAAAAGAAGTGATTAACCGTTTAAGCGAGGTAGCTGAATACGTAAAATTATTCAAAGAAGCATTTCCTAACGAAAAACAACCACTTACTTACAAAAATGTAGGTAATGCAATTGGTTCTTTTGAAAGAACTTTATTGTTCCCTTCACGTTTTGATAGATTCCTTGCTCAAGAGAGCAATTCTTACTTGCTGACTGCAAAAGAGGCACAAGGGTTAAGAGACTTCCAAGAGGCAGGTTGTGTAACATGTCACTCAGGCAATATGCTAGGTGGTAATATGTACCAAAAGTTTGGTGTATATGGCAACTACTGGGAAATGACAGGTTCAAAGAAACAAGACGAAGGAAGAAAAGAAGTAACGGGACAAGAGAATGACAAATACCATTTCAAAGTTCCTACGTTGAGAAATATCGCTAAAACTGCTCCTTATTTCCATGACGGTTCTGTAGAAAAACTGGAAGATGCTGTAAAAATTATGGCTAAACTTCAGTCAAATGTTGAGATCACTGATGAACAAGCTTCAAATATCTCTGCATTCTTAGGGACGTTAACTTCCAAAATTCCTGAAGAAGTAACTCAAGCCCCTACTTTACCATAACAAAAGCATTGTACTATTTATTTTGAAGAGCATCTTAATCGGTGCTCTTTTTTTTGGATCAGGTAAAATGAATACATTGTAAACTAAATTATCGAATATTTATGATGTTTAGAAATCAGGAGATTTCTGCTGATCTTTAGGACACGAATGATGCTATCGCTTAACATTCGCGCCAGTGGACCTTCTACCCAATTCATTTGCTACTTCTTCCCTTCAAGGCCGACTTAGATACTACTAATGATTACCTGATTACAAATCAAAAATGCTAAGGTTTTATAATAATCTTCTAAAGTGCAGTACTGTAGGGACGTTTTAGTAAAACGCCCTCAAGAACCACAATACACTACCACACACAATTCATATAGAAATATATTACAATTAACGATAATTTAGTTTACAATATGCTAGGGAAGAAAATTCTCAAATAAAAAAAGGTGTCATTACTGACACCTTTCTTTTATTTTCAATATCCAAAGATATATTACTCGTCTTTCATCTTTAATGGCTGACCTGTAGTCTCCAATACTGCCCACCATAATGGACCATTTACATCAATTTTCTTTCTTGATGCTGTTGCTACTGGAATTGGTAAGTAAGTGAATTGGTTATGCCAACGACCTACTACGAAATCTGTCAAACCTGCCATTGCTCCGTGAACAGCGTTTAAGGCTAAATCGTTACAGAAAACACTATCCGCAGGAATTGCAACTTCTGAACGAATGATGTATGAAGGGTCAATATACTTCACAGTTGCTTCAATATCCTCGCTCTTGAAGAATTTATTGATTTCATCTTTTAAGTGAACACCAATATCCTTATGCTTGATATTACCGGACTTATCCATTTTCACATTTTCATCATCAAATAGATTTTGTCCAGCACCTTCCGCCACTACAACTAGTGCATGATGTCGATCCAATACTCTTTCTTTCAATGCTGCTAGGAAACCTTTCTCCCCGTGCAACTCGAATTCAGATTCTGGTACTAATACGAAGTTTACATCTGGCATTGCCAACGCTGCATTAGCTGCAATAAAACCAGAGTCTCTACCCATTAGTTTCACGATTGCTACTCCATTATAAGCACCTGTCGCCTCGTTATGAGCATCTCTTACTACTGCTGCTGCGGTTGTAAAAGCTGTATCGAAACCGAAAGTCTTTGTCATGAAGTTTACATCATTATCAATCGTCTTTGGAATACCTGCAGTAACGATTTTCAAACCTCTTCTTTCAATTTCCTCGTTGATTACGTGGTTACCCGAAAGTGTACCATCACCACCAATAGTGAAAAGGATGTTGATGTTTTCTCTTTCAAGTGCATCAACCATAGCAGAAATATCCTGACGACCTCTTGATGATCCCAAGATAGTACCACCAAATAAGTGAATATCTTTTACTACATCTGGCGTTAATTTCACCATTTCATGGCCATACTCAGGAATTAATCCTTGGTAGCCATATTGGATACCCCAAATGTTTCTTACTTTATATCTGTAGTATAAGCCATTTACCAATCCACGGATTACATTATTGATACCAGGACATAAACCACCACATGTTACAATCGCGGCTTTTGTTTTTGAGGGATCAAAATAAATGTCTTTTCTAGGTCCTGCTTTTAAGAATGAGATAGGTTCAGCACCGGACTCTAATGTATTTTTGTAGCTACTTAAAGAAGCGTCATATACGATCTTTCTTGACTCATCGATGAATAATTCGTTACTAATCTCTTCGTCTGCGTAATTTTTATAAATAGGAGATACCAAAGTGGCTTTGCCTAACTTTTTAACCTCGAAGTCTTCTTGTTTCAAGTCGTTCATGAGATAGTATTATTTATTATAATGTATGTATCAATTTTTTCAAACACGAATAACAGTATATTTCTATTAAAAAAGGATGACAAAAGTAACCCTATTTTGATCATCACAATAAATTCATGCAACCCTTAGGAATTTCTTATGTCTTTAAGGCATATACAATTATTTTCACACAATATTCATTTGTTAATTGTTGTTATCCATAACAAACAATGAGTCGCAAAAATACAATAAAAAATGAAAACAAAATTATTTATCCTTAGCATTGCAATTCTTTTTTCATCATTTGTTCACGCACAAGAAACAGACACTCGTTCATTAGGTTCATTTGAAGGCATCAAAATCAGTGGTTCAATGGACGTAAAACTTATTTCAGGTAAAAAAAATGAAGCGGTTGTACATTTATATGGAAGTACTAAACCTACGGATGTAATTACTGAGGTTTCAGGCGGTAAACTTTCTATTCGTCCTAAAAAAGGGGTTCGTAATGTAAGAGCTGACATCGAAATTACTTACAGCGATAAAATCAATAGTGTAAGTTTTTCTGGTTCTTCAGATATTGTTTGTAAAGGAAAAGTATTAGCAGACAACTTAACTTTAGCAGGCAGTGGATCAGGAAGTTTTACTGGAGAAGTAAATGTAGATGAATTAAAAGCAAGCCTTAGTGGTTCGGGTGAGTTAGACCTTAAAGGTAAGGCTGATAATTTCAGTATATCAGTGAGTGGTTCTGCTGATATTGACGCTAAAGACATGGAATCAAAAATTGTTACCATCTCAGTAAGTGGCTCAGGTGATGTGGACTGTTGGGCAACAGAAGAAATCAATGCAAGAGTATCTGGGTCGGGTGATATCAGATACAAAGGTACTCCTGAAAGAACAAAAATTAAGGTTTCTGGATCGGGTGATATCTCACAATTTCAATAGATAAATTTCATATAGAATTCATATAAAGAAAGCCTTCTATCTCATTTTGTAGATAGAAGGCTTTATATATTTATACAGGATTTAATATTAATTTTTCTTCAAAAACACCTTTCCAAACCAAGTCGTTCCAATCGTACCTAAAAGCACCACCGAAATAGAACTTAATGGCATTAAGATAGCAGCAATCAAAGGAGAGAGATTTCCTTGAACTGCATAAGACAAACCTAATACATTATACAGTAGTGAAACTACAAACCCCAAATAAACCATCGTCATCGCTTTTTGAGAGAATGATAAATAACGGTTCAGTTGATTCACTTTTTGAGCGGCTAAAATGGCATCACAAGCTGGAGAGAATTGATGTGCATCTTCAGCGACAGCAATCCCTACATCTGACTGTTTTAAGGCTCCTGCATCATTTAAACCATCACCAATCATCAATACAGTTTCTCCTTTGGCCTGACTTGCCTGAATAAAATGCATTTTATCTTTTGGAGACTGATCAAAATGCATTTCTGTACCTTCGGGAAAAGACTTTGAAAGCTTTTCTCTCTCTGACGAATTATCACCTGATAATAAGGAAATTTTATAACCTCTCTCATGAAGGAACGATAATAGTCCATCAACACCTTCACGAAGAGATTGTGCTAGTAAGAATTTACCAAACACCTTTCCATCAATATTAACATACGAAACGGTTTGGAATGTTTTCTTCCCTGATTGATCAGCGTTGACAAAGGAAGCTTTTCCTAATTTAATAGTGTGTCCATTTACCTCACCTTGTATACCATTCCCTTGCACTTCCTCAAAATTATCGACCTTATATTTTTGATCTAATTGTCTTAAATGTTGAGCAATTCGACTACTAACAGGGTGTGTCGATTGAGAAGTAACTGCATAGACCAATTGTAATTGTTCTTCTGTTAGATCCTCTCCTTCAAATGAAATGGACTGTTCTTTAGCTGATGTAATTGTCCCTGTTTTATCAAAAACGATATGGTTGACAGCTGCCATTTTTTCTACAGCTATAGTATCTTTTGTATACAAACCAAACCTTGCCATAATTCGCATGGCATTGCCTAAAGCAAATGGAGCGTTTAAGGCCAATGCACAAGGACAAGCAATAATTAAAACTGCTGTAAAGGTATTCACGGCATGATTTGCACCGTCCACTGACCACCAATAAGCCCCTGCAATAGAAGCAATAATTAAAATAGCAATCGTAAACCACTTACTTAAAACATTGGTTTTAGACTGCAATAAATCCTTCATCGCTTCTTCTTGGAAAGTCTGTTCATTCCAAAGACGCGTCAAATAACTTTGAGATACTTCCTTTGTGGTCTCTATTTCAATGACACCGCCTGTCTGTTTTCCCCCTGCATATAAAAGGTCTCCAGATACTTTTCGAATAGGTACTGACTCCCCTGTCACAAAACTATAATCAATTCTACCTTCTCCTTTTTTCAATATTGAATCAGCAGGAATTAATTCTCCATTTTTAATTTGTAAAGTGTCATTTACTTCCAATTTAGAAAGGGGAATATTCTCTTTGATGCCTTTTACAATCCTCGTGATAGCAATAGGAAAATATGATTTATAGTCTCTTTCGAATGAAATATTATCAAATGTCTTTTGCTGAAACCACTTACCAATCAGTAATAGAAAAATCAAAGCACCTAAAGAGTCAAGGTAACCCGCTCCGGTATCAGATAGAATCTCATAAGCTGACCGTAAAAACAATGCAAAAATCCCCAGTGAAATTGGCACATCAATATTCACTCCTCCGTGTCTTAGTGCATGCCAAGCAGATGTCAGATAATCCCTTGCTCCATAGAAGAAAACGGGAATACTCAAGACTAAATTTAAGTAACCAAACAGTTCTATAAAGTGCTGATCTTCTACCGTGATTCCCAAATATTCTGGAAAACTCAGCATCATAATATTACCAAAGCAAAAACCTACAACACCAAGTTTGATGTAAAAGGATTTCTCTTGTGCTTTTTTTGCTTTATTTTTTTTGTTCTTTTCTAAGTCCTCAAGATTGATCAAGGGTTCATACCCAAGATTGATCAACAATTCCACCACATCCCGTAAGGATAGTTTCTCTTCTAAAAATGTAACGTAGATTTCTCTCTTAAGAAAATTGACTTTAGACTCTGCTATACCTTCACTCAGTTCAGGTAACTTTTCGAGTAGCCAAATACAAGATGAGCAATGGATCTGCGGAAGGTAAAAACTGAGTCGGGCAATTCTCCCATCTGAAAAATCTATTAGCTTTTTAATGATCGTTTCATCATCCAAATAAGCTAACTTTTCACGTTGTGATTTTCCTTTTTGTTTTACACCAGGCTGATTATTTAAACGGTAGTAATCCGTAAGATTATTTTCCTGCAAAAGATCATAAACCATATGACATCCATTACAACAAAATGATTTCCCTTCCTCATTTTTTATAATTTCATCTGTACAGTCTTCTCCACAGTGATAACAAGTTTCTTTATTTTCGTTTGAGTGCATGTTCATGTCTAATAATAGATTGGCGTAAATTTCGTCAGCAAAATTGAAATCAGCACTGACAATTATCAATTCATCACTCCTATTGACAAATAAAAACTAAAAATTGGGTACCAAGCCTTTCTAATCCGTTATTTTTGGGCTTCAATTCGCACTACCTTTCGGAAAAAGAAAAAAATATATGAATATAAAAGTTGGAAGTGGAGTTAAACAGATGCTATTGGCTGCACTAGTAATGACCACTATGCAATTGATAGTGAAAGCAATTCCACAAATACCTCCTCAAGAAGTTGTTTTCTTCAGAGCATTAATTTCTCTCGTTTTAAGTTATATTACACTCAAAAAAGCTGGAGTTTATCTTTGGGGAAATAATCAGAAAATGCTGTTACTAAGAGGCTTTTTTGGAACCATCTCTCTAGTTTTAGTGTTTGCCAGTTTTCAAAACCTTCCTTTAGCTACCGCAGTTGTATTACAGAATTTAGCACCTTTGTTTACTGCACTCTTTGCGATGCTTTTCTTAAAACAACCACTGAAACCTTTACAATTTTTATTTTTAGGAATCAGTATTATTGGAGTCGTTTTCATCAAAGGTTTCGACCCAAGAGTTGACCCTGTATTTTTAACGATTGCTTTATTGGGAGCCATTGGATCAGCGGCGGCATACACAGTTATCGGAAAGTTAAAAGGAAAAGAGCATCCTGTCGTAGTAGTATTTTATTTTCCTTTTGTAGCGGTTCCCATCACGGGTATATGGAGTTATTTTGATTGGGTAATGCCTGAAGGTATCGAAATATGGGGTGCCTTATTGAGCATTGGTGTTTTATCACAAATCGGTCAAATTCTTTTAACAAAGGCTTATCAATCTGATGATGATGCACTGACCGTTTCTAGTATGAATTACACAAGTGTCATCTATGGAGCACTTTACGGCATGTATTTCTTCGGTGAATTTTTCACAATGGAAGTTATAATAGGTATGTTCCTCGTGATTTCAGGTACCTTATTGAACCTCGTCTACAAACACAATTTAAATAAAAAAGGAGCTGTTTAAGCAGTTGCACATTTAAAATTGGGATAAGTTGGATTATTATTTTTTAGTCTAATCAAGGCAGAATAGAAGAGCATAGCCGAAGCTACGTGATGATATTCTAACGAAGAGTAGGCTAAAAAAGAAAATCCAAAACTTCCGATTTTAATTGTACAACTGCTTAAGTAAAATTTAATAGATAGTTCTGTAAAGAAAAACGCCATTGAAATTTAACTTTCAATGGCGTTTTTTATTTTCAAAAGGTTATTTATTCTGCATCTTCCTGTTCAGATGATGGAGGATTTAATTTCACTCCTCTTCTCATATAAGCAGGAACATCACGAAGATCTTTCATATCTTCATTTGAAATATCCTTTACTGATTCAAATTTTTTGTAACTGCTCAAATGTGGTGTTTCAGCTTCTTTAGAAACATCATCTGAAGTTACAGGACTTTTAGGTTCAGAAGTTACTTCATTCCCAACATAATCGTCCTCTAAAGAAAATACTACTTTTTTAGGCTCTTCTTTTGGTTGGGGAGCCGCTGAAGCTTCAACTTCAAGAGGTTTTTCTTCCTCTTCTGTCTTTTCTTCAACAACTGGAGGTTTTTCCTCCTTAACTTCTGAAGTAGGTTTTGCCACTGGAATAGGCGTACTTATTCTAGTGCTCTGTGAACCTGACTCCCCTTTGCTAAAAAAATCGCCGCTTGTTTTGATTTCTTTATCTTCTTCGAAACCTGTAGCAATTACAGTTACGCTGATTGCATCACCCAATGATTCATCTTTAGCCACACCAAAGATAACCTCGGCCTCGTCTCCAGCTCTTTCTTGGATGTAAGTTGTCACTTGTTCCAACTCACTCATATCCAAGTTATCGTAATCACTAACCACAAGGCTAAGTAAGATATATTTAGCGTTGGTAATGTCAGTGTTGTTCAATAATGGTGAAGCAATTGCAGCCTCAGTTGCACGGATAGCACGGTCCTCACCTGACTCAATTGATGAGCCCATTACGGCAGTACCAGCATCACGCATTACAGTATTTACATCTTCAAAGTCAACATTGATGTATGCGTCTACAGTAATGATTTCGGCAATTGATTTTGCTGCACGAGCCAATACATTATCAGCTTGAGCAAAAGCTTCTCTCATTGAAGAACGTCCGTAAACTTCTTTCAATTTTTCATTTAGAATCACAAGAACAGTATCACAGTGTTCTTTCAAGTCTTCAATACCTTGAAGTGCTCTTCTTTCTTTTGGCTTACCTTCAAATCTGAAAGGCATCGTTACGATACCCACAGTAAGAATGTTCAAGCTTCTCGCGATTTCAGCAATTACAGGAGCAGCTCCTGTACCTGTACCGCCACCCATACCAGCAGTGATGAAGACCATTTTTGTACCATTGGACAAGAATGATTTAATTTCATCTTTTGTTTCCATTGCAGATTCTCTACCAATTTCTGGTTTTGCACCTGCTCCTAAACCTGCAGTAAGTTCAACGCCTAATTGAATTTTGTTGGGTACTGGACTCGATTCCAATGCTTGTTTATCTGTGTTAGCCACAAAAAAATCTACATCATGGATTCCAAGTTCATACATGTGACGGACAGCATTACCGCCACCACCACCAACACCGACCACCTTAATGATCTTGTTAGCCGTAGGGTTGCTTGTCATATCAAACTCGTAGCTCGTATCAGCCATAGATTCTAAAAAATTTATTTATTCAACCACCTAAAATGGTTGCTTATTTATATCAAAAATTCAAAGTGCTAAAATAATAGCATTATTCGTAAAAAATGACACATTATTCCACTTTTATGGTAGAATATGGTCATTTTATTCAATGAAAATACAGAATTAATAAAAACAATCCAATTAACTTATAGTTTTATTGGTTAATCTTTATAATCTTCAGTATCGTCATAGTCATCAATTAATAAATCCTTCGCCTTTTGAAGGAAATCTGAGAAAATATTCTTTCCTCTTGGTCCAGAAGTTTCAGGTACCTTTACTCGGTCTGAAGTTCCTTCACTCTTTACTTCTTGTTGGTAAATACTTCTTGGTCTTTCCAACTCTCTTTGGTCTAAAGCTTTAAATCCTGCTAAAGCTAATCCTAATCCTGTTGAGAATTTTGGATCTTTTACTTTCTCAGAACGATCACTCTTACCTAAGAACGCTGTTGGGTAACCAATTCTTGTGTCTAACCCTACTTTATATTCAAACAAATGTTGGATATTTTTAAGTTTAGACCCTCCGCCTGTCAGTACTAATCCTCCGGCTAATTTATCCAAATAACCTGAAGCTCTTAATTCTGCTTGAATTAAATCGATGATTTCCTCCATTCTTGCCTCAATGATATAAGCAAGATTTTTAATAGAAATCTCTTTTGGAGTTCTATTATTAATACCAGGAATTTCAACTACCTCAGCGTCATTTGTATTGACAGCCATTGATTGACCAAACTTTACTTTCAGTAATTCGGCTTGATGCTGCATCACTGCACATCCTTGTTTAATATCAGAAGTGATGATATCTCCACCGAAAGGAATTACCGCTGTATGTCTGATGATTCCATCATAGAAAATAGCAATATCAGTAGTACCACCACCGATATCAATGATCGCTACACCAGCTTCTTTTTCTTCTTCTGTCAAAACCGCCATACTTGAAGCTAATGGTTCCAACATCATCTGATCACATTCCAAATTACTTCTTTCAATACATTTTTTGATATTACGTATTGAATTAGAATTGGCTGTAACGATATGAAAATCGGCCTCTAACTTCACCCCTGCCATACCAACAGGATCTTTGATTTTCTCCTCACTATCTACTGTATAATGAAGCGGCAATACATGTATAATTTCAGTTCCAGGTTCAGTGATTACACGATACATATCGTTTGTTAAACGCTCAACATCTGTCACTGATATTTCGTCTTCTTGATGCGGAAGAGTGATACTTCCATGTTGACGGAAACTTTTAATATGCTTCCCTGCAACACCCACATTCACTACATTGATCTCAATTTGCGAGTCTTGCTCAGCGGCTGTAATTGCTTGGTCAATCGCCTCTGTAGTCTTTGCGATATTACTCACCGTACCATCACGCACACCTTCTGAAGTAGAATGACCTAATCCGAGTATCTCTAATTGATTGTACTCATTCATTCTGCCAACTACAGCACACACCTTTGTAGTTCCAATATCAAGCCCTACGATTATCTTTTCTTCTTCCATACTCTAAACAAATTTATGATGAGTAATTTGTGGGTTTATGTTTTATTAATGAGGATCTTAAATCCGAAAACTATTAAAAAATCAAAATTTCCTAATATGTATCCAAAAAAGCAAATTATTCAAATTGAAATTAGTTAGTACGCCTGAAACGTTTCTTTTATTTGCCCTTTATAATCTTAGTTACATACAATTTGACCTTCGTACTGCAACTTAATTTTTTTATATACATTCCAGCCTTTAGAACTTAAAATAGTATTATAATACACTTTTAATTTCCCTAGTTTTTGATCAAAATCCAATGGTTTTCCAAATTCGATACGTTCTTTGCCTACTTGAGGATAAGCAGTTATGGTCATATCACGTTTTAAGTCAAGTTGTGTCAACTGTGCATTCCAAAAACGATCATTATTCAGCTTGTTGATAAAATACAATAAATTTTGTCCAAATACCTCCTCACTCCAATATTTGTGTGACATTAATTTTTCAGTACCATCACCTGTGATTAACAACACTCTTGCGGCATATTTTTTAGAAAGTCCTATAAGTTTTCCTTCTTTATTAATGTATGTTGATTTACCTGAAGGTGTAATCACTCTAGCAATTGGCCTATCCTGTTCAATATCAATAATTAAATTATTGGAGACATCACGAGATACTTCTGCTTTTCTTACAAATTGAATGGCATTCAAAGAATTCTCAATTTCCTTTATTGAAATTTGATTGAGATCTTTTCTTTCCAAATTCATTTTTGTGATAGCATCTTTCACTTCAGTATCTTCCACAAAACGAGGAGCATTATAGTTTGTCACATTAATAACCAACTCTCCATCTGTAGTATAGACATTCCTTCTTGTAACTGTGTAAAGTACAAAAATGATTAATAAGCCTACCAAGACTAAAATGCTTCCTATTCCCTTTTGAGAAAAGAGTTGTGATAGTGATTTATTTTCTTTCATAAACTATTACTTATGAATTTGAGCAATATCTTTTATAAAGCGGTCGATATTTCCTGCACCAACAGTGGCAATAACTTTACCATCATACTTCGTTACCTCATCTAAAAGGTCTTCATCTTGAACAATACGTTTATTATCATGAAGAATTTTACCTAGCAACATTTCTGAATTGACACCTTCCACAAACTTTTCTCTCGCAGGATAAAGCGGTAATAACCAAACTTCATCCGCAAGGGATAAACTTTCACCAAAGTTATCTGCAAAATCAGCTGTTCTAGAATATAAGTGTGGTTGGAAAATTACCGTAATCTTTTCTCCCGGATATAAAGCTTTGATCGACTTTATAAAAGTAGTGATTTCTGTAGGGTGATGTGCATAATCATCAATATACACTTTATTTGCTGTATCAACCCACTTTTCAAATCGTCTTTTCACACCTTTATAGCTCTCAATACCTTCCCTTACTTCTTCAGAGGTGATTCCGATTTGTAAAGCAATTGACATTGCTAGTAATGCATTGGCTACATTATGAAAACCTGGCATTTGAAGGTTTACATTATTAAATGTAGTAGTATTTATATGAGCATCAAATACAAAAGCTCCGTTTTCCACGTGAAGATTTTCAGCAAAAACATCACCTCCCTCAATACCGTATGTAGTAAGGTCTACTTTCCCTTGAGGTTTTAATTTTTGAATACTTTTCTCCAAAAACAATTGTCCATCATCAGGCAATTTATTAATAAACTCTTGAAATGATACAAAAACAGCATCTTCGTCGCCATAGATATCTAAATGATCTGCTTCACAACTTGTTACTCCAATAATATCAGGCGACAGTTGTAAAAATGAGCGATCAAATTCATCGGCTTCCACTACCACAATATGATCCGATTTATTACTATCACCAAGTAACATATTCGTTCCATAATTTGTACTGATACCGCCTAAGAACGCCGAAACATTTTTATTGGCAGATTTCAAAATATGGGAAAGCATAGAAGAGGTAGTCGTTTTCCCATGTGTACCTGCTATACCTACAGTAAAACTATCTCTCGTAATCAACCCTAATACTTCAGCTCTTTTCTTTAACGTGTAGCCGTTTTCTTTCAGGTATTGCATTCCTTGATGTGATGCTGGAATAGCAGGTGTATACACTACTAAAACATCTTCTTTGGGTAAGGATAATAGTTTTTTCGATAAAGCCTCCTTACTATCATCAAATACAATATTGATACCTTCTTCTTGAAGTTTTGCTGTTAAATCTGTAGGTGTTTTATCATAACCTTCCACTTCATAGGAATTAGCATTAAACCAACGTGCTAAAGCACTCATTCCTATTCCTCCGACTCCTAAAAAATATATGTATGCAGGTAACATTTTCTATAAATTAATTCATTCTTTTATAATGACGTTCAGCAGATTCTAATACAGCATTTGCTATATCATTGGCTGCATTTGGCTTTCCTAATTGAAGGATTGCTTTACTTAAAGATTGTAACTTTTCTTCGTTTTGCATCAAAGCTAACATCTCGTTCACTAATTGCTCTCTCGCTTCAGTATCCTTGACAAGAATGGCAGCATCTTCTTTCACTAAAGCTGTTGCATTTTTTGTTTGGTGGTCTTCAGCAACGTTAGGAGATGGTACCAAAATAGACGGTTTCCCTGCTAAACAAAGTTCAGAAATGGATAATGCACCTGCTCTCGCTACTACAATATCAGAAATAGCATATACATTCGCCATATTTTTAATAAATGACACGACATGTAAGCCTTCTTTTCCTCCAAACTCTGCATGGTATTTTTCATAGTAATACTTCCCTGTCTGCCAAATCACCTGAATACCTTCATCTAATAACCTTTGAACTCCTTTTGCCATGCTTTCATTTAAAGTCAAAGCACCCAAACTTCCACCAAATACGAAGGCAACCTTTTTAGTAGGATCAAAACCCCACTCTTTATACCCTTCTTCCTTTTTGCTCTCTAACTCAATAATATCTTGACGAACAGGGTTTCCTGTAAAAGAAATAACCTTTTTTGGAAAATAATATTCCATATCAGGATAAGCCACACAAATCTTTTCGGCTCTTCCTCCTAATATTTTATTTGTTAAACCAGCATAGCCATTTTGCTCTTGGATTACGGTTGGAATTCTACTTGACTGTCCTCTCCACATAATAGGGCCACTTGCATAACCTCCTACTCCTACAATCACATTCGGTTTAAAATCACTGATTATCGAGCTGGCTTTCCATAAGCTTTTTATCAACTTAAAAGGGAATGATAGATTTTCAAGTGTCAATCTTCTTTGAATTCCTGCAATTGGTAAACCGACAATTTCATAACCAGATTCAGGTACTTTTTCCATCTCCATTCTCCCTTCTGCACCTACAAAAAGAATTTCAGTTTCTGGACGTTGTTCTTTGATTGCGTTGGCAATAGCAATAGCAGGGTAAATATGACCGCCAGTACCGCCTCCAGATATGATGACTTTTAACTTCATTTGTTTTATTTATGGTTTACCAAGATCACTAGGGAATAACGTTAATGCTAATTCTTCTATTCACTTGTTTTGTAATGTCGATAGCCCTTTTCTAAAAATAAGTACTTCAAAAAATGTAAAAACAGAATAATTCCAGGTTCTTATTTGAATTCTAAAAGCACTTACAACCCTCTAAAAAAGTAAAAGTATCCTATTACTAGAATACTTTCACAAAAATAGAATTATTTTATGATTATGAGTAGGTTTGAAACTGCTCTTTTAGTGAAAAACAACACCTCTTTTTATTTCCCGGCTTGATCTTTTCCTCTGAGTATTACAAAAGATCCTTTGATTTTTACTTCTTCGTCTCCTGAATTAAGTCTATAATTCGTTAATTCAGCTTCGTAATAATAATTTCCAGGTTCAAAAAGATTTCCTCCTTCTGTTTTTCCATCCCAATTGATTTCTATATCACCACTGTGTTCATCACTGTTGTATTCATAAATCACAGATCCCCATCGATTAATCACGGAGAACTTTACAGTTTTAACGAATCGTGGACAACGCATTGGAATAAATGTATCATTGATACCGTCACCATTCGGGCTAAAAGCATTTGGCAATTCGTAATATGGACAATTGTCTTGAACAATAATATTACTCAAAGCACTTTCATTTCCAGAATTATCTAAAGCCGTGACAGCATAAGAACCAGATACAAATTCTCGATTAAGGAATTCATAGAAATACCCCTCTGAGAGTTCTCGGTCAGCAGGGTGATCAATTGTCATAACAGGTGCTCCAAAATCTAATTTATTAATCGCTTCTCTTGGAGTAAAATAGATATTATACTTTACAATATCCTCATCACATCCATTACCTAGCTGATTCTCCCAGGTCAATTCAACTGAGAATCTATCTTTTGCACAAGTCCTTTCACCATCTCTGAAAGGAGTAACATTACAATCATTTGGGTCGTTTAATATCACCCCATCATCATAATTTTTCAGTGTCAAAATCGGTGGACATGGTGGAATAGTATCTAATAATTCGACCGTTAATTCCTGCGTTTTATTGATTAAAGGTTCTGCGATGATGGGTTGTTGATAAGAACCCACAGTTGATACATAATAAGAATACAACTTTCGATCGTCAAGAGGCTCAAGAGCAGTTCCATTATCGGTGTACCTTAATCCTTCTGTATTGACATAAACACTATCATATAATGAATAATCTGGCTCATCACCTTCTACTTTTCTATATATGTAATGATAAACACCTACAGTCAGTCCACTCGCTAACATGACAGAATCAGGTGTCAAATTCCATGGAACTGTACCACCCCATGACAAATCAACAAAATCGATTCCCGAAGATGCACTCAACTTCACGAAATTAGCAATATAAGTCGTATCAGAAGGTGATCCATTTTCTAAAAGTTCAATTCTATAATGATAATGAATACTCACATTGTTAAGTAGACGATCCGTGAAAGTAGTGTCATTCACTCCTAAAGGACTTCCGTTTAATTTTAGGTATTCACTGTCTTCTGCTTTTTCTTCTCCATCCGCTCTGTAAATGTTGTACTGAACACTTGAAAGGTCTGCAACATCCATTGGTTTAGTCCATCTCACCAAAATTTCCCCATCATCTAAACCCGTCTCATTTACGTCAGTATTAACAATATACTGTGAATCTGGAATAAAAGCACAAGCTTCTGAAGACGCTACACTTTCCCCGCCTTGCGGAGGTTGGAAAACTGCATAAATCCTATAACAGTAAGTGACCCCTTGCTCAACATTTCTATCAATGTAGGTATTCTGACTTGCGTCAACCTGCCCTACATATTGGTAACCCGTCCAATTCGGCAAACCTGTTTCACAAGAAGGTTCATAATCAAATGATCCCACTTTTCTGTAGATATAAATTTCTCTTGCATTAGAACACTCATAAGCATCCCAACTTAACGTAACTTTGTTGTCATACCTCTGTAATTCATCTGAAGTAGGAGGATTAGCAGTTAAGCCTAATGGTGGTGGTCCTAAAACATGTACATTCCAATTTTCAAGAGTTCCTAAATCTGTATTTCCAGCTGACGTTTGATCGACGGCTTCGAACGTAATCTGATAAGGTGCAGATCGAATATCATCACATGTTGGTGTCCAGGAGAATGCTCCATCCGCTTTACTATTATTCAATCCATAATAATTGACGTCAAATCCCATATCCACGTAAGGTGAGATATCTACATCTTTTTGAGCAATTTTAAAATCAATAGGATGAGGTCCCCATTCAACGGTTGAATCAGGATTATAACATGGTTCTGTATCTTGATCTTCAGCAAAAATAATCTTTGACAACTCAGTTCCTGCTATCACACATGTGTCTGGAGGTGTCTCGATCAAGGGCCTTAAGTTGAGCGGGTCAGTAATTATAACTTGCATATCACGGTTTACAGCACCGATACGAATACCGTCTCTCCACTCTTCCACTAAAAATGCAATATTGTATTCACCAAAAACAAAAGGAGCATTCCATACTAGGTCTCCCGTAATTTCATCAATATAAAAAACGGGTGGCACCTCACAATCCTCTGTCTCTCTTGACCATTCTTCATTAGGATCATCTGGAAAACGATAATTTTGCACTGGTGTATCTTCACCTTGTAAACAAACTGTTAAACGATAAGATAAACTATCGCCATCCACATCATAAGCACCAGCATTGTGCACAAATTTCTGACCTACTGCACCTTTAATTACAGGTGGAATAAGTAAGAAAGGAGAACTATTCAACCCTAGAACTGGATTGATAAAAAACTCAGATTGAATAAAGAAAGGTGTCTCTGATGAAATGTCCATATTTCTCACACCTGGATTTCGGTTTCTTTCAAAGTAGCTTACTTTATAACTTCCTGACGATGGAAATGTGTGACTCACTCTGTAGCGAATAATCTGAGTTTCCCCATCTTGTGTAAATCCCAATTCCTCAGGTGACACAATAGCATTATCAGTACCGTCTCCAAATGAAATAGTACCTTCCCCTGCCTGAACTCCTGTTACATCTCTATAAAGAATTACAGTCACCTCATAAGTCAACGAAACTTCATTGACCCTTCTCATTGTAAGGTCACCTGCTCTAATATGAGTAGCTAGCGCTTGAGTCTGAAATAAGAAACTGATTGACAATAGTATCAGTACAAAACTGACCTGCTTATATGTTTGTAAATTCATATTAAAATGCTATGCGTATCATTTATAGGTTTAGTCTGAATGATTGATTCATTAGTTTAATATACAAATCAATTAGCAGATTTGTCAACGATTACCAGTGAATTGTTTCAGATATTTTTTCAATATCAAACAACCAACTTACTTTTTTGCCATTACACTTTAAGTGCAACATATTTCTTTGGTCTTGATGCACGTCACAAAGTATTGTATTTTTTATTTCTAAATCCTTCACTTTTTTTACATTAGGGACCTCTAAATAGATCCAAAGTGACTGAATATCTCTCTTTTCATCAGTCTCTTTCCCCACCCAATTCAGCGTCACATCTTTACTATTAATTTTGAGCAGCAGCTTTTCTTGAAGGTATTTCAAGATCCACTCATCACTTTTAACCTCTTCTTTATCAGTAAATAAATGCAACTGAGGCCCACCGTTGAGTACTACACCTTCTTCCAAGTCATCAAAAAATACTTTTAAGGCTATTTCAACTCCCTTTGTGCTTTCATTATAATTTACCTCACAAACACTTAAATGTATTGGGTGAAAATTAGCTCCCATTGAAAGGAGAATACTAAATAGGACAATAGAAGGTTTAATCATTAAAAAATTCATACGAAAAAGAAAATTGATTATGTTTAAAATCAAGGATAAATTATAATTCTACAAATATAATCTTTGAATTTCTCTATTTTATTTAAGACTATTAATGTCAATTGATAATTTCATTAAATATTTTTTTTATTTTTATAAGTAAGTTAGTAATATCAATTAAAGCAGAAATTCTAATTTACTCAACTCATATATGTCTAAATTTCTGTAATCAATCTGAAACTATAATTTACAAATGGGAAAAAAAATACTAGTAGCTGAAGACAGTTCAGTAATACAAAATATCACTAGAAAAGTTTTACAATTTCAAAATTACGAAATCATTTCAGTTAAAAACGGTCAACAAGTATTAGATAAGCTAAATAAAGACCATTACGACGCTATTCTTTTAGATATTAATATGCCAGTGATGGACGGAATGGAATGTGCTCAAAAAATTAGAGCTTTAGATGATGATTCAAAAAATGCCGTTCCAATCGTAGCTATTACTGGAAATGCTAAAAACTATAGCATGGACGATTTCAAAGCAGTAGGTATCAATGAATATTTACCAAAACCATTGAACTTTGACAACTTAGTCAATGTGGTAAACAAAGTCACAAATAATTAAAAATCCTTACTTACCTACGAAGATTTCAACTGAATAAGTTACATTGCAAGATGTAATTTATTCAGTTTTTTTATGTCTAATACAAAAAAGGTTATTCTAAAACCTACAAAAGGTTTACAAACTAAGCTAGAAGATTTATTTGCTGAAACGGAGTACAACCTCCGTTATGAAAAAGGAAGTTTTAAATCAGGGTACTGCTTGATCAAAAATGCAAAAGTAGCCATTATCAACAAGTACTACAGTCAAGAAGGTAAAATTCAATCCATGATTGATATCCTCAATGAAATTAGTATTGATAGCAGTGTACTCAGCGAAAAAAATCAAGACCTTTATGCCACTGTAACTCAAGAAGGTTTCAGTCTATAATTACAACTCATTTTTTAGTAATTATGAAAATTACATTTTTAGGTACAGGTACTTCACAAGGTGTCCCAATTATTGGATGTCAATGCGAGGTATGCAGATCTATAGAATACAAGAACAAGCGATTACGTTCGTCGATACATATTGAAACTAATGATCAAAAAAGTTTGATTATAGATTCAGGACCAGACTTTCGTCAACAGGTACTCCGAGAAAAAATAACAACATTAGATGGATTGATCTTTACACATCAGCACAAAGATCATACGGCCGGAATGGATGATATTCGAGGATTTTACTTCCTGAATGACATGAAGCCTATTAATTTATATGGAACCGAAAGTGTTTTTGGTCAATTAAAACAAGAGTTCAGTTATATATTCGTAGAAGACAAATACCCTGGAGTTCCTTCTGTAGAACTGCATGAAGTGAAAAAAGATACGGACTTCACAATTGGAGATACTTTGATTACTCCCATTGAAGTTTGGCACAGAAAACTACCCGTTATGGGATACAGAATTAATAATTTTGCCTATATCACTGATGCTAATAAAATTGAGGAAGATCAAATGCAAAAATTGAAGCACCTTGATGTTTTAGTATTAAATGCATTACAACACAAACCTCACCAGTCTCACTTCAACCTCCAAGAAGCTCTTGAAGTTATTGACATTCTAAAACCAAAAAAGGCTTATTTGACACACATCAGCCACAACCTTGGTTTGCATGCTGAAGTTGAAAAAACACTTCCTGATAATGTATCACTGGCTTATGATGGGCTTAGCTTTACACTTTAAAAGAAGTTACTATTCATAAATAAAAAAGCTCATTAAACAACTTAAAATTGTCTAATGAGCTTTTTTAGAAATATCTTAAAACTAAGCTGAAGGTAACTCTGCGATAATTGTTTCTCCTCCTCTTGTTTTTTGTTCTAAATTGACGTTGATTTTAGCGTCCAATGGTAAGAAAACATCTATTCTTGATCCAAATTTTATAAAACCAAACTCTTCTCCTTGTTTTACAGCATCTCCTTCTTTTACATACCATCTAATCCTACGTGCTAAGGCACCTGCAATCTGACGGTAAAGTACTTGAATACCATTTCCGTTTTCAGTAACAAAAGTAGTTCTTTCATTATCAGTACTTGACTTTGGGTGCCAAGCTACTAAAAATTTACCAGGGTGGTATTTAAAGAACTTGATCACTCCAGAGATAGGATTTTTACTTAAATGAACATTCAATGGAGACATAAAAATTGAGATCTGAATTCTCTTCTCATTGAAGTATTCTTCTTCTTTTGTTTCCTCTATCACAACCACCTTGCCATCTGCAGGGGCGATCACGAGATTTTCTCCTTGAGGTATTGTTCTTCTTGGATTTCTAAAGAACTGTAGGATTAGTAAAAAGAATATAACACTAACTGTTAAAACTACTGCATGCACTGTTTTAGCCTCAGGCATGTAATAATAAAGTGGCGCATTTAGGACTGTAAGTAAAATCAATAATGATATAAGTAATGAATGTCCTTCCCTGTGTATTGTCATGAATGTGTTTAAAATAAACTATTTATTATCTCCAGTAACTCTTATTTCATTTATTCAGATAATGAAATAAACACCGGTTAATGATAAAACATACAAATGTAGTATTTCTTATGAAATTTTTATCTTAATATGAATAAAACTAATGTCCACCACCGATAATTCTCAACCTTTTTCTATTCCGTTTCTCTTTTCTTTGGAGTTTTCCTTGTTGTCTCTGTGACTTTGCTTTTTTATCCTTGGAACGCTTACGTTTCACATCACCTCTATGAACATCTCCATACTTTTGATTTTGTCTATACTTATAACTATTCCCCCTTACAACTGCACCTCCTAAGACTGCATGAGAGTGTTCCTGTTGTACTCCACAAGTCTTTATCGGGCAAAGCGGCTTTCTTTGTTTTATGGTATAAGCCACTTTTACCTCGGCAGACATTCTTGTCAGAAAAAAAGAAGAATTCGTACTTCCATCATAATCCAGAAGGCCATTATTAGGGAGCTGTGCAGCCGAACTAGCATAATAGAAATTAGTATTCAACATACCTGTTATACTAATTCTGTCTGTTACATATTTTGTATACCCCACACCTAAACCTAATCCAATTCCCGCTGTACCATTTGAACCTTCCATGCTAATCGTATCCATTTCAGAGATTATCTGACCAGTAGATGTAATTTTACTAGAATGATAAGAAGGTGCTACTCTCACAAAGAAACTCTCGTGAATGTATGGTAAGAAAGAGTTTTGGAAAAACTTTAATAGATAAAAATCTCCATAGACCGTAAAGTCTACAAATTGAGCCTCAGATGAAGCGGTTTGAAATGCTGAATTAGAAGAGTTTGAATAATAGGTATTGGCATAGCGAAAACCTACAGCTATTCCATCTTTTACTAAATAATCTGATGACAAATTCCATCCCCAACCCCAACTTAACCCAGGATAACTAACCCCGGTCATTGAATTTGTAGACGAAATACTTTCTTTCCATTTACTTGAAAAAATATTCTCAGATTGAAATCCTATACCTGCCTTCCATACAGCATATTGAGCTTTCCCTTCTTTTGAAAAGCACAACAAAAAAGCAACTATTATTAGTTTATAAAAAAAATTACGAGGCATTAATTTAGATTTCTATTTTGATAAGATATAAAACTCCTATGCAACTACTATGCAAGTTTAGTTTTACACCTGTAAATAAATTCCATTTTAGTGTTTAAAAAGCAAAAAAAAGAGTTCCCGAAACTCGAAAACTCTTTCCTCTTAAACTAAACTAACAAACAAACTTTCAACTAATAAAATCTTATTAGGTTATAAGTAAGTTCCTTACGATGCTTGGCGAACCTCTACATCAGCTATAAGTGATGTCATGTTTTCTAAAACATGATCAACCACAAAAGATGGAACTTCTCTTCCTATTATATTTTTATAATCTTCTCTAGTATAGAAAAGGTGTAAATTTCTTGATTGGCTAAACAATTCGTAAATTCTTGATTCTACATATTGTTGTAATGCAAAATTGAATAATACAGTAGTATCAACTACTTCGTTTTCACTATCAATAATCACATCATATATAGGAGTCATAACTCCTTCTAATTGTGTTATTTTAAGTGTTCCATAAATTGTTTCATTTGAAGAATGGTCTGTATAAACGAAGTTAAATTTGATAATCATCTAGGTTACTATTTTAAATTGTCAGCGATATTTGTTTCAGTAGATCTTTGTTAAATCCACGTTTGCAATCAAGTAAATTTCAGGTAAGTGCACAAAAAAATAATAGTAAAAAACACACTAATAAAGAAATAGTACAATATTTTCTTTCTAAAAACGCATTTAAAAGGCTGTTTTAGATGATTTTTAGTAAACAAAATTTAATAAATGAATATTCTCTCATTAGTTATTATCACAAAATATAATTTTACCAGAAAAAATAATTCTTCATAAAATGAAAAATTTAAAATTCTGAATAAAAAAAAGAACCTGTAAATCTTACAGGTTCTTTCTCAACTAACAAACAAACTTCCAACTAATTTTTAAAGCAATAAGCTATTTTATGGGTTGTAATATTTTAATATCTTAATTAAGAAGCGTGACGTAATTCCACTTCTGTAGTAAGGATTTCAAATTCATAGAGTTTATCTTTAATGATGTCATAAGACAATTCTTTAGAGAGTACTGTATAATAATCTTCTAAAGTAGCATCTATGCATTGTTCTCTAAACTCAAGAAAAGTTTCATAAACTCTTGTTTCTGCAAATTGATTAATTCCCATCTTCAATAACTTTAATCTTTCGATCTCCGTTAATCGCTCTCCATTTGTTTCTATATCATATCTCAAAAGGTTGTGTTTTGATGATACTTGTAAGAAAACTGAAAAATTGATATCAGAATACTTCAATTCTCCTTCTAATGTGATTTTATGATATACGTTCATGGGACAGGCTTTTTGGTAGGAACTAAATTTTTATATTATTCAAGGCCTAGCGACTTTGTTTAATAACTCTAAATAATTGTAAATATTTCAATTGTACAATATAATTAACCGTATGATATACATTTTATTAAAATAGTGATATGAATTACTTTATATTCTTATATTTTAAAATGTTTTTTTTCTAAGTCTCAGGAACTTTTTCGGCAGGACACAATACATGAATGGACTTTAAAAAAATTGCTTGAAAGAAATACCTTTTGTTATAAAACAAAAAAAAGTACCAATCCTCTGATTGGTACTTTGAATTCTTTCTAATTATAGGAGATCAACTTTGTCTAGGACCTCTTTGGGAACCTCTTTTGATAATTCATCAATACAATCTTGCAATGACACGTGCTGTCTTATCTTTCTTAAGGACAAGAAACGCTCATAAAGTAATGATTTGCATTCGTTTAGTGTTATTGTTTCATTTGCAATTTGATGATTAACAGTTGACAGTGAATAATTTAAAGTTATTGTAGACTTAGTTATGAAAGAATTTTGATAATAAGATTTAGTAGAGTGTACGGTCATATAAACAGGTAAATGTTAAAAGAAGTGTGTTAATAATCTTTAATTTCAACAAATTATATTTACTATCAAAGTAAAATTGTAATTTTAACACTTTACTATATAAACAAAAAAAGAATCTATAAATATTATAGATTCTTTTCACTAAAACTAAACTAACAAACAAACTTCCAACTAATCGAATATTTTATAAAAGCTTACGCTTTATTGTGTTCTATACTTTGTTCTTTTTGATTACAATACTAAATAAGTTTATTTTTTACACTTATACAAATATTCATTTAAACTTATTTGCATTTCTATGAAAAATCCCATTTCTAACCTCTTCAATACTACTTTTGAAGATAATCTTGAAATACAAAGCCTTCTTTCCCTGACACTCTTACTTTCATCCAATTTTCTGATTTTTCAACAAAAAAAAGTTCTGTCCCATTTTTGATGCCATCTGGCAATACTTTATTATTTCCTATTTCAGGTTTTTGCCTAATATTTAAGTTACTTCCTTTCGTTTTCACATAAAACTTTCCGTTTTGTTTATGAACAAAATCAGAAGAAACCCAACCTTCAATTTCTTCCACTCTTACCTTCAACCACTCATCATGGTCTGCCAAAACTTTTACTTTCTGATTATTAGGTAAGTGATCAATTACTTCACTCTCTTTTGATGGTTTATCTCTGAGTCTTAAAGTAGTGTTTACATTCACGGTAGCTATATCTCCAATTTTTAAAGGACTAAGTTCCTCGTCAAGCTCATCCTCTTTTGAGTCTTCTACATATTTAGGGAGTTGAATTTTATCTTCAGAGATCACCTCCAATGTAAATGAAGAGCCTAATCCCAACAGTTCATCCATCGTAGGCCTAGAAGATAATATATCAAGAATCCCATCTTTCTTGATGGTCCTCTTTTTGGTCTTGAAAGCGATGTCAGCATAATTTTTACCTACCAGAATACAACCCCGTGTGTCGGTGAAAAAATTACCAGAGTGAATTAATATACTTGTACGACCTGGTACTTCTGCTCCCTCTTCTGTTTGAATATGAAAAGATCGATTGGCATAATTTCCGATACTTCTAAACACAGCTTTGTACTTTCCTTCGGGAATACATGAAATTCGATTTTTATTTTCTTTCCAAGGCAGCTCAAGTGTATTACACTTAAACAGCACTTCATCATCATCATTTACGATAGTCAAATTACCTAGTGTTTGAAATTTCGAATAGGTATTTCTTATAAGTGTTGCTTTCATATTTTATAGTGTTGATGGACATTCATTTCTAATTTCTACAATTATTTATCCTTTTCATAACAGTAGAGCATTGAAAAACAAGCTAAATAGTATGGTATGGGGTATTTTTTTAGCATATTCGCATTATATTTTTTTTCGTCATTGTATACAGACATAATTAGTTTCTGATAATTATATCTGTTTACTGATTATACAGTATACTAAAACTTCAAGAATTCGGGAAATGAAAGTACTCATTCTTGGCTCTGGGGGTAGAGAACACACATTAGCGTGGAAAATCTCCCAAAGCGACAAGCTAACAAAGCTATATGCCGCTCCAGGTAATGCTGGAACTGCAGAAGTTGCACAAAACATCAGTATTTCAGCTACTGATTTTAAAAAACTTGGACAATTTGTTCAAGAAGAAGGAATCGACATGTTAATTGTTGGTCCTGAGGCACCACTTGTAGAAGGTGTAGCTGATTATTTTGCAGAGAATGAAAACCTTTCTCATGTTAAGGTAATTGGTCCAAAAAAAGCGGGAGCACTTTTAGAAGGTAGTAAAGACTACTCTAAAAAGTTCATGATGCGTCATAATATCCCTGCAGGCGCTTCTAAAACATTTACTTTAGAAACACTTGACAGTGGTTATGCATTTTTGGAAATGCAAAAACCTCCTTATGTATTAAAGGCCGATGGTCTTGCTGCTGGTAAAGGTGTATTGATCATCAATTCTTTAGAAGAGGCAAAAGCTTCATTGAAAGAAATGTTGAGTGGTCAATTTGGAGAAGCAAGTAAATCAGTACTTGTAGAACAGTTCCTTGATGGTATTGAACTTTCTGTTTTCGTGATCACTGATGGCAAAAATTATGTGACACTTCCTGAAGCAAAAGATTATAAAAGAATTGGTGAAGGCGATACTGGCTTAAATACAGGTGGTATGGGTGCTGTTTCTCCAGTTCCATTTGCAGATCAAGCTTTTATGGAGGAAATCGATAAAACGATTGTTAAACCAACTATTGAAGGTTTAACGAAAGACGGTATTGATTACGTTGGATTTATTTTCTTTGGTTTGATCAAAGTAGACGGTAAGCCTTATGTTATTGAATACAATGCAAGAATGGGTGATCCTGAAACTGAAGTTGTTATTCCAAGAGTAAAAAGTGACTTACTTGAGATTCTTGATTTAGCTGCTCAAGGTAAACTTGATGAGGCCTCAATCGAAATTGACGAGGACTTTGCTTCTACAGTAATGCTAGTATCTGGTGGATACCCAGAAGCTTACCAAAAAGGCAAAAAAATCACTGAAATTGATCAGGTACAAGATGTGATTCCTTTCCATGCAGGTACTACTTTCAGCGAATTAGGTGAAGTAATTACTAGCGGTGGTAGAGTGATTGCAATGACTGCTAAAGGAAAAGACATGAACGAAGCACTTCAAAAGTCTTTTGCTGCTGCAGAAACAGTTCAGTTCGATCAAAAGTACTTCAGAAAAGATATTGGCTTTGACTTATAATCACTTGAGTCAGATCTAAAATTATAAGGGTGTGTTTAGAGCTTATTTCTAAGTTCTAAACATGCTCTACAAAGTAAATTTCTTAATCATAACTGCATACTTTTTAAGTAAGTGTGCTCCAATCATTTCAATTATACCATGAAAAAGATAGGTGTTTTAGGAGGTGGGCAATTAGGCCGTATGATGATACAGTCCGCTATGAATTTAAATATTCAAGTGAAAACCTTAGATCCTGATCCCAATGCCCCATGTAAGGCAATGGCACACCAATTTGTTGAAGGCTCAATTAATGAATATTTCACTGTTGTAGAATTCGGCAAAGACGTTGATGTTTTAACCATAGAAATGGAAAACGTAAACGCCCAAGCATTAATTGATATTGAAAGACAAGGAATTGTTGTGTATCCCAAACCGAATCATATTCAAATGATTCAAGACAAAAGGGTACAAAAACAATTTTATCTTGACAATGGTATTCCAACTTCTCCATTTGTATTGGTTGAATCCAAAGACGAATTAGAAGAGTATGAAGATTTCCTTCCTGCGGTAATGAAAGTAGGAAAAGGTGGCTATGACGGACGTGGTGTTCAGGTGATGAAATCTAAAGATGATTTCGAAAAGGGATTTAATGCTCCTTCAGTATTAGAAAAAATGGTAGATATTGATAAAGAAATCTCTATCATTGCTGCAAGAAACCCAAGTGGTGACATCACTACTTTCCCTGCTGTTGAAATCGTTTACCATGAAAGCAACTTAGTAGATTATTTGCTTTCTCCGGCAAGCATCTCTTCAGATGTAGAAGAACGCGCTAAAATCATTGCTTATGATCTTCTTGAAAAATTGGATTATGTAGGATTATTAGCCATTGAATTCTTTGTGGACAAGGAAGGAAATGTGATTGTTAACGAAATTGCACCAAGAACACATAATAGTGGTCATCAAACAATTGAAGGCAATGTAACTTCTCAGTTTGACCAACATATTAGAGCAATCCTTGACCTTCCTTTAGGCGACACAAGTAGAAGATGTGCTTCTGCAATGGTCAACGTTTTAGGGGAAAAAGGTTATACAGGTGAAGCGAAATACGAAGGTGTTGAGGAGATTTTAGCGATTCCTGGTGTTTATATTCACCTTTACGAAAAGAAATTCACTAAACCAGAACGTAAAATGGGACATATTACCATTATTGCTGATGACAAAGATGAATTACTTGAAAAAGTGAATAAGGTAAAAAAATACTTCAAAGTGATTGCTTAATAGCAGCTTTGATGACAATACAAGGGAGATGTTATGAAAAATAGCATCTCCTTTTTTGTTGGTCTATTATGTAATAAGTGGCTGATCATAATTAAAAATAGTTCATAAATACAGAATGAATTTTACCTTACCTGAGTTTAATTCAAATGCATTTAAGCTATAGATAATTTTGAACAGGTACTTAACTCCACTCAAACCATATTATTTGGCATGACTTTCGACTTTAGTTTTCCAAACAATCACTATCAATCCTAGATGAGAACATTAACTTTTATCTTCTTATTAATAACTCCCCTATTCTGCTTGTCACAGACTTTAACACCTGTCTCAAAAAATGGGAAATGGGGTTTTCTACAAAATTCAAATAACACTTACCCCTATCAATTCATCACTTACAATAAAAATGATGAAGTTTTCAAAGTTGGACAATCCAATAAAATTGGAATTTTAGATCTCTCTGGAGAAACTTTAATCCCTTGTGAATATGATCGAATTGAAGTTGTCAGTAATCAATTATATGTAGTTTGGAATGAGAAAGGAGCCACAATTGTAAATAAACAAAACGTTCCTCTCAGCACAACGTATTACGATCACATTTCTCCTTTTGGAATGTACCTTAAAGTAACGGACAAAGGAAAAGAGGGTGTCATCAAAAAAGACGGTACGGTCATTTGCAAACCAATTTATGACACGGTTACTTTACTCAAAAACAACCCTGTCTTTGTCGTACAAAATGGAGATCAAAAAGGTTTTGTTGATTTAAAAGGGGAAGCCCCTTTAACTATTGAATTCAAAGATATTAAAGTCGTTGCCCATAAACAGCTATTAGCGACTTATCACAATACTCCACTCGTTTCATTTATTTTAATTAATGACGATGGAAGCTTAAAAAGTAAAAAAGATTTCAACAAAAAATCTGACTTTCAATCTTTTCAGAAAAGATTTTATTTAAGTGTCATAAAAAAGGAATTTGCACAAAGTGGAACGACTGCACCACAATGGATCGAAATCATGGGAGATCATTATTTAATTGCTCCCAATGGTAAAGAATTACTAGAAGGCAAGTCATTTTTCTACGTTCAACAAGCAGAAGACAGTCCACTTTCAATTGCAAGAAGAGAAGAAAGAGATGGTACATTAAAATATTATTTAATTAATCATCAAGAAGGAAAAATCCTTTTTAGTGATACTTTTAAAGACATTGTTTTTGCTGATTTTGGAGAAAGTAACTGGGCTAGAATCTCTGTAGATACGCTTTGGGATTGTCTGATTAATAAAGACGGTGACGTAAAGAGAACAATTCAGGCAGATGGTATGAATTACAGCATGCTTGACATTGGCAACTTTTATGAAGGTTTTGCCTATTTCCATGCAAAGAACAATAACAGCTACGGTTTTATCAATACTAATGCTGAGAGTGTTATTCATCCTACCTATTCACTAGCGTCCGATTTTAAAGAAGGATATTCTATTGTGAAGAAAAATGGGAAATTTGGAGCCATTAATCAACAAGGAAAAGTGGTTATCCCTATTTCTTATGATGGCATTTCACTTTGCGAGAAAGGTTGGTTTAGGGTCAAAATGGGTTCTGGAATCTCTGGTAAATGGGGAGTTATCAACACTTCTGGAAAAACAGTATTAGAATGTAAATACCAAGAAGTATTATTAGATGATCAAGGAGCCAATGTAAAATTAAACGGAGCTTGGGGGCGATATCTACGTTCATATAAGTGGGCTTTTACTCCAAAAATCAAGGTTTCTAAAATTCATGCTTTCAATAATGGAATTGCAAAAATGGAAAGAAAACCGATTTATGATCCAGTCGACAGAAAGACTATTCGTGGTTATAAATATCAAGGCTTCATTAAAGAAAATGGGAAAGTAATCATTCCTCCTGTTTACTCTTCTATTATTGGTTTTCAGAAAGCTTGGGAAAAACAAGAAGGTTTAGCGATTATCAACAAGAAAAACCTACATGGCTTTGTCAATTATTTAGGAGAAGTAGTATTAGAAGCAGAGTATCTTTCAACAGGTAACTTCACTGAAATTTGGACTATACACAAAGGGATTGCTAAAGTAACAAATAAAGATAGACTAACTTCATTTGTAGACTCTAACGGGAAAGCAGTTTTACCATTTGAATATGATGATATAAGTGAAAGTTATGAGAAAATTTGGAACGATAGCACCGGAGTAGCCATTGCTCAATTAAACGGAAAGAAAGGGTTGATAGACTTCGAAGGAAATAAAATATCGCCATTTGTGTATCCTAAATTATTTCAAGTCAATTCCAATTTATTTGTGGGACAAGTACCCAATAAAAAATGGGGAATGATCAATCAAGAGGGAGATACAACGGTTGCTTTTAAACATTCAAAAGCATTACCTCTATCTTCAAAATACTCTCAATTGATACAAGATACTTCCCTTGTTTATTCCTTGTTAGATGATGGACAATGGACGAATGAGATAATTACAGAAAAAGAGGAAAAGGTTTCTTCTCTTCAAAAGAAAGACGAATATACTTACCATCATATTGGAAAGGATTACGCTATTGTTTCCAAAAAAGGGAAATCAAAACTGCAAGGTGTGATTAATAAGGAAGGGAAAGTGATCATTAAACTAAGCTTTAAAAAGATTTTGCCATTTAATGAAGGCATAGCCGTTGCACAAAAAGATGGAAAATCAGCAAAAGATAGAAAATACGGCTTTATTGATAAAAAAGGGAAATGGGTTATCTCAGCCACTTATAATAATGCACATTCTTTTACTAATGGTTTAGCTGCAGTTTGTATGAAAAACAAATGGGGCTATATCGATCAAAATAATAAAATCACACTTCCTATTCAATACAATAAGGCTTCTGATTTTTATGGTAGCATTGCTATTGTTAATGAAACTATAATTATTAACCAAGAAGGGAAAACAATAGGGAGTATTCTCAAATCAGAATCGATCAAATCGGTTCATCAAAACCATATTATTGTAAAAGGTATTGGCTACGAAAAACACCTTTCTATTAATGGAATTGAACTTTATGATATGGATTTTAACGAAGTAACTGCTTTTAATAGTGCAGGAATTGCCTTTGTAAAAACAGGTGAGCAATGGGTTTTGAATAGAACGATTAACGAAAACAAAGTCACAAAGCTGTTTACAAAAACAGAAAAGGAGTTCTATGAAGAAAAATATGGTAAGAATAGAAGGGTAGTTTCACTTACGGGAGACGTATCACAAGACCATGGATTCGAAAAAGTTAAAGATGGGCAATGGAGAATGATAGGACTAGATGGTCAACCACTCAACAATATTTTATTTTATAATGTAAAAGACCACAAAGACGGCACATTTACGTTTGAAATTAAAAACATAGGTGAGGTGACCGATCAAAATGGAAATATTGTAACGAAACATTTCATTCAATCCACTCAGCTTTTCAGTGATGGGATTCTAATCTATAATGAAGGGAATTCGGAGTTTATCCACTAAAAATATTCTTTTATTTCACAAAAATGGGCAGATCAATCTTTCAATTTGATCTGCCCATTTTTATTAAGGTGACACCTATATACCACCTTAATTTATTGTTGTTTATTAGTTGTTTCGAATTTATATACTTGAATTCATTAGTGACTTTGCTTGTTCTTCTCCTTTTGATGTTAAATGAGGGCAAGTTCGTTTGTTTGAAATTTCAGGATGATGAATAAAACCTTGGTTTTCCATCATATTCAGTAATACTTCCGACTCTGAATTGGTCATTGAAATTCCAAGGTTCCTTGCAACTTCACCAAAAGAGTTTCCAGAATTGAGGCAAATACCGACTAACAGTTTCGAGAATTTGATTTCACTTGACATATCAATAAAGGGTTAAGGTTTAACAGTTATAATAGTTAATATTTAATTACGAAATCGGTTTCGTTAAGATTCATTGTTTAACTCTATTTAATATCAAACAATATTATTTTAAGACGCTTTAAAAGCGTGACCCTAAAAACACAAAAAAACTGTGATTTTCGAAAAAACCACAGCTCTATCTTTATAACTTGAATGCTTAATTAAGCATCACCATTGATTAGACTCATTGCTTTATCATTTCCTTTAGGTGATAAATAAGCAAAAGTTTCTTTCGTTGATCTTTCAATTTTAGAAACGAAACCGTCCATCTCTAATTTTGATACAAAATTGTTGATTTCATCTCTATTGGCATGAATTCCAAAGTTTTTGGCAATGGATTGTAGAGAATCACCACTTTTCAGGCATAATCCGATAAGGAACTTAGAATACTTGACTTCTGTTGACATAATTATTATTAGGTTATTACTTAGTTAAGAAATAAAGGGTAACGTTTCGAGATAACAATCTTTAATTGTTATTGTTTTCAACTATTAATACAAAGGTCAAGTTCTGCAACCGATTTCGCAAACTTTTATTGTTAATTCTCTGTAAACTATAATGGTATGAAATACAATTCATTAGAAATAAATATGAATTGATTCTAAATAGATCAAAAGAAAGTTATAATAGTTTAATAGTTCTATTATCTTTGCACGTTCATAAAAAATTATCATGAGTAGTATCCGTAATATCGCTATCATCGCCCACGTCGATCATGGCAAGACCACACTAGTAGATAAAATGCTACACGCGGCTCAATTGTTCCGCGAAAATCAAGAAACAGGTGAGTTGATCCTTGATAACAACGACTTAGAGCGTGAAAGAGGAATCACCATCCTTTCTAAAAATGTTGCTATCGAATACAAAGGAGTAAAAGTAAACATTATTGACACTCCTGGTCACGCCGACTTTGGTGGTGAGGTAGAACGTGTATTAAAAATGGCTGATAGTGTATTACTATTAGTTGATGCCTTTGAAGGACCAATGCCTCAAACTCGTTTTGTATTAGGTAAAGCACTTTCATTAGGTTTAAAGCCAATCGTAGTAATCAACAAAGTTGACAAGCCAAACTGTCGTCCTGACGAAGTGCATGACCAAGTATTTGACTTGTTCTTCAACCTTGACGCTACTGAAGAGCAATTAGAATTCCCAACTTTCTACGGTTCTTCTAAAAATGGTTGGATGAGTGATGACTGGAAAAATGAAACAGATTCAATCGTTCCATTATTAGACGGTATCATTGATCTTGTACCAGAAGCTCCATCTCCAGAAGGTGATCCTCAGTTACAAATCACTTCATTAGACTTCTCTAACTTCGTTGGACGTATCGCTATCGGTCGTTTAACTAGAGGTACTTTAAAAGAGAGATCTTTTGTTGGTTTAGCAAAAGCTGACGGTTCAATCAAGAAAGTACACATCAAAGAACTTCAAACTTTCGAAGGTTTAGGTCGTAAGAAGGTTGAAGAAGTACACGCAGGTGATCTTTGTGCAATTGTTGGTATCGATGACTTCGAAATCGGTGATACAATCACAACTGTAGAAAATCCTGAGCCACTTCCTCGTATGGCGATCGAAGAGCCTACAATGAGTATGTTGTTCATGATTAACAACTCTCCTTTCTTCGGTAAAGAAGGTAAGTTTGTTACTTCTCGTCACTTACGTGATCGTTTATATAAAGAAACTGAAAAGAACTTAGCTTTAAGAATTGAAGCTACAGATTCTGAAGATAGATTTATTGTTTATGGTCGTGGTATTCTTCACTTAGCCGTATTGATTGAAACAATGCGTCGTGAGGGTTACGAACTTCAAGTAGGTCAGCCTCAAGTATTATACAAAGAGATTGATGGCGTGAAGCACGAGCCAATTGAAACATTAGTAATTGACGTTCCTGAGGAAGTTTCTGGTAAAGCAATCGAATTAGCGACTCAACGTAAGGGTGAATTGTTGATCATGGAGCCAAAAGGTGACATGCAACACTTAGAATTCCAAATTCCTTCACGTGGTATCATCGGTTTAAGAAACAACATCTTAACGGCAACTGCTGGTGAAGCAATCATGACTCACCGTTTCAAAGAATACGCTCCTTTCAAAGGAGAGATGAACTCTAAAACAAACGGTGCTATCATCTCTGACCAAACTGGTACTCCTACTGCTTACTCATTAGATAAGCTTCAGGATAGAGGTGTATTCTTCGTAGATCCTACTGAGGAAATCTATGAAGGTCAAGTAATTGGTGAATTCAACAGACCAATGGATTTAAGAGTTAACATTATCAAGGGTAAGAAATTAACGAACATGCGTGCTGCAGGTTCTGATGACAACTCTAAGATTGCTCCTAAACGTCAATTCTCTCTAGAAGAATGTATGGAATACATCAGAGAAGACGAATTAGTAGAGGTTACTCCTGAGAATATTCGTATGCGTAAAATCAAATTGAAGTAATTTCATTAATTGATTTTTGACTTACAAAAAACGGCTTGGAATTAATTTTTCAAGCCGTTTTTTATTTTAAAGAGGTAATTCAAATTCGGTCAAATCCTTGTAAAAAGTCTGCATTCCATTTTCTCTCATAATTGCTTCGTTCTCCTCTCCAATTCCAATAAACTCTAACTCTAAGTTTTGGGCGGTCTTCAAATCCCATAGCCCATCTCCTATTGAATAGATTTTATCAAACTGCTCTACTTGGTAAAATTCCTTCGCATTTTCTATCGCTTTTGAAACTATATTTTCTCTTTCGTAAATGTCATTTGAAGGCACTAATTGAGAAGGATCATAAGAGGCTCCAACTACTTCTAACTTTAATTTAGCGGGTTGAATAATTGAGCCAGTCGCATAACAAATACCATAGTTCTCATCTTTTTGAAGGCTTTGTATTAATTGAGAAGCACCTTTAATCTCTTTGATTTCATGTTTATTAATCTCTGAATAAAGGATCGACGCGAACTGTTCTTGTACTTCAGACGTAAATTCTTTTTGAACGTATTCTTCATAAATTACTTTTGAAATATAAGAGTCTGTATGATGTTTATATGTTTTAAAATTAAAGCCTTCTTCCTTTACTCCTAGCTGTTTTAATGCTATTAAAAAGGCATTGATATGAACCTTTACTGAGTCTGTTAATGTACCGTCGATATCAAATACGATTAAGTTCATTTGTTTTTTGTTTAGATTTATGATTTTTAGCTAGTACACAAAAAAAGAACCAAGAAAATCAATCCTTGGTTCCTCTATTCTTTATCTGTAGTGGCTATTATTTTTTCACGACCTTTTTAATGATCAATTGATCTTCCACTTTCAATTGGATCAGATATAACCCTGATGAGTAAGTACTCATATCCAATGGAGTAGATTTTCTAATGGTCAATGTTTCTAATTGAACTCCAGAAGCATTTGTAATTAAAACTGTTGCTCCTTGGATAGCTGGATCGAGATCAATTGTAGTGATTTGATCAACAAAACTTGGATAAACGTTCACCAAATTTCCCAAACCATCCTCTAATGCATTCGGTCCTTCAGGATCAGTGATATCAGCAATGATTTCTTCAGTTGGTAAAGTGACCTCCACGGCTACAGATTGACCTGCTTCGTCACTGGCTAAAATGATAATATCTAAGTCTTCAATCGCATTTTCTATCCTTGTACCACTAGGTAATTTTGACGGATCAATAGTGAAGGTTAATGTTTCTGGATCAAAAATCACCCAATCAGGTAAGGCATCCCCATTGGCTAACAATACTTGATAAATAATTTCACCAATCAGTTCCTTAAACAGCTCTTCTGCAATTTCTACAACAGCTTTACCATCTTCAGTTTCTTCGATTTGCAGATCCTCTTCTTCAACTTTCTCTACTTCCTCGAAGTTGTAAACCACACTGATCACAGTATTATTTTCCGATAGATGATGTGAACGATTGTTACTTTCATCCTGTCCAACAAAAGCTTCTGCTTCTCCATTGACAAACAACTGATAGTAAATTATGCTTTCAGGAAGGGAAATGGAAGTTGAATAAACATTTGTTGTATCATTCTTCACCAATTCAATTTCCTCAGACCAATTATCAAAAGAACCTTTTATAGTAAGTACATCATTTATTGCATCAAACCCACCCGTATTGATGGCCGGTTGCATATTAACTTGCCATACAGCATCAAAACGTTCCTCTGGAATTTCATCATTAAACCACATCGATATGATTTGCTGACTATTTTCCTTTGTTACTCTTCTAATACTGTCTTCACGTACAACAACATCATCTTCTCCATCCTTTTGGGTATAATGAAGCACTGTAAATGAAATCAATGAATCTACTTCAAACTTTCTTGTATTGTAAGTGTACAAACCTTCATCATCCACAATCATTGGGTAATTATAACGGTGAATACCATCGTAGATTTCAATTCTCAAACCAGCACCTTCTACTTCAGTGTCAAATTTACCTAACGTTTCCTGATGTGACATATTTACCTTAAAAACTACTTCTTTATTGTCAATATCCTCCTCATCAAAGTGATATTCTAATGTGGTCGTTTGACCCCTTACAGGAGTAACTGTCCTTAAACGTTCTCCGCCAGGAAACTCACGACTGAGGCTAAACCATTCTCCATTGATTCTTGTAATAAAGCTTATTTCGGCTTCTGAGTGATTACCAATTCTGTATTCACCTTCATAAATATTATCACCATCTTCATCCGTCAAATCAATAATTCCGCCATTCCAATCGGTCATTGTCCCAACGACATCAAGTTCATCTTGCCCTGGATCAAAACGGCCATTTGCAGCCATACCAAACATATTCACTACAAAACGTAGACCTGTATAGAATTCATCGTTGTTGAAATACCTTGAAGTGGTCGATGTTCCTGTAACTGGATAAATTGTAAATTCATTTTCTATCGTATCTATTACCGAATTGTAAGCGACTTTATAAATTAAGGAATCATTGAGGCCTATCACATTTGAAAATCCTGTATAAATAAAATCTTCTTTTAGCTCCAACGAATACCCTCTCAGTGGCTGAACTGCTAATTCATTATCATAAAGATATAATCGTACATTCCCTGTCACCGTATCCTCCAACATCACTTTAGACATATCTATTTCAAAAGTGGTTCTAGGGTTATCAATATTTTCTCTGTTATAGAAAATTGAAAAATCATTTACTCCTCTTTGTAACATCAACGCCCTATTGTAGGAAGACCTTAATTCGTTTCGATTCCAGTTACTGTTCAACCTGATCTTAAATTCCAGATCTGAATCCATTAATGAATCAATCAGAACATTATAGATCAAATCATCATCGTCATCAGTAAGCATTATGTCTTGTGACCAAGAACTATTGCTTCCAATAAAGTTCACGGTATCGACACTTGGATCAAAATCTCCATGCTCAGCTTCCCATCGCATGTCAACAGTTAACTGTAATGAACCGACAAAATCAATATCATTGTAATAAAAGGAAACCAAATTACTATTGTCCATTACAGTATAGATTCTGAAGTTATCCTCTTGAACAATTGTTGGTGTAGTGCCTGGAATGTGTGTGCTTATTTCAACAATAAATTCATATTCTTCTCCTACATTTCTCAACTGCGAGGTTGTTTTATAAATGCTTTCCTCTTTGTGTTGTAATAGGTATTTATGATGCACTTGTCCATCAGGCCTTAAAACCTTTAAACTAAGGGTTTGAGTTGAATCTTCAGGCATAAAAATCCCTAAAAAAATAGCCTGTTCCATATTTACCTCAAATGTGGTCAATGGATAATAAACATCTTCATCATTGTACTTAAATGAAATAATGTTATGCTGTTTGTCTGCAATAAAAGCATGACGAGTTACGCTTGTTGCGGCATACTCATGACTTAGTGGTTCCCAAGAAGCATTTATTCTTGCTTTAAATTGAATAGAATCTCTAAATGAAGGTTCGAACTTTAAGGTATAAATACTGTCTTGATCATCATCATTAAGAATATATTCATTTCCTCCACTCCAATTATTGAAACTTCCTGCTATATCGACAAAGTCTGCAATTGGGCTAAAGAGGTTTTGATTGATCGCAGCTTTCATATCCACCCTAAACTCAACCATAGTTGTATCAACTACAACTGTGGTGTCTCCATCATTAGAAATTTGGCCGACATGCATAAAAGCATTGCTATGTGTGTAAGGTCCACCTTGAGAGAAAACAATAGGGCTACCAACATTTGAAAAATGCTGATAATTTCCTGTTGAAGAATGTGCCCCTCCAATAGATAATACACTGTGCGTTTTCTGTGTTATTTGGGCATTTGTGTTGAATGAGACACAAATAATAAAAGTAACAAACGAGATTACTTTCAATAATGCCCTTACATAAGAAGGTATCATATTGTTATTATTTCGATTGTACTTCTGATAGTAATTGTAACATTTGAGCTTGTAATACTTTGATTTGCTCGGCATTTTCTTGTGCAGTATTCAAACTCGCTTTCAGTGACTTATTTTCTTCGGATAATGTCTCAATTTTTTGATTTAATTCCTTGATAGCCTCAATCAATACAGCCACTGTTTGAGCATAGTGCACAGACTTGTAACCTTCTTGATCTGTTTTTACTAATTCAGGAAATACTTCCTCCACCTCTTGAGCAATCAAACCCACTTGTTGATCTCTATCAAAAGACTTTTTAGGGAATTGGTCTGCTTTATAGAAATAAGAAACACCTTTTAATTGCATTACTTTTTCTAAACTATTTTGGAGTGGATTAATATTTGACTTGTAACGACGATCTGATGAAATAGCACTAAAATCTGTAAATCTATTTAATACCAATTCTCCTCCTAAAGTATCACGAATTATAATTTCACCATATTCTCCGAATTGATTATCGTGAGCGGTTGATACTCTTACCAAATCACCAATATTTTCTCTTGAAATTCTGAAACCATTAGGATCAATTCCAACTTCTTTTGTACTACCTACATTTCTAACAAAAATCGATGCGTGAGTACTTTCTGTTTCTTCTATTACAATAGCTTCAAATAAGTTTTCATCATCCTTGCTCATTTGCATTGAAGGAAGATAATTGTTCCAATCTGGAACATCAAAACTAATTCTTGAAGATACATTTCCATATTTATTAATTGAAATATTATCAGAAGTCATATCAGAAGCAGCTCCTTTGATATCATTACTAATAGACATCCAACCTGAAGTATAACTAGCATAGATACTATCATTGGCATGTTTCATCCAAATATCTCCGTACTCCATACCGTTTTCTTGTAACTTTGAAATTTGAACATTTACAAGACTACCATTTGCATTAGAATCTTTAGAAGGGTTTAAAGCAACCATAGGTAAATGACCATCCCAGTCTTTTTCATAGATTGTTACTCCACTTCCATTGTCTGCTTCATGATTAAAGCTAGATGCATTTATATGTGTATGTTGCTTATCAGAGATACCATTATAAAAAGAGATTGCACCATACTCCGATTGAAGATGATCATCATACTCAACAGATATGTCTAGCATACTTTTGAACCAATCTCCATCATCAGGGGTTTCACCATAAATATGAATCATAGGACGGTTTGAATTGGTCCATTCTTGTCCTGCCATTGTAATATTTGGAGAGGAATGTCCCCAAATTTCCATCACTGAAGAAGGTCCTCCGTTTGGATCTGTATTGAAATGAAAATCAATAGCAGCTTGAGAATCCTCAGAGGTTTGTAATCTAAACGATGCTGCCTCTCCTACCATTTGATCACTTTGATCATGAAGTGTATTCAACTGAAGGTTGACCAAAGGTTTGTGTTCTACCTTGTACCCCTCCAAGTGAAAATAGGGTAAATCATCTGCATCCCAAGTTTTAAAACCTGTACCAACCCAAGCACCTCCATTGCCATATAAAGAAAGTAAACCACTTGTTTTTTGGTTCTGAGAATAACCAGTCAACCACGCTTTTGAAGCTCCTGTACTGTCATAAAGGGCTACACTTCCGTTTTTAAAGCGGTTAGACTCTATAGAAACATTACGAATTCCATCTAAAGAATAAATTCTAGTTCGAGAAGAAGTAATCATTGTTCCAACACTATCATTAGGATGTTGAATTGAAAGCTCCTTCATGTTTTTATTAACAACGGGAGCATATAAGCTAATTGGATCAAGCTTAGTTCCATCTACTTCTACAAAAAGAGTAGTTTCTCCTTGAAGGTTATAAATATCACCTTCTATTGGGGTAATTGATCCCAATACTACAGCATAAAAACCATCTACAATTTGAACATCTTGATGTGTTTCATTCCAATTACCAATAGAGAAGGAAATTGTTTTGGTACCATTTACAGGGGTACCATTTTCTGAGAGTTTACCTTGAAAAGGTATTTTTTGGGCATGAAGCATAAGGGCTGCAAACATTGCAACCGCAAAGAGAAAAAGTGTTTTCATTTTTAAAGTAGGTTATGCATGATAAAATAGTTTCCTTTGTGATTTTCAAAAATCACGAGTCGATTCAAATCTATACATTATTTACAAATATTACATAATTAAACCTCGATTTTTTATGAATCAACATGTTAACTACTTTTTAAACACTCTTTATACTCTATTTATTGGAAATTAATAGTGGTGATTTGGGCATAAAAAAGGTGATGAAAAACTCCATCACCTTAAATAGATACTCATAAAATTTAATTGATAAATCGGTGTATTGCTTCATTGGCATTATCCTGATAAACAGGGTTACTAAAACCATTATAGTAAGGACTTTGATCTACTAAAGGTCCTGTCAACACATTCTTCTTACTTGCGTAAAAAACGCCACTCTCTAATTTTTCGTTATTAATACTCTGCACAAATCTTCTGGCTCCACTTTCTAAACTATGAGAAAGTCCTAAAAGTGGCATTATGATCGGCATACCTACATATTTATACATGATACGCTGCAAGAAAGGCATATCATTGAAACCATCTGTTCCTCTTGTTCCACCTGGACTTACACTAATAAATTTGATATTAGGATATTTTCTTGCCATTGAGGACATCCATAAAGTACCACTCAACTTCACGCCTGAATAAGCTAGAATCGCATCAAAGTTTTTCCCAAAAGCAGAACCATCAAAAAGCGACGTAAATTCATCTACGCTTGCATTTTTCAGCTGATATTGTTCCATTCCCATTTTCTTCACTCCTCTTGCCACTTCCGAGCTTGCATAAAGTGCAATATTGTTCAATTTATTATTCTTGAGTAACTCATCTACGAGCACAACATGACCTAATAAGTTAGATGCAGTAATAGTAGTCACACCTTCTTTTGTGGTTCTATCAGGTGTCTTTCCTCCCATTCCTCCAGCATTCATTATTAATGCATCAATTGAAGTATCTAAACCTGCTATTGCTTTCTTTACAGAATCTGTTTGAGAAACATCCATAATGATAATTTCAAAAATATTCCTCCCTGTTACTTTCTCTAATTCCTGTTTCGCAACTTTTGCTTTTTCTAAATTTCTACAAGCCAAATATATTTTTTCAGTTTCTTTGATTTGACCTAATTGACGAGCTGTTTCTTTACCAATACCTGCATTGGCACCAGTAATCATTATTACTTTATTCATGATTGTAATGTTTATAGGGTTAATTAAATTGAGGATGAGAATGAAGGAGAATTTGCTTCAATTTTTTTCTTCTGGAAAAGGAAAAAGCCTACAAAACCTAATATGAATTCTAAGACTGTAGCTTTGATCACTTCCTCTACCGGCATTCCGTCTGATAGTATACTAATCAACCTTCCTGTACCTATGGATAGGAAAACGATAGTGGGAATTAAAGTGGATAAATACGAGAGTTTTGAATTGAATGCTCCTGTTATTGTTGTCAGTCCAAGAGCGAAAAGAAGGGCACTATATGCTCTCGCTTCGTTGAGTGCATTTACATTTCCACCTGAAAGATCAATTCCTCCAGTGGCTTTCATTTCGATAGGCATTACCAATGAAGAAAGACCTATAAATGAAAGTAATAGTCCTGAGAGTACGAGATAACTCTTGATTGTTTTAGATTGTTTCATAACTTCTGTTTGTAATTGTGTACTACAAAAGTCGATGAAAAATAAAGGATTGTTTGATCGTTTTAGCTCAAAGGTTTCTCATTTTGGTTCAAGCGGAAATCAGAGGGTGATTTCCCTACAAAATCCATAAAATTTCGATTAAAAGTAGCCAAAGAATCATACCCTACATCATAAGCAATATCTGAAACTCTATCATTGGTACTTTGCAATAAGTCTACAGCTTTTTCAATTTTTTTAGTGTTGATGTACTTTTTAGGGCTTTCATCAAATACCTCTTTAAACTTTCGCTTGAAAGAAGAGGTACTCATCTGTGCTAGGCTAGCCAATTCATCTATCGACAAGTTTGTATAAAGGTGTTTTTGGATCACTTTTTTAAAATTTACCTCATTGGGTTTAAAAATTGCCGAAAGGAAATCTAATTCTGAAGGGGCTGCGGTTGATTTTGAAACTAACAAAATAAACTCCTTGAGTTTTGCCTTAATAAGGCTTTCATCTGCCAAAGAAGGATTATCCAGCAAAAGATTAATGCTCTCCCTATAGTTATCCAATAACTTATCCACCTCCACTTGCTTTACATTATAGTCTACTTTATGATTGAGTTTCGTAAAATCGAATTCAAAAAGATCTTTTACAATCGATGGATATAAGAAGATACCAACTGATTCAATTCCTTCATCACAACTTTTAGAATCTTTCACTGGCTCGAAGAAATAGTTTAAACACTTTGCCAACATTCCTTGATGACGGTTGACTTTGAAATAATCCTCAGGTGTTCGTACAGCTACTTCTCCTTTGTTAACGAACATAAAACAAGCTTCATTCTCAACATACTGTTTTAAAGTACGATCAAAGCTAGGCATAGATAACTTGATGAAGACAGGTTGCCCTTTATAAGTAATATGTTGTTCTTGATATCCCATGGTCAGAAGTTAAAAAAGATATTATTCAAAAATATTGAAAATAACTAAAAACAAAAAGAGGTTACCATTATCATGATAACCTCTCCAACTTAGTATGAAATGAAATGAATTATTACTTATATTTTTAAATATTATATATTTTTCTCTGTTTGAATTACTTATCCTAATTTAAATAACTTTTGATAAGTATTAAAAGGAATAATGAAATATTGAAACAAGTTCAACTTGAAGTACCATTCTTGTAAAACTTCAAATCTTTTTTCCTTTCAGTTATGTTTTACGTTATTACAAAGGTAAAGGTTGTATTTAATAATTAACATGTGTTAAAACAAGCATATATAGTCTTTTACACCATAAATTAACCTGTTATAACGCAGATTTAATTTTATGACATTTTCAATAAAAATCATTTTATTTGAAAATATAATAATTATTGTTCGTTATACATTTATAAAAATCACAACATTAAATATTCACTTAACAATAATTTAATTTAAAATACGGCTTTTCCTATAATTAAACAGATTTTCAATTGCACTTGTATAAGTTACACATAACATTGTATCACACTTTAAAATCATATTCATTCAACTTATTTTAATACATTTTTTAATTTGTTAAGGTTTTAATGATTGAACAATGTTATAGGATGTATTTTTTTCAATTATTTTAACTTTAATAAGCATTAATACAACTCTGATCTGCTTTAAGGACAGTTGGTTATAGTGTCAAATGGCTTTAATTCAATTTTAAAAATAAAATTCCCTTCAAAATATCAAATGATACTTCAAAGGGAACTTAACTATTCATTTAATGTCAAGGCTAATACATTATTAACTGAATTATCGCCATCTTTCAAGCTAACTTCATACAAGTATTGATAGGGTCTCCTTTCAAGCTACTTTCTTCTTCATTTTTGTCTTGAAACAAAAAGAAGCAAAAAATTCAAGGCTTAGAAGTCAAAAGCTAAATTCCATTTCTCTCGCCTAAATGATTTTAAACTCGCTGCACTCAAACAACAAAATCATTTTTAACGACTCAATACATGAAATTCTTCACGCTTTTCCCTTCAATGCCGGGGGAATACTACCAAACTAAAATGGTAGAAAGCTCACTGGCGCTAATGTTAAGCGTTAGCGTCATTTGTGTCCTTCAGATCATCAGAAATCTCCTGATTTCTGAATACTGTAATTAACGATAATTTAGTTTACAATGTATTAATTATGATAATCCATCAATTAACCCATCCTTAAACATAATTTTATTGGCTTGAGGTTCTTTTGGCAGACCTGGCATTCTCATAATGCTACCCGCTCTTGCTACGATAAAACCTGCACCATTGTTGATTAATAAATCTTCAAAGTGAATATGGAAACCTCCAGTTGGTGCTCCAAGAATCTTTGGGTTGTCTGTAAATGAACTTTGTGTTTTCGCCACACAAACTGGCAATTCAGACATACCGTATTTCTCAATTCTTTTTAATTTCTTCAAAGCTTTGGAATCCATTTTAATTCCATCCGCTCTATAAATCTTTTTAGCGATCTTATCTAGCTTTTCATAGATAGAGTCTTCAAGGTCATAGGTAAACTGTAACGGGCCAGAAGGGTTAGTTTCAATCACGTCTACTACTTTTTGAGCTAAGTCAGTGGCTCCTTTTCCGCCTTTCATAAAACTATCATTGACAGCAAACTCTACTCCTCTCTCATTACACCATTGCTCTACAAAATTCATCTCATCTGTGGTATCAAAAGCGTACTGGTTGAATGTCACCATCACTGTTTGTCCGAAACCTTGCATATTCTCAATATGTCTTTCAAGGTTTTTCATCCCTAACTTCAGGCCTTCAATATTGGGTAGCTTAATGTCGTCTAAAGCCACACCTCCATGCAATTTTAAAGCCTGAGAGGTCGCTACAATCACTGTAAGGTCTGGGTTTAAACCTGCTTTTCTGCATTTGATATTGAAGAATTTCTCAGCACCTAAATCTGCCCCAAAACCTGCTTCGGTAATCGTATAATCAGCATAGTTCATGGCCATTTTAGTGGCCAAAACAGAATTACAGCCATGAGCAATATTGGCAAATGGCCCTCCATGGATAAACGCAGGAGTATTTTCAGTCGTTTGCACCAAATTGGGGTGAATAGCATCTTTCATCAATACAGCCATTGCACCTTCCACACCTAGGTCTCTTACATAAACTGGGTCATTATTATGGTCATACCCTAAATAGATATTACCGATTCTCTCCTGGAGGTCTTCTCTATTTTCGGCTAAACATAAAATAGCCATCAATTCAGAGGCTGGTGTAATATCAAAACCTGCTTCAGCAACATCACCATTTCCAATGCCACCCAAACCTGTAACAATTTGACGAAGTGTTCGGTCATTGACATCCAAAACCCTTCTCCAGTTGATGGACTTCAATTGCTTCCCAGAAGCTCTTTCAAAATGTTGGTGGTTATCAACCAATGCTGAGATCATATTGTTGGCGGAAGTAATGGCATGGAAGTCTCCTGTAAAATGTAAGTTGATGTCTTCCATTGGCAATACTTGAGCGTGACCGCCCCCTGCAGCACCTCCTTTCATACCAAAACAAACCCCTAATGAAGGCTCTCGCAATGCTGGAATTGCATTGTGTCCCAACTCTTGTAAACCTAAAGCTAGACCAACAGAAGTTGTTGTTTTTCCAATTCCCGCTCTAGTAGGAGTGATCGCTGTTACAAGAATTAGCTTTTTCTTGTTATCTCTTTTCTTATTCAATAATTCATAAGGAACTTTGGCCATATAATGACCGTAAGGAATCAGGTCTTCCTCTGGAATACCAATACTTTTTCCCACCTCATAAATACGTTTTAAGACAGTTTCTCTAGCGATTTCTATATCGGTTTTCATAGTTCGTCAGGAAATAATAATATGTTTATAATGCTTAATATGGTCCTTTTACTATAGTACATGTGCGAAATGAAATAGTTAGGCGAATTGAAATATAACTATTTTCATAACATTTTTAATTTACATAACAACGATAAATATTACATTATCAGCAACTTAAATCACACTACAGTTTAATTTTCATTGATTGGTATGCCAAAATAAAACATATTAATAGTAAATTAAGGTGTTATAAATCACCATCTAACAAAAACACATAGAATGACATTGGAATTAATTAACTACAAGAAAACTCAACAAATAGCTTACATCTCTCTCAACAGACCTGAGAAACGCAATGCACTGAATCATCAGTTAGTTTCTGAACTCAAAGAGGCCCTCGATAATATAGAAAAAGACAATACTGTAAAAGCAGTAGTACTCAAAGGAGAAGGAAAAGCTTTCTGCGCTGGAGCTGATTTGGCTTATATACAAGACCTTCAGAATTTCTCTTATGAGGAAAATCTAGAAGATTCAAACCACCTTAAAGAGTTGTTTCTTAAAATCTATTATTATCCAAAAATTATCATAGCGAGTATTCAAGGTGCCGCTATTGCTGGAGGATGCGGATTGGCAACGGTTTGTGACTTTGCATTTGCTGAAAGTGGTGCTAAGTTTAGTTATTCTGAAGTTAAAATTGGTTTTATCCCTGCCATTGTCAGCATTTTTTTAGTCAGAAAAATTGGAGAAGGAAAAGCAAAGCAACTCCTCCTTTCAGGACAAGTTATTACAGCTCAAAAAGCATTAGATTATGGTTTGATTAATGGAATCACTTCTGCTGAAAATTTGGAGGAAGAGGTTCTTGAATTCGCTAAAAAATTAGTTTCCGAAACCTCTTTACAAGCCAAAGCGGATACCAAACATCTTATTGCTTCAACTTGGCATTTACCTTTAGAAGAAGCAATGAATTTAGCCGTTGTTTCGAATGCAAAAGCTAGAAGTAATGAAGATTGTAAAAAAGGTATTGCTGCTTTTTTGAATAAAGAAAAAATTGAATGGTAATTTTTGAGGTATGAGGTAAGAATAAAGAGGTAAGATGTGGGATTCTTACCTCTTCATTCTTACCTCATACCTAATACAAGTCTTATTGTACTATTTCTTTTTCAGGATAAACTTCCTGAATTATAGCGTAGAATTCATCGATCAAACCCTGATCTGTAAAAGCTGAATTCATTGGCTTTTGGTCTACGGTCGGGCCTAATGTTTTCTTTTCGGGAGAACCTAAAATATCTCCATTTTCACCTCTTATTCCTTCGATAGCACTTACATACTTTTGAGCTGCCTGCACAGGGCTTTGTGCCATTCCCACCCATTTCATCATTGTAAATCCTATATTCTCTAAAAACCATCTCTCGAAAGCCGGTTTTGTGGCTAGGCCATTGGTACCATAAGTTAAACCTGGGGTGAACCAAATGTACTCTTGACCGTCTTCTGCATCTTGAGCGAGCTTTGACACTAAGAGTGCACTCATCAATTTGGAGGTCCCCATAGCATTCATATCATGATATTTTTGACCTTTCAGATTACCTTTAATGTAATCTCCCAAGATTTTTGGAGAACGAAAAGTCGGTTTATCCATCATTCCTGGAATACCTCTTGCTCCTTCTCCACCGGCAAATATCACCCTAAAGTTTTCTGAGAGAAGATTATGTCTTTTTAAATTTTGAAGTACAATATACCCTCCTATTACGTTTTGGAAAATTGTTTTCTCAATGGTATGTCCATTCCAATTGATGTACTTGAACTCTTTCCCAAAAATGACTCCTCCTGATTGTAAAAACACAACATCTATTTTATGTTGAGAAGGAAGAGTGCCCACTGCTTCTTCAATAGCCAAAGGATCATTCATATCAAATCCTCCATATGTTTCTAAAGTATCAGCAGTCTTATTGCTTTCTGCATTTAATAAAATCTTATGCTTTGCTTGTTGTGCTTTTTCTTTGGTTCTACAAGCCATCAAAATACTACCATATCCTTTATTGAAGAGTATTTTGGTGGTTTCTAAACCCATTCCTCCATTTGCTCCCGTAATTAAAATCCTTGTGTTTTGTTTTGATTTATTTTTCATAATAGTAATAGCGATTATTGATTTTCGATAGTACAAAGTACGGCTATTACAAAAGGATTAAATTGGAATATTAGGTCAATAAAATGGTAAATTAGGTCAAGGTAATTGAGCTGAAAGAGAGATTATATTTTCTCTATAATCATTAATAATTCACTCAACATCATAGCAGTAGCTCCCCAAACAGTATGTCCATAAACATCAAAAGCTGGCGTTTTAAACTTCACACCATTATCCAAATCAACGATATGCTCTTTATGGTTATTGATATCTTGTAATTGACTAATGGATGCTTCCACTACTTTATCCACTTCGTATTCATCAATATTGTATTGAAAAACATCGCTATAATTCGCCACTACAGGTACTACATGCATATTTGAAGGCGGAATATAGATATCCGATAATGTTCCTAATACTTTATTTCTCTCCACACTCACACCTATTTCCTCATAGCATTCTCTTAAGGCCGTTTCTATTAAATCTTCATCAGTATCATCATATTTCCCTCCAGGGAAAGCCATCTGACCACTATGTACTCCATCATAAGATGGACGCTGAATTAATGGAAAAATTAATGAATCTTCTTCCTCTTTCAATAGAATCAATACTGCTGCTTTTCTTGCTGTAGTAGGGATATCAAAAGGTGTTTCGTCTTGTCTTTTTAAAGACGACATCTTATCGTGTGCATCACGACCTGGTTTAGGTTCTGATAGTCTCTGTCTTAATTTATTTTGCCAATCGCTCATCAAACTTGTTTATTCGTTATTAAAAAATGAATCTGTATTCTTCAAGCTGTTGTACAATTAAAAATGAAACATATTGGATTTCAACTATATCAACTGCTTAATCATAATTTACAATTTTATTTACAAAAAAAATAGAGCCAAGGAATTCATCTTAGCTCTATCTCTATCAATTTTAGATAATTTTATTAAGTACTTACTTATTTACCTAAATCAATAATCATTGCTGTTTTACCAGGAATTGTAAATTCACTTCCAATGGTTACTGCCTTACCTGTCAAGATATCTTTGCCTTTTGCATTCCCTTTCAATACCTCAGAGAAGCGATCTGTTGTGAACGTTTGCTCCTCTTTGTTGTTGTTCAAGATTACAAATACTGTTTCACTATCAGTATATCTTGCATAAGCATAAACCTCATTGAATGGTACCCAATGCTTTAATTTACCTTCAGCAATTGCCTTAGAAGTTCTTCTCCATTGAAGGATAGAACGCATGTAGTTGAAGTAGTCATTTTCTTTCTTTGTACGGCCAGCTTCAGTGAAAGCATCACGCTTATCACCTGCCCATCCACCTGGGAAATCCTCTCTCAAGTCACCATGGTGACCACCTTTACCCATTAAGATTTCAGTACCGTAGAAAATTTGAGGAATACCTCTTGTCGTCAATAAGAAAGAAGTTGCTAATTTCATATTAGGAATATTCTTATTGAAAACACCAAACGCTCTGTCCACATCATGGTTATCCATGAAGATTTTGTTTTGGTTGGCATCATCATATAAGAAATCCTCTGTTAATGTCTTATACACCTCTGTGATACTCCAGTTATTTCTCCAAGTTCTATTCAAAGCGTCCCAAACAGGGAAGTCAGAAACTGATTTTAAAGTTGAAACAAATCCATCACGATTGTTTCCACCTGCTTTCCAATACGATTCCCAAGTAGCACCCGGTAACCAAGTTTCTCCTACAATATAAAAATCAGGATATTCACTTAATACATATGACACCCATTCCGACATCATTTCTTTTTTGTTGTAAGGGTATGTATCCATACGAATACCGTCAATACCTGCGTACTCAATCCACCAAACAGAAGCTTGCATTAAGTATCTTGCTAAATAAGGGTTTCCTTGATTTAAATCAGGCATGTGACCGTCAAACCAACCATCTGTCATGATTTTTTTGTCGTAATCAGAAGCGTTTGGATCTGATAAAGCCTCACCTTTATAGTTGGTCTTTGTGAACTCTTTCCATTCGTGAATCCAATCTTTTGCAGGAAGGTCTTTCATCCAATCGTGACCATTACCAATGTGGTTGAATACAAGGTCCATCACCACTTTCATGTCTCTTTTGTGGGCCTCGTCTACCATGTTTTTGTACTCCGCGTTTGTACCGTGGCGTCCGTCTGCTTTGTAAAAATCAGTAATAGCATAACCATGGTAAGACCAATCTGGTTGATTGTTTTCTAAGAAAGGTGTTAACCAAACTGTTGTTACACCAAGATCATCCAAATAATCTAATTTTGAAGTTACACCTGCAATGTCTCCACCATGTCTTCCATCTCTATCCTTACGATTGGCTTTTTGCGTTAAGTCTGCTTGAGAATCATTGGCTGGATTGCCGTTTGCAAAACGATCCGGCATAATCAAGTACATTACGTCATGTGCAGTAAGACCCTGAGCTTTTGTTGCCTTATTTCTAGGCTTTAATTCAAACTCATACGTCAACTCTTTTGCTCCTGCTTTGAAAGAAATAGGATATTTTCCAGCTTTCGCATTTGCAATATTTAAATTCAAAAATAAGTAGTTAGGATTGTCTTGCGTATTCACACTTTCAATTCCGATTCCTTCTTCTTTAATTTCTACTGAAGAAGTGGCAATATTTTTACCATGAATCACTAACAAAACAGTTTCGTTTTTCATACCTGCCCACCAATATGCAGGTTCCACTGTTTTTAACTTTACTTCTGAAGCGGGCTTCATATTCGGAATACTAGCTTGTTGAACTAGTGCCGTACTCTCTTCCATAGGAGTACAACCCATTCCTAATAAAGAAACTAAAATGGCCAAGATGCCAGCTTTTTCAATTTTCATACTTACGATATTCTGCAGTTTTAATTAACACAAACATAATTTGATTTATGATTATTAAAAAGTTGAAAAAAATTTCAACCGTTTGCGTTAAATAGTTTTTTCTAAATTTTCGGGTTTTTTCAAAGTTTAGTGTTAACAGATTATTATCTTGCTAATTCTAAACATCAATAATCTTCATGAGATCATTTTTTAAAGTTACATTCTTTAATGTACTAATTTTATTTGTCATTTCGTCTAATTTTGGTTGGACACAAAATATTCCTGTAAAAACTTGGCGTTCACACCTCAACTTTAGTAATGCTCATTCTGTAGCCATCACAGACAATGAAGTTTTCTGTGCTTCCAATAATGCCCTGTTTTCTTATGGCAGAAATAATAGTATTATCACCACTCTTACAAAAGATGATGGACTAAGTGACACCAATATTTTAGCATTAGGCTATGCTGCACCTTCAGACCAACTGATTGTACTTTATGCAAATGGCAACCTTGATTTCATTACCGATGACGAAATCGTAAACATGAGAACCTTACTCAACACTTCATACCCTAATAAGGTGTTTTATGGGTTGAGAGTTAATGGACGCTATCTCTACGTTTGTGCAAGTTTTGGTGTTGCGAAGATCAATACGGATAATTTTACCATTGAAGAAACATATGATTTCATCGGTCAAAATGGTTCTGAAAATGCTGTTTTTGATATTACATTCAGTGAAGAATTAATATACATTGCATCTAATGAAGGTATAAAAAGTGCTTCTACAGATGACGATGTCAACAAACAAGATTTTAATAATTGGGATTTAATCATTCCTTCTACTTCATTCTCTACAAGATCAGTGTTATGGGCAGGCGATGCATTGTACTACACCAACAACCAAGTCAATGAATTAAGAAAATATGCGGATGAAACCTCATCAACTGTGTTGAATTACTCAAAGAATGTTTACTTGCTTGATTTCTGGAGAGATGATATCACGCTTGTAGCCGAAGATGAAATTTACAGAATTGACGATCAAGATCAGGTAACCACTTGGTCCGATTCTAAAGTTCCTGCTCCCAGACAATTATTAGACGATGAAGAAGGAAGAGCTTGGGTAGCAGATAATACAAGCGGGCTTGTTTCAATCTCAGCAAATGGAGATGAAATTCAAGGTTTCGCTCCTTCAGGACCATTATTTCCGGTTGCAAGACAAATCATCAATGCTAATGATAAAATAGTAATGATCCCATCTACAGATGATCCTAATGTAACTGTAGGAAGTTTCTCAATTTTTGAAAATGGCCAATGGATCAATTATACTTCGGAAAATAAAACTTCAGTCATCACTATTCCTGCCACGGCTCCTTTTTATGGAGTGACCTTCAATGCCTTTGAAAATATACTTTATTTTGCGAGTAATGGTGATGGACTTCTAGCATACAATCTCAATGATGAATCCTATGAAGTGATCAAATCGCCATTTTTATTAGATGGCAGAACGGATGCTAATCTTAAAAGTCTTTCTTTTGACTTTTTTGGCAACTTATGGACGAGCTCCCAATTTTATATCCACCAAAGAGATACTGAGGGAACTTGGACACACACAAGAAATTCTAGCTTAAGCTCTGCTGCCATTGCAACTCAAAATTCTACTCAAAATGATGTTTGGTTTATATTGGATAATAATCGATTACTTACCTACAAAGAAGGTAGTACTCGTTTCTTAACAACTGATCAAACTAGTGGTGGACTTCCTTCGAATGTTGTTTTCACCATTCAGTTGGATAACAGTGGAAGCATGTGGATGGGTACAGAAGATGGTAGTGCTGAATATTTTGGTTTCTCTCCTTCTGAAGTCAGTGAATTTTCAGTCGCCTTACCTCGTTTTGATGGCTTTCCACTATTAAGGGGTGAAAGAGTGTTGAGTTATGGTATTGATGGCGGAAATAGAAAATGGATTGGTACAGGTAATGGCCTTTGGCTTTTCAGCAAAGATGGAGGGCAGTTGTTTGAATACTTTACTCAAGATAATTCTCCGCTCTTGTCCAATGAAATCAAAACTATTGGAATACAGCCAAGTACCGGAGAAGTATTTATAGGAACTGATAACGGTGTTGTTTCTTACCGATCAGATGCTACCGAACCTTCAAGAACAATTGATAAAATTACTGTATTCCCAAGTCCAGTGAGACCAAATTATAATGGTGTTTTAACAATAAACGGCTTGGTGGATAATGCTAGTGTAAAAATCACTGACACGGCAGGAAATATTGTTTGGGATGGAAAATCTTATGGTGGTAGTACTTCATGGAATCTTAGGTTAGACAGCGGTACAAAACCTGCAACAGGTGTTTATTTCATATTTGCCACTGACCTTGATGGTGTAGAAAAGAATGTTGGGAAGTTTGCGGTGATTAGGTAGTTTCCAATCAATATATATCAAGCTCATTCTTTTGTCAGTTTACAGAAGGATGAGCTTTTTTATGATATAAGAGTTTTTAAGGTGTAGCTAACAAACACATTGTAAACTAAATTATAGTCAACTTTCATTTGTTCTTTCTACCAACATTTATAAGATCGATTTTCAAGCTTCCTTCTTCTTCATTTTTGTCTTAACACAAAAACGAAGCAAAAAAGTCAAGGCTTTGAAGTCAAAAGCTAAATTCCATTCCTCCCACCTAAATGATTTTAAACTCGCTAAAGCTCAAACAAAAAAATCATTCTTAACGGCTCAATACATGAAATTCTTAACGCTTTTCCCTTCAAGGCCGAAGGAACTTACTGCTAGATGATTACCTAATTACAAATCAAAAGAAAAGTGTTTTATAATTCTCTTCTAAAAACTTGTAGAACCATCAATCGATATTCCTACAAGTTTATTATTCCATAAAATCATCTTCAAGAAAAAATCAATCACAATACACAAACTCATCCGAAGGAGCTTCTTCCAATGAATTAATATCCTGTTCTAATGCGGGAAAAGAAGAAATAGCAACTCCATCACAAGCTCTTCGTTTTAGACCAGAAGCATTCAATATAGTTTGACCTCCATCAGGTGACATTGATACTCTTTGCCATGCTCCTTTGACAAACTCATTCGTTGAATTAATATAGACTTCAAAGTTTGTATTGGAATGATAGATGTACAAAGTATCTCTACTTTCACTGTACAGTACTTTATCAAAATTCCCTCCTAAGGGTTCGACATCTTTAGAACACGAGGCAATGAAGGGTAAACTGATTAGAAATAACGCTAATTTTCTCATTTTTATTTAGTTTGATATTATACAAATTAAAATAGATAGTATCAGAAAACCATTTCGGAGCGGAGAAAATTCAGATTCGTTCACAAAACAAAAATGAACTAGCGTTATATTGCCGATTTACTTTTTAAAATAAACAAATCACTATCATTTTTTGAATGGAAAATCTAAGGTATTTTTGTTGAAAATAAACCACCTTACAAATTCATTATCATGAGTAAAAAAGTTAGAATGTGTTACCCTTACCTTAAGGAAACAAGTTTTAAGTGTGACTTTGAAGTTGAGACGGATTCTTTAGCAAGTCATATCGGATACGCTTATTCAAAAGCAGATCAATTTCCAGAAATGAAAAAGGAATTGATTTGGCTTTGTGAAATGGCTTATCATGTCAATGGATCAATAAGAGGAAATGTAGCTGTTACTCCAGAAGATATTGACAGAGCTATCGGTATTCATGATAAATACCAAGCAATGGTAGAAAAAGAAACTAAAATGTTTAGCCTTCCTCTTGGCACTGAATTATCAGGTATGCTTAACCTTTGTCGCTCCAAAAGTAAAAATTCGACACGTTGGGCTTACAAAATAGCAAAATTTGAGGATGTAAAAGTAGACGGTCTAGTACCTGACTTGTTGAACACCATGGCGAATATCTTTTTTGTAATGTCAGTTTATGTCAATAAAATGGCTGATTTGGAAACTATTGAATTTGTTTCTAAAAGCTATGATGTTCGTTATTTTGATTAATAACTAATTCAACATTGATACGTAAGATTATTCATATTGATATGGACGCCTTCTTTGCTTCCATTGAACAGAGAGATTTTCCTCACCTTAGAGGGAAACCTGTTGCTGTTGGTGGAAGTAGAGAAAGAGGTGTAGTGGCAGCAGCAAGTTACGAGGCTCGTAAGTTTGGTGTTCGATCTGCTATGCCCTCTTCCTTGGCTTACAGGAAATGTCCTCAAATCATTTTTACGAAATCGAGATTTCATGTCTACAAAGCGGTATCAGAACAAATCAGAAAGATTTTTTATGAATATACCGATCTTGTCGAGCCATTATCATTGGATGAAGCTTACTTGGATGTCACTGAAAATAAAAAAGGAATTGCCTCTGCAATCCAAATTGCAGAAGAGATCAGAAAAAAAATTAGTGATACACTTAATTTAACAGCAAGTGCCGGAGTTTCTTACAATAAGTTTTTAGCCAAGACAGCATCGGATATTAATAAGCCCAATGGATTAGCAGTTATTCTCCCAGACGAAGCGATTGATTTCTTAGAAAAATTACAAATTGACCGATTTTATGGAATTGGAAACGTTACGGCCGACAAAATGAAAAAGTTAGGTATCTTCAAAGGGAGTGATCTTAAAAAATGGCCATTAGAACACCTGATTGATACTTTCGGAAAAAGTGGAAAGTTTTACTATCATATTGTGAGAGGTATCGACAATAGACAAGTAAAACCTTCTCGTGAACGGAAATCGATCGGTGCAGAACGCACTTTCTCCAAAGACATAGCTGATGTTGGCACCATGAAACAGCACTTAAGTAAGATTGCTGAGATTCTTTGGAAGAGAATCACAAATGCCAATAAATATGGTAAAACTTTAACTGTAAAAGTAAAGCTTCACAATTTTGAATCGCATACAAAAAGTAAGACTTTCGAAAAAAGAATTATCAACTACAACTTTTTGTTGCAAGAGTCTTATCACTTGTTAGATGATCTTGAACCACAAAAGTTCAATGTAAGGCTTCTAGGTATTAGTGTCAGTAATTTTAGCAGTAATGATGATGAACCTGAAAACACACAGGAACAATTGAAATTGTTTTAAATAAATACTATCTAATACTCTAATTTAAATAATAGCTAACTACGACAAATGCTAAAAAGTAACCTAATAATAATCCTAAAAGTAGACCTAAACCAAAGTAGCTATGACTTGTCAACAATTTTTTAATTTGATGTACCATAGTCAGTCACGTTAAATTATAATTATTTACATATATTTACAAATATAGCATTTTTAGTCTCTTCACAAAATTTAATTTTATAATTAAATGATGCAATTGTAGATGTAAACTTTACTATTACGCTTCAATGTGAATACTTAATCATTTTTAAATAAGAATATTTTCAATTTAAGGGTTATCAAGATAAGAAAAGTAGATCATTCCTACTCCCCCTTCTATTCGTTAATATATTCATTACCAATTAAATAAAAAGATGAAACGAAACATCATTTCAGTAAATATTTTCCTTTTAATTTTTCTATTATGTAGCCCAATGCAAGCTCAAAATTTAGTAGGTCCATGGAAAGGTGAATTAAAAGTTCCTACCGGAAAACTTACGATTATCTTCCATATCAAACATGAAAACAACCGTTTTTCAGGTACTATGGATGTTCCTGAACAAGGGGGAAAAGGTATACCTATCCATAGTGTTCAATACCAAAATCCTTTTTTAACAATAGAATTACCGAACCTAGGAATAAAGTATGTAGGCAATGTGTTAGATGATGATCATATTGAAGGTACATTCCAACAAGGAGGAGCTTCTCTTTCATTGAACCTCAAGAAAAGTTTGGAAGTTGTACTTGATCAACCAAAACCTCAGGAGCCTCAAGCACCTTTTCCTTATATTTCAACTAACGTGACTTTTCAGAATGGGGACATCACTTTGAGTGGTACTCTTACTCGCCCTAAAGAACATAAAAAGTACCCTGCCGTCATTTTAATTTCAGGTAGTGGACCGCAAGACAGAAACCAAGAAATTTTAGGCCATAAACCCTTTCTGTTATTAGCAGATCAATTGACAAGAAGTGGTTTTGCTGTATTGCGATTTGATGATAGAGGAACAGCAAAGTCTACCGGTAATTTTGCAAGTGCCACAACCTATGATTTTGCAGATGATGTTGTAGAAGCTTTTCACTTCCTTGAAAAAAGAACTGATATCGATACTCAAAAAATTGGTTTACTAGGACATAGTGAAGGCGGTATTATTGCTGCTGTTGCCCATGAAAAAGTTCCTCAAATCGGATTTATGATATTAATGGCAAGTCCAGGTGTCAATGGTAAAGATTTAATGCTTCTTCAGAAAAAAGTTATTGAAGAAAAAAGTCTACTTCCAGCTCCAATAGTGGCTCAAAATCAAAAAATGTTTGGAGAAGCATATGATATGATTCTCAGAAAAGAACAACCCATTTATGACCGCTTAAAAGAATATTTCAAACATCAGCTTAATGCTCAAGTGAGTGACCAACAGATCCACACTATTGTTCAATCAATATCAACGCCTTGGTTCTTGGAATTTATAAGATTGGACCCTTCCACTTATTTTCAAAATGTAAAATGCCCAGTATTAGCATTAAATGGTTCCAGAGATGTACAGGTGGTTGCTTCTCAAAATTTACCTGCAATAGAAGCCGCCTTGAACAAAGCGGGTAATAAGGATGTAACAATATTAGAATTGGAAGGCTTGAATCACCTCTTTCAAGAATGTTCTACTGGATTACCTACCGAGTATGGTCAAATTGAACAAACTCTTTCTCCCTTGCTTTTAGATGAAATAAAAAAGTGGATTGCTTTTAAAACAGAGCAGTAAAAGAAATGATAAATTAAGCCTTTGACAGCATTGATTGCGCTACTTTTTTATCAGAATGAAGTTGTTCGATCAATGCTTCTACTCCATCAAATTTCATCTCGTCACGAATATGATCTACAAATTCTACTTTTACCTGTTGATCATAAATGTCTGATGAAAAATCAAAAATATTGACTTCAATAGTTTGTTGGATTCCTGCCGTTACAGTTGGTCTTCTTCCGATATTCATCATACCATTATACCAAACCTCACCCACTAAAATCCTTACAACATATACACCGGATTTAGGAAGCAATTTAAACTGATCTAAAAGTTGAATATTTGCGGTAGGGAAACCGATCTTTCTTCCAATCTTATTGCCACTGACGACCGTTCCCTCAAAACTATAATTATAACATAAATATTTACTCGCCAAACGAACGTCTCCGGCTTCTAATAATGCATTACGAATGGCTGTAGAACTCACCGCTGCATTCTCGATTTCCTGTTTTGTAATTTCTTCCACCTCAAAACCAAATTCTTCTTGGTGGGCTTTAAGATATTCAAAACCTCCTTCTCGGTTTCTACCAAAACGGTGGTCATAACCAATGACAAGTTTGGTGGTATTAATTTTTTCGATTAATATTTTTCTCACAAAATCCATAGAAGTCATTTGGGAGAAATCTGCATTGAACTCGATTACAATTAAATGGTCAATTCCTTCCAACTGTAATCGTTCAATTTTTTCTTCAAGATTCGTTAATAGCTTTAATGATTTCCTAGCTTCTTCAGGTTGAATCGTAAACCTTGGGTGAGGCCAGAAAGTAATTAATACCGTTTCTGACTGATCTTTTTTAGCCACTTCTCTAAGATGTGTCAAGATCTGTTGATGTCCATAGTGTACACCATCAAAAGTACCACTTGTTACTGTTGCCCTCTTTAAAGGGATGAAATTTTCTATACCGTAATGTACTTTCATTCAAAAATCGCTGTTATCAATTACAAGCATTAAATATATGATATCACAAAGAATAAGAGCATGATTAATGCATGCTCTTATTCCTCTACTTCTTGTCGGTTTCTCCAATCTCTAATGACTTCAATCCACTCATCAACGGTCTTTGCATCCTTTACGTCATACTCTCCGATTTTTGTTCTTCGCAGTGCTGACATGTAGGCTCCGACACCTAGAGCTTCTCCAAAATCTCTTACAAAACTTCTTACATAAGTTCCTTTAGAGCAAACCATTCGGAATTGAATTTTTGGAAAGTCAATTGAAGTAATTTCCAATTCTTTGATTTCAATTTCACGAGGATCAATCTTCACTTCCTTCCCTTTTCGAGCATGTTTGTAGACTCTCACACCATCTACTTTAATAGCAGAGTGCATAGGCGGAACTTGCATAATCTTTCCTGTAAATTGAGGCAATAGATCGTAAATATTTTTCTCAGTGATATGACTGGAATCTACTTCATTTTCAATCTCAGTTTCCAAATCAACAGAAGGTGTAGTGGCACCAATCACCATTTCGCCTTCATATTCTTTAATTTGTCCCTGAATCTGATCTATTGTCTTTGTTTTTTTTCCTGTACACAATATCAAAAGCCCTGTAGCCAAAGGATCCAAAGTACCTGCATGCCCTACTTTCTTCACCTTCATTTCCCAGCGTAACTTTTTCACTACACCAAAGGAAGTCCATTCCAATGGCTTATCCACCAATACAGTTTCTCCTGCTACAAAATCAAAATCCTGCATACTGTTTGTTTATATCTTAATTAAGTAAAGAATAGACGATAGCGATTGTTCCGACGCTTGCACACCAAATGGAGAAGTACATCAATTTCGACTTCTTCACCAATGAAATCATCCATGTACAAGCGACCATTCCCGTAAAAAAGGCGGCTACAAAACCAACAGTCATTGGAACCACCTCAAAAGTAGATGAAAATGCTCCGTCTAATATATCTTTCGCTATTTTACCAAAAATCAAAGGTACTACCATCAAGAATGAAAAACGGGCAGATTTCTCTCTGTCAATTCCTAATAAAACTGACGTAGAAATCGTTGCACCTGATCTTGAAATACCTGGTAAAATGGCAATGGCTTGGGCAATACCAATAATGATTGCCTCTTTATAACCTACACTTTTGTTGGTGTTTTTTGCCTTATCGGCCAATATTAATAATACAGCTGTTACAATTAACATACACCCAACTAATAATACAGCACCTCCAAAAAGTTGTTCGATTTGATCGTTTAGAAATACTCCTACAAAGGCTGCAGGAATCATTGAAAGAATGATCTTTAAAGAAAATTGTGTTTGTTCATTCCATTTAAATTGGAATAATCCCACTAAGATCTCTAAAATTTCTTTCCTAAAAATAACCACTGTAGACAGTGCTGTCGCAAAATGAAGTACAACAGTCATCATCATACTTTCTTCTGCAACACTAGTATCCCCTAGTATTACCTTGGCAAGCTCTAAGTGACCACTACTACTTACGGGTAGGAATTCCGTTAGACCTTGGATAATACCAAGAACAATGGCTTCAAAAATATTCATTGATAATTTAAATTAATATGGTTTGTTCGCTAATTTATTCTGAAACGTCTTTGGATTTTGAGTTGACTAGAATGGCATAAAAGTTCAAACCAAAACCGCTCATTACGATGATTGGCCCTACTGTTAAACCTAAAACACCGAATCCCATTGGCGCTGATTCCAATGACATTACAAAAAAGCCTAAGGCAATTAACAGGATACCGATAAGCATCCACATGTAATTTTTCTTTCCAAATGCTAAGTGTTCTTTATTATTGCTCATGAATTTTGTGATTTCAATTTTGTGTATAATCCACAAAGTTAATAGTTCAGTCAAATTATTTACTATTTCATAAATAGTATATTAAAAAATTACGTGGTTTGTCAGATAGTTTAATATTCATTTAGTTTAAACCTTCTGAAAATGGTGCCGGTTCTATCAATACCACCTTTTCTTTATCCACAACTACCAAACCTGCAGGATCTCCTTTTCTTTTTCTAACAAACTTTTTAGGTGTATAGATCACCGGACAAAGTGTGTCTGTCTTTCTTTGTGAATAATAAGCGGCTAAAGAAGCTGCTTTTTCAATTACATTGACAGGAAAAGTAGGTTGTTTAGACTTCCATTTTACCACAACGTGTGACCCTGCCACATCTCTGGCGTGTAACCAAAGGTCTCTTTTATGAGCATATCGCTGCGTTAAGAGGTCATTATTCACTGCATTTTTACCCACCCAAATTTCAAATCCTTTGTATTCAAATTTTCTGAATGGAAAAACAGGTTCATTCTTCTGTAATTTCTGTAAAGAATGAGCTTTAATGTACTTTCTGATTTCTCGAACCATTTCAAATTGACCAAGAGCATCACGGTGTACCTTCAGTTCCTCCATTTCATCTTCCTTTTGCTGAATATTAGCTTCTAGATTTTTGACTTCCAGTTTCTGATTTTTTGCTTTACGGTAATAGGTTTCCGCATTTTTTTGAGGAGTATGAAGTTCATTCAATTTAATTTTAATGTCTTCCTCATTGTAAAAATCAAATAATGTAATCTTCTTCGTTCGGGGTGGAATATTATGAAGATTAGCCATAATGATATTGGCTATTTCCTCAAATCGAGCACTCTCTGTCAATTCCTCGTACCTTGCATAATGCTTCTTCAGATAACTTTTGGATTGTTTCAGTCTCTTGTCTATTTCTTTGATAAGAGGACCTTTTTCCCTTTCAACAAAAAATCGCTTAGAAAATCGGTAGTAAAACTCATTAGCTGCTTCTATGGGATGAGCAGACTCCAATAACGTTTTAGCCTCTTCCAGCTGAAATAATAAAAACTGAACTTGTTCGTCTTTTTCTTCCACATAATAACGTGGTGACTCCAGCTTTTTCACTAAATCAGAAAGTCTTGTCCATTGTTCGTCAAGAGAGACATCATTAAAACCTTGAGACTCCAAATAGGCATTCGCTTCACGGCCTAAAGTTGGGAAAGTCGCTTTTATTCCTCCTTCAAAAAAGGCCTCTTTAGATTGATCAATAGTTCTATCCAAGGCATTAATCTCCATATTTTGATCTTCGATGTGTCTTTTCTGAAAAATAGAATGCACTTCACCTTCATGAATCAAAAGTATATTGGACCTATTGCCGTACATTTTGAATAAAATTCCCCAATCATTTGTCATTTTAACTAAAAAGGCTCTTTCATTATCATATTGAATGATATCTTCCACCTCTTGATCAATAGCATCTTTAAAAAGATCTATGCTATTTACTTTTTTTCTCTGATAGTCTAATGGGAAAGTGAGTAAGTTGAAATTAGGTATCAATGATGCTCTAATCCACTGTTCTTGCACACCTTTATAAAAACCAATCATCAATTCGTCCTTACTTTGGCTAAAACAAGCACCAAGGGTCATCCCTACTAATCTTTCTTTTAATGCCTGACTCAGCTGTCTGAGGAAATAATAATTATTGAACATCTCTGTAGTATTTACAATAGCCCGTCTCTTCAAAAGGCCATGTATTTATGTTTAGATTCTTCTCTTTTTAATTTTCAATACAAAAAAACGCATATAAATGATATAAAAAAAGCCCCAAGAACGATGCTTGAGGCTTAAAAGGTTAAATTTTTAATACTTACGGTCTTTGATAAATCTTTTCACTATTTCTGTATCCTGATTTTGATTTAAACCAATCGGAGTAATTATTTCCACTTGATTCTGCCCAATTCTTAAAGTGATTATAAGCATTCGACACTTCAACTCCTTCATAAGGATAATAGAATTTTTCCGCAACTACATTGATTGCCCATGGATGATTAGCAGATGTTTTGTAGTAAATACTAGCGTCTGGATCTGTTACATCATCATACGTTTCAAAGAAATCAGAATTTGCCAATTGCGTAGGAGGCTGATTTGGCATATGAACCTCTCTGCCTCTATCTTGATCTACAAAAATAAATGCATTTGGAAAGTTAGTAAATGCCGTGTTATGCACTTGACCGATGTTCATATCCATTGTAATGGTAAACTGATGTGGTGTGACATAATTGCCAGATTGTTTCACATTTACTAAAACATCACTGGACGACATTAAGGAGTAAGCGTCTTCGAAAAAGATGACTGTAGCCTTTGTATTACCGACTTCAGTACCGTTGGATCCGACATTCACTACACCTTTATCTAATATTTGCCCAGAAATTGAATTGACTGTAGAGGCATTAAATGGAAACGCTATTCCAAAACCATTATGATAGAATCCACCAATTGCATACAATTCACTTTGCATCACAATATCTTTAATATAGTAATTAGTGTTGACTACTTTCTTGTAGTTCACTCCGATAACTACATCATTAAAGTCATAATCCCCTTTCTCAGGCCACATATCTTCAAAACCATAAGTAGAATAGTTGGTTCTGTTGTTTATATAAACATTATATGCTCGTTCTGGGTCATCAGGATATTCCTCTTCATGGTCATATGCACCATCTCCATCTGAATCTTCTGCTTCAGAAATATCTCCAATATCTCCCGTATCAATAGCATTAAATGGATTACTGGTCAAATAGAAAATACAATCGTTGAAATCGTTATCTCCGCTAGGTCTTGTGATATCTTCAAAACCAAGTAGGATTAATTCTCTATCCACATCCTTTAGAGCAACCATATGTTGTCTAAAACCTTCTGCTGACACAGTATTTAATTGATAGTTACTGAATTTAACGTCATTTCTATAAAACGCTTGAGAAGAGCTACTTTGCCATCCATTCGGTATCAATACCCAACCAATTGAAGTATTGGGTGCAAAAGTACCTAAATGAATTTTATGGCCTGTTTCTAACTGACCACCTGAATACAAGAAAGAAACATTTGGAAAGACGACTTTGATACTATCAATATCATCCGTTGTTTGAGGAGGTGAACCTGTAGTGTAAGTATAATACGCTAAAGAGTTTCTCCAGCCAGCACCTTCATGCACAAAGGTTATCCAGATATCGCATGAGTCCGTGACTCTACTATCATAATTTACGTCCACAAGGTAGTCGGGATTGTACGTAGGTACAGGTCTTCTTTCTGGTAATGATGCATCGATATCATCTAATAAGGCTTGTGGTACCGTATCAGGATCAGTTAAATAATTAGGTAAACCTTGAGCATTCCAACCGCCATACGTATCGTAAAGCGATCCGCTGTAATTCATTCTTGCAGATGAATTTGCTTCATTTTCAATAGTATTATCATAAATCGATGATTCATTTACGACTAAGCGGTTTAAGCCTGGCTGCACATCAAACTCGTAAAATTGAGGTACCCCTACCTTATTTACTTTGATGTACACTTTTTTCAATCCTTTATTAAGATTGTAAGTTGAAGTGAAAGACTCAGATCCTTTTATAGCTACCTCACTAATAAGTTCGCCCTCTTCAAATGAATTCGAAGTATAAATTTCTATAGGCAAGTTGGAATCAGTGTATTCTTGTTCAACTGAGAACAGGAAATTTGCGTTTGTAGAATAGTCAAAGGATGGATCTACTTGGATTGACTCAAATCCTTCTTCAGCAGAAGGGACATTTTGAGTAGTTTCATTTTCTTTCTGACATGAAACACACAAGAAAGTAAATGATAAAATGAGAAAGAGTAATTTTTTCATGATTGGATGGTTAACAAAACTTCAATCAATATAACTTCTTATTTTCAAGAAAAGTTCAACATTAACAATAATATTTTTTCAATTAAACTATTTAGATATTTCATTGAATTATTCAATAGTGTTTCTAGCTTTTGTTAGTTCAGGTTGGCCTGCATCTATCCAGCAAGTATACCAGAAAGACGCAATTCGTTGAACGGCAAGTTGCATTCTGTTTTCTACCATTCCACCTAATTTATCATGATAAGCTTTCGCGTACTCCTCTGAAGCCTGTATTTCAAGCCTCCTCCCTCTTCTTTTAATTGTCATTCCTGAGCTTGATGGTAATTGTTTAACTATTACCCGCTCATCCTTCAACACTTTATCGACCAGAGCGTGGGATTCTCGCATGATTTGCCATACCGTTTCTTTGATATCTTCAATATAATAAGGTTCTAAACCCGAAAAAGAATAGTAATTCCCAAAGTGCTCAGGTAGAGTCGATTCCCAAAAAGAATGTATACCTATCTGTCCTGTCAATTGCCCATTATAATTTTCGGTGGTATGTAAAGGAACATGAAGGTCAGCAATGTAATGCCCCACCTCGCTGGAATACTTGATAATCAGTTTCTCATTTCGATCCTCAAAAGCCTTTCTCAACATATAATAATAACGAATAAGATTCCATGGTGCCTCACCATTTTCCATCAAGTGTTTTTCACCATATATCAATAAAGCTTCTTCGTAAGTTATTGTTTTTAATAGTATTGAGTCAGAATAATGTTCAATATCAATATAATGCTTACCTCCTTCTCGTTCTAATAAACCTCTTCTCTGATCAGGTCTTACGGCTCCTTTTTTAATTTCTGAAAGTTGACTTTTGTAGAAAGGAAATAATTCTTGTGGAAGTATTAATACTGCCTCAGTGTTGATTGTCACATGGGCATAAAATCCCCAGAACAAGATAGAAATAGTTTGTAATAGCATCGTCGTTAAGTCTTTGTTTCTAAGCAATTTCGACATAATGAATCGATTAAGCAAGCTCTGTAAATATGACAAAATCAACAAATTTCCATTTTTGTTTAACCTATTCTAATTTTTATTAAACAAAATTTTGATAATAAATTTTTAACCTCTATTATTGTTTAAACAAATCACCAAATCGTTAAACATAATATCATGACAGCAGTAGAATTTAATAATCACATACAGTTTTTGATACCTTCATTGGAACCATTTGCAATGAAGCTTACAAAAGACCATTCCAACGCAAAAGACCTAATCCAAGAAACAATGTTGAAGGCATTTTCAAACAAGGAAAAATTTACTACAGGCTCAAATTTGAAAGCTTGGGTATTTACCATCATGAAAAATACTTTCTTAACAGATTATCAAAAAACATCAAGAAGAAAGACTTTCATCGACACTACTGATAATTTACATTTTATCAACAGTACTAATATTGAACAAAAGAATGCTGCCTACAGTAATTTCGCGATGGATGATATTCAAGCAGCAATAGAAGATTTAGAAGAAATTTACAAAAGACCTTTCGTAATGTATTTCAGAGGTTTTAAATATCACGAGATTTCAGAACGCTTAAACATTCCAATCGGAACCGTAAAAAATAGAATATTTTTAGCTAGAAAAGAGTTAAAACAAATTTTAAAGGTTTACGAGCTGTAATCATTGAATTAAATTTTAAGAATACGCTAAATCATAATTAAGTAAAACCACTCTTTCATTGATTCATTATTTAAATTTATAAATTTGCATCATGTTAAAAGAAGCGTTTTACAACTTAGGTATACATGCTTACTCTGGAGCAATGAGTGCAGTTGCCTTATTTAACCCCAAAGCAAAATTGTTTGTTGAGGGCCGAAAAAATTTAATTCAAAAGATAAAGAATGATTTCTCAGATAACACAAAAGCCGTTGCTTGGTTTCATTGCGCGTCTTTAGGAGAGTTTGAACAAGGAAGACCTGTCATTGAAGCATTCAAGCAACAGTTTCCAAATTATATCATCGTTTTGACCTTTTATTCACCAAGTGGATATGAAGTTCAAAAAAATTATGAATATGCAGACTTTGTATATTATCTACCCATTGATTCTAAATCCAACACTTCTAGCTTTGTAAAATACGTTCAGCCGAAAATTGCTTTTTTTGTAAAATACGAATTTTGGCATAACTACTTAAAGGAACTCAAAAAGGTAAATGCACAAATCATTTCCTTTTCTACGATATTCAGAGCCAATCAGGCATTCTTTAAAAATAAAGGAGGATTTCAACAGAACATGTTGAAACAGTTCGATTATTTCTTCACACAAGATCAAAACTCCTACGACCTATTATCTTCTATCAACATCAACAGCAAAATGATAGCGGGCGACACTAGGTTTGATAGGGTTGCAGCCATTTGTCAGAAACCAAGAGTAGACCAAATTGCAGAAGCTTTCAGTAAAGATTCATTTACTGTAGTAGTGGGAAGTAGCTGGCCAAGAGACATTCAAGCACTTAAAAAAACAGCTGCCGAACTCAAAAATATAAAGTGGATTGTAGCTCCACATGAAATTTCCGACAAAAAAATTGATGAAATATTTAATACTTTTTCATCAAAAAAAGGCATAACTTACTCAAATAGTACATCAGAGAACATAAAAGACAAAAATTTGCTCATCATAGATAACGTAGGCCTATTATCTTCGTTATATCAATACGCAGATGTTGCATACATTGGTGGAGCTTTCGGAGAAGGTCTTCATAACATACTTGAACCAGCTACATTTGGAATACCAGTCATATTCGGCAAAGAATACTCTAAATTTAATGAAGCAATTCAGCTTGTTGATAGACAAGGGGCTTTTAGCCTTCAAAATGAAGAAGAATGCTTCAACAAAATGAAACAATTATTTGATGATAAAAACTACCGCTTGAATACTGGTAACATCACAAAAAAGTATGTAGAAGAAAACTTAGGAAGCACTGACAAAATCATTGATTTTTGTAAAGAAGTCTTGTAGAAAATTCAATAAAATAAGGTACTTTTGCACTCTAAGTCGAATTCGTTCCTAATTAAAATATTTTATTTTATCTTCTTTATCACTCAATGGCAAAAAAGAAAAGTACATCAAAAAAGAAAAAACAAGTAGAGAAAGTTGAAGTTGTAAAGTTTCAAGGCTTAATCACAAAATCAACTGGACTTTGGTACACCGTCATTGATTGTGATACAAAAAGAAGCTTTCAAGGTCGCTTGAGAGGCAAATTAAAATTGAAAGGAATGAAATTAACAAACCCTATTGCAGTGGGAGATTTTGTTGAGTATTCCATTGAAGATGAGGTTGAAAACACAGTGATTATTCATGATATTCTTTCTAGAAAAAATGTTATTCTAAGACAATCTACTAGAAAGAAATACCATGGACATGCAATTGCAGCCAATATCGATCAAGCTATTTTAATTGCTACTCTAGCATTACCTAAAACTTCTTTAGGGTTCATTGATCGCTTTTTAGTCGCTGCTGAATCGTACAATGTACCAACATACATTGCTTTCAATAAAGATGATTTATTGGACGATGAAAGCAGAGCTTATTTGGATGACTTAAAAGAGATGTATGAAGCTTTAGGCTATAAATGTTTGAGAATATCTGCTTTAGAAAATAGCAACTTAGAAGAGATTAAATCCATTATCAAAGACAAAACTTCTCTTCTTGTGGGGCATTCAGGCGTTGGAAAGTCAACCCTACTCAATAAATTGGCATCAAATGTGCACCAGAAAACAGATGAGGTGTCGCTATTTGCCAATAAGGGTAAGCACACCACAACTTTTGCTGAGATGTTTGAGTTGAAAGACCACAACGGTCATTTGATTGATACTCCCGGCATAAAGGAACTAGGGATTATGGGAATTGAAGAAAATGAATTAGGTCATTTTTTCCCAGAAATCCGAGATGTGATGCATGACTGCAAATATAACAACTGCACCCATACACATGAACCACATTGTAAGGTGCTTGAACTTGTGGATAAAGGAATTATAGCAACCTCTAGGTACTTAAGTTATTTAAGTATGTTAGAGGGAGATGATAACAGAAAATAATACTAAAATGTGATCTATTATCTTGACAATTAAAAGATAATACCTGTTGAAACTATACAAATTATGAGAGAAATACTCGTTGAAAAGATTATCACACCAGAATCGACTCTTATCGAATTCTTGATTTATGACAGACAAAAAAAGTCTTTACAAGTAGCTTATAAGCGTGGGAGACATGCAGGCGAAAACAGAGTCTACAAAAATTTCCCTGCCGATTCATTTGATATGATCATTACAGCTCCTTCAAAAGGAAAAGCCCTTTTAAGAGAACTCAAAAGGTACAAGAAAGAAGAAAACTCATTCTTTAGCTTCTTCAAAAAAATATTTAATCCGAACAGTAAAGTTCCTTACTAAACAATCAACTTCCAACTACAATCTCAACCCTAGAATTGTAATATCATCAATTTGTTCTGCTTTACCCCTCCATCTTAAATAATAGTCATTAAGCCACTCTTTTTGTTCGCTTAGTGACTCTATATCTGACAGACCTCGCAATAAATCCCTAAATTTAGATATTCCAATCCTTTTTTCTTTACTATTAAATTGGTCATAATAACCATTTGAAGTAAGGTATAGGAGTGTATTAGGCTTAAATTTCATAGTGTGAACTTGAAATCCTTTTGCCTTTACATGCGTAGGCTCATCTCCTATTGCTCTTCTAGTACCTTTCACTTCAAATAGTTGGTTATCTTCAATATAAAATAGAGGCCTTTTCGCTCCAGAGAATTCCACATTCATCTCTTTACCAATTTTTACTACCCGTAACACTACTAAGTCCATACCAATCATAGTAGGATCTTTTTCGGCAATTTGGCAAAGTTTGATATCTAGTTGCTCTAATATATCATTTGTTTTCACTTTTCGGTCATTCACTACCTGATTCAACAAATCCAAACCAATAATTGATTGAATTACACCAGGAATACCATGCCCTATAGAATCTCCTACGACGTAATAAGAAACTACTTCATTCTCATCCTCAAATGTCTTTTCCCAATAAAAATCTCCTGATACAGTTTCTTTTGGAATGAATAGAACAAATGAATCTTGAATGTGTTTATTCATTTTTTCTAAAGAAGGCAAAACTACGGATTGAAGCGAATTAGCATAAAGCAATTGCTCCTCTACTTCTTTTTGCTTTTTCTCTAATACACTATTAAGATTCATGAATTTAGAGACCTGTTTTTTGAGTATTAATTCTCGATTGGAAAGAATTTTATTTTTTTGCTTTACCTCTTCTGTACGTTCACTCACCAGCTTTTCTAGAATTTCTTTATCATGCTGATTCTTTTCATCATAAAGCTTAAACACAATAAATATTCCACCAAACAAAACAGAAAATGCACCTAAAATCCCATACCAAGTTCGATACCATCTTTCAGATACTACAAAATAAAAACGAGCTGGCTCACTCCAATGATATTCTCCTGTCTGTTTTGCCATTAACTCTAAAGTATATTTACCTGTTTCAAGACCAGATACGATAAATTTATTGGCCCAACCAAGGTTCTTCCACTCCCCTTGATTATACCTAAATTTATACTGAATTAAATTGCCAGGGTACGACAAACTTGCAAACTGAAATTCTATATAAGAGGATTTTGCAATTTCAGGTTTATCTTTTGGGTTAAAATCAAAATTAGAGTTTTTAATCGATGTAAAGATTGGAGTGGGCGTCGCTTGTATACTTACTAATTTTTTAGAAACACCAATACCAGCAGCTGTACCTACCCAAATTTCATCATTTTCACTCAGAAGAATTCCTCTGTAGGTCATTGTCTTGGTAGGTAAACCAGAAATTTCATCAAATACTAGATAGTCTTTCCAATCTTCAATTCTTACCAAACCATTCGAATTCGTAAGCCAAAAAACATTGTTATTCCTATGATCTTGAACAACTCCTTTTACAGCTCCTAATTTTAGGTTTGGTATTTTACAATCAATTAAAGAATCTTCAGAGAACTTCGCCAACCCAAAATTAGTTGCGAGATAAAAGTCATCTCCAGCTTTTAAAAAGTCGTTAATTCCAATAGCCACATTTCTTGTGATCGCTACAGGTTTACTTAGGTTTTCAAACTTTTGAAATTTGGTATTGAACTTATAGAAATAAGCCTCATCACTACTTCCTCCAAGATAAAGCTGACCGTCTAGAATTTTAATGGTATTAATCTTCCCTTCTACTCCTTTACTCCTATCATAAGTAGAAGGATACTTCATTCTATGTAGGTTATATAAACCACTATGATCCTGTAAATACCAAAGACCAAATTTTGGAGAATAAACGACATCGTAAATTGCTCCTCCATATTCTGAGCATTCAATTCTTCTTAAAAAATCACCTTCAATAGAATAGACTAAAAAATCACCTAAATTTGTTGTAAACCAATACTCATCCTCAATTCTAATCATCCTCAATACAATCCCAAATTCACTTGGAATTTTCCATCGATCCAATAAATGATTGGATTGACTATCACAGAAATAAACCGTATTACCATCCGTAAAGATGACCTTATCTTCATCCTCGATAATTGACTGTATATAACCATTCGTATATTTTTTGTACGGAGAACTAAAATATTGTTCCTTTAAATACAATGCTCCATTATCTGATGCTAACCAAATATTTTGTGAATTATCAACAAACACAGAAGATATCACCTTCTGCTTAATAAAATCCATTTTCTCCATCTGATAACCACTTTTCAGCACTTTCACTTTGTATACTCCATCAGTCCATGTTCCTGCAATCCACTCATCATCTTGATACTTTGTAATATGAGAGGCTGAAATAGGGAGGATAAGTTTCTTAGACAAAATCTCCTTCCCATTTTTATTTAATATGATTTCAGCTACACCTGATTGGGTGGCTACTATTATTTTACCTTTAAAGAAAAAAGCATGATTAATCCTCTCGTTAGTCGTTAAAAGTGGTACTTCTTCAAAAGAATCTTTATAAGAATTGTATTTATACAAGTAACCTGCTTCTGAAAACGTGTATATCCCAAGTACAGGATCTTCTAATATTGCAAATGAACGTTGAAAGTTTGTAGGTAAATCCCGCTCAGAAAATTGATATCTGTTTAGAAGCTTCAAATCAGAATCAAACTTATAGATTGCATGATTATCACTCACCCAAACTTTTTTATCACTACATTCAAAAATTGATTTTGGATACCACATCAAAGTATCAGAGGCATAGTTATCCCCCTTGATAATAATATCTAATGTAGGATGATTAGGGAAGGTATTTACTCTCACCAAACCAAGATCTGTGGTAGCAAGTGTTTTTCCTGTAGAAGTTGTGAAAACGCTTTTCACATATTTACTAGGCAATTCCTCTTTGAATTGAGTAAAATTGGTACCATCAAAGCGTATGAGTCCATCATCTGTTGCTAGCCACATAAATCCAAGACTATCACTAGACACTCCCTTCACAAGGCTATTCTGCAAGCCGTTAAGTTCATTGTAAGTCACTTTTTGCCATTGAGCAAATGATACCTGAGAACACAACAATCCACTCAATAAAGTTAACAGAGAGAAACGCCAGATAAGCAACAGCCTATGTTTTGAAGATATTATGATTTTTATTTTTTGGGTCAAAATTAAAAGTCCGCTATATTTTTAATTGGTTAATTCGATAGAATTTACACAAATGATCAATGAATTCACAATAAATTTTACAGAAAGTTATTTTTTATTTTTAGATCGTTACCTCATGAAAATAAAATATTAAAAATGCAACATTGATTTTCATGAATAACCTCGTTTATTTTGTAGAACATTTTAAGACAAGTGTAAAGACAGCAATCCGTTAAAATCCATTAATCTGTATTGATGTAGCTCAATTATCTTAATTTTTCTTTTAAAGTATTTAGAATTACATAATTTATTGATATACAAATAGATATTAAATATCCAATCAAACTTTGTGTGCAATTTTAGATAACTTTTATTAATTTATAGGAGTGATATAAATTCCAGTTTACTCGTGCATTTTTAGCCGTTTCGATGCACTATAACTTTTCTAATATAATGATGACATATAAATTTATCTTGAACGATGATTTCCTTGAAAAGTACAAAAATACTAAACCACCTTTCGGCTTCAACGGTCTTGGAGAATTAGTATACATGCGTACTTATTCCCGCTTAAAAGACGACGGAACCAACGAAGTATGGTGGGAAACTGTAAGGCGTGTCGTTGAAGGTACTTATACGATCCAAAAGAACCACATCTTAAAGTACCAATTAGGATGGGATGACAACAAAGCTCAGCTTTCTGCTCAAGAGATGTTTGACCGCATGTTTAACATGAAGTTTTTACCTCCTGGTCGTGGTCTTTGGGCAATGGGTTCTGAATTAACAACAAAGAGAAACCTCTTCGCAGCCTTAAACAACTGTTCTTTTGTAAGTACAGAAACAATGGCTTCAGACCCTACAAAACCTTTTGAGTTCTTAATGGACATGTCAATGTTGGGTGTAGGTGTTGGTTTCGATACTAAAGGTGCTGGAACTGTCACTATTTATCAACCCAACAAAGAAGACAAGGTTACATACGTAATACCTGATAGTAGAGAAGGTTGGGTAAACAGTACTGGAATGCTACTTGACTCTTTCTTCCACAAAGGTAGAGTGAACGTAGAATTTGATTATTCAAAAATTAGAGAAGCAGGTTTACCAATCAAAGGTTTTGGTGGAATCGCATCAGGTGCAGGACCTTTATTAAAACTACACGATCAAATTCGTGCTATGTTTGAAGGTAGAAATGAAGATGCTACGATCACTGTTACGGACATCGTGGACATCATGAATATGATCGGCTGCTGTGTTGTTGCAGGTAACGTTAGACGTTCTGCTGAAATTGTATTTGGTGAAGCAGACGATGATGAATACTTAAAATTGAAAGACTATCGTTGGAATCCTGAAACACAACAAATGGAAGGATCTTCAGCACACCGTTCTGAATATGGTTGGTCTTCAAATAACTCAGTATTCTCACATGTGGGAATGGATTACAAAAAAGTTGCTGCTCAATCTGCAGTCAATGGAGAGCCTGGTTATATCTGGCTAGACAACATGCGTAAGTTTGGACGTATGGGTGACGCTCCTGACAACAAAGACAACAGAGCAATGGGTACTAACCCATGTGCTGAGCAAACTTTGGAATCTTATGAACTTTGCTGTTTAGTAGAAACTTTCCCTACGAGAGCGACAAATAAAGAAGATTATTTAAGAACGTTGAAGTTTGCTTATTTATATGCGAAAACTGTAACGTTGACAAATACACACTGGCCTGAAACGAACAGAGTATTATTAAGAAACAGAAGAATTGGTACTTCTATGTCTGGTATTGCTCAGTTTGTTGAGAACCAAGGATTAGACACATTCAGAGACTGGTGTGATGATGGATACAACACAATTCAAAACTGGGATAGAATTTATTCTGAGTGGTTGTGTGTAACTCCTTCAGTAAAAACAACTTCAGTAAAACCTTCAGGAACAGTATCACTTTTACCAGGTGTGACACCAGGTATGCACTACCCTGAAAGTAACCACTATATCCGTCGTATCCGCTTATCGAAAAAATCGCCATTGATTGAGAAATGTATTGCAGCCAACTATCATGTTGAGCCAAGTGTTTCTGAATCAGACACAATGGTTGTTTCTATTCCGGTAAGTATCGACAATGTAAGAACAGTCAATCAAGTAGGAATTTGGGAGCAAGTACATTTAGCCGCTTTCTTACAGAAATACTGGGCAGATAACCAAGTTTCTGTAACAGTGACTTTCAAGAAAGACGAGGCCAGCCAAATTGAGCCTATCTTGAACTACTTCCAGTATCACTTGAAATCAATTAGTTTCTTACCGAAATTAGAGTTAGGAAATACTGTTTATCCTCAAATGCCTTACGAAGAAATTTCTAAAGACAAGTATGAGGAATTAGCAAAACACATCAAGCCTCTTAACTTTAATGATTTAGGACAAGGTCAAGATGTTGAAGCGGAGAAATTCTGTGATGGCGACCACTGCCAACTTTAATTTCACACTTCATTAGAAATAGTTAGAGCACCTTTTATATTTATAAAGGGTGCTCTATTCTTTTATAATTATAGATGGGAACCTGATTGATTATTTTATGAAGCAATTCATAACAGTAGATACCAATCACTCCCGCACTTGCATCGGCAACAAAGTCCCAAAAATCACCTTCCCGTGCATCTAGGAGAATCCCTTGAAGTAATTCGGTCAACATCCCCCAGGAAAAAATAATAATTAAGACCGTAACTATTATTGGTTTTCTTTCATTATTGAAAAACCTCCCTCCACAAAGAGAAAATAATAGCGAGGCAGTGAAAATTCCGAAAATACCAAAATGCCCAATTTTATCTCCGTAAGGTAAATTAAGTAAAAAGCTATCACCGTCCACTGGGCTTACCGTCAGTAATAACTTGATAGTCATCAGAAACCATAAGAATGATGGAAGTAACCATAAAAGTTTTTTCTTAAACTCGTTCTTGTTTTCTATTTTCGCCATAAGTAATTAATATTTTTCAAGTACAAAAATATGCGTTCATTCTCATTATCATTTTATATTCTTGTTTTTTTATGTTCTTTTTTTACAAATGCGAGCTTCGCACAAAGTAAAAAGAAGTTGAAAGGAAAAGATGAAGTTATCCATATGACAAGTTCTTATGGAGAAATAGTCCTCATTTTGTTTGACAAAACGCCAGATCACAAAAAGAATTTCATTCATCTTGCCAAGGATGGTTTTTACAATGGCACCACATTTCATAGAGTTTTAAAAGGCTTTATGATTCAAGGTGGAGATCCTAACACACGACCTAATGGAGATTCAACAAGAGTTGGAATTGGCAACCCTGGTTATACCATAAATAGCGAATTTGATTCTACGCTAGTGCATGATTATGGCATGGTAGGTGCCGCTCGACAAAATGACGAAATCAACCCTAATAAATCTTCAAGTGGTTCACAATTCTATATTGTCCAAGCCAAAGCAGGAGCACATCATTTGGATGGTGAGTATACAGTGTTCGGGATGGTTGTAAAAGGTATGGATGTGGTTGAAAAACTCGCTGATTTAGAAATTAACAACGAAGGTAAACCGTTAAAAAGAGTAGAAATAAATATAAAAGTTGTTAAAGAAAAAAGAAAGAATCTTCAGAAAATGTACGATTTGAGCCAATTTTAAGTGATAATGTAAAAAAAACACGAATTATAAAGATTCAGTAACAAGTTTTAGGTTAATGAGATTATTTTTTATCCGAAAACTAATTAAATTTGCCAATGTCTGAATTGGATCTAGGTTATAAAGTTTTGCATTGACTTTATTATTTAGTATAGTTCAATTTGGACTTAGTATTTAGTTCGCAGCAAGATTACAACAAACTCTTTGTAGAAAAATGACAAAAACAAAAATACTTACTTTGTTAATGGTGCCAGTTGTAGTATATTTAGGCTACACGTTATTTCATAGCGTATTCGACACTATTGAGTTAAGTGAGCAGATTAAGAAGTCCGAAGCTCGTGTGATCAAACAATTAAAAATGATCCGTGAAGCGGAGACAGCTTATTTATCGAGATACAAGCAATATACTGCTTCTTGGGATACGTTAGCGATGTTCATTGATAGTGACACAATTTATAACGTACAAAAGAAAGAAATTATCCAAGCTCGTAAGAAAAACGATCCATTATACTACACACGTACAGATTCTGTTCGTATCGAGTATGATACAATCGGAGCTACTCAAGTAAGAGAAAAGATTTTCCCTGTTGAGGAATACGGTAATTTTGACGCATCAAAGTTAAGATACATCGCTGGTAAAGACGGCAAAGAATTTGAACTTTCTGCAGCAAAAGAAAAGAAGGGTAACGCAATGGTTTCTTATGTTGAATGTGTGGATAAATTCCCACTAGATAAACAACGTAAAGAATCTAATGCTTCACCAACAAGAAGACTTCTTAAGTTTGGTTCACTAAGTGAAGCAACTACTGCAGGTAACTGGGAATAATATTGGAAGATCTGCTATTAGAATCAGTCAGATACTCCGTACATTCAAACAGCTTTGATGTGGCTCGGCTAGCTGAATACAGCTTGCATTTGAGAATACATCAAAGCTGTCTTGTTATAGGAGTATACGACCCTGAAAACAACGAGTGTTTAGCTCTTGAATCTTATTCATACGAGACGGCAATGAATACCACTGCCTTAATCGTAAATCTGCATAATATAGTGCAGAAACACCCTTTCCTTAATGCTGCATTTTGGAAAAGAGTACACATCATCTCCGCTCTATCATCTTTTGCATTTGTGCCTGATGATATTGCCGATGAAGAAACCGAACAGAATATTTTAAAACTGTCTTCAAAGTTTAGTAGTAAAAAAGACAAAGTCTTTAAGAACGCTACAAATTTTGGAGCTTCTATTGTTTATGCACTTCCCTCAGAACTAGAAGAGTGGCTTAATGAAATGTATAGTAACTCTAGCATTTCTTACAATCACTATGCGAATAGTTTTATCAATGAGGTAGGTGAATTAGCAAATGGCATTCATTGTTATATTGACACTGATACTATTTGCATAGTCAAAACCAATGGAAATAACTCCCTCTCTTTTGCGAATACTTTTAAGTATAAAACAGCTCAAGACATGTTGTATTTCATTCTTTTTGTCGTTGATGAATTAGGTTTATCAGCCAAAGAAACGGAATTATACATTTGGGGTGAATTAAGTAATAATGCAGAAGAGATTAACACCTTAAGAAAATTCATAGGCAAAGTAACTTTTGGAAATAAGCCAAAAGATGTGCTATATGCTTATCAATTTGACCAAGAGCCTCATCAACATGCTGCCGTTGATATTATAGGCAATATGAAATTATATAAATGAAAAGAATTGCTTTTTTTCCAGGCACTTTTGATCCTTTCACAAAAGGACATGAAGATATTGCTCTAAGAGGAGCACAATTGTTTGACGAAATTGTCATCGGTATCGGTCATAACACAAAGAAAAAACGTTTTTTCCCTGCTGAAAAAATGAAAACATTGATCGAAGACTATTTTAAAGATAATCCAAGTATAAGAGTCATTTTATATCAAGATCTCACTGCCAAAGTAGCGAAAGATCTTGGAGCCTGCGTTTTATTAAGAGGCCTTAGAAATACCACTGACTTTGAATACGAAAACAGTATTGCCCAAGCAAACAGATATGTGAACGGTATTGATACTGTATTTATTTACACTTCACCAGAATTTTCTCACCTCAGTTCATCCATTATCCGTGAACTACATAAATTTGGTCACAGTGTAAGTGAGTTTGTTCCATTCAAATTAGAATCGGAATATTAATTTTTTTGATGCATTTTTGCATTCGGCTAAATTGCCAAACCTATCGAAAGATAGACTTAAAGATATATAGATATGGGATGTCAATCGTGTGCAACGGGAGCATGTGGGGTACCAACGGGATGTGGCAGTAATGGCGACTGTAGTTCTGGCGGCTGTAGTAAATTGAATTCTTTCGATTGGCTAGGCGACATGGATCTCCCCTCATCGCAACGTTTTAATATAGTAGAAATAAAATTCAAGGGTGGTAGAAAAGGTTATTTTAAAAATCACCTTCACCTTGAATTATATACAGGTGATCCAGTAGTTGTCGACACGGGCAATGGACACCATATTGGTCATGTGAGTTTACAAGGCGATTTAGTAAGGTTACAATTGATCAAAAAAGGGATTAATGAAGAAGAGGATGAATTATTAAATATTCTTCGCCACGCTACTCCTAAAGACTTGGAGAAGTTAGCAATGGTAAAGAATAGAGAAATCCCAACTTTATACCGTACTCGTGAAATTATACAGGACATGGAGTTACAAATGAAACTCTCTGATGTTGATTTCCAAGCGGATAATTCTAAGGCTACATTCTACTACTCTGCAGACGACAGAGTAGATTTCCGTCAATTAATTAAAGTGTTAGCTAGCGAATTTAAGATTCGTGTAGAAATGCGTCAAATTAGTTTAAGACAGGAAGCAAGTAGACTAGGTGGTATTGGTTCTTGTGGTAGAGAGTTATGCTGTTCTACGTGGTTGACTGAGTTCAAAAGTGTTTCTACTTCAGCAGCTCGTTATCAAAACCTTTCTTTAAACCCAAGTAAGTTATCTGGTCAATGTGGTAGATTAAAATGCTGCCTCAACTATGAATTGGAAACTTATATTGATGCTTTGGTCGATATTCCATTATTGGATAAAAACCTAAAGACACAAAAGGGAGAGGCAGTACTTCAAAAAGTGGATATTTTCCGTAAGAGAATGTGGTTTAGTTTCCAAGGAGAAACAACATGGCATGCGATTTCTACCAAAAGAGTGCATGAAATCTCTAAGATGAACGAAAGAGGAAAATTCCCTGAAACGCTTGAAGAGAATACAATTGACAAAACTTCAGTGATGCAGGAACAGAAGTTAAGTTCTGTGCTAGACAAACAACCTGTACCTCAGAAGAAAAATAAAGGAAAACGTAAGCCGGATCAAAATAAACAGGCACCTGACAATAAAAAAGGCCAACAACCAAGTGACCGTCAGAAAAATCAGCCTCGTAAAAAGCAAAATAACGGACCGGCTAAAAAGAGAGGTAACTTCCCTAATAGACAAAAAGGCAATAATGCTGAACAAAAGCCAAATGAGCCTAAAAAGCAAAATAACGGTCCTAAGCAACAGCCTAAATCTAAAAAAGAGGGAGGAACTACTAGAAAACCTCAAAGAGGAAATTTCAGAGGAAAAAGAAGAAGACCTAACAATACAAATGAGTAATCCTACTAAAATAGTTTTACCTTTCTTATGTTTAATCTTATCATTATTCATGATTTCTTGTGATTCTCAAATGGTTCACGAAGAGTTTGTGGATTATGAGAATGAAACTTGGAATATTGATTCATTGGCATCATTTCAATTTGATGTGGAAGATATCAATACGGAGTACAATCTGATTACTTACATAAGAAACACGAATGACTACCCTTTTCAGAATATTTACATTAAGTATTCTCTGGTAGAAAACGGTACACTTGATGAAGTTGATACTTTAGTTGCTGAAACAATGAAAGATTGTCAACTGTTTAAGATGAAAACAGGAGAACCATTCGGTAAAGTTGAGCAATCCATTGGAAATTCAAGTACTGGAGCGATTTATAATCACCCAGTGAAACTGAAAGAAAATTTCAAATTTCCTAAAAAGGGAAATTACACATTCCAAGTAGCTCACTTTATGCGACCTGATGAATTGACAGGTGTTATTGGAGTTGGGTATCGATTGGAAAAAGTAGAAAAAAATTAAGTTTTTCTAAAGGTAAAAATAAGGAGATCCGGTATTTTAAAATACTAGATCTCCTTTTTTAATGCATTAATAGTAAGCATTACTTCTATAAAAGTATTCCTCTCCTTGTTTGCTTATTGTTCATACTGTGAAGAGTCAAACATGTCTTTGTATTTATCTTGTCTTCTTAAAACATGCTCAATTGATTCAGTCACAATCTCTCCCATATTTTCACATTTCAAGAACCTAGAGCTATTATAATGTTCCGAAAGATCTTGTCTCAATGACATCACATTTTCTCTTGGTGCAATTACATCCTTACGCATCGTTCTTAAAATATCCTTTGCTCTGTGACGGAAACCCATTACTCTACTAGCAATCATAAAACGTTCCTCTGCTTGGTACTGTCTTACTGATTCCCAAGAAATTTTACCCATCATCAGCTTTAAAATGGCGTTGTTCTGGCGGTAGAATTGTGGCATATAAATATTTCTTCTTCCTTCATAACTCTGTTGGTCAAAGTCAATAGGTCTAATTCTGTAGTTGATTTCATCAAAATCAGGTACCATTAGAACTACCCAGTTTGAAGAGTGCATATCTCCTAGAAGCTGTACAAAACATCTTTCATTGAATTTCACAAACTCCTTTGTCAAACGCGTTTTATTTTGATGACCATCTTCTAAATAGCTATTGATAAATGTATCACCAGGAATACCCGGAATATGCTCCTCAATTAGCGTCTGTTCTGTCACGAGATAACTCACCTTATTCGGTGATAAAATATCTTCTAATTCTAAACCATAAATCCTTGAAGCATCGGCCACTTTGATATAGAAGTAGTCAAAGTTATCGTTGATTCGGTTTACAATTCTCACTCTAAATGGCTTGGTATTACCGTAAGTACACATATCTACCCTATCCACAAAAAGGTGTTCCATGACCGTCAGGTTACCATCGGCTCTCAAAGATGCATAAAGTTTTTTAAGCGTTTTATACAATTCTTCCATATCATCCTGTGGATAAAATACAGTAATCCACAAAGTATCCTCCCCTTGTGAGTCATAAAGTGGAATTGCATTATTAAAACGCGTCAGATCTTCATACTTGATATTTACTGGAGAGATCCTATCGTATTGATCTAAAAAATATTCTAACGGTTCTGTAACCGGATAAGGTAATTTTTTCTTACTAATTAAAGCCATATTATCATTCTTCTAACCGATACCAAAAGCACAACCTTCTTTTGATAATTCTTGAAATGGATTCTGAGTAAATTTAACGAAGTACTCCAATATATTTGCTGTATTTTATTGTTTTGTGATTACTATCTCCAAAAAACTTTCTTTCAAGCTGTCATTCATAACTTTTTAAGAATTTCAATCACAAAAGATGAGGTTTCATCAAAAGAAAAGAGTTGTGAGTTACAAGAGTTAACTGCATCTTTGCAAGACAGAAAAAACTCATTTATATGTCAAAAATTGCTTACGATATAGTAGATATGCCTGAGGCGGAATACAGAGCACACCCTGCCCTTGCAAATACCGATTTGAAAAATGCTCAAATGCACCTTTTAAATCAACCTCCTTTTACTCCTAAAAAAGCTTTGAGAGAAGGCACATATTTACACACCGCAATTTTAGAACCTGAAAAATGGGTGGATATGCAAAAAAAGCTAACGGCTCCGCAAGCCAATAAAATTGGAAGAATAGCCGCTACTGCTAGAAATTACCCTCTTTTGAATGAGTTGCTTTCACACCCCAATGTATTAATTGAAAAATGTATTTTCTGGAAAGATCCTCTTACGGGGCTAGAATGTAAAGCAAAACCCGACCTTTTTATTGAAGGTGAAGTGGTGTTGGACCTTAAGACTACTTCTAGAAATATGCGTCAGGCGTTTGAAAAGCAGGTTTTACAAAAAGACTTTGACAGACAGATTTCATTTTACAATATTCCAATCCAAGCGCCTATTGCTCGTGTTATTGGCGTGAGTAAAACTTCTAAAGGAAGACTTTTCAGACTGGAATGGAATAAAGAAGATGAGTACTTGGTTCACGGCAGAAAAAAAGCGGAGGTGTTACTGAAGAAAATTGCAGATGATGCTACACTTCATGAAACGGCACTTTCACTAAGAAAATAACTCAATAAAAAACCTCTCATCGTAAAAAAACTACGATGGGAGGTTTTGATTTTTAGACCTGTTGAGAACAAATTTACAATCTTGGGTCTACTTCTTCGCTTTCTAAAGCTAAAACTCCAAAAACTGTTTCATGCACTCGCCTCAATGGTTCTTGTTGTACAAAACGCTCTAAGCTCTCAATACCCAAAGCAAATTCTCTCAACGCCAAAGAACGTTTTCTTGAAAGTCCTCTATTTTTAAGTCGTTCAAGATTTTCTGGCAAATCATATTCCGGACCGTAGATGATTCTCAAATATTCACTTCCTCTACATTTTATAGCAGGCTGTTGCAACCCCTCTTTTCCACGAGTAATGAAGTCGAAGGATTTCACCACCATTCCTTCACCACCTTTTGAAGTCAAATCTGTCCACCAATCAATGACCTCTTCAATGCTCTCCTCACTTTTTGTATTCACAATTTTGTAAGGTGTGACTCTGAAAATTTCCTTATCTGCTTCACAAATCGATTGGATCTTTTCCATATGCCATTGATGGTCTTTATCTACATGAACATGACCTTCTGTGGCTAAAATATGGAATGGAGCTAATTTATAATCACTGATTGATTTCACTTCCCAACAGTAGTTTCTATAGGCATCAATATATTTATCAACTGTCCCTCTTTTATCAGTTACTTTTGACAATAATTGTTCAATGCCTTCCACTCCTCTGCTTTGTGTTTTTTGCAATACCTCCTCTACAGCCGACAGTGATTTCTGAGCAGAAGTACCTACTGCAGCATATTGATCTTTCAACAGCGACTGTGCTTTAGCAGACCAAGGCATCAATTCAGCATCTAAACAGACCCAATCGGTATCAAATTGTTCCCAGAACCCTGATTCCATTAAGGCACTTTGCACTCTACTCAAGAATTCTTTTTCTATAGTCTGATCATTGAAAAAGTTTCTTCCAGTTCTAGTATAACAAACTCCGATGCCTTCATTTTCAATACCAAAACGCTTCAGTACGACTTCTTCATTTTTACAAACCACAAGAACAACCCTTGAGCCCATGTGCTTTTCTTCACAAACCAACTGCTCTACTCCACGTTTTTTGAAGTAATTGATCGCTTCTTTTGGATGTTCTAAATAGTTAGGCAAATCACTCGTTTCACAAGGAGACATAGTTGGAGGCAAGTAGATCAACCATTTTGGATTAATCGCAAATCGACTCATTACTTCTAGTGCAGCAATGGAATTCTCTTCCTTAATAGTAAGGTTATTTCTCAACCTTGTCTGTACTATTCGCTTTCCAATGACATCATCAATCACCAACAAATCGTCATATTCCTGCTGATGTGACATGCCTGATGAACTTCCTGCTTCCAAAGGTTTTACTGGCTCACTATACACCTTTGCCGCATCCACCGAAATCAATTCTTCTTCTGGATAACGTAATGCGGTCAATTTCCCTCCAAATACACAACCTGTATCAATATCAATAGTCTTATTAAACCACTCTGCTTCTGGAACTGGAGTGTGACCGTACACCACTTTCGCACTACCTCGGTATTCCGAAGCCCAGTTGTATCGGACTGGCAGGCCAAATTCATCAATTTCACCTGTGGTTTCTCCATAAAGGCAGAATGATCGTACTGCCCCAGATCCTCTTCCCTGCATTTCTTCTTTCACCCCTGCATGAGCGACTACCAATTTTCCATTATCTAAAATATAATGACTGACTAGACTGTAAAGAAACTCTCTTACATCTTCTAAAAATGCATCAGAAGCACCTTCCAGCTGTTCCATCGTCACTTCCAATCCGTGCTTCAATTGCACATCTCTACCACTCAGTTTCTTTTGTAATTTGATGTCATGATTACCAGGCACACATAAAGCGACTTCACTTCTGACCATGCTCATCACCAACTTCAATACTTCAGGAGATTTTGGCCCTCTATCAACCAAATCACCTAAGAAAATCACTTTTCTACCTTCTGGGTGTGTTACCTCGATACCATAATTGGAACCATTATCTTCCACCTGATCGATCAAATAACCAAGTTTCTCTAATAATTCAATTGTTTCATCATAACAGCCATGAATGTCACCAATGATATCAAAAGGACCATGTACATCTTTCTTGTCATTGTAGAGTTTTTCTCTTACCACTCCAGTGACAGCTTCCACCTCTTCCTCTCCTTTTAACACATAAGTCTTTCTGAAACCTTCCTTCTTCAAGCCTCTGATTGATTTTCGAAGTTGCTGTTGCTGATTTCTAATGACATGATTGCCAAAATTACGATCTTCCCTTTCCTTATTTCTTTCCTCACATACTTTCTGAGGCATATCTAAAACAAGGGCTACAGGAAGCGTATGGTATTTTTTAGCAAGATTCAACAAATTCTTTCTTGCTTGCTTCTGAACGTTGGTAGCATCCACTACCGTAAGCAGGCCGTTCTTCAGCCTTTTTTCTATAATAAAATTCAATACATCAAAAGCATCCTGTGACGCTTTCTGACTGTTCTCATCATTAGACACTATGCCTCTGCAAATATCTGATGATACGACTTCGTATTGATTAAAATGTTTTGCTGCGAATGTACTCTTACCCGAACCCGAAGAACCGATAAGAAGTACTAATGATAATTCAGGTACTTTAATTTCCATGATTAAAAATTGCCATTTGTGATGGAGCTCCTACTTTACTGTCTTCTTCTCCGATTGGTAAAAATGAAACGGTGTAATTGTACGTTTCGGCTACTTTGTTTGCCCACGTTTCAAACTCTGCTCTTGTCCATTCAAAACGATGGTCTGTATGACGCATAGTATTTTCTTCCATGCTCTCATAAAGTACATTGTACTCACCATTTGGTGTGGTAAGAAAAACCGTTTTAGGCTTCGCGAATTCAAATACAACCCTTTCAAAAGATTGAAGACGGCTTTCATCCATATGTTCAATCACTTCCACAATCGTAGCCGCATCAAACCCTGCCAAACGGTCATCTTGGTACGTCAATGCTCCTTGGAAAAGATCTATTCGTTCTTTTTGCTTAGGCGCCATTTCCTCCCAATGCAGTCGTTCCCTGCACTTGGTCAAATCTTGATAGGAAACATCCATTCCGACAATTTTCTCTAATTGCTTTTCCTTGATTAGCATTCGAATCAGTTTTCCTTCTCCGCAACCTAAATCAATCACATTTTTAGCCCCGGAAGCTAAAAGTTTTTCCAAGACCAATTTCAAACGTTGAGTATGCAATGTTTCCTTCTTCACATTTTCCTCCACCTCATTTTCTGCGACATCCTCATCACGAAGTTGTTCTAAGGCTTTTCTTGAAAGATGGCTTAAATTAAAAAGATACCTTTTGGTAATCTGTTCTTTCTCAGGGTGGTTTTTCAACCATTCTTTTCCTTTGTCCAACAATTTTTCAACTTCATTATTGCTCACAAAATAATGCTTATCATTGTCCAATGCTGGAATTAAAACATACAGGTGAGAAAGCAGATCTTTCAATTTTAAAATATGCTTCAAATTCAATGTAAAGTATTTACTATCGCCCCATTCCGTGAATTTTTCATCCAACGTATAACGTTCCAATTCCACCTCATAACCTAGAGGCTCAAACATATTTCTAATCAGCAATTCCCCACCTTTTGGAGCTGGCAATGAAGTTAAACTTACTTCAAAGGGCATCTCAACATCTACAAGACTGGGATCATGACTACACTTTCCGTTCATCGCTGTTGAAAAAGCTTTCGATAAGGCTACGCTCATAAATGACGAAGCCACATAGGGTCGATCATTCACATATTGACCCAATGCGAATCCTTTTCCTGACAGGTTTCTACCTCCCCTTACCATGTCAATTGGATCAATATCCAACAACAATGACACTGTTGTTTTCTCTTCTGAGCTTTCGGGATAAAATACATGTGCTTTTCCGATGGACAGTTTTACAGTTTGCAGTTTATCGGGATGCTTATGCAACATAAACCCCAATACAGACGCAGGCTGATGCGTAGTTGTGATGTTGAGTAACATTTGATTTTTAAGTTTCAAAAAAATTTAATTCCTGCTATAGACTAAGCTAGAAATATCTCATTCCTGTGAGAATTCAATATTGGTTTGTTGTTATTGTCAGACAAAATTTAGTTTGCTTTTCCCAAACAGGTAAATAAAAGTAAAGAATAAAAAGTTTAAGTACTAATAAAAAAGGCTATGAATTTCACCTCATAGCCTCTTCAAAAATTATTGATACATTTCCTCAATCATGCTCTCATATTTCTCATTGATCACCTTCCGTTTCAACTTTAACGTAGGTGTTACCTCTCCTGAATCAATGGACCAAACATGATCAACAAGCGATATTTTCTTCACTTTTTCCCATTGAGCAAAGTTTTTATTCGCTTTCTCAATTTCCTGTTCAATTTTTTCAAGAACCTGATCATTCTTTATCATTTCGTGATCTGTGGTGTAATCAATGTGATGGAGATTACACCATTCCTTCAGTCCATCAAAATTAGGAACTACAAGTGCTGATGGAAACTTTCTATTATTTCCTATCACCGCAGCTTGCTCAATAAAATAAGATTCTTTGATTTTATTTTCAATTAATTGAGGTGCAACATATTTCCCTCCTGATGTTTTGAACATTTCCTTTTTACGGTCTGTAATTTTCAAGAATTTCCCTTCTACCAACTCACCAATATCACCCGTATGGAACCATCCATCTTGCAAAACTTCTGCTGTTTTCTCTGGGTTTTTATAATACCCCATCATGACATTAGGGCCTTTAGCGAGAATCTCCCCATCATCAGCAATTTTCACTTCCACTCCTTCAATCAATGGCCCAACTGTACCTACCATCATATCGATCTCCTCTGCTCTATTCACCGCAATCACCGGTGAAGTCTCCGTCAACCCGTACCCTTCACAAAGTTTTATCCCTGCCGACCAAAAAACTCTAGCCAAACGAGGCTGGAGTGCCGCCGCTCCTACGTTAATTGCTTTTACATTGCCTCCCAAAGCTTCTCTCCATTTAGAGAAAACCAATTTATTGGCCAATTCAAGCTGTTTATCATAAATAAAACCTTGATCTTTTCTTGGTTCATAACGGAGGCCTAAATTTAGGGCCCAAAAGAAAATAGCACGTTTCGGTCCGCTTGCTTCTAAACCTTTCGCTATAATTTTATCATAGATTTTTTCCAACAAACGTGGTACAGTGTTGAATACATCTGGCTTCACTTCTTGTAGATTGGCAGCGATTGTTTCCATACTTTCGGCATAATAAACAGAAACACCGTACTGAAGGAAATAATGGAAGCCTGTTCTTTCATATATGTGGCATAACGGTAGAAAACTCAAAGCTTTTGATTTTCCTTTTTCGATGGGGCAAACGGATGACACCGCAATTGCATTGGATACCACATTTTTATGAGAAAGCATCACACCTTTAGGCCTTCCTGTAGTACCTGATGTATAAATGATGGTCATCAAATCATCTTCTTTAATGCTTGCCATCATCTTCTCTATCTCAGTTCTTTCATTGCCTTTACCAAGTTCTTCCACTTCCGTCCAATGTGGAGCATTTTCAATTCTATCGAATGTGAAGATCTTCTCAATGTTAGTCGCTTTCTCTGCTGCTTCAGTTGATTTTTGAAACAGATCCTCATCTCCTACAAAAACAAATTTCGAGTCAGAATTCTCAAAAATGTAGCTGTAATCATCTACGGTGATCGTCGGATAGATGGGCACTGAAATAATACCGACTTGCTGACAGGCTAAATCAATGAAATTCCATTCTGGTCTGTTGGCTGAGATGATTGCGACTTTATCACCACTTTTTAAGCCCGACTCAAGAAACCCTACACTGAGATTGTTAACGATTTCTACGACTTCTTCTGTGGAAAACTTTTTCCACTGTCCGTTTTGTTTGTAGGCTACACAATCCTCCTTCGGAAAGTGCTCTTTTTGTAAATACAGAAAATCAAATGTTCGTTTAGGTGTTGTCATAATTTATTGGTTGTTAATTAAATTGGAATACCTCTTCAAATGAAGCAACTAGGTTTAATATTATTCAGGTAAAAGGGAAGTTTTATGAAGAGAATGATGCAACATAAAAGTGACATCAATCAGCTCTAAAAACTTATTTTATCCTTTCAAATGCTTCTAAAGTTTGTTCCAATGACTTTGTTGAGAGACATTCTTTCTTGTTATTGGATTTTGTGTTATCTTAAATCTATTGATAATAATATATTTGTCCTAATTTTAAGAAGATATAAATGAAAACAGCTTTATAAAGTTGTATTTCATGACTTTACATAGATTGCAATTTCTCCATGAAAGGAATGTCATTATATAATACCCTCTCCAAATTTATCATTGTTACGATTCTTGTGTCTTTCCATTTTGTGATGAATGCACAGGATAAGAATCACTCAGTGATTTATGCTAAGCTTAAAAGTACAGATGCAGAGATTCTTCAACCTTGGTCGACGTCTTACCTTGAAGACCGTGACTACCCTGCTAAAATGCTTTCTCCTAAAAAGTTTTCACACATCATTCCTCCTTCTAAGAACCCCTTTTCTTTCTATCAAATTTTTCAAAAAGAAAGACCTGACATCTTAGAAATACATATTAATAATGGTAGCGATATTCAAGCTGCATTAGAAGAACTCTACAAACACCCTCTTGTGGAGTACGCTGAAATAGATTTCTACTACGAAGATTTACAGGAAATTCCAGAGTATATTCCTAATGATCCAAGCCATACATCGCAACACAATATCTTCAATCACAATCTAAAACAAGCTTGGGCTATTACTAAGGGTAGCGAAGATGTTATCATTGGTATTCATGATAGTGGCTTTGATGTAGAACACGAAGACCTTAAAGGCAATTTGAAAGTCAATGAGTTAGAACTTAACGGTATTGCGGGTATTGACGATGACAATAACGGTTATGTAGACGATATTTATGGATACAATTTCCGTACGAATAGTGGTAACCTAACAGGTACGGACCATGGTACTGAAGTTGCTGGTAATGCCAGTGCTGTACCTGACAATGAGATTGGAATTGCAGGTATGGGGTTTAATACGAAAATGATATTTGCCGTCAGAAATACTTTAAGTAGCTTAAGTTACCTTGCTGAAAATGGTGCGGATATCATTAACATGTCATGGGGTGCTGCCAATGTTAGTTCAAGAGCTTATGCAGAAGTCATTGACTTTTATACTGAAGACCCCGAATACGATGTACTATTCATTGCTGCTGCGGGAAATGATAATCACGGTCAAGTACTCACAGATTATTACCCAGCTTCTTATGAAAATGTAATGTCCGTTTCTGCTGTAGATCAAAATAAAAATCATAGAAACTATACTAAAAGCTACAATATCACTGTAGCAGGTACTGACGGTTCTTTAACTACCACCACAAATAATGGATATAAAGGAGCTACAGGTACTTCATTTGCATCACCTACTCTTACAGGAATTGCCGCATTAGTTAGAGGCGAATATCCTGAACTTACAGCCAAACAAGTCAAACAACTTATTCGCTTTACTGCCGATACGACTTTTTATTCCATTGGAAGTAATGCCAACAATAAATATGTCTTTGGATATGGTTTAGCCGATGCATACCGAGCATTAACTTATAAAGACAGTGCACATATTATTCAAGCTGAAAACATACAGTATGGTCATCACATCACAAGAGATATCACAATAGAACTAGGAGACACTATTGCAATTTGGTTTGATTTTAAAAATATTTTAAACGGAAATTCTGGGGACTTAAAAGCTATTATGACTTCCTACAACGATAGTTACACCCCTATCGCTGATACTACTTTTATCGGACAGCTAAATGATGAGCAAGAAATTTCGAATGAAAACACTCCTTTTCTTTTTAAAATTAGTGAATCAGCAAACCTTCAGGAAAATGTGCACTTCAGAATCAACTTTGTGGATAGCACTTCCAATTATGTTTACAAGGACTGGCAAAATGTTGAATTAAATATCACGCTTGAACAGTTTATCAATTTCAGTAAAATCACTGGGGTATTCCGTCCTGACGGCACCATTGGTAAAGAGCATGGATTAAACTATTATACTTCAAATCAAAAAGATAACTTTGGGTATTATCACCTTACAAGACAAGCTGGTGTCATATTGGCTAGTAAAGACCGAGTATCTGATGCTACCTATACAAACATCACTACAAATACTCGAAGTGCCGATTTCCAAGGCGTTTCTTTTGTCAACTATATTAGAGAATACGCTTCTGACAACAATTTCCCTGTTCATGCTTACACAATGAAATATGTTGACTCGAAATCAAATGCTCCTGTATCCGTTGAAGTTGATCAAACTTATTTTTCTGGAAATCAATATTACGTAAACAGTGAATTCTTTACCGAACTTGCCATAAAAAATAATTCCAATGCTGAAATTGACACTCTATATGCTGGGCTTTTCATGGATTGGATGATGGAATACACTACTTTTTCTCAAAATGACTTCCCTGCTGACAGTTCCATTTTAGACTATGACCCAGAGAGAAGAATGGTATTTGTCAAGCACGTCAATGAAAGAAAGTATGCGGCTATTACATTATTAAATGAAGGTAAAATTAATATCCAAGCCATAGATAATTTAAATGGTGACAATAGTGCTATTGATATCACAGATGGCTTTACGGATCAAGAGAAAATTCAAGCGGTATCTTCAGGCATTGGCACTACAACAGTCGGTGCAGCCGGAGTCGGTACCAATTCATCTAGTGTAATCAGTTTAAGTATTCCAAAATTACAAGCGAACGAGACTGCAAGAGTAGGATTCCTTATTACAGCAGCCGATAGTTTAACACAACTTCATGCTCAAATTGACAGCATTCGTCCTTACACTCAATATTGGTTAAAAGGTCCTTCTCCTGAAATTCCATTTCAAGCTGCTTACGAAGGAGAATCCGTTACAATCAGAACCGATGATTTTGACTCTTTAGCCCTATACAAAAGTGATAATGATGACAATAAAGTATTACAAAGTAGAGGAAGACAATTTGAAGTCTTAATTGATTCTATCGACTATTATTACGTTCAATCCCAAGGGAGATATGTGTATAATGGAGATATCGTGCAATTAAGAGGGGAAGTGATTCCGGTATTGGATATTGAACCAACACTTTATTCGTGTATTAATAGTAGTGTAATTATACAACCTAAAGGCTGTGGTATGTATAATTTCTACAAAGACGAATTCTTAACACAACTGCTTTATACAGGAAGTTCACTTCTATTACAAGATATACAGCGAGATACTTCTTTTTGGATTACTTGCGGCAGTGGAAACATCGCAATTTCTGATAAAGTATATACTGAAGTAGTCATTGACTCCACTTTCAATACTTATACACTTTCAGATAGTATTTCTTATGTTGACGGAAACATCACTGCCACTTTCAATGCACACAATAATGCAACTACATGGTCATGGTATCTTGATGGCGAACAAATAGGTGAAACCAATGCCATTTCAGTCACTCCTACGTTTACATCTACCGGAACTTCAGAATTAAGACTATTTGCAACCAACCGAGCTGGCTGTACTTATATTATTTCAAAAGAAATTGAAGTAAAAAGTGACAACCCATTAAGTTCAGTGGTCTCTACTTTGGAAGAAGGTAAATTGTATCCAAATCCAGTGCATGATGGCATCATACATCTAGCTTTATCAAGAAATCTAGGAGTGATGTCATTTGAACTCTATACAACAGACGGACGCTTACTATTGGATCAAATTCCGTATACCATAAACGGAGCACATTATACGATTTATCTTCCAAGAACACTTCAGAGTAAGAATTGTATTTTGAAAGCCTCTTCGAAATATGGAAGCAAATCATGGCAAATTTCCATTCAATAACGTTGTAAACTTTTAATTTATCATTTCTTAATATTTTAGTGTCAACAAAAACAAAAATAGTACATTTGTAGCCACTATGAGTTTTTAGGGATTTTTCAACACTCTTCAAGCTCTAATCGAATAAGAATCAATAATTTAAATATGCGTAAGTTTTTAGGAATTATTCCTGCTCGCTATGGGTCATCTAGATTGGAAGGTAAGCCACTTGCTGATATTTGTGGAAAACCGATGATTCAACACGTATACGAACGTGCTACTGCAACAGTAGAAAATGTGTATATCGCCACAGACGATGTACGTATTGTTGAAGCAGTTGAATCTTTTGGAGGGAACGTAGTCATGACTTCAGTTGATCATTCTAATGGTACATCAAGATGTCTTGAAGCCTTAGAGATCGTCAACCAACAAACAGGTAAAAACTTTGATGCAGTAGTGAACATCCAAGGAGACGAACCTCTTCTAGAGCCTGTTCAACTGACTGAGTTGATCGAAAGTTTTGATGAAAGTACTGAATTTGCTACACTCGTCTTACCGGTTGTTCATGAAGAAGACTTGATCAATAATAGTGAGGTATTTGTGACTTTTGATCACAACAAAGACGCATTGTATTTCAGTAGAGCAGTCATTCCTACCGTAAGAGGTGTGGACCCGAAAGAGTGGATGCAACATACCACTTTTTATAAACACATTGGTCTTTATGCATATACCAAAGAAGCCTTAGCAAAATTCTCTTCTCTTGAGCCTACAAATTTAGAGCAATTAGAGTCGTTGGAACAGCTAAGATGGATTGAGCACGGTTATAAAATCAAAGTCGGTATTACAGAACATGACAGCATTCCTGTAGATACGAAAGAGGATTTAGAACGTGTTCGACAAATTATGCAAAAGTTAGTTTAAAATTTACAAATAGCTAACGTTTATCATTGGGCATTAATTTAAAAATAAATTAAATTGCGCATCGTTGGAGATTAGTCCTTTAAGTTTGGACGTCACCCAATACAAAAGCAATATATACAGATGAGTAAAAACATTGTCAAAGTTGGCGATATTAACTGTGGAGCCGACGAGTTATTCCTGATTTCTGGTCCTTGTGTTATTGAGGACGAGAGTATCATGATGAAAACAGCAGAGAAATTAAAAGAGGTTACGGAACGTTTAAACATTCCGATGATCTATAAAGCATCTTTCCAAAAAGATAACAGATCTTCAGTAGATTACTACAGAGGTCCTGGTATCGATGAAGGTTTAAGAATCCTTCAAAAAGTAAAAGATGAATTCGGTTTCTCTTTAGTTTCAGATATTCATTATCCTGACCAAGTAAAACCTGCTGCTGAGGTTTTAGATATTCTTCAAATTCCAGCTTACTTATGTATGCAAACTGACCTTGTAGTTGCTTCTGCAGAAACAGGTAAAGTAGTAAACATCAAGCACGGTCAGTTCTTAGCTCCTGAAAACATGATCAAGCCTGCTCAAAAAGTTGAGTCTACAGGCAATAAAAACATCATCTTAACAGAAAGAGGTTATTCTTTCGGTTATAACGACTTAATTGTTGACCCACGTTCATTCTACGAAATGAGACAAACAGGTTACCCAGTTGTATTTGATGTTACTCACTCTATCCGTAAATATGGTATCCCTTCTGCGGATCCTACAGGTGGAGCTCGTCAATACTTAAGCACATTGGCTAGAGCTGGTGTAGCTGCAGGTATCGATGGTTTATTTATCGAAACTCACCCTTGCCCTAACGAAGCTCTTTGTGATGCGGCAAGTCAATTAGATGTAAATCAGTTAGAAGAGTTCATGAAACCTCTAATTGAATTACACAATATCGAAGTAAGCTACCGCTAGTACTTTCTTCACATTTTTTCCGATTTAAAAAAACAAAATATATACTTACTAGTATGGAATTATATTTAGATTCTGCGGAGATCAATGAGATCAAATCATCTTTTGAACAACTTCCGTTCATGACTGGTTTAACTACAACTCCTACTTTCATGGCTCGTCACGGTATCACTGATATCGACGGTACAATTGTTGAGTTGTCGAAAATTGTTCCTGTTCTTCAAATCGAAGCATTAGGTGACACTGCAGAAGAAATCGTTGCTGAAGCAAAACGTCAAGAGGCGTTAGGTTTAGACCGTGAAACTACTGTTTACAAAATTCCTGTATCTAAAGTAGGTCTTAAGGCTTGTTCAATGCTTGTAAAAGAAGGTTTCAAAGTGAACGTTCACCTTGTATACACTTTACAACAAGCATATATGGCTATGCAAGCTGGAGCAACTTATGTTTGTCCTCTAGTTGGTCGTTTACAAGACCAAGGACATGACGCTCTTTCATTAGTGAAAGATTGTGTTGAAGCTGTAAACTACTACGGTTACAATACTAAAATCATGTTCTCTTCAGTTCGTACAATCCAACACGTACGTGACGCTGTAGACATCGGAGTTCATACAATTACTGTACCTTGGAAGATCATGTCTCAATTAACTGAGAACCACTTCACAAAAATCGGTACTGATCAGTTCATCAACGATACTCGTTTAATGACTGTACGTGTAGGTGATGCTTTATCTGACATCAACCCTACTATCACTGCTGACGCTACTATCGCTGAGGCATTAGTTGTTATGACTAACAACAAAACTGGTGCTGCTACTGTAGTAGACGCTAACGGTGCTGCTATCGGTATCTTCACTGACGGTGACTTACGTCGTTTAGTATCTGAAAAAGGTGGTGATGTTTCAAGCATTAAAGTTGGTGATTTAGGATTAAACGCTCCTATCTCAATCGATGCTCACGAATTATTATTCGCTGCATCAAACTTAATCAAAGAGAAGCAAGTTGATGAATTAGTAGTGACACTTGACGGTAAAGCTATTGGTTTATTAGACGTTCAAGATATCGTAAAATACTAATCTCTAACCATGAGAGAAGAATTATTCGAAGAAGGAGGAGGCGTGTTTGTAACCGCCTCCTCTTCTCTTTTAGAGCAATTGAAGAAAGTCAAAGGATTAATCTTTGACTGGGACGGTGTTTTTAATGGTGGTGTAAAAGGTGGTGCAATGCCTAGTCCATTTAGTGAAGTGGACTCTATGGGTGTAAATATGCTTCGCTTTGGCTACTTCTTAGAGCACGGTGAAATCCCTTTCACAGCAGTTGTAACCGGAGAATTTAATGAAGCCGCATTTAAATGGGCCAAAAGGGAACATTTTGATGCTGTTTGCTACTTAGTCAAAGATAAAGTAAAAGTACTTCCATTGGTCGACAGCATGTCTGGCGTGAAAGCAGAAGAGATCCTTTTCACTTTTGATGATATCCTTGATATTTCTTTAGCTAGAGAAGTAGGTGCCCGTTTTATGGTCGGAAGACAAGGAAGCCCACTTTTCACTGAATATTGCCGTATGCATGGCTATGCTGATTACATTACTGGCAATGCAGGTAACAGCAACGCAGTAAGAGAAGTATCAGAAGTTGTATTATGTTTATTGGATCGTTTTGATGAGACTATCGATAAGAGAGTTGATTTTGAAGGTGACTATGCAAAATACATCAAACTGAGAAATGAAATTCCTACTAAGTTCTTTAAGAATGAAGGCAGTGAATTCATAGAAAACAATCCTCTTTAAAGCTGACTGATAAGAGCTTTTTATACAATCCCTATTTTTCTAAAGAAGAGTAGGGATTGTTTTTTTTAGAATTAAAGTGAACTCCACAAAGAGATTCTCTCTCTTCCTATCCCTATTAGCTTTCATTTTCATAGGTATTCCACGTTATTATTGAAGATTTTATAAAAAAGTCATCAAAAAAAAGAAAATTTATCACTTTCTTTTTGGTAAAGCTTACAGATGAAAATAACTTTGCATTCGCGTTTTATGTATTTGAGCGATTGTAATCAAGTACTTATGTTTCGAACAAACTAAATATTACAGCCTTTGAAAGTTATAGATCGTCTTAATCAAGCAGCCGAGGATAAAAAGACATTATTTTCTTTTGAACTACTTCCCCCAGTAAGAGGTAAGAGTATTCAATCATTATTTGATGCTATCGACCCACTAATGGAGTTTAACCCTGCATTTGTGGATGTTACCTATCATAGAGAGGAGTACGTTTATAAAGAATTATCAAACGGCTTATTTGAAAAATCAATCCAACGTCATAGACCAGGTACAGTTGCCGTTTGTGCTGCTATTATGCACAAATACAAAGTAGATACTGTCCCTCATATTATTTGTGGTGGTTTTTCTAAAGAAGAAACTGAAAATATCCTTATTGAATTAAACTTCTTAGGGATTGAAAATATATTAGCTTTAAGAGGTGATGCCGCTAAAGGTGAAGCGTCTTTTACACCTCACCCTGAAGGATATGCTTATGCTTCTGAGTTAGTAGAGCATATTACTAAGATGAATGAAGGTGAGTTTAAATATGCAGATCAAGCAGGATTTAAAGGTGGTTTCAGTATTGGTGTAGCAGGTTATCCTGAAAAACACATGGACGCCTCTAACATGTCATCTGATATTGACTTCTTAAAAAAGAAAGTAGAATTAGGTGCTGATTACATCGTAACTCAAATGTTCTTTGATAATCAAAAGTACTTTGACTTTGTAGATAGATGTCGTGCGGCGGGTATTACAGTGCCAATCCTTCCAGGAATTAAGCCTTTGACTACTCAAAAGCAATTGACTCTTTTACCAAGTATCTTTAAGTTAGACTTCCCTGAGGAATTATTGACTGAAGCTAAAAAGTGTAAAAATAATAAAGAGATCAAGGAGTTGGGTATCGAATGGGGTATCAAACAATCAAAAGAACTGATTGAATACGGTGTTCCAGGTATGCATTTCTATTCTATGGGTAGATCTACTTCTGTAAAAGATATCGCTGAGGCCATCTTCTAGGATTAGATTTCTCAAACGAAGTAATTATATTGCTGCAATATTTTGAAGTCCATTCAAATGTTGCAGCAATTTTTTATGATCATTTTTAGTATTCTCCTTTTAGCAGTAGGTATTTTTTTACATCGAAAAAAAAATGCTTCACTTTTTCCCTTTATCTATGATCGAGCCTTATTCGTAAAACTCATTTTGGGTTTACTATTAGGGTACATCTACTCTACTTATTATAAAGGAGGTGATACATTTATACTTTACAATGATTCGGTCAAACTAGCAGAGATTGCTAAAACTAACTTTTTAGGATACATTGATTTCGTATTCTCCAAACCCTATCACTATCCACCTGAAATAAAAGCCCAACTGATCCAAAGTAATAGTTCCACAGTATACTTTACCATCATTGGTAGTGTTTTGAGTCTCATTTGCTTCAATAATTATTGGGTAATGTCTCTTTACATGTCTTTTTTCAGTTTTTGTGGGGTATGGTATTTATTAAAAAGAGTCACTCAACTCTACCCCTCTACTCAATTTAGCTTTCTAATTGCCAACTTCTGTTTCCCAACGGTAGTCTTTTGGAGTAGTGGAGTCATTAAAGAAACGATATCTATACCTATTTTATATTTTTGCATTGGTATTTCAATTGATATCATCACTAAAAAAGTAAAGGCAATTTCTATTATCATCCTACTTTTTCTATTGTACAGTTTACTTCAACTTAAGTTTTATTATTTCGGAGGATTTGTAATTTTCTTTTTACCGATATTATTCTTTATCTATCTGAAAATCAAATCTATTGAATTTAACAAAAAGTATCTTTTCCTATTACTTTCCTTCATTGCTTTGGGTGGGATTTTTATAGTCAATTTTGAATATCATTTTGGATTAGATCAGTTTCCAAAAACGATTTATGCTAATTATTTAAAACTTAGTTTAAACGAACAGGATCCTCATGCAATTCATCTTGAAAATATGGATGAAAGCTGGAACGGTATACTTCTTTCAATCCCAGAGGCCATCATCACACCATTTATTTATCCCAATTATTTCACATCAAGGCATATTTTTGATGTATTAATCAGTACTGAAAACCTTGCCTCTATTGTACTTATCATTCTGAACTTTTATCTATTAATTAGCAAAAAGGTCAAAATTTCAAAGTATAATCGATTACTTATAGGCATTCTGTTGGTTTATTCATTATCAATGATTGGATTCTTGGCAATAGCAAGCCCCAATTTAGGATCATTGAGTAGATACAAAATTGGGGCAAGTGTATTTTTATACTATGTTATTTTGATTCAAATAGAATCTTATCTGAAATTATCCGATAATGATTAGAGGTTATGAATATTCTCGGCTAAGTAAATTTCCGCCATCATACACCTTGTACCACCACCACATACATTTTCAATCGTGTCAATCGGAGAATGAATGATTTTCACATATTTCTCCATCAATTCAATCTGTTCAGGAGTGAAAGAATGATAAGCTCTTGAAGACATTGTGAACTTTTTATTCTCATTTAAATCTGTCACCTCCAAGACATTACAAGTAAAGTCTCTTAATTGAGCATAACTAACATCTACAATTTCTTTACCTGTGGCTTTAAACTTATCCCAAAGCATTGCCTTTTCTTTCTCATCTGTAATAGAAGCTCCACAAATCACCACAAAATCACTTGCAATAGAAAACATTACATTTGTATGGTAAATTGCTTTTCCATTTTCATCTACAGAATTAAAAGCAACAGCTTCATAACCTAATGTTTCTGCATGCTGTTCAAACAGTTCCTTATCAGTTCTTCCAGAAAGGCAAGCATAAGCAATCTTATTGACTCTGTCGAAAATAATACTTCCTGTTCCTTCTAAAAACTGATTTTTCTCTTCGTAAACTGACAAATCTGTCACTTTAGACACATGGAAACACATTTCCAGCATATCAATGATATCTTTTCTTCTTTCCGCTCTTCTATTCAAAGGACGCATTGGATATAAGAATATATCACCATTGCGGTGTGTTGTAAACCAGTTATTAGGAAACTGACTATCAGGTTTTTTAGGTTCTGGTGTATCATCAATGACAGTCACATCGATGTCATTTGCTCTAAGAGTAGCTACGTAGTGATCAAACTCCTTTAATGCACTTTCTACATAATCTGAATTTGAAAGATTAAAATTAGTTTCCTGAAATTCATTATCTACGGCTGTATCTTCATTAAAGCCAAATGACGCAGGTCTTACCATCAGTATATGTTGAGAGGAATTATTCATTTGTGTATATATGTTTTATAAGTATAGTATGGTAAATCAATAATGAATAAAATTCAGTGGCAATACTACTCAAAATTCTCGTTTATTACTTCAAAAAATAAAAAATCTATTTTTTTATTCGGTTTTTTCAAAAAAAAATCAATAAGTGTACGAGTGAACACTTAACTATATTATTGTCAGTAATTCAATGCAAAATCAAAATATGATCTATGTCATTACAGAATAATTCAACACAAAACAGTATTAAGTGTGAATAATACAAAACTAATATTAGTTTTTGCGAAATTTCGCAGTAGTAAATTTCACATAAATAAGCTTTGACAATAGAAAATATTACCCCATATTTGTAATGTAATCAAAAGGAAATAAGTTTTTGAATTACTGAGAAAAAGAAATAATACTCTACAAAGAGTTAAAAATATAAGTAATAATTCATTTCATTTCATACTTTGTGGGAGAGGTTGTCATTCAGTGGCAACCTCTTTTTTTGTACATAAAAATTTCATCTCTACTCGATAAATTATTTTGAACTTCATGATGAAGGAGTACACTTGCAAACAAAGAAACGCTTCATAATGTGATACATACCAAAATTAAGACATCTAACCTCTCTTCTACTGAAGTAATTTCCTTCAAAAAAGTGGCGAAAATCACCAAAAAAAGATCTTTAACAATTTTTAATATCGTCATAATTTTTTAAGTGTACCACAGAACACTTTACAAACAAACTTTCTCTTTCGTAGCAAGATGCACTACGAAACATAAGGGTCAACTTACACTTAATACTTAAAATGTAATTAAGCGTATAAAATACAAAATTAATAATATTTAAAATCACACTTTACACTTATTAAATTTTGACGTTTTAAATTTTGACAAAAGAAAATAATCGCGCACCTTTGTTATGTAATCAAAAGGAAATAACTTTTGAATTACTCAAAAAAGAAAAAACACTCTATTAAGAGTTAAAAATATAAGTAATAATTCATTTCATTTCATACTTTGTGGGAGAGGTTGTCATTCAGTGGCAACCTCTTTTTTTGTTTATTAATTTTTATGTTTTTTGCCCACTTTTTGTTGTTGATCCCTTAAAACAACGAATAAGGAAAAGAGTATCAATAGTTCTATTCTCTCTCAATACCTTTAATTTTCAGTGCATCATTCTTGAAATTTATTCAATATGCTGTAAACTAAGCTTTCGAATATTTATGATATTAAGAAAGCAGGAGATTTCAGATGATTTGTAAGGTGTCCTACAAATGATGCTAAGATTTATATTTACATCAGTGGCTTTCTACTCAATTACTTTGGTAGTACTATTTTTGGACTTGAAGGGACAAGTTTAAGAATTTCATGAAATGAGTGGCTAATATTGATTTTACTATTTATTCAAATTCTCAGTATTCACTTTTTAAATCTGTAGGCATTTTAAATACTCCCCCCCTCTTATCAGCTAAGCCTTCAAAATGAATAAGTTATCGCAAAAATGTAAACAGAGTGTAAATAAAAAAAAATTAACATTTTTTTATTCGTTTTTTTCTCTTTAAGTGTAGGTCAATACACTTTACAAACAAAGTTACTGCATTATAAATATCCTCCTTATGATGTTCTAGGATCAACTTACACTTAATGATTAATAAAGTATTAAGTGTATCTCATACAAAACTTTATAATATAAAATAGCATTTTTACACTTTATAAATTTCGACTACTTACACTTTGACAATAGATAATAATCACTCACCTTTGTAAGGTAATCAAAACAGAAATAAAGAAACATTAATACATATACTATGAAAAAGTTTACAATTTTATTCGCGGCATTAATAGTATCATTTAGTTTAACAGCAAAAGAATATTATTTACCATTTAACGGCATCTCATATTTCTTTAAAGCTTCTACAGATGGAACATCTGCTTCATTAATTTTTGAAAACTTAGAAGGTGAAGAAATCAATTTTACTTTATCAGATGAAGCTGGTAATGTTTATATCAATAAAACAGTTATTGCTTCTGGAAAAGTAAAAGAAAATATCAATTTTAAGAGTTTACCTGAAGGAAAATATACTTTTAAAATGATCTTTGAAGACAATTTGCTAGTAAGAGATTTTTACGTTACTGAATCTAAAAGTGCAGTAATGATGAATTACCACTTAGCATCTTCAACTCAAAAATTTAGAACTTCAGTAATCGACGAGCACTTAAATATCATTTTAGGTAAAAGTGTTGAAGGGTTTGTGAAAATTAAATTATTCACAGACAAAGGTGAAACAGTTTACAATAGTAAATTCATGGCTGGTGCTCAAAACATCAAACGTTTCGACCTTTCTAAATTACCGCAAGGCACATACACTACAGAATTGATTATTGACGGAGTTTCTTACTCTGATTCATTTTCAATCTTATAATCAAGACATTAAGATTAGTTTATAAAATATAAGTAATAATTCATTTCATTTCATACTTTGTGGGAGAGGTTGTCATTCAGTGGCAACCTCTTTTTTGTTTTTACTATTCGATCGAAAAATACTTGGTTGAAAACTATACAATGGAGTTCTCTTTACTTTACCCATTTATTGAAATAGATTTTTTGAATAAGAGATGATCCTTTTATGTTTAATATCAAACAGTTTTAATTTTTTAAACTGACGTTCTGTACTTACAAACTAAAATACGACTTCCTACAAACATGTTGAGCTATTTTAAAATCATCACTTTGTTATCATTTCTCTGGTTTATTATTCACGAGGTATTCATTATAGTTGATGGAATCAGTGCTCAACCCCGCACGTCAGAATATGCAGTGATATTAGGAAACAAGGTAAATGAAAATGGTACACTCTCTCAGAGATTACAAGCTAGAGTGGACAAGGGGTTCGAAATCTATACAAAAAGGCTTGTACAAAAAATAGTAGTAAGTGGCGGCTTTAGGTAAAGAAGGACATTATGAAGCACAGAAAATGGCTGAATATCTTATTCAAAAAGGAATACCTCAACAAGATATCATCATTGATGACTTTGGAAATACTACTTGGCTCACTGCTGTAAATTTTAAGAAATTAGTTCCGAACAGTAAATCTGTAGTTGTTGTTTCTCAGTTTAGCCACATCACAAGATGTAAATTAGCATTTAAAAAAGCGGGAATCGAGAATGTGTCAGCAGTAAGTCCAAACTATTTTGAGTGGAGGGATTTTTATTCATTATTCAGGGAATTCTTCGGTTTCTATAAATACCTTTTTTGGTATTGATTTTACGCTGCTTTTTTTATTACCTATTATACCATCATTTTAAAATTCCAATAAAAAAACACGAGTATTTCGTATATTCTATCAATTCATATCAAATTCTTAAAACTGAACAAAAAACTGCTTTACAATACCCATTTCAATAAGTTTTCATCATTCTCCCTTTTGATTTATAATACGCTAAAAGACGAAAAATAAAACCTGCTAAAAAGCAGCTAAAACACTGCGTAAACATTTAATTTTCAATTATTTACATATACAGAAACAGCATTATATGTGAACTAAATATTAACAATGATTTTTAACATTTTTTTATTTGGAGAAATATTTATAAGTGTACCGTGATACACTTTACAAACATACTTCCCCATTAATCAATATACCCCCAACGTTGTACAAGGATCAACTTACACTTAATGACGAAAAATGTTTTAAGCGTATTAAATACAAAACTTTTAAATATTAAAATACACAAATACACTTAATTAATTTCGGCGATTTTGACTTTGACAAAAGAAAATAATCACTCACCTTTGTAATGTAATCAAAACAGAAAAAACATAAATTAAATAATACATACTATGAAAAAGATCACGACCTTATTTGCTGCATTATTAGTTACCCTTAGTTTATCAGCTAAAGATTACTACTTACCATTTAATGGAATTTCATATTTCTTCAAAGCTTCAGAAGATGGAACATCAGCTTCAATTATTTTCCAAAATTTAGAAGGCGAAGAAATTAACTTTACTATTGAAGATGCTTCTGGTAAAGTATATACATCAAAAAGAGTTATAGCTTCAGGAAAAGTTAAAGAAGATATTAATTTCAAAAGTTTACCTGAAGGAAAATATACATTCAAAATGAATTTTGAAGATAAAATGTTAGTTAGAGAATTTTTCGTAACACCATCAAATACAGCTGTTATGATGAATTACCAATTAGCTTCTTCAAACCAAAAATTCAAAATTTCTGTAGTGAAAGAAAACCTAAATATCATTTTAGGTAAAAACGTTGAAGGTTTCGTTAAAGTAAAATTATACACTACTGATGGAGAAACAGTTTACAATTCAAGATTTGTAGCTGGAGCGAAAAACGTTAAGCGTTTCGACCTTTCAACATTACCTACAGGAACATACACTGCAGAATTAATCATTGACGGAGTATCTTACTCAGATTCATTCTCAATCCTATAATTAGAGATATCAAATTAGATTAAAAATATAAGTAATAATTTATTTCATTTCATTTCATACTGGGAGAGGTTATCATATAAATGATAACCTCTTTTGTTTTATATTAGCAACTCTTAATTGATTCATCTTACTAACTATTCTAATTATGATACAAGAAGAAAAGCTAACGATCAAGCACCTCGCTGAAGAAGATAGACCTAGAGAAAAACTACAACTCAAAGGAAGGCATACCCTTTCTGATGCTGAACTTATTGCCATCTTATTAGGTTCAGGATCAAAAAAACTCTCAGCCATAGAAGTTGCTCAACTCCTTCTTAATAAAGGAAATAACGACTTAAATGCATTAGCTCAATTTAGTATTGAAGATTTAAAAAGTATCAATGGCATTGGAGATGCAAAAGCGATAAGTATTATTGCAGCTTTGGAATTGGGAAGACGAAGAAAAGAAACTAAAAAGAAGGAAAGGACTCGAATTACGTGTTCCAAGGATATTTACAGTTTTATTACTCCTTATCTATTAGACCTTAATCATGAAGAGTTATGGGTTATTATTCTTACAAGATCCAATCACATTAAAAATATTGAGAAGGTGAGCATGGGAGGAATGACCGGTACAGTAGCCGATCCAAAAATCATTTTCCAGAAGGCTTTATCCCATCAAGGTTGTTCAATAGTAATCGTTCATAATCATCCTTCAGGTCAAATTAAACCAAGTCAAGCAGATATTTCGATGACCAAGAAGATTAAAGAAGGAGGACAGTTTTTAGAAATTCCGTTATTAGATCATATCATTTTTGCCAATGACAACTATTTCAGCTTTGCAGATGAAGGTATCCTTTAACCTTTAAGAGAATGAGTATTGCACATATTTAATTTTCAATATCATTTTAATAAGGTTCTGATAATCTATTAACTTTTTAATAAAAATATTGAGTATTTTAATATAAGTAAGCACAACATCAAAATCACATTACACTGTTTCTTACTATTTTTTTGATTATTAACTTCGAAAAGATCTAAATAATATCACCGTCAAACCCTATGTCGTATTTATTTCCACAAAAAAATAATTAAGAATCAATAATGAACTATTTTTGATGTCGTACTTATGTATCCAAATCGATATTGAATCAACAAAAAGTAACTATTAGTTTTTTTAAACTAAGCCAGAATCATGAAATCAGTCTCTACTCTTTTTATTTTAATTTTTAGTATAACAACTACTACTTTTGCTACGCCATTAATTCATTCTTATACGAGTATCAAACCAGAATTGGAAAGGTATACTAGTATTGAACAATGGGAAAACCCCAATAACTGGTCTCCAAAAGTTGTTCCCTCTGAAGAAAGTATCATTTTAGTAAAAAATAAATCCTTTATCATTGACTTCAACTTAGATGTTGAAAAATTAGTGGTAGGTGCTGTTGATATTTCGAATGGTGCTGAATTTGTCATTACGAATCATGGCAGTATCTTCATCACCAACACACTCACTGTTAATCCCAAGTGTTCATTAGTAATCGAAGGTAAACTTAAGGTCCAAAAAGCCATAATAAGTGCTTCTGACGGTGAATTTTCTATCAGGGAAGTAGGCAGTATTGATGCACATGAAATATTCCTAAAGATTGACAATTATATCGCTGAACTGAAAGGACATATTTCATCTACTTATCTCAATATTCACTTTTTAGATAAAAAGGCACAACTTCAAATAGGTGAAAGTGCAGAAATTCACATTCAAAGTGATTTGGTTGTAAAAAATAAATACAGAGAAAATATATTGGGTGATTTAACTAAAATCACAACATCGGGCTGTCAAGGAAATGGGGAATTTTGTAGTCAAATTACAGCCTATCGTTTAAAACTCCCTACCATATTGGAATACTTTGATATAGAGGTAGAGAACGACATTACTTTTGCTTATTGGGAGACGTCATCTGAACGTAACTCAAGTCACTTTATCATTGAGAAATCAAATGATGGAGAAAATTTCACGGAATTGGGTAGAGTCAATGCCAGCGGCAAATCATCCTCTGAAAACCCATATGAATTACAAGACGCTACATTTAACAAAGATAAAAACACATTTTACCGACTAAGAACAGTACAGCAAAATGGTGAGGAATTTATCTGGTGCAGGCAATTATTAGCCAATCATTCTGATAAAGAGGAATTTGGGATTGAAAAAGTGTTTCCTAATCCTACGAATTATTACTTAAAGATTGATTTCCAAGCACAAGAAGATGACCGTATAGATATAAAACTTCATCATACTGAAAATGAGTCGATATGGGATATCAAACCAAAAATTGAAGGAAACAAAGCCATTTTTGATGTACACCACTACCCTGCCGGTGCTTACATCCTAAAAGTAACACTCAACGATATGCTCATTTACACTGGAAATGTCATTATTCATTCTACCAACAGTAAAGGCAATATCAGAAATAGTCAGGCTATATTGGTAGAAGAAGAAAAGAAGTAATAGATACTTTTTGTGAATAAAATAAAATGATCATTAACTTTTTCCTGTATTCCCGTAAAAATAAGTAACACTCTAGTTTTCTGATTAATAAGGGATTTACTTATGAAGAATTTAAAAAACATTTTATTTGTATTTGTATTATTATTAATGGGTCTTGTATCTAATGCTAATTCAATCAATGATGAAAGCAAATCAGAAAAAGAGCCGATTAATGTATATCCAATCCCTGCCAACACTCAATTTCATATTGATTTTAAAAACAATGAGTATACAGATATTACATATAAGTTGGTAAACCTTGAAAGTGGCCTTTCGACAGTCATTGATAACAAGAATGCCATTAGTCATCAAGTTTCTAGCTTTGATATTAGTTTAATGCCTACCGGTACTTATATGCTTATCATAGAGGAAAACGGAAAAAGTATCTACACCAAAAAAATGGTCATTAACCATTTCGGAGTTTAGATTTAATATAGAATAAAACAAGAAGCACGCATCTTCAACTGAAAATGCGTGCTTCTTTTTTATATAAATTTATAGCACTATATCAAAAACGCAGCCCCAATGATAAATCCATTACGCTCAATGTATTATCATTATAACTTCCGCCATAATTGTAGTTCAATTGCACATTAAAGATTGATATTAAAGTACCCACGCCTACTCTCGCTCCAAAGTTCCAAAACTTGTCCAGTACTTCTGGATCTAAGTTGTGATTTTTAGATCTCAAATAATAAGACCTCACGGCTCCAATACCTCCTTGTACATAAGGATGAAAAGTTGTCTCTCCCTCTTTTGAGTTAAAGTAATACCTTCCTTCTATGAGAACAGGAATTTGATACCATGCTTGAGATAACGAAATATCAAAAGGCACTGCAGCCAAACCATTGACATGCCCTACAAGCACCGCGTCAAACCTATCATTTACATTATAACTTAATTCAATATAGGCAGCAAAACCGGCACTAGAAAAAGGTGATAAATCCCCTACTCCCGAAGATCCTCCACCACCAATTCCAAAATGAATTTGGGCATTTGATAAATTTGATAGAAGTAAAAAGGTAAAAATGAAGAGTAGTTTATGTCTCATTATATTTGATTTTTGCTTTAGTGAGAGAAGTAATATAAATGGGTTCTTGAACAAAAAATAGTTTGCTCTTATTAAAAATAAAAGGAAAAGCTGTAAATCAAAAGAGGTTACCTTAAAATATAAAGTAACCCCTTGCGTATTTTTTATGAAGTAATAGCTACAATGGTAATGCTATTCTGAAGACTTTGGAATCAGCTCCAAGAATTCTTTCCTTGTAGCCTCTTCTTTAAATTTTCCACCAAAGTGAGATGTAACAGTAGCACTGTATGTATCTTCAATACCTCTCATTGAGACACATAAATGTTTTGCGTCAATTAAAACAGCAACATCTTCAGTTCCTAAAGTTTTCTTTAAATCCTCTGCAATTTGTACTGTTAAGCGTTCTTGTACTTGAGGTCTTTTAGCATAGTGTTGAACTATTCTATTGATTTTTGATAAGCCTATTACTTTTCCATTAGAAATGTAAGCTACATGTGCAAAACCAATAATCGGTACAAAATGATGTTCACAATTCGAGTAGAAATGAATGTTTTTCTCGATCAACATTTCATCGTACTTGTACTTATTGTCGAACAACTTAATATCTGGGCGGTTTTTAGGATTTAAGCCACTAAAAATCTCTTTCACATACATTTTAGCCACTCTATCAGGTGTACCACTAAGGCTATCATCTGTTAAGTCTAAACCTAAAATATCCATGATTTCTCTAAAACGAGAAGAAATCTTTTTTACTTTTTCCTCATCAGAAAGGTCAAATGCCCCTTCTTTCATAGGTGTATCATGAGATGTACCAATATGATTATCACCTATTTCATCTATTATATTTTCGTTGTAAATCTCCACTTCTTTAGGTTGAAGGGTATTCCACGAAATTCCGTTCTGTTTCATACAAAATAATTTTTAAGGCAAATTTGTCATCTAACTGATCTCTAAGAATATTCCAGATTACTACACAAATATTTTCTGCAGTTGGATTTAAAGAAGAAAACTCTTTTACCTCTTCATTTAAATTTTTATGATCTAAATAATCCAATACATGTTCCTGAATTATGTCTTTCAATATTTTCATATCGATCACATACCCAGATATTGGATCTATCTCACCCGTGACTTTTACAGTGAGATTATAATTATGGCCATGATAATACGCATTATTGCATTTCCCAAACATTCTTCGGTTTTCTTCATCGGAGAGTTGTTCGTTGTGCAACCTGTGAGCCGCATTAAAATGAGCTTTTCGTGATACTGTTACTTTCATCTTTTACTGAGTGCTTCATAATAGAAGTTTGCTAAATGAAAAATACGTACCAAATTTCAATTCACAAAGTTACAAGAGATGAAGCTATTATCTAAAAACATTCTAAAATAGTTTAAACTCATTATCACATATTATGTTCAAACAATTTCAAACAAACTTTAACGAACTAAAAATGCATCTTTATTCTGTCTTGTTCTGCATTTATTAACTAAAAAAATAATTATTTGTTTTATCAAAGTTTAAAATCTTTATCTCAATTTGAAAGGAAGTTGGTATTTTTGACTAAACAATAAACAGATGACAATTACACAACTTGAATATATAATTGCAGTTGAACAGCATCAAAGTTTTTCAGCCGCAGCAGACGCTTGTTTTGTCACTCAACCAACCTTGAGTATGCAAATCAAAAAGCTAGAGGAACAACTTGATGTCATTATTTTTGACAGAGGAAAACAACCTATTATCCCAACGGATGTTGGTCGCAAAATAATTGATCAAGGTAAGATTGTATTGAAGGAAGCTCAAAAAGTAAATGACCTAATTCTGGATTATAAAGGTGAGGTAAGTGGCGATCTTAAAATTGGTATTATTCCAACATTAGCTCCTTATTTGATTCCGCTTTTTGTTGGCTCTATTTCAAGAAAATTCCCTCATTTACAACTAAACATCAAAGAACTTCAATCAGAACAAATCATTAAAGCAATCAATGATGATGTGATTGATGTTGGTCTATTGGTAACACCAATTCATGAGCCCGGCATCACTGAAGAGCCTCTTTTCTATGAAGATATTGTAGTTTATACTAACCCTGACTACAAATTTGAACAGCAATTAGAAGTTAATATTGCAGACTTAACCTCTCCTGATATTTGGCTTTTGAGTGCAGGACATTGTTTTAGAGATCAAGTAATCAACCTTTGTTCGTATCAAAGTACGAATAAGATGAATAGTACTCTTCCTATTTCATATGAAAGTGGATCATTAGAAACATTGATTCGTTTGGTAGATAAAGAAGGAGGTTTTACATTACTTCCAGAGTTGGCGGTAGATGAATTACCAGAGGATGCTAAAGATCGAATTAGAACTTTTGTTGACGAAAGACCAATGCGTGAAGTGAGTCTGATTTATGCAAGAAATTATGCAAAAGCGGGCCTTATAAAAGTACTCTCTGAAAGCATTAAAGAAAATATACCAGAACAACTATTGACCAGAGATAGAGGTCACGTTGTAGAATGGAGATAAAAATAAAAATGCTGATTATTTCACGGTGTAAATAATCAGCATTTTTTTATTTGTAATTCCCTTCGTTGATTGCTTTTAACTCTTCTAACTCTTTCAATCGGGCTTCATGTTCATCGACCCATTTGGTGAGGTTGTAATCTTCGTTGGGATATAATTCGTAGTAGGAGACGTACTCACTTCCCATTGCGGAAAAGCGTTCCGTGAAATAAACTTCAATTTGACCGAAATTCAAACTGATATTTTTCGTCCATTGGTCATAATCACTTTGAGAAAAAGTTTGTTGAGCCATTTTACGCTCTAATTTCGCTTTTTCAATTTCCTCTTGATAACTTTTATCAGAGTTCAACAAATCTGATTTCAGTACTTCATACATCTGATATTCCTCTGGTGTAATATCAAAAAGATCTTTACCGAAGTATTTGGCCCACAAATATTCATCTTGAGGACGTTCTTTTAACTGTTTCCAAATTTGAGGCTTTACCAATGGATCTTCTAGCATTTCAGAATCATCATAATACTGTGCATAAGACATAGCAGGGTTTATTATCCATAAAATGGAAAACATCAATAAGCTAGCAAATATGTTTTGTATCAAGTTCATCTAAAAATTTTAAAACTTAAGATTAAAAAAAGTCCTTTATTATATAATATACTGTTTTAACAACGCTAGAGTTTCTTCATAAATTTTACTTACAAAGCAAAAAATGAAAAAATAATGCCAAATATAGGAAATATCCTATTCCTTTTTACAAAATACTAAATCTATTTTATTGAACATAATTCATCTATGAATATTATATTTGCAATCAAGCACGAGTTCAAAAGTAACATTTATTTTTATAGAACTGTCTTAATTAGCTCAATTGAACAATTTTGGTTTAAAAAATTAAACAAAGGGAACTAACAACTTTTAAGTAAAATAGGTTCAACGAATCTGTTTTGTGTTTCAAACTTTCAAAATATTAGATTATGACAGCAAAAGTGAACATAGGAAAGGCACTACTTCAGCGTTTAAGTCAGCAACTTAAAGGAGAATTACATTATGATGATGTAATGAAAACACTGTATGCCACAGACGCCTCCGCATACCGTGAACTTCCTTTGGCTGTCGCTTTTCCAAAAGATGAAGAAGACATCAAAACGCTTATCACATTTGCTAACCAACATAACACATCTCTAATTCCAAGAACTGCAGGTACATCATTAGCTGGACAAGTTGTTGGTCATGGTATTGTTGTGGATGTTTCAAGAACTTTCACTAAAATTCTTGAAGTCAACAAAGAGGAAGGCTGGGTGAGACTACAACCTGGTGTGATACGTGATGAACTAAACAAGCACCTTAAAGACTTTGACTTGTTTTACGGCCCAGAAACATCTACGGCCAACAGAGCAATGATTGGGGGGATGGTTGGCAACAACTCATGCGGTTCTAATTCAGTGCAATATGGATCAGCAAGAGATCACCTTATCGAAGTAAGAGGGTTCTTGAGCGATGGATCTGAAGCGGTTTTTAAAGCTGTTACTCCTGAAGAATTCGAAGCGAAAGCACAACAAGACAATCTAGAAGGAAGATTGTACAAAGAGGTAAAAGAAATGCTTCTCCCTGAAGAAGTGAGAGCTGAAATTGCCAAAGAGTTCCCTAAACCTTCTATTCCTAGAAGAAATACCGGCTATGCGATTGATTTACTAGCCTTGATGCAACCTTTCAATCCAGAAGGAAAACCTTTTAACTTCTGTGAGTTAATTGCTGGATCTGAAGGAACATTAATTTTCATTACTGAAATCAAAATGCATTGTAATCCTACTCCTCCAAAATACAAGGGAGTGTTATGTGCACAATTTGATTCCATTGATGAATCTTTAAAAGCTAACCTTATTTCATTAAAGTTCAACCCAACTGCGGTTGAGTTAATGGATAAATATATATTAGATTGTACCAAAAACAGTATCGAACACCGTCAGAATAGATTCTTTTTAGAAGGAGATCCTGCGGCAGTGTTAGTGACAGAAATTGCAAGAGATACTGTGGAAGAAATGCGTGCTGATGCTGCAGCGTTAGAAGCTGCTTACAAGGAAGCAGGTATGGGGCATTACTTCAAGTTGGTGGAAGGAGAAGATGTAAAAAGAGTTTGGAACTTGCGTAAAGCTGGACTTGGACTACTCTCTAATGTTCCTGGTGACCCTAAAGCAGCTCCTGTCATCGAAGATACAGCGGTAGACGTAGAAGATCTTCCGGCATACATTGCAGATTTCAATGAAATTTTGAAAAAGTATGACCTTTTCTGCGTGCACTATGCACATGCAGGATCAGGAGAATTACACCTTAGACCTGTTTTGGATTTAAAGACCCAAGACGGTAATAAAATGTTTAAGGTCATTGCTGACGAAATTGCCAAACTTGTTAAGAAATACAGAGGTTCACTGAGTGGAGAACATGGAGATGGTCGTCTAAGAGGTGAATTTATTGAATATATGGTCGGTTCAAAGAACTTTAAGCTGATTGAAGCTACCAAAAGATCTTGGGACCCTCATAACGTTTTCAATCCTAATAAAATTGTCGATACTCCTCCAATGGATGAGAGTCTTCGTTTTATGCCGGGAATTGAAACACCAGAAATTAAAACAACATTGGATTTCAGTGCTTCTCAAGGCATCATTAGAGCAGCTGAATTCTGTAACGGTGCGGGTGCTTGTAGAAAAACGGAAGTAACAGGTGGAACAATGTGCCCTTCTTATATGGCGACCAGAAACGAGAAAAATACCACTCGTGCCAGAGCCAATATTTTAAGAGAGTACTTAAGAGCTCCTTATACGATCAACCGTTTTAACCACGATGAGATTTATGAAGTGATGGACCTTTGTCTATCATGTAAAGGTTGTAAATCAGAGTGTCCTTCTAACGTAGATATTGCAAAGCTAAAAGCTGAATTTTTACAGCAATACTACAAGGCGAATGGTGCTCCAATGCGTGCTAAGATGATCGCCTACTTCCCTCGTTTAACTCAAATGGCGATGCTCACACCTGGTTTATTCAACTGGATGATCAGTAACCCATTGACAGGGAGTATTTTCAAATCAATCACTGGTTTTGCATCTGAAAGATCAATTCCTAAAGTACACAAACATACTTTTAAAAGCTGGTTGAAAAAATATACACCTAAGAAAGCAACAAAAGGTAAAGTATATATTTTCTGTGATGAGTTCACTAACTACAATGACACTCCAATTGGTTTAAAAACCATCACTTTGTTGGAGAAGTTGGGTTATGAAGTCGAGTGGCAACCTCACGTAGAAAGTGGTAGAACATTCTTATCAAAAGGTTTTGTGGAAGAAGCGAAAGATTTAGCTTGTCAAAACGTAGACATGTTGAAAACTTACATTACTGAAGAAACTCCGCTTATAGGTATTGAACCATCTACGATTATGGCCTTCCGCGATGAATACCCTGACTTGGTACACGCACATCAAAAAGACGATGCAGCCAACTTGGCCAAGAATGCATTGATGATTGATGAGTTTATTGCTAGAGAAATCAAAGCAGGTAAGATCTCTTCAGATCAGTTTACGGAGGAAGAAAAGTTAGTAAAACTTCACACGCACTGTCAGCAAAAAGCAACAGGTACTCAAGTGACCGGAAAGCAAATGTTGGGCTTACCTAAAAACTACAAAGTACAGATTATTCCTTCGGGATGTTGTGGTATGGCAGGTTCATTTGGTTATGAAAAAGAGCATTACAAAGTTTCAATGGATGTTGGAGAATTAGTATTATTCCCTACTATCCGAAAACTGGATGACGATGTAATTATCGCAGCAGCAGGTACAAGTTGTAGACATCAAATTAAAGATGGTACTGAAAGAGATGCATTGCACCCTGTTGAGATTTTATTGAATGCTTTAAAATAGTATTACAAAAGGGAGAGCAGATCAACATTTGCTCTTCCTTTTTATATAGAAAACTGAAAATCAACAAAAAACTTTCTACCTCTCAATGACAAACACTATTTTCCGAATGTTTTTAAAGAAGGTGTTTATATCGGTTAATGAATTACGATTTTTATACAAGACTCTCTATTTTTGTCATTGATTGATGTATTTATTCAACTAAAATGAAGAAAAAGGTATTATTAACTGGTTTAAACAGTATTATCGGAAAAGAGGTTTTTCGTTATCTTTCTCGTCATACGCAAACAAAAATCATAGTTGGACAAAGACATAATCCAAATTTACCCCAACAAGAAGCAGAGTACCGTTATCTTGATTTTAATGATAACTCGACATTTCAAGAAGCTCTAATCGATATAGATACTGTCTTTTTGATAATACCTCGAAATGTACCTCACTTTGAGCACTCCTACCGGACTTTTCTTGCATCTTGTAAATCCTCAGGCGTCTCCGAAGTTATCTTCTCCTCTGTTTATAGAGGTCGATACAGTTTTATCCTTCCTCATCATAAAGTAGAGAAAATTATACGAAAGAGCGGGATGGATTACATCATTGTGCAGGCTACTTATTTCATGCAAAATTTGACTACTTTTTTCAAAAAGGAAATACAAGAGGATCAAAAAATTGCTATTCCACATTTGAGTAAAAAGTTTAATTGGATAGATGCACGAAATGCAGGTGATGCTATCGTTAATTTAATCTATAAGTTTGATGAATATAAAAATCAAACGATCCCTCTGATGGGCAATGAGAACAAAAACTTTATGGAGGTGACAGCTAAACTTACGGCATCTCTTCCAAAAGATGTAGTTTATAATTCCACGCTAATAGAGTTTATCCTCTCTTTGAAAAGAAAAGGTCTTCAATACAGAGAAATCAGTATTTTACTTGTTTTTATGTTTCTTGAAAATCTAGATAACAGACAAGAGATTTATCCTAATTACGAAAAAATTACAGGTAAAAAGCCAACAAGACTCATCGAATTTATAATGAGACATATTCCAGACTTATTACCTGCCAATAACGCCTAATTTATTTCCATCTGCTCACCCTTTCTGCCTTTTCAGAAAGTTCTGAAGACAAAGAGTTAAACCTAAACTTCAGTAATCGTTTTCGCCCCTCAATATTTCTTGTAAAATACAACTCAGATTCGTTGAAGTATTTATTCCAATACTTGTGGAAAATCGTTGCTGTCTTCTTTTTCTTTCCTAATTGTTCGGGTACTGCATGATAGTCTTTTTGAGTAAAGAATGCCCAAAGTTGATGTACTCGCTCTACAATATATCTAGGGTTTTGAATAGGATTAATTATTTCTTCCAATGCATTCACAAAAGTGTTTTTCTCGAAACTACTTCCTCCTTCTAAATAACAAAATGCCTCTCCATAATCATTGACAAAAGTCTTTACTGAGAGTTCCTCAGGTTTAGAGTAAAAGATTTTCGTTTGAATTAAAGAACGTAAAAGTGCATCGCCAATTTGCTGTAGATCTTTGGTAACATCTCGGTATTTTGAATAAATCTTTATGGTTTTCAGGAGTTTTTTCCCGAAGTAAAACAGTCCACCAATATCTGCAAGGCAAAGAATCATTAAAAGTTCATTTCTATCCTCTGCATAAAGAAAACCTTCTGCTATTTCATAAAAATCCATTAAATGAAGCATAAATAACTGACCTAATTCTAACAACAAATACCCCATAGACGCTCTGTAATACAACTTTTTCTGCCTATGAAAATTCTTTTCCTCTCTATCAAATGGAACTTTAATTTCTTCAGTGATTTCAACACCATTTTGAATAGCCTCGTTCCATTGTAATGAAAGCTGATCTCTTTCTCCTGCTGATTGAAACATTCTCTTATTGAGCAGTTGTGCTGTTTCCTCTGTAAATTGATAAGGAATTTCCATTCTCAAAATTCCATTTTCAATCGTTTTTTGCTCTCGTTCAGAAATACCTACAAAAGCTCTAAACCTCCTTTTTAAAACCTTCAAATCCTCTCCCCCATCACTTCTAGTAGGGTCAACAGAGACCAAATGCCAAATATTGCTTGTTTTATTACGATCTGATTGTGATGTTCTGATGGCCCTCCCTCTCATCTGATTCGACAACACATAAGAACCCACAACACTTGCCAAAATCAAAGAATTAATACAAGGTGCATCCCAACCTTCCCCTAATAAGGCTTTTGTACCCACTACAATATTAAAATGCCCTTCTTCAAATAATTGTGTTACTACTTCTACAATCTCATGCTTTAATTTTTCTGACAAATGAATCACTACATAAGCTGTATCATAAGGGAGTGATGTCGTTGAAAGTTGAAGACCACGGTGATGAAGTACTTCTGTCAATACAGGCATCATCGCTTCCGGAAGTATAATCAAAGAACCAGTCAGTACACATAATTTAGCGGTCGAATTCAAGTTCCTTCTTAAATGCTCAAAAATGGGAACAACACCTAATTTATTGATTTCAATTTCTTCGTTTAAATATTCTTTACGGATGTAGTCACTCAAAACCACCATTCTAAGACGCTCACCTAAGTTATTATGTTCAAACTGAGCAATCGATAAAATACTCTCGATTTTTCCGGTGCTATTTTTCAGGTATTGAGTAATTTCTTGATCATTTTCCAACACCACTTTTCTCCCTACAATACCTCCATGCATTCGAATGAACTTCTCTACTGTTTGAATGTGCTTGGAGAACTCTTTATTACTTTTCTTTTCCTCAAAAATTAAATAGTTAAAGAGCACCTCTAACCAATGCTTATCCAAAGGAGGTATCTTTCTCTGTTTATTTCCAGTAATTTTAAAATGAAAGTCTGTCAATTCTTGTTGATTTCCTGACAAATAAATTAAAATGGCAGAATAAATTTCTATTTGATCGTATATCCAATCTAAATGCTGTTCTGGGTTTTCGATGGCTGGATGACTCAATAAATAATCTACTAAAAATGCATCTGAAGCAATTTTATCAGTGATCATTTTTATACTTTCTCTTTGATGATAAATGAAGGAGAGTTCGCTTTGAGTTGGATAGGAGAAATGAATATAATCTTGATGAGGACATAAATTTTGTTCTTTGACCAACTCAGGTACACTGATTTCTGTATCAATGGGGCCATTTAATTGAATATACCTCTCCCACTCTGTAAAAGAAACATCATAAGGCGGTGTAGCCGTTAACCCGACCACTTTAGGCTGAAGCTTTGTTTTTAAGGCCATTAAGGTTTGCCACCAAGCATTTTTTAGGTGGTGTGCTTCATCTAAAATGATTGTACCAAAATTTAAATCTTTAAAGTTATCTTCATCTACTATTCCTTCATCTGTCTCATCCTCCTTAGCACATAAAGCATGTAAGGCATGATAGGTTGATACGGTAAGAAATTGAGGTTCTTTAATATTGTTCGAAATCCAATTGGGAGCTGTAGATGTCTGTAAGAAAAGATTACAAAAGCGTTGAATCCATTGATTTCGTATCGCTATTGTAGGGGTTAATATTAAAGTGGATTGATTAATCTCCAGCATTACTTGTAATCCCAAAACGGTTTTTCCTGATCCGGGAGGTGCTATAACATGTAAATGCTCATCTGTAAGATGTTTTGATAATTCGTCTAAAACTCTTTTCTGATAATTTCTCCAAGGGTATTTAAAAGTAATATTTTCTGGAAAAGTATTAAGGTGATAATGGACAACCTCATTCATTTGTTACAATAGTTTATTTGTCAAGCCCAATGCATTGACGAGTTGCTCTAATTCTTGCTCTGGAGTATATGGATTTTCCATCACAAGATTTTTGTTGAATTTAAGGTAATAAGTTCTTCCCAAGAAAACATTGAGTAAATCAATATCTAAATGCCCCTCTTGATAAGCCACAAGTAAAGTCGGTAACTTCTCATTTCTTTCTTCAATATCAGTGATATGTTGGTAAACAAAAAAAGGACTCTTTCTTGCCATCGAACTAAACGCATCAGGGGCAGGAAAACCATATTGACGAATGTAGAAATCTATTTTATAACGATTAACCTTATCTACATTCAGAATTTTCTCTCCCAACTCCTGGTACTCAGGAGAATCAGTCCCATACGTTGACACAATTTTATGAAAAGTGGCAGCATCACGTACTTTTTGATCATCTTCCAATACTTTGAGTAGGTAACGTTCTCTTTTTTCAATGGTTTCTAAAGATAAAATCTCTTGTTCTATAGCTTTTGAATCAATAGATGATGTTTGACAGGCAGTCATCAACAAAGTGAAGGACAATAAAATTTGGCGGATTTTCAACATGAAAACTAATAATGTACTTTAATAAAAAAATGCTCTACAAAAACCTAATTTAAGTGTTTTGTAAAGCATTCTTTCTTTAAATAACCTTTTTTATAAAAGTGTCTTGTATTATTTAGCAAGCTCTAAATCGCAGAAATGAACCTTTGAATTAATATCATTTCCATCTGAATCTTTATAATTATACTCTCTGATGGTCTTTTTACCAATCTTAAAGTCAACAGGCTCTGAAAAAATAGGTCCATCATACACGAAAGTATGGAACTCTCCATTTTCACCACATGGATCTACACCTTCAGGAAGATCATTATAAAAATCCAAATCCAATACTCTACCGTTGAATTGCTCCCCAACACTGTCATTCACCGCTACCACAATAGCTTTGAAGCCCGCTTGTACAAATTCCTTGAAGAGCTGATGTGTATCTCCACCCCAAAGAGGGAAATGACATTTCAACCCTACCTTTGCCATTTTCTCTTCTCTATATTGTCTAAGGTCTTCCAAGAAAATGTCACCTAAAACCAGATCCTTAATACCCTCTTCTACAAATGGTGATAGACTTCTTGCTAGTTCTCGGTCATAAGTATCATACGTTGTATCTTCTTCTAGGAACATTTTATATAAAGGAATACCTATTGATGATGCTTGTAGGTCTAACAGTTCTTCACGTACTCCGTGCATACTGATTCTCTTGTACTCGGCAGAAAGTGAAGTCAATAATCCTTTGATTTCCCATTCTTTTAAAGCCATAAATAGTGCAAATGAAGAATCTTTCCCCCCGCTCCATTGAAATAATGCTTTTTTCATTTATTTCTAAACTTTATTTTATTACTTTTGACTATCAATTGAAGGTAATTTATGAAAAGCATTTTAAATATCGCCCCGATAAAGATCACCATCCTACGATGTTGTTGATTGTCAATGTTTAAATTTATGCATCCCCGTATAAATTCAATTACCCCTATCCAATTAATTATATTTCAAAACAAATTTCCTAATAAGGATTAATGTGTAGTTTTCTCTTTAAAAGACAGGAGAAGTTTACATTTTGATGTCCCTTAAGGTTTAAAATAAAAATTGCGCTCATGCAACCAGATTTAAGAAAACAACTGAAAGTATACAATACGTTATCACGTAAAAAAGAATTGTTCCAAGCAATTAATCCTCCTTTTGTTGGAATGTACGTATGTGGTCCTACAGTATATGGTGATGCTCATTTGGGGCATGCTAGACCCGCAATTACTTTTGACGTTATTTTCAGATATTTTAAGCATCAAGATTATAAAGTACGTTATGTACGTAATATTACAGACGTAGGACACCTAGTGGGAGATGCAGACGAAGGGGAAGATAAAATTGCGAAAAAGGCCAAGCTAGAGCAGATTGAACCTATGGAAGTGGTACAGCATTATACTGACCGTTATCACAGAGATATGGCTGCTTTAAATGTCCTTCCACCAAGTATTGAACCTCGTGCAACTGGGCATATCATTGAGCAAATTGAGATGATTGAAAAAATCATCGAATCAGGTTATGCTTATGAGTCTAATGGTTCTGTCTATTTTGATGTTGTAAAGTACAATGAAGACAAGGAATACGGTGCTTTATCGGGTAGAAATATTGATGAAATGCTAGAGGGGACTCGTAACTTGGATGGTGTTAGCGATAAGAAAAACCAAGTGGATTTCGCACTTTGGAAAAAAGCTGAACCTGAACATATTATGCGTTGGAATTCTCCTTGGTCTGATGGTTTCCCAGGATGGCACCTTGAATGTTCTGCAATGTCACGTAAGTATTTAGGTGATCATTTCGATATTCACGGTGGTGGTATGGACCTTAAGTTCCCTCATCATGAAGCCGAGATTGCTCAATCTCATGCATGTAATCACGTAGAGCCTGCTAAGTATTGGTTGCACAATAACCTGATCACTATCAATGGTCAGAAGATGGGTAAATCTTTGGGTAACTTCATCACTTTAGAGGAGTTATTTGAAGGTAAACATGAGTTGTTAGAAGAGGCTTACTCACCAATGACGATCCGTTTTTTCATTCTTCAAGCACAATACAGAAGTACATTGGATTTCTCTAATGACGCTTTAAAGGCGGCAAGAAAGGGATATAGAAAAGTAATGAATGGCCTTCGTTTGGCAAAAAGCTTAGAATACAAAGCTGACGACAGCATTGAAGTAAATGAAAAACAAGCCAAAAACATTGAAAGTATTGTCAACTCTATTTACAGAGGTATGAATGATGATTTCAATACTGCGGTAGCAATGGCAGGTATTTTCAACTTATTGAAAAAAATCAATGCTGTTCATAGCGGAAATATCCCTGCAGCTCAATTGGGCGAACAGGCTTTTAATGATATGATTTCTAATTACATTACTTTTATAGAAGATGTATTAGGTTTGAAAGAAGAAACACCTGATCATTTCTTCCAAGCATTAGATTATATCATTCAGGATTACTCTGCAGCAAAAGAGGTTAGAGATTATAACAAAGTGGATGCTATCAGAGCAAAACTTAAAGACATGGGTGTGGTTGTGAAAGATACCAAAACCGGTGTTGAGTGGGCTTATGATGAAGCTTAGTATTTCAAAATACATATAAAAACAATTCGGAAAGGTCTTCAGCAATGAAGGCCTTTTTTTTATGAATCACATCTTACCTATAATCAAAATAGTGACAAATTATTACTACATATTATTGATTAACAACAAATTCAATGAACTATTTGTTCTCCATAATTGTTTATATCTATTTTGTACTATATAAAGAATCATACGTTATATTTCTAACAACTTTAAGAAGTTTCAAAAACCAATGTTAACAAATTCACGTATTTGATTTAAATTCTAAATGGACTTTACTCTTAAAAAGATATTACTATGTCTAAAAACTTACTTAAATCTTTCATTGCTTTATTTCTATTTTTTCCTTTACTAACCATGGGACAAGTTACATACATTGACTTAGACGATGATGGTGATGGTGAATACAGTGACAATACAAATATTAATGGAAACGCTCATACTAAAGAAGTTCATGAACATACTGGAGATTTAACTTTTAAATCTACAACTGACTTGACTCTACAACTCAATCATGGTGTAATCTTAGACCCAGGAGGAGATGATACTTATTATAATTATATCATTATTGATGGGAATGTTATTATAGAAAGTGGAGCAGTGATTGACATTAAAAATGATGCAGTTTTTATCATTACAGGTAATTTAACTATTGAAGGTACTGCTCAATTTCATAATGATGGATATTTTATTGTTTTAGGTGACGTATCAGGAAGTGGTACTATTGACCCTGGAAATGGAGCTGGTGCATTACCTGCATACATTGGTGGTGAAATCAGTGATGATGTTCAAATTATTGATACCGATACTGAAGTTGAAAGCCCGCTAGATATTCCAGATGCAGACGTTGAAGGGATATTAGACTTTGAAAAACCAGATTGGACTACAGATTTACCAGTTGAACTTATTTCATTTACAGCATCAAAATTAGAAAATACTGTACAATTGAATTGGTCAACGGCTTCTGAAATAAATGCTTCTCATTTTGAAATCTATTCTTCTATTGACAATAGAAATTGGGGTTATGTTGGTCAAGTGCAAGCAAGCGGTAACTCAGCTACAAGAATTGATTACACTTTTATAGATGATCAAGAATATGCTACTACTGTTTATTACAAACTAGTACAATTTGATTTTGATGGTCAGAACGAAACATTCGGTCCATTAACCGTTCATTTTTCTAATAATGAAACTCACTTCAATACATCTGTTTATCCTAACCCAAGTAGTTCAGGTAAGACATTAATTCAGATCAATGGAATGAGTTCAGGATCAACAACAACCCTTCAACTTATGAGTAAAGAAGGAAAAGTTGTTTTATTTGATACTATTGATAGTAATACTATCACCTCTGCTGTTTATCAATTAGAAGATAAAGTAGATTTAAAACCCGGATTATATATTTTAAAAATTAATTCTGGTACTACTCAAGACACACAAAAAATTATTATTCAATAAGTTACTATAAACAACTCATCAAAAACTCCTGAGGAAGTCATTCATTCCTCAGGAGTTTTTTTATATCTTGCATTAAGTAAAACTTCCATCTTCACTATTTACAAATCGACTTTTTTAAAATAGAACTTACTGAAGACATATAATAAACCACTTCATCCATTTAAAATTGAGCTGAAATTACAGGTTAACATAAAAATTAATGTTAAAAAACAGATACAGTGAACTATCTGTAAAAAAATATTGTTATGAAGACAGTTGTACTTAATTAAGATATTTATAGCACAATTCTCAGATTAAGTTAATTAATCACAACATAACGGTTATGAACTCGTACTTCAAAATAGTTCAACTCATTAACCTTTGTTAACCCAAACAGTATGATTCGCTCAATTACTCATGTAATAAAACATCAGCACCAAACACCTTACACTCGTGTTTTTACTAATATTACTTTTGTTATACTACTTCTTTTGTCTCCTATTTTTGCCTTTGGTCAAAACATTAGTCTTGATGAGGATGGCGACGGTGAATTGAATAGTGGAGATCCTCATGAGAGTCTTAATGGTAATCCTGATAGCGGTGTTTACGAGCACATTGGAGATATTACATTCAAAAGTGGAGTTAACTTTTCTAATAAATTACAAGCTGAAACCATATTAAATCCCGGTAGTGATGATTCGTTCAACAACTATGTAATCATTGATGGAAATCTAACCGTTGAAGGAGGTTCTACTGTCTCAATCAATAATAATTCACTAGTGATTGTTACTGGAAATGTGATTATTGATGGTGATATTGATTTTCACAACAGTGGCTATATCGTTATTCTTGGTGATGTTATTGGTAGTGGTACAATTACTCCTGGATCTGGAGGTAGTGCTTTACCTGCCTACATTGGAGGAACTGTAGACTCAGAAAGTATTATTTCTAGCGGTAACGTCGATAGTCCTGTTAATATTGATGCTGCTTTTGGTAATGGGCAAACTGTAACGGATATATTGGATTTTGCTTTACCTGCTGATTGGGCGACGAATCTTCCTGTTGAACTCATTTCATTTACTGCTTCTAAAACAGATGGTTTAGTTCAATTAAATTGGGCTACCGCCTCTGAAGTAAATGCTTCACACTTCGAAATCTATTCTTCTACTGACAGAAGGAATTGGAGTTTTATTGGTGAGGTGGAAGCCAATGGAAATACTTCAACTCGTATCGACTACTCCTTCTCAGATTCTCAAGAACATAGAACTACAATCTATTATAAACTTATACAATATGATTTTGATGGACAAAATGAGACTTTCGGACCTTTAACAGTTCACTTCTCTAACGATCAAAATAACTTTCAAACATCCATTTACCCTAACCCTAGTAGTACTGGAAAAACTTCTTTACAAATCAGTGGTATGAATTCTAACACGAATACTATTCTTCAAGTCATCAATAAGGAAGGAAAAGTAGTATTATATGATATCATTGATACAAACAATATTACATCAACCATTTATCAATTAGGAGAAAAAGTTGCTCTTCAACCAGGACTTTACATCTTAAAGGTCAATTCTGGTACATCTCAAAACATTGAAAAGATTATGATACAATAACTGATAAACAAGCTTTCAACTGATACTATTACAATAAAGGTTTGAGCATCCCAATAGGCTCTTCATAAGTTAAATTGCTTATGAAGAGCTTTTTTAATACATCAAAGTTGAAGATGTAAATCTTCCAAAAACAATAATTACAGAGAATAATAGAGGTTTTTCATAAAAATTGACATCAAAAACAGACAACTAATGAACTTTTATTACAAAGGTAATGTTCGTAATGTAGTTGTATTTTACTAAGGATATAATATTAACTATCAATGATTCATTCTGAAAAACCAATACATCCTTAGTATCACAAAACCAATTTTTATAAAAGAACCTGATATTATTATTTCAAAATGCAAAAATTCTTACTCACGCAATTAATTACTCTAGTATTTTTAAGTTCTAACTTTTCTTTTGCTCAAAACATCAATTCAATTATTGATAGAGACATCACTATCGGTGGAGATGAGTGGCCTGAAGTATCTTCAAGTACTGAAAGCGTTCAGATTAAGCAAGGAGTGCCAGATAATATTACCGTAACATTTGATCACTTAGATGGAAGAGGAGGTCATAATAATGACATGAAATACTATAGCGTAATTGAGGGTGATCTAATTATAGATGCAAACCAAACTGTCGTCATTGAGGAATCATCTTATTTGGTAGTCAATGGTAACCTAACAATCAACGGTGCAGTGCAACTGAACAACAATAATGGAAATACAAAACATGTCTATCTGATTGTTTTAGGTGATATCCTTGGAAGTGGTACAATTACTGGCGGTGATGGAACACATGATAAACCTCCTTATGCAAGAGGTGAAATTGTGGTAATGGGAGAGCACAAAGGTGGTTCTGGTTACAATATAGACGAATTAGATTCTTATATAACTGATCTTTCGCTCTCTTAAAATTTGCGAATAGTTAAAATATTAATAAGTAGATGCTAAATTAAGTTGTTCTC
>NZ_JACVVP010000021.1 GCF_014534745.1 Flammeovirga sp. EKP202
GCTCTCCTTCTTGGACTCGAACCAAGGACCCTCTGATTAACAGTCAGATGCTCTAACCAACTGAGCTAAAGGAGAAATTATTTCAAATTCTGCTTTATTTGTGGAACGTTTTTCCTTTAAAGCGAGGCAAAAGTAGTAGCATTTTTTGAATTTGCAAAATCATTAAATAAAAAAAATGCTAATTAATTTAAATTACACTGATTTTCAGCCTTAAAAAGATCAATCCTTTTTTAAGATTCCCAATATTCATTGATTTCACCAATATAACTTCTCAAATCATTGACTCCAGTTTTGTCTTCTGAAGAGGTAATAAACATAGGAGGAAACTCTTCCCACTGCTTTTTTAACTCTCTTTTATAAGTGGCCACTGCTTTGCTAATTTTTCCTTGACCCAATTTATCAGCTTTTGTAAAAATAATAGCAAACGGCAATTCCTTCTCTCCCATCCAAGCCATAAAATCCAAATCGTTTTTCAACGGCTCGTGACGAATATCTACCAAAACAAAAGTACACATCAAGTTTTCTCTTGAAGCAAGGTACTTCTTCACCATACGCATAAACTTCTCTCTCTCCGTTTTACTCACTTGTGCGTATCCATACCCTGGAAGGTCACATAAATACCATTCATTATTAATAATAAAATGATTGATCAATTGTGTCTTACCTGGTGTAGATGATGTTTTTGCTAATTTCGTTTTTCCAGTAAATGCATTAATTAATGAAGATTTACCCACATTGGATCTTCCAATAAATGCATATTCAGGAATTTTAGGTTCAGGACATTTTTCAACATCCGTATTACTTGTCACAAATTCAGCTTCTTTGATTTTCATGCTTCTTTTACTTTGTTTTGAAATGCAAAGGTAAGAGTAATGATTTAAGAATTAATAATTCTTATTTGTTCATTATTAATTCTTTAGAATTAAATAAAATGTATTTATTACACTAATTTAAATTTTCCTTTCAACCAAAACTTAAATCCTCTATTTTTACCCTACCATATAAACACTATCAGTGTACTTCGATACACCAAATAAACACTTATGAAAACAATTATCATTTTAGGTGCAGGACGTTCTGCATCCTCATTAATCCATTATTTATGTGGCCACGCAGCTGCCAATGAGTGGCAGGTAAAGGTAGGAGACTACCAAAAAGAGCTAGCAGACGACAAGATCAAAGGTTTCGAAAAAGTAGCTTCTGCTTTTCAATTTGATATCAACAACGAAGAACACCGTGAAACCTATATTTCACAAGCCGATATAGTCGTATCTCTACTCCCTGCTCGTTTCCATATAGAAGCAGCAAAAGTTGCTGTAAAACATGGAGTACCTTTAACTACTGCTTCTTATATCACAGAAGAGATGCAAGCTTTAAGCGATGAAGCCAAAAAGAAAGGTATTATTCTCTTAAATGAAATAGGGTTAGATCCTGGAATCGATCACATGTCTGCCATGAAAATGATTGAGGAGGTAAAAGATAAAGGTCATTCTATCGAAGGATTTGAATCTTTTACAGGAGGTCTTGTTGCTCCTGAGTCTGATAATAACCCTTGGAATTACAAATTCACTTGGAACCCACGTAATGTAGTTTTAGCAGGTCAAGGTGGTGCTGTACGTTTTCTTCATAATGGAAAACATAAATACATTCCTTATAATAAGGTATTCCGTAGAACTGAGCGAATTGAGATTGAAGGCTATGGAAAATTTGAAGGTTACGCCAATAGAGACTCTTTAAAGTATGTTGAAAAATACGGCTTGGAGGGTGTTCCCACCGTTTATAGAGGCACTTTAAGGAGACCGGGGTTCTGTAGAGCATGGAACTGCTTTGTCACATTGGGTGTCACCGATGATAGCTATGAAATGGAAAATACTCAGGATATGACTTATCGTGAGTTCATCAATTCCTTTTTAAGATATAATCCCAATGATTCTGTTGAATTAAAATTGATGCAATACCTAAAGCTTTCCCAAGACGATCTTGAAATGGAAAAATTGGAATGGCTGGATATTTTTAGTGATAAAAAAGTTGGACTTCCTAAGGCTACACCTGCTCAGATTCTTCAGAAAATATTAGAAGAGAAATGGCAGCTTGATCCAGAAGATAAAGACATGATTGTAATGTATCATAAGTTATTTTATAAGAAAGGAAATGAAAATATCTTAAGAACATCACATATGGTTGTAAAAGGAAAAGACCAAACGTACACTGCCATGTCAGATACGGTGGGTATTCCTTTGGCCATTGCCACCAAACTGATCTTACAAGGCAAAATCACCAAAACAGGAACTTGCATCCCTATTCATAAAAACATCTATGAACCAGTGTTAGAAGAACTGGAAAGTATGGGGATTACTTTTACAGAACAAGAAGTGGTCATGAGTCCTCAGGAGATGGCTAGTTTGTAACTTCTAAATCAATATCAACCCAATCATAAAGACTTAATCGTAAACTTTCGGTTAGGTCTTTATTTTTTAAGGAAAGTAAGTTATGTTTCTTCCTTCATTCTCCTTTACTTTGCACCCAACACACATACAACTCCATAGAATACAAAAATGAACGAAGTTTTTACTTATGCCCTTTTGGCATTTACGTCTTTCTTTACGTTGATTAACCCCGTGGGGATTATGCCGGTCTTTATGACCATGACCAATCAACTTTCAAAAGAAGAAAGAAAAAATACGGCATTAAGAGCCTCATTTATTGCATTTTGCTTCCTACTTTTTTTCGCATTGACGGGGCAATCACTTTTCCGCTTTTTTGGAATTTCAATTGACAGCTTAAGAGTTGTTGGAGGTATGATTTTCTTCTTAGTAGGTTTTGACATGCTTCAAGCACGTTTGGGAAGTGTGAAGGTTACTAAAGATGAAATTCATGAATACGCTAGAGACGTTGCAATTACCCCTTTAGCCATTCCAATTATTTGTGGCCCTGGATCCATTGCCAACTCCATTATTTTAATGGACAATGCCGGAGACGACCCCATGAAAATTGGAGGACTAATATTGGCAATTTTCGCCGTATTACTAATTACTTGTTTGAGTTTACTTTCTGCCAGCTCTATCATGAAAGTGATTGGTGACACTGGCAATAAATTGATGCTTCGATTAATGGGCTTGATCGTAATGGTCATGGCCGTAGAATTCTTCTTTGCAGGAATTGGTCCATTGATTGAGCGTTTTATTATGAAATAGATGAAAAAAGTCCTTCACCAAGATTTTTTTTGATGAAGGACTTTTCAATAATTAATTAATTCTTCTTAATGCTTCTTGATTACCCATACTTTTACTTCGGTCAGATATTTTATTATTACCAAATTTATATTTTACCGAAAACCTAAAGTATCTATTATCATAATATCCTGATGCCACCTGCTTGTTTCCATTATTGATGGAAGTAAAATAACGTAGGTTGGAATTAAAAATATCGTTGATAGAAGCAGTTAGTTGTAGTTTTTTATCCATGAGATACTTCTTAACACCAAAGTTTATATAATACCCTGAAGTTGAAGTAATCAAACCATTATGTATAGGGAGTGCTCCGCCTATAGTAACGTCAGCCATAAAAGTCTTTTCTTCATTAATATTGAAAGTATTGATGATAGAATACCACCCATTAGTTCCATTGAACACTTCAGATCCTATATCCTTAAACAACATCGTTTTGCTATAATTTATACCTGCGTTTAGAACCATTTGAAGCCGTTGATATTCTAATTGATAATTGACATTTAGGCTAGTCGTATAATTATTGGAAATATTATCTCTGGTTACAATTTGCTCCTCTGTTTCTGCATCTAGAATATTGATGACATTATACTGATCTTGAGCGTATACAAAATCAATATTGGCTGTTAGTTTATTTCTAAAAGAATAGGTTAAATTATATGAGTCATAATAAACAGGTCGTAAAAATGGGTTACCTTCTGAATAAAAATTAGGGTTTATATACCACCTAAAAGGTTTCAATTCCCAAAAACTAGGTCTTCCGATTCTTTTGTTATAACTCAAACTCATAAAGTTTTCTTTATTAATAGCATAGGATAAGTAGAGCACCGGAAAAAGTTTTAGGTAATCATTATGTATTGTTTCAGTCGCTTTACTTTCTGTTAATGTGTTTTCTAACCTAAAGCCTAACTTAAAATTAACCTTCTCAGTCAATGACTTTGTCGCATCGATATATAAAGCTTGGATATGTTCTGAATAACTATACCTTTGGTCTTGCTCAATATCCAATCTTCTATTTGTTCTTATCTGTTCATCAAAAAAAGTATTCGCTATACTAAAACTCGCTTTAGCACCGTAAGAAATTTTAGCCCATGAAGTAGGATGAACCATATCAACCTTCACATGATAATTGTCAATTTGTTGATCTCCATAACTATTCGTTTCATTCGTCGATAAAGTATCATCATCAGAACCTATAGTATAGCTACCCAAGTATCTATTTTGATATTGATCGTAGTTTAAATAATCGAGATCTACTGATAATTGCTTTTGCGGATCTTTAAATTTGTGTACATAAGAAAAATTGAATGAATGATTCTGACGTACCTCTTCATTATTTCCATTTGAATACATCATATATTTTTCCTGAGGATAGAAAATCTCTCCAACATCTTGCCCGTTTATATCTGGAGTTCTATAACTTCCCAAATACTGTATTTGAACACTATTTCTATCTGAAATTTCATACCCTAATTGCACTCTACCAGAATATGCATTCCGGTCCATTGCAGTAGTAGCTTCATAAGCTCTCTCACTATCAGGAAAATAAATATCAGATGTTTCAATCATTCCTAATAACCCTGCAACTTTTGAAAAGTTAACACTAGCATTAAATTTATTTTTTGAGTAATTAAATGAGTTTGAAAACACTTGTCTACTGTGAATACCTTGTAAATAATACAGTCCTACACTATTACTCCAAGCATTACGTCTTCCTTCTTTATAAATAATATTGATCAACCCTCCTGCTCCACCTGCTTCATACTTAGAAGGAGGTGTTGTAATCACTTCAATACTTTTGATATCATCAGCATTAATAGTTTCTAGAAACTGAATTAACTCCTCTCCCGATAAATTGATAGGTTTTCCATTAATCAAAGCGTTTACCTGACCTTTACCAAAAATCTCAATACTATTAGGCGAAACATTTAAACGTGGCGCTTGCCTTAATGCCTCTACTAAATTACCAGTGCTTGCAGACACTGAATTTTCAACATTAAAAACCAAACGATCTATTTTACTTTCAATAATTGGCTTATTCGCTGAAATTGTGACACCTTCTAATTCTTGGTCTTTCATTTTTAGTAACAAGGCACCCAAATGAATATTTTCTTCTTCTAACGTCAACTGGTCTACATAACTTTCGTAACCAATAAAACTAACATGCAGTAAATACACTCCTCTTGCTAACAATAATTCAAAACTTCCAGTGTTGTCTGTTATTGTTCCATTTACAATACTACTGTCTTGATCATAGATCGTAATATTGACAAATTCCATTTTTCCACCATCCTGGTTATTAACCTCACCAGTAACTGTGATTTGGGAATAGCTTATTAGAGGAAGTAAGGTGAATAAAATTAGATATTTATACATATTTGATTGTAATTTTTAAGTCAAAAAATAAAAAGAGATTTTTCCTTAGAGAATAATTTAATTTTGAAAACAAACTACATCCCTAACTCTAACTGATTTTTAATTAATTCGTAATACTCTGATTTATTAGCTACTAAGGTTGAGTGGTTTCCTTGTTCAATGATTTCTCCTTTTTTTAATACAATGATATTATCTGAGTTTTTAACAGTAGAGAGTCGATGAGCAATAATTACTACTGTCTTTCCTTTAAAAAAGCTTTGCAAATTATCATGTATTTTCTTCTCGTTTTCAGCATCTAAAGCAGAAGTTGCTTCATCTAGGATAATAAATTCAGGATCTTTATAAACTGCTCTTGCTATTAGTAAGCGTTGTTGTTGACCACCCGATAACTGCATACCTGATTCTCCTATCTTTGTATGGTATCCCATTGGCAAAGTCATAATAAAATCATGAATACATGCAATCTGTGTAGACTTCAAGAGAGATTTATCATCAATATTGCTATCAGAGAGTGAAATATTATCTAAAATAGTTCCACTAAATATTTTCCCCCCTTGTAATACAGTACCACACTTTTTTCTCCATTCATTGGGTACAATTTCTAATAAATCCTTGTCATTCAAGATTACATTCCCTTCAGAAGGAGGATAATAAGAAAGTAATAATTTCAATAAAGTGGTTTTTCCACTTCCACTTGCCCCTACTATTGCAGTAATTGAATTCTCTGGAAAACATAAATTTATATCTTTCAATACATAGGGATTAAATTTACCTGGGTATTTAAATGACACTTTTTGAAAGATGACATTTTGTATTTTTTTATCCCCAATACATAATTTTGTATTTTCGGATTCATCAACTTTATTATAAATTTCGCTCACTTTTTCATTGGCAATAGTAGCATCTTGAGCATCTAAAATAAAATAGGTGATATTCTTTAAAGGCGTATTAAGTTGTCCAATAACATAAGAAATACTTAGTAATGTACCGATAGTTAGCTCATCATTAATAATTAAAACAGCACAAATACCTATTGCGATTAGTTCCTTGAGTTTTGTGATAAAATCAGCTCCAATATTTTGATACAGGTTTAGGTATAAGGATTTTAGGGAAATATCATTTATTTTTTGTTGGATTGAGAGTAGTTTTGAAATAAGCTTAGATTCAGCATTATTGATTTTAATCTCAGACATATTCATGATAAATTCATAAATACTATTATTGTTTTCAGATTCTCTAAGAAACTTAGCGTACTGTAAAGTCTTCCTCTTATTAAGAAAAAATACTACCCAAATTATTGATAAAGCCGACAATAAAGCATAGACAGCAAAAACTTCAATATTAAAGTATAACAAGATAACTCCAAAGACAATTACATTTAAAACACTAAAAGTTAAGTCTATACCTTTCCAAGTCAAAAATGTCTGTATTTTTTCCTGATCAGTTAATCTTTGCAATAATTCCGCATTAATTCTCGTATCGTAATACGAAATAGGTAATTTGATGAGTTTATGCAAAAGAAAATTTTTCATTTTTACGCTCAATGAAAAATTCAACTTTGTTAGTAAAATATTACTAAGTAAATCAAAGATATGATACGATATAAATAGTATTAATTGAACAAAAAGTAAAAGGTAAACTATATGAATATCTTTCTGTAAAATACCTTCATCTATTGTTTTCTGAAAAAGAAAAGGGATTGAAAAATTAGATAATAGCCCCAAGAAAATAAAAGTTAAAGCAAAAATGTACTTTACCTTTTTTGACTTTATAAAATCTAAAGAGGTCTGAAGGTATAAATTCTTGCTTAACCTATTTTTTTTTTTTGATGATGGATGAAAATCTTTAAAATTATCTAATGCCTCAAGGTAAATCAACGCTCCTTTTACATCATTCCCTAACCAACCATTTTTTAAGTCATCTTCAGTAATTTTTATTTGACCGTGGCCAGGATCTGCTATATGAAATACTTTTTTACTATTTTTTATTGATACTTTCTCAAGTACAACAAAATGAGATTGGTTCCAATATAATATGACAGGTAAAGGTATTTCATCTAATTCTTGTACACTTAATTTTAATGCATGTCCCTCTAATCCTACTTTTTTTGTAACATCTAATAAATCCTGTATCGAAACTCCCTGTCTTGTAAATTCAAAAAAACTTTTTATTTCATCCAGATCATAACTCTTACCCATATGTCTTAATACCATAGTAAGACATGCTGCTGCACAATCACTGCTTTCTAATTGATGTTGAAAATAGTATTCTTGTTTTCTTAAATAAGAGATAATTGGTTTCATCTAATATTACTTTAAATTATATATAATCCGTTTCCTTCAATTCTATCGGACTACTACTGGAGTTATGAACCTGTACAATAATTCGTTTTAAAAAAACATGGAGAAGTGATTAAACCTTCCATCACTTCTCCAAGATTTCTGTTACTGTGCTGGCAGTTCTTTATCACTTGAACCACAACCTGCTACAGTATTAGTAACATTACAGGTACCTCCATGACAATTGTTACCTCCTAAAGAAGATTTAGTTGTAGTTGTTAATGCCATTGAAAAACCTCCTTTCATTGTATTATTTGAATCTGATAAAGTTTCAAATTTCTTAATGTTGAACTTAGTTTTAGTCATTTTTAAAAAGATTGAATTTAAAAAACGAATACCTTTTAAAGCCATAAATTCTTTATTGGGCTACTTTTGCAAAAATATTTTCTCTTATGGTTGAAATTCATTTCTAGTTTTCAACCATCGGTGTATTATTGATTAAAATTTCACGTATTTTTTCTTCAACAACTTTATTTTTTTCTTGCTCATCTCCATGATAGACACAATACTCTTTTTCCATACTCAAAAATTCTAGAGCATGTTGAGAACAACCTCCATTACAAATAGGAATTAATCGACAACTTAGACATGGCTTATTTTTAAACTTTGAAGCCATCCTCCTCTCTAAAAAATCGTTTTCCCATATTAAATCCCCATGTCCATTTAAAAAGCCTTCTCGATTCTCCTTTTTATAATCTTTGGCTGTACACTTATATATATCGCCATTATAATTAATTACAACACTATTTCTTTTATCAGCATAACATGAATCTAATACATTGTTTGGAGCATAAGAGGTATGAGCCATAAATCCTTTTTCTACTATTTTATCTTTCTCCTCCTTTGCTATTTCAGCAATTCCATCCATTGCATCATCTTGCCAAACTCTATGATAATCAAAGGTTAATTGATTCATAAATGAGTATTCTGAAATATCTTCAAAATCAGTAGCAACCATTGAAATATTAGAGATATTATCTTTAGTATAGTTTAATCTAGCTTTGACTTTGAAATTTTCATATTTCAATAGTGACTTTATATTCTGAACTATTGTGAAATAACTACCCTTTTCTTTCGACACATAACGAACATTATCATGATCATCTCTAAACCCATCAAAACTGATTTGCAAATGACACATGATATTTCTAGACACAAAATAATTTATAAAATTGTCATCAACTAAATAACCATTCGTTGTAAAGGTTATAATGAACTCTTTATCATATTTCTTGCATTCTAATAATAAGTGATCTATAATCGGTACGACATCTCTTTTAAAATAAAGTAGTGGTTCTCCTCCAAAAAGAGCTAATGTAAAGGTCTTTAGTTTTTCATGCTGTATTTTTTTTGTCATGAATAATTTAATGGAGTTCATCATAGAAGTCTGTAACTTAGAATTCTTCACATGAGTTTCGTAACAATACCAACATTTAAAGTTACAATTCATTGTAGGGTTAATCGTAAGAACAAATATTTCGTCGTTTTCATCAACCTCTTTTACCCTTTGTTCTACTTTATTTAGTTCATCAATAGATTCCTCAATCAGAAAATTATTCCCCCTCAAATGATAATAAAAGTCTGGATGATATTCTTCTAGGTTATCAATACCTTCATGAATCGCAGCTTCCAAAAGATCTTTTAAATCTCTTTCAATAAATATGACTTTATTTTCATAGGCGTTATATATAGCATACTGATCCTCGTAAGGAACAACACTATTGAATTGACTGTATTTCATTATTATACTTTGAAAAGGATTAGTTATCAATTAGCTTTTTTCTGATCATCTTCCTCTAACCCTGTATCATTTGAAGTATTTAGAGGTTCTACTATTGGTACATACAACGAATCGTAAAGGTTTTGATCTACATTTATTTGAATTGGCTTAATTGTTTCATCTTTTTGAGAATCACAACCTATAATAAATGTCAACAAACAAAGAATAATGAATGGAAAAAAGTTTTTCATATTTTAGTTTTAGTTAATTTTCAATCATTAGTACTTAAGCAACAAAAAATGTAATCAGCCAATTATCAAAAAATGTCATTTTTTTTATTCATAACCATCATATTATCTATTAACCCACTAAATGACAAAGAGTTAAAAGAAAAAGGAATTCAAGAATTTTCACAAAGAAAGTTTGAAAAATCGATTCTAACTTTTAAACAATTAGAGCAAAGAGCTATTGACCCTAGCTATAGGTCATACGCTCAATTTGCATTAGGTCATATTTACGGGAAAGAACTATTGGATTTTAGGACAGGTATTTTACATCTAAAAAAAGCTCTACCTTATATTCATGATACTGAAACCAAACAAGAATATCATCACCTAAAAATCTATAATTTATTAGGGGACTTTTATTATTCAATAGGTAAAATTGATTCCGCAGAGTTTTATCTAAAAGAAGGTCTTCATTTATATTTTAATAACAAAAAGGAATTAAAATTCCCTAGAATGGTACTAACAAATTTAGATAATATCTTTTACAGAAAACATGAGTATGAGATGTCTAAGAGTATATTATCTTTCCATTCGTACCATGATTCTACCTCACAGTTCAGTAATTACATTTATCTAAATAATTCACTTTCAAACTATGCTATCCAAGGAGATAGTATTGGGTTACGAAAAATTGTAAATCAAATTGAAAACTTAAACATTCAACATTCACATAAACACCTTTTTCACATTGGGAAATACTACTCCAATAAAAATAGGTATGATAAAGCAATTAACTATTACCTCTCATTTTTAGAGAAATATAGAAATTATCTAAAAAATGATAAAGACTATTTTTACAGTCAAGATGAGCTATTATTGACTCACTTTTTCTTAGGAAGAACGTATTTAGAACTTTCTGATTGTTACAAACAGAAGAAAGAACCAAAGCAACAAATTAAATACTTAGAGTTAGCATTAAGTGAATATTGTAATGGTCATTTAATTCAAGACCCTGGAATGAAAACTTTGGGAATTCAAATCTATAATGAGTTGGAAAAATTCCATCAAAAGCAAATTCAAACAGATCAATTCCCTTATCTTGATAATGCAAAGGAAATCATTGAACAACAAATCGTAATACAAAAAGACACCAATGAGATCATTCGTTATGAGCTAATTTTTCAAAATCACTTAAGGGCTAATTTTTCTAAAAAAATAAAAGTCAAAGAAGAATATTACTGGAAAGCCTACCTGCAATTTAAAAAGTTTATAAATCATCAACACAAGGATGAAGATCAATTATTCCATTTCAAAGATTTAGTCCAGGTCCAAGAAGAATGGGTTGAATTCTTCAGCAATCGATATCTTCTTACAAAAAAGGTTCATTACTTAATTCAAACATTAGAAATCATTGAAAACTCTAAAGCGAATATCCTTAAAAAAAGAGATTCTAAGAGAAGCAATCCCAATTTTAGAGACTATTTGAACAGTGATTATTTGGTTACTACACCACATCAAAATAATGAAACTGAATTTCTATTATCAGAAAAGCTATTAAAGAACTATTTTAAAAATAATTATACGGACAAGGCTTTTATATCATATTTCAATACTGATGATATAATTTATATCGTTAGTTACCACGATGAAAAGTTCTACCTTGAAAAAAACATAAAGTCCGAAAGTTGGAAAAACAGTTATAGTACAATCAAAAACAGACTTGATAATAATGATTATTTTATTGATCATTTATTTCATCTTCACCTTAATGAAATAAGTGATTTATTATTGCCTCAGTGGACAAAAACTCCTGAAACAAAACGAATAGTAGTTTCTAACTCTAAAACTATCTCATCTATTCCTTTAGAAATTCTGAAAACAAACCATCAGTACTTAATAGAAAACTTTGCTGTTTCATATACTTATTCATTGCATCATGAATATAAAAGATCACTTGAATGCAAAAATCATAAATTTGACATCATAAATACTTTGGCAGTAGCCCCTTATGCTCATTCAAACCTTATCTTTTCTGAAAAAGAAGTCAAATGGATCAATGCAGACTATTTACTTGACGACGAAGCTACTTTTACAAACTTGACAACTAGCTTAAAAGAAAACCAATATAATGTGCTTCATTTTGCAACTCATTCAACATTTGATAAAAATCCATTAAACTCCTTCATTTCACTATTTCCTAACCCAAAAGATACTTCAAAGTTATATTTCAATGACATCAACAATATAGAACTCATCAACCTTGACCTAGTTGTATTAAGCTCCTGCAAAAGTGCAAACGGTATTTATCTCGAAGGCGAAGGAAACATGAGTTTACAAAGAGCATTTATTCAAGCAAGTGTCCCTTCTGTAATCGCAGGGGTCTGGAATGTAAATGATCAATTTTCCTCCCAAATGATGGCTGAATTCTACAAAAACCTCAAAAAAGGATGGGAAAAGGACATTGCATTACAAAATGCAAAAATTCATATCATGGAGAAAAACTGTTATGTAAAAAATAACCCTTTGATATGGGGGAGCTTAGTTCTTCATGGTAATATAGATAATATAGTAACTCCTACAATAGAAACTAAACTAATTAAATTTTTAATGTATTAGCCATATGAAATCCCCTTTTATAAAATCTAAATTCTCTTCAGAAAAGATAATCAACAATATAAAAAATAGAGAAGATTATGAAAAAACCATTGAATATTTATACTCTAAGTACAATGATAGTATTATGAAATACATCACCCATAGAGGTGGAACGAAAGAAGATGCAGAAGATATATTTCAAGATGCTATTACTAAAGTTATTTGGAGTATTGATAATAACACGTTTTTAGGTAAAGCACATATCTCTACTTATTTATTCTCAATATCAAAAAATATGTGGTTAAAAACACTCGAGAAAAGAGGTAAAAACACCCCTATGAATCTTGATATTTTAACTGTAGACAATGAATTTTTGGGTGAGATTCCTTTTAGTGATGATGATCTCAACACTATTAGAACTTTTGAGAACTTACTTTCAAAGATTGGGGAAAAATGTACTCAATTATTGAAAGCCGTCTACTTTAAAAAACTATCCTATAAAAAGATTTTAGAACAGAATAAAGAAACTTACTCTTCAGAACAAGCTATCAGAAATAAGACAAGTAGATGCATTAGATATCTCAAAGAAGGAATGAATGGAAAAGTGAAGAATAAAGAAAATCTAAAAAAAATAATTACAAAGTGTTTATAAAAACACTTTAACTCTGATTACATTTTTGCCCTAGAAAGTACTAATTAACAAAACATTAAAGACACATTGTGTAATGGACAATCAAATCATAGAAAAACGAATTGACTTAGGTTTTAGAAAAAAAGAAGTAAAAAGTATACTCAACAATTTGCATAAAAAACAAAAAAATCAAAAGTATATACAACTTTCCTCTATTGCCTCAATACTCATCATATTTTCTTTTTGTACTTTGTATACAATCCAATTAACAAATACAAAAATTGTAGATGAGATGGATATCTCATTTGCAACAAGAAGATTGAATCATGAAAAAGTGAATCGGTTAGAATATATATCAATTTCTATTCAAAAGAGTAATTATGCACAAGCTAAAATTTTGCTTCAAGATCTAGAGTCATCTGATTATAAGGATTGGTTTCAACTCGAGATTGCTATTGGGGTGAATGACTTATTGGAAGCACAAAATATTATTACAAAAATTGAAAGTCATCCCAATCATTTATTCAAAGAAAATATTACTATAAAATTGAAACTTGATATTTTCTTATTGTCTCTCAAAGAGTAGTTATTATCCAAACCTTCATACAACAACTCCTTCTCTCATATTTTTGAAAGAAGGAGTTTTTTACTGTTACTCTTTATTTCTCTCCAACCACTCCAATCTTCTCTCATCTGCAAGATGTTTGATCTTAAAGTCATCGAAAGTTGCTTCAAAACCGTCACCATCGGGGCTGGCCGCCATCATCCCTACCATGACTGGCTTATGATCTGGAAGGTAGGCTAGATTACTCAAAGTGTATTTCTCCCCATCTAAAGAGTAGAATATTTCTACTGCATCTTGTCTTCTAACTGCTTTAATCCAAATTGATTTTGGCTTCCCTTCTAATGCAACATAATTCCATGAACTATGTTCGTTAGTGACTACAGCACTGAAGTTATAATCGCCATCTACATACTCGATTCCTGTTTTAATCCAATGTTTTTCATCAATTCGAAGCATTAAACCCATCTGATCAAAACGTGTTTTGTATGCTCCAGTGATTTTTACTGAGACCTCAAACTCGCCACCTCTTAATTCATACATAAAAGGGCCGTCATCAACCGTAAAACCGTAATGAGTTTTTCTCCAATAATCGGTTTGTGGAGTCACATCCATTTTTAGGGTATTTCCGTTAACACTCCACTTTTCAGGAGCATTAAACCACTGCATTTTATTTAAATCCTGTCCCATAGTGAGTTGAATTGTACCTAAAAGAAGGCTTAGGCTTAGTAATAACTTTTTCATTTTAATGGCGTTAATAATTTCTTTCAATTTAGTAAAGAAACGATTTGTATAAATGCAGTTTAAAAACATTAGGACAAAAAAACAGGTGTACATTGTTGCACACCTATTAATTCTTTATAAATCCATATTCTCACGATATGAAATCTTTTAGTTTACCAAAGATTGTAATTCTTGGCTTCTCTCATTTAATTCTTCTTCAGACAATAACTGCCCTTTGAAACGAGGGGCAATCTGGATTTGTGTATGCCATCCACTTCCTACTTTATCAGCATGAATACCATAAGTATAAATTGTAATCTGATTCATGTTATCCACAGTTTCGTCAAGATCCTTCTCAAATAACCACTGCTCATCAGATGCTTTATTTTCCTTCCAACCTTCCGTGGCAGCAATTGTATTCTCAAGGTTTTTCAAATTACTTATCACATCATCAGAATATTGACCTCTAAGTATAATTTCTACTTTTTCTAACTTTCCTTCATCATAAATAGGTCGCATGAAAGCATCTTGGTCAAAAAACTTTACAGCATAGTCACCGTTTGTTTCAGGCTTTCCATTTAGTTCGTTGACAATGTAATTTTCAACTGCTTCATCCTCCATTGACAAATAGAGTCCCTTGAAAATTTTCACATGGCTTTCTGTTTTTACATCAGCCGTTTTCTTTTCACCATCTTCTGGGCTATTCGACGCATAGGAGAATAGAGCCACTAGGGCCAACAAGATTGATAATAGCTGTTTTTTCATTTTCTTATTTTTAAAATTAGGTAAACAATCATTTTGTACATTGTTATATACCTTACGGGAAAATGACATATTCTCCTCTAAATTAAAGTTGATAAATAATATATTTTGAGTAATTTTAAGACACATTAAAGAACAAAATTTAATGACCGGCTTTTTATTCGTGTGTGACTTCTATGCTGACCATTAAAACAATGGCAATGAGCATAGTATATTTTAAAACATAATTTTTTACTGAAATGAAAAAGTATTTATTTATTCTTGTAGCACTACTTGTAACAGTATCATCTTTTGCACAAAATGGTAAACCCAACAAAAAACAACAGAGAGCAAAACAGTTTTCAGAAGCAGTTGCTGAAAAGTTCGTGCTAGATGAAGCCAAAACAAAAGAGGTGTATGAGTTAAAACTAACTCAAATGAATACATCAGGTAAAGTCTCGAAAAAGAAGAAAAACGGTGAAATCACTGTTGAAGAAGCAAAAGCTCAAATGAAAAAAATCAATAAAGAAACAGTGAACGCAATGATGAAGGTTTGCGGAGAAACGGATAAAAAAGCTTTCTCTGCTGAATTAAAGGCGATTAATCAATCACTGAAAAAAGGAGCTCACTAAATAGCATTAGCTTCTGATAAAAACACCTCCTCTACTTTTTATAGTATAGGAGGTGTTTTTTTATGGGCAATGAAATCATTTACAAATACAATTCAAAGTATCAAGTATTTACGAAAGATAAAGTAGTACTTTTAAAACTATTCATTGAATGTATTTCCTCTTTATTTTTAATTGTTCTTGAAACTAATTATTTTGAATATAAAACTAAGGCAAAATATTTTCTATGATTTGTGTTTTTAAAATTAGTTCACCCAAGGCACTATCTAAATTTATTTAGCGTTATACCAAAAAGAAACTGAAGGATTAAAGATAAACTATTTCTGATTGGATACTCATAACTTTAATAATGGACAACACTATTAATTATTAGTATACTCATGTCATTTACAAGGTTTGCTTAATCGAGAGATGTTAACCTATAAACTATTTCAATTGTGGATTCTCAACTTGCTATTCTCAAAAACCTCTCTGAAGCATTAATCATGGTCAATCAAGAAGGTGTAATCGAATTTGCAAACGATGCTATTACTGGAACATTAGGCTATAAACCAGAAAACCTAATCGGAAGACCAATGTCTATATTAATGCCTGAAAGTACTATTCCTGGGCATAAACAGAAGTTCGACTCCTTTTTCCATAAACCAAAAACAAGGAAAATGGGAAATACAGACCCAATCCGTATAAAACATCAAAATGGGAGTATCATCAATGTGGAAATTTCTTTAAGCAGCGTTAAAATTGACGGTGAAAGAAAAGCCATTGCTTTAATTGTTGACTTTAGTCGATTCTTCAAATACAAAAATCCTTTACGAGAAAAGCTTGACCTCTATTATTCTTTGATTGAACACAATACAGATCATCTATTTCAAATTGATCGAGAATTTAAAATTAATTATATCAATCATGTTTCTCCAGGTTTATCAAGAGACAAAGTAATGGGAGCCTATCTTTTGGATTTACTCCCAAATGATTACACCAAAGACATGGTCAAAAACATACTCAATTCTGTCTTTGAGACAGGTATTACACAATCCTATGAGATTGATTTCCCTTCACCGCTTGGAGCTTTACATTATGCCACAACTGTTACTCCAGTCATTAAAAATGGAGAGATCTTTCGTTTAAACTTAATTACTAGAAATGTAACGAACGATTACAACATCAAGAAACAGTTACTCGAAAGGAAAAAATTTATTGAAAAGGTAGACAGAAACTCCTTAAATGGCATCTATATCTATAATTTCGAAACCTCAACCACTGAATATGTCAATGCAAAATATAGCGAGATCTTTGGCTATACAAAGGAAGATATCAACAAAATGACTAAAGACGACTTCATTTCTTTGTTTCACACCAACGATAGGGAGAATATTATACAGCATCTGAAAAATGTCAGACATTCTAAAGAAGGACAGTTTTTCACAATTGAATACCGAATAAAATCTAAGAAAGGCGATTGGGTGTGGTGTGTTTCTCGTGATAGTGGATTTGAATATGATGAAAATGGAAAACCCACCTCCTTCATAGGTGCTTTTATTGATATTACAGAAACTAAAGAAATTGAAATCGAGCTTCTACAAAAGAATAAAGAAATTGAAAACTTTGTTTACCATGCTTGTCATGATATCAGGTCTCCTATCAATAGCATTTCACAATTGATTGATTTATCTCTTGAAGACAGTAAAAACAAAGAAGAACTGGAGTTGATTGACAAATCGATTAAAAGGCTAAAGAACCTTGTAATGTCATTATTGGACTTTGGCAATGAGAGCGTATTCAAAAAAGCAGAACTTGTTTCTCTTGATGACATGATTGACAATGTTATGGATGACCTGAAAATTGATATTGACGCATCTTCAAGCCAAATAATCAGAGAGGAAGTACTCCCCGAAATCAACTGTTACAAACTAGGTATCTATCAAGTATTTCTCAACCTGATTTCCAATGCGATCAAGTTTAGAAATGGAGCTACATCCCCTGTCATTACTATCAAAGCCATTTCTCAAGTTCAACACTGGAAATTTACAGTAACTGATAATGGCATTGGTATTCGTGAAGATAAAAAAGACGCCATATTTGATGCTTTTACTCGTTTGCACTCTGAATATGATGGAAGCGGATTAGGATTAGCAAACTGTAAAAAAGTGATTGACAGACATGGTGGAGATATTTGGGTAGAAAGTAACAAAGAAGAGGGAAGCACATTTATATTCACTATTTCCAAAGACCTTGATCATTCTCAAAAAAATCTTGAAATATCAAGTTCACTGAACGATGAATAGATAAATACTCAGAATAGTAGGGCTTAAGGATGATAAGTTCAAAAAATAAGGTTTGCTCATTTTAATGTGAGCAAACCTTATTTTTTACCGTTTATTTGAAACCTAGCCTCTTATAATATTTTTTTCACGGCCTAACTTTCAGGGAAAGTATGTTTCTTTTCATACTCCGAATAATAAAACTTAGTATTTCTGAATAAGCTGAAGTTCAATGAAACATAAAACACATTTCCTGTCATTTGGTTGTAACTCATTCTTCTTCCTGGCTCATTTGGATCTACAGTTCCATACATTCCACCTTTGTCTTTATCCCAAGATGAACTAAAGTAATTATTAAGATAGTATTTCATTTTCAGGTTTGTACCGTAAGGAAACTGAATACCTAACATTAAACTATGCTGCACATCTACACGGTCTGAAAACCACACCGAAAACTTATCAACCTTTCTCTCAGAAACAAACGTTTTTTCTTTGTATTGGATAGGAAGCTCGAACTCGTATCCACCATATACAAACATTCCATGAAGGTTACCTACTTTGAAACCAACAGGAATACCTAAATTATAAGTACGCACTTTTTTACGAACTGGCCCCGCAAGTTCAGGGTCTCTATATTCAGTGGGCACATCAAAAATCATCCCCACGTTTCTAATTCCTAAACCAGTATAAAGTCCAAAATGAGGACTAAAATCAAAGTTTACTAAAGATTGCCAGTTAAAAACAGGAGCAAAACGAACAACCCCATTATTTAACTCTTGACCATCTATTTTAAGTCCTGTATTACCAGATAAAATAACTTCTAAACCACCTGTAACATATATATCTGTCTTTCTATTTTTTTCATCTTGAGCAAAAATGCTAATGGTGGTAAGCAAGAAGACAGAAGACAGTAGTAAGATTTTACGTAAATCGAGCATAAAAATTCTAAGTAAATATTGTTGACACTAATAGCATGTTGTAAGCATACTCAAAAAATGTGTAAAACTATCCTTTGCACATTGTAGAGTAAAGTTAGGATAAATAATAGTATTACATACAATAAGTGACAACAAAAAAAATGAAAGGTTGCAGATCTATTCTTATTGGTTCATTTTTCTATTAAAACTCTACAAAAGAGATGTTTAGCTTTTATTAACAGCATTATTAATCAATGATAACACTCTCATAACAAATTGTTTATAATAAGATGTGGATTTCACGTAAATAATTGATACCTTTGCCCACTGTAAAATTTTTGCATTCGAGAATTAATAGTATCGAACGTTAGACGCATTTAAATTAAAATTTAAGTAAATGCCTACTATTCAACAACTTGTTAGAAAAGGAAGAAAGAAGATTGTTTTAAAATCTAAATCTCCTGCATTAGATTCATGCCCTCAACGTAGAGGAGTATGTACAAGAGTTTATACTACTACGCCTAAGAAGCCTAACTCGGCGATGCGTAAAGTAGCAAGGGTTCGTTTGACTAACGGTAAGGAAGTCAATGCTTATATCCCAGGTGAAGGACACAACTTGCAAGAGCACTCAATCGTTTTGATTCGTGGTGGTCGTATTAAAGATCTTCCTGGTGTGAGATATCACATCGTTCGTGGAGCACTTGATACTGCAGGTGTTGAAGGACGTGGTCAACGTCGTTCTAAGTACGGTACTAAGAAACCTAAGAAGTAATAGATACCTACTTACTTAAAAAATTAATTAAAGTCCAAGTCCTGAAGTCAAGACAATTTTGTCAGTAAGGGCATCTCTTAAATTATTTATTCTTTAGAGAAATGAGAAAGGCAAAACCTAAAAAGCGCTACGTATTACCAGATCCTAAATTTGGTGATACTATGGTAACAAAATTCGTTAACAACTTAATGGTTGACGGAAAGAAAAGTATTGCATACAGCATTTTCTACAACGCGTTAGAAATCGTTGAGCAAAAACTTTCAAAAGAAGGCGAAACTGTTGACGCATTAGACGTATGGAAGAAAGGTCTTTCTAACGTAATGCCTGCAGTGGAAGTTAAAGCTCGCCGTGTAGGTGGTGCTACTTTCCAAGTGCCAGTAGAAGTACGTCCAGATCGTAAGCAATCTTTAGGCATGAAGTGGATGATCACTATGTCAAGAAAGCGTAACGAGCGTACTATGAAAGAACGTTTAGCTGCCGAAATCATTGCTGCATCTCGTGGAGAGGGCGCTGCAGTGAAGAAAAAAGATGATACTCATCGTATGGCAGAAGCAAATAAAGCATTTTCACACTTTAGATTCTAATAATCCGTGGCTAAGAAGATCCATCTTTCGCACCAAAGGAACATCGGTATCATGGCTCACATTGATGCTGGTAAAACTACGACTACAGAGCGTATCCTTTATTACACAGGTAAATCTCACAAAATCGGTGAGGTACACGACGGAGCTGCTACTATGGACTGGATGGAGCAAGAGCAAGAGCGTGGTATCACTATTACGTCTGCTGCTACAACCACTACATGGAACTACCCTACTGAACAGGGTAAGGCTACTCCTGCTTCAGAAGAGTACAAAGTAAACATCATTGACACTCCTGGTCACGTTGACTTCACAGTAGAAGTAGCGCGTTCATTACGTGTACTTGATGGTGCTGTAGCACTTTTCTGTGCCGTATCTGGTGTAGAACCTCAATCTGAAACTGTATGGCGTCAAGCTGATGACTACAAGGTACCTCGTATCTGTTTCATCAACAAAATGGACCGTGCTGGTGCAGATTTCTTGAAAGCAGTGAAAACAATTGAAGAGAAATTGGGTGCAACTCCAGTTCCTTTACAATTACCAATCGGTGCTGAAGAAGGTTTCAGAGGTGTTGTTGACTTGATTACAAACGAAGCTATCGTTTGGAATGAGGCTGACCAAGGATTTACTTATGAAGTAATCGACATCCCTGCTGACATGGTAGACGACGTTGCTGAGTGGAGAGAAAACCTTATCGAGGCGGTTTCTACTCACAATGAGGAGTTGATGGAGAAATTCTTCGAAGACCCAGATTCAATTACTGCTGATGAAGTTCGTGCTGCAGTTCGTAAGGCTGTTATGAACATGGAATTCTCTCCAGTAATGTGTGGTTCTGCATTCAAAAACAAAGGTGTTCAAGCACTTCTTGACGCTGTTTGTTCTTACTTACCATCTCCACTTGACTTACCTGATACAAAAGGTACTAACCCTGAAACAGGTGAAGAGGAGACTCGTAAGGCAGATGCTTCAGATAAATTCTCAGCGTTAGCATTTAAGATCGCTACTGACCCATTCGTAGGTCGTTTATGTTTCTTAAGAGCTTACTCTGGTACTTTAGAAGCTGGTTCGTATGTATTGAACATGCGTACTGGTAAAAAAGAGCGTATCTCTCGTTTGATGCAAATGCACTCTAACAAGCAAAACCCAATCCCTCAAGTGGAAGCAGGTGATATTTGTGCAGGTGTAGGTTTCAAAGACATCAAAACTGGTGATACTCTTGTTGAGCTTGGTGCTCCAATCGTATTAGAAGAGATGGTATTCCCTGAGCCGGTAATCGGTATTGCTATTGAGCCTAAAACAAAAGGTGACGTAGACAAATTAGGTATGGCTATCGCTAAACTAGTAGAAGAGGATCCAACGCTTACAGTTGAAACTGACCACGAAACTGGTCAAACTATCTTAAGAGGTATGGGTGAGCTTCACTTAGAGATCATCATCGACCGTCTTAAGAGAGAATTCAACGTTGAAATCAACGAAGGTGCTCCTCAAGTTGCTTACCGTGAGGCTATCAAAGGTTCTACTGAACACAGAGAGACTTACAAGAAGCAAACAGGTGGTAAAGGTAAATTCGCCGATATCCAATTCGAACTTGGTCCAGCTGAGCCAGATGAGGATGGTGTTGTTAAGCCAGGTCTTCAGTTTGTTGACGAAATCAAAGGTGGTGTAATTCCAAAAGAATTTATCCCAGCTGTACAAAAAGGTTTCGAAGCAGCTATGGGCAGCGGTTCTTTAGCAGGTTACCCAATCGACGCAATGCGCGTTCGTTTATTCTACGGTTCTTACCATGATGTCGATTCAGATGCTTTATCATTCGAATTAGCAGCTAAATTAGGTTTCAAAGCTGCTTCAAAATCTTGTCAGCCAATCATCCTTGAGCCTATCATGGACGTTTCTGTAGTTACTCCAGACGAATACACTGGTGCGGTAATCGGTGATATCAACAAGCGTCGTGGTCTTCCGAAAGGACAAGAGATCTCAAACGGTGCAGTTGTAATCAAGGCTGATGTACCTTTATCAGAATTGTTCGGTTACGTAACTGACCTTCGTACTATTACTTCAGGTCGTGCATCGGCTTCATTAACTTTCTCTGAGTACAAAGAAGTACCAAGAAACGTTGCTGAAGACGTAATTGCTGAATCTAAGAAGTAATTATAAATTGTCAATAATCATAAACTTCTGAATCTACAACGGTAGATTCAAAGTTTATGAAATATATAATCCGCTAGTGGACGGCTAGCATCATAACAAAAGATATGACACAAAAAATCAGAATCAAGCTTAAGTCATACGATCACAACTTAGTAGACAAGTCTGCTGGTAAAATCGTTGAGGCTGTAAAGAAAACAGACGCTGTAGTTGCAGGTCCTGTACCTCTTCCAACAAAGAAAGAAAAATTCACTGTTCTTCGTTCACCACACGTTAACAAGAAATCACGTGAGCAATTCCAACTTTGTACTTACAAGCGTTTGATCGACATCTTCTCGTCTTCTCCAAAGACTGTTGATGCTTTGATGAAGCTTGACCTACCTTCAGGTGTTGACGTAGAGATCAAAGTCTAAGTTCAATAACTGATAATACAAATAACCCCCATGCACTTTTTGTACATGGGGGTTGTTTTTTTTTTACTGGGCTTTTTTTTATTTTCTATGTTGAAGAAAAATCTTATCCTCAACAAAATAGTAGTCCAATGGTACTTGAGTACACAACTGAGTGAGTGCTTTTTCAATGCTATTCTCTTTAAATTTACCTGTGAATAATAAATCTAAGGAATGTAATTCATGCTCTATAATTACATCAAAGTGTTTCTCCATATCTTCAATTACCATCAATAGTGGTGCTTCATTATAAGAAAAACTTCCTTCGACCCATTGTGTATGAGATATATCTCTTTGCAGTGGCAATGAAAGTTGGGAAGTAAATGATTCTAACATTTCTCCACTTTTTAATGCTAAAGCTTTTTTTGCTGCATTATGTTCTTCTATATAGGAAATTGAAGATTTGCCTAAGTTTGTCAATTGAAAAATGTGCTGATCATCTCTCAGATCAAATTGCCCGCCGTCAGGTGCAATCACTACAACTCTATTTGTTTTTACTTCAAAGTTATGATCTCCATCTCCGTCATCATTTACATTAAACTGAGCATGACCATTAAGATAAATATGCCCATCAAATCCTGTCTTCAAAAATTGCATTGAAGAACCCTTCTTTAACAAAGCAATAGATCCGTCAGGAAAAGTATATTTCAAAACGCCTTCATCAGATGTTACTCGTTCTATATCATTAGAGAAAAACCACAAAGTATAAATCCCTACCAAAACACCTACTACCGCTGCAACTCTTGTGATTACCTTTGAATGAATAAACCTTTCAAAAGTATTCGAACGCTCTACCTTAAACTTATTTTTATGAATATCATTTTGTATGTTTTCCCAAGCTTTATCACGAGGTGTTTTTGATGTTGGAAGAGAAATAGAGTTGGTGTAGTCTGAAATTTTTTCCAATAGCTTACCGTCTTTATCGTTCGACAGTTCCAAAGATGTTTTCTTGCCATCTTTAAAGGCTTCATTGCCTTTGCTTATGAAATCATTTTCTGACATAATTAAAATTAAGAGTAGTTAAAATCATCGTTAACATATATTTACTTATACAAGTATACTCAAAAATACCCTACCAAAAAGCACTAATTTATTAGTTATCAATATAAAATAAGAGTATTGGGTACTTTCAAACAGCAATGCATCATCAACTCAATCAATCTATTATAAACACGACAACACTATAAATAGAGAAATAAAAAAACAGTGTCGTAAATTTTAAAGAGGAGCAGAATGAAAAAGCAATTTTAATACATCCTAGAACTTTTGCCCTAGTACTTATACACTTTAAAATTAATAATTGTAAATTGTAGTGTTGCATTTTTTAATGCTAATAGGTATTAATACCAACAAAATTTTTTATATATGAATGATGTATGGTTTCAACTAATTCATAATTTTCAACAGTATCTCTGGTGGTGGATTGGTGGTCTTTCACTTTTTACCATTTTACTATGGGTTTATATCTATTTTCCATTTGAGAAGAAAAAGCCAATCAACGAAAATGAATTAGATGATCTATTTAAGGAACTCAAGCAATCTAAAGACAGCGTATTAAGTGTACTGGAAAATTATCAAGAGATTTTAGATGCCAAGGATAAAGAGCTTAAGGATTATGACACAAGAATTGAGGAGCGGGAAAATCATCTTTTATTAATTTCTGATTTACCAGAAGAAATTGAGCTTGAAATAAAATTAAAAGAAAGAAAGCATAACCAAAAAATGCTCTTACTAGGATCAAGTATTGGAATTGTTCTTGGAGGAATAGGAGTATGGGTTTTCCTTAATTGGGAAAGTGTGTTTCAGTTTATATTATAAATACCTTACCAAATAAATAATTACCGGAACAAATATTATCGAGGTCTTTTCAGTGTCTATATTCTATATCATAACTAATGGCTATGCTTTATAAATTTGAGTTCAATAGGATTAGAAAAATAACTGATACTACCTCAATTACTTTTGATCTAGTATATCTCTTAATTTTGAGCAGGTATCTCATCACCAAATTATTTAACTAACAAATAACATGTCTAAAAAAACAATTATTGTCTCTAATAGACTTCCGGTTACTGTAAGTAAAAATACAGAAGACGGAACGCTTAGCTTTCACCCAAGTTCAGGAGGATTAGCAACAGGTTTAAGCACTACTTATAAGCAAGGGGGTAATTTATGGATTGGTTGGCCAGGTACGTATGGTCATGATGACAAAGAAAAAATACACATTGAAAAAGAGCTTAAAGAAGACAATATGGCTCCCGTGTATTTAACAAAGGAAGATGTCAATAAATTTTATGAAGGTTATAGTAATAAAACCTTGTGGCCTCTTTTTCATTATTTCACTGAATATGCCACTTATGATAAAGATCTGTGGGATTCATATATTCATGTAAATGAACTTTTCTTAAAAGCGATTCTTGAACATGCTGAACCTGAAGATACAATTTGGGTGCATGATTACCAGCTATTGTTATTACCTGGAATGCTGAGAGAGGCACTACCAGATGCGACAATTGGTTTCTTCAATCATATTCCTTTCCCTTCTTATGAGATTTTCCGTTTACTCCCTTGGAGAGAGGAAACTTTAGAAGGTGTATTAGGAGCTGATTTGATTGGTTTCCATACCTATGACGATATGCGACACTTTTTAAGTTCAGTAAACCGTCTATTAGGTTATGACAGTTCATTAGGTCTTGTCAAAGTAAAAAACAGATTAGTTGCTGTCGACGCATTCCCAATGGGAATTGATTATGATAAGTTTGAACAAGCTGCTAATTCGGATAAAACAAAACAAAAAGTAATCGCTTACGGCGACTTATTAAGTAAAAATAAATCGATCCTCTCTATCGATAGATTGGATTATAGTAAAGGAATTAAACACCGTTTACTAGGCTTTGATAAATTCTTATCAAAATACCCTGAATACCAAGGTGAGGTATCGTTAATTCTACTTGTTGTGCCTTCAAGAGACAAAGTAGACCAATACCAACACTTAAAAGAGGAAATTGATACCCTAGTAGGTAAGATCAATGGTAAATATAGCCGTATGAATTGGTCTCCGATTCACTATTTCTATAGATCATTTAGTTTTGATGGTTTATCAGCACTTTACAAAGCTTCTGATGTAGGTCTTGTGACACCACTTCGTGACGGTATGAACTTAGTGTGTAAGGAATATGTGGCTAGTAAAACCAATCAGCAAGGTGTATTAATTTTGAGTGAAATGGCAGGTGCTGCCAAGGAGCTTTCAGAAGCAATACTTATTAATCCAAATGATGAAAACCAAATCGTTGAGGCTTTATACAATGCACTCACTATGCCTGAAGATGAGCAGCGCAGTAGAATGAAAGAGATGCAGAAAAAAGTAAGACGATACAATGTACACCGTTGGGTAGAAATATTTATGAACCAACTCGATAATATTAAAGAAAAACAAACGGCGATGAACTCTCGCCTATTGCCTAAAAAATCTCAAGAAAGAATGCTTGAAAAATATGAAGCAGCATCTAAACGTATCATTTTCCTTGATTATGACGGTACGTTAAAAGGTTTTGCTGCAGACCCACAATCAGTATCACCAGATCAAGAGTTAAAAGAAATCATGGCGAGTATCACCGCTGACCCTAAAAACAGGGTAGTCATTATCAGTGGTAGAGATAAAGAAACGTTGGAAGCTTGGTTTGCTGACTTTAAAGTAGACATCATCGCTGAACACGGTATCTGGTTAAGAAGAGGTGATCAAGACTTTGAAATGATTGATAATCTTAATTCTGATTGGAAATCTAAGATCAGTAGAATGCTTGATCGCTATGTAGATAGAACACCAGGTTCTTTTGTTGAAGAAAAAGCCTTTTCAATCGCTTGGCACTACCGTAAAGCCGATGCAGACTTTGGTGATTTAAGAGCAAATGAACTAGTAGGCAACTTAAACTACCTAGTATCTAACATGAACCTTCAAGTAATGCATGGTAACAAAGTAGTGGAAGTAAAAAGTCAAGATGTCAATAAAGGAAAAGCTGCGGTTAAATTCCTTAATGACGACAAATACGACTTTATTTTTGCTGCTGGCGATGACGTTACAGATGAAGATACATTCTTAGCAATGCCTAAAAAATCATATACGATCAAAGTAGGTATTGGTGCTTCTGCTGCAAGGTACAACCTTAAAACAGTTGCTGATGTAAGACAGTTGTTAACTACTTTCGGTAATATCAAATAAGTAGTAAAAACACAATAAAAAATAAAGGCTAGTACAAAAATGCACTAGCCTTTATTATTGTACTTTACCAAGAAATCAATCGTAATATAAATATCTACTACGAGTTCCTAAAAAAAGGAAAAATACGTTAATATTCTACTATAACCATAACCTTAACCGGGTAAGCCCGTTAAGTCATTATGTAAGTAAATAATAAATGTCAGATGAATAGAAGAAGAAAGGAAAGAGGAGTTGTATTTACTTGCTTTATTATACAGTCGATAATTAATGTCAGAGGAATAGACTGAAAAGAGACTGTTTACAAATAGATACGAAAAAATATTTTACTAAAAATTTCTATTAATCAAAAAAGTCGATAGTAATTGATAGTCGAATATTCAAAAATATAAGTTTAGCGAAATGAACAGATTGAAGAGGAGTTGAAGTAACCCTTTACCTTATAGGTAAAGGGTTCTTTTTTTCTTCAATCTTGATGTTTCAAAGTAACGACTAAAATTTCAATATTCCAAGATTCATTAACAAAAAAAGTAAATGAAGATCAATATTGTTATTAATCATAAGTGATTTTAACATTTCCGCTTAATGGGTGACTAATACATGTTAAGATATCCCCATTATCAATCTCCGATTGAGATAAAACCATAGTATCTCCCATTTCTACCTTTCCTGAAGAACAATTAGCTCTACATGCTGTACATACTCCATTTTGACAAGAGTAAGGCACATCAAGACCTTCTTCTAAAGCCGCCTCTAAAATTGTTTGGTTAGGCGATACAAACACGCTATGTTCTTCTCCATCTACAACGAGTGTGATATTTTCAGGTGACACATCATCACTATGATCACTTCCTGATACAGGAGTAAAACTTTCTTTGAATATTTTAGATGTAGGAATTTTATTTCTTTTCAGTGCACTTGTCACTGCATCCATCATACCATCAGGTCCGCATAAGTAATGTTCGGAGTCTGCTAATGCCAACCTATTCATAATGTTAATTGCCACTACATCATCTATTCTTCCAGAGAAACCGCCCCATTGTACTGAAGGCTGGCTCAACACATGTACTACATCTAATCGTTCTTGGAATTTTTCTTTCAACTCTTCCAATGCTTCTTTGAAAATGATAGAGTCTTCATTTCTATTGCCAAATACCAAAGTTACTTTTGATTTCGGTTCAAAAAACAAGCAACTTTTCAACATAGAAAACAATGGAGTGATCCCCGAACCTGCTCCCCAAAGCACCATGTGTCTCTCTGCTTCCTTGCTGGGATCATATAAAAATTGTCCCATCGGTTCTACGACTTCCAACATATCACCTACTTTGACATTGTCATTTAAATGATTGGAAACTTTTCCTTCCAGAATTCTTTTGACCGTAATATCAATCGTAGCATCAAGATGCGGAGCAGAAGACATCGAATAAGATCTTCTTAACTTTTGTCCTTCCACTTCAGTGATTACTGTTAGGAATTGTCCCGCTTGATATTGTACTTTCTTAAAAAGTGGTTGTTTTAGCTTTATAGTGACTGTATCAGAAGTTTCCTGTACTACTTCTTTTACTTTGAGTGTAATTTGATTCATTGTATAAATTTTTATTGCCTTCTACAATTACAATAGTGCATTCAATTAAGTATAGGAACAAAATTAACAGTGTATAAACACCTATTTCAATTCAAAATACAGTGTTACAAACCTACTCTAAATGCTCGTATAGTTAATTTAAAATATAATAATTATAAAAGTAAGGCATTTTTAAATTGTATTAAGAAGTTCCTGTTTAAGTCTTCCTATTTTTCTATTAATTTTAATCTTAACTACTGAGAGTGGATAATTGTTACTAACATTTTCCACACTAAAGCTGAATTATCTAACACCTGATTTTTAATACATCGATGCGTCACTTACTTCATATAATTGTACTTTCCATTATTTCATTTAATGCTTTTAGTCAAAAAGCAGATTATATACCTACTGAATATATTTTAGAAGTGGTTCCCAATACAAGTATGCATATTGATGGGAAAACCAATATCAATACTTTCGATTGTGTTTTTCAAAATGGAATACAAAGTCAATTGACACTGACTCAAAATATCTTTAATGAATTGACCGAAGTTCAGCATTCTGGATTAGAATTCTGCGTGACCTGCTTTGATTGTGGAGTCGCCCTTATGAATAAAGAATTTACTGAATTATTGAATGCTAAAGAGTTTCCAATCATTACCATGAAATTGGTTTCTATGCATATTTTTCAAGGGGAAGATAAATCCATCAAGGGGATCGGTAAAGTAAGTATGGCCATTGCGGGAGTAGAACGTATTGAAGATATTACCTATACGGTTCCTCATTTAGAGGGCAAAAACTTCCAAATTGTAGGCGAAAAGCAAATCGATATTTTAGACTATGGTCTCACACCTCCTAAAAAAATGATGGGAATGGTAAAAGTGGATCAACACATTGATGTTAATTTCAATTTTAAATTTACGGTTGATGACCACTAATAAGCTTCCATAGTTTGTGAGGTCAACTCTGCATGTTGGTTTCCTATTTGGTAAATGTATCGATAACCATAGTTTCCTTTTCCAAAAAAGACGACCACAGCATCTACCTTATGGTCATTATGAACTTCATGATCTGACTTCAGTTTTTTGATGTTGGAATAGTTTAGGTCTTGTGCAAAAGAGATTTTGGTATGAAACATAAATGCCTTCCTTTTTGCAAAGTTGACATACTTTCCGCTGTAGACTTCTTTTGATCTCTCATAAAACCCTTGTCCAAACTCTGCAAAATCACCTGCTCCACTCCAATTGATGGCCTTATCTATATCATATATATCAAAGTAACTTTGCTGAGTTTTGTACCTTTTCAATAGGCCTTTATTTTTCAACTTTTCCTCAAAATCAATCTCATTTACATCAAAAGTCTCTGTCGTTTTAAAACGAACCCTAAACTCTTGATAATCCACAATGATGAGTTTGTCTTCTCTGACAACTTCTTCTTCGATTTCCTCCACAATTTCTTCTACCTCCTCAAGAACCAGCTCTTCTTTATTTTCTATTACTTGTTCTTCTTCTTGATCCACTTCAATTGTTGGAGTTTCTAGTTTTGGTTTCTCGCTGCTCGGTTTTGGTATCACTTCTTCCTCAATAACTTCTTCATCCTCTTCTTCAGTATCATCAAAAAAGTCGAAATCAAAAAACGTATCTTCACTCTCGTTTTCTGTATCTTCCCTTTGAGAACAAGAAAAACAAACTACGCTCAAAATCAGGAATAGGTATAGCTTTTTCATTGGTGTAAATCTTCTTTATATTAGTGGTGCATAATTTTCTAAAACTAACTCAACTGCTAAAAATGATTCATAATGCTCCTTTCTTCAAAATTAATATATTTCTGATTCTAGGAATACTCTTTTCTGCATTATTTGATACACTGATTATCAACATTGAATACCTCATTTTGTTCTGTATTTTATTATTTATGGTTTCAGTTGTACTCTATAGAAAAAATACAGCTTCAATCTTTCCTACTTTTAGTATTTGCAGCACGATTTTTATGATAGGGTTCACTCTATTTCAATCTCAAAAAACATATACACCATTTCCCAAACATAAAGGTGTATACCTTGAAGTCACATCGATAATTTCGGAAAAAGAAAAAGTCAAACGCTATCTTTCAAAGGTCCGAAATATTGATAATCAAAACCTCGACAAACTTGACCATAAAGTAGTACTCACTTATTTCGGTAGTAAAAAACTCTTTCCTCAAAGTGTCTTATATGTACCGGATTCACTCCAACTTATTTCTAAAAATAAATTCCCTTTCGTGTATGATTACACTGACTATTTGATAGGCAAAAACATACACTACCAGATCACCACCGATACCATTGATATTGTCGAACTTCATTCCTATTCCCCTACTTTTAGAGATCAGCTTCAACAAAAAATTAAAACTATTTTTCCAATAGCGTTACACGGTATCAGTTCATCTCTATTAATAGGTAGTAAAAAGTATCTGCAACAAAATGAATACGAACTTTTCCAACAGACAGGAAATATGCACCTGTTAGCATTATCTGGAATGCATGTGGGAATTATAGTTTTAATATTGGATTTGGTTTTCTTCTGGAGGAAATACTTAAATATCAGAACGGCTCAAAGGCTTCAACTTCTTTACTTACCTCTTCTTTGGTTTTATGCCTCAATAGCTGGTTTTACTCCATCTATTTTGAGGGCAGTGAGTATGTTTTCTATTTTGATTTTAGGAAAAGCATTTCACCAAAAGGTAAACCTTTTAAACTTACTTTGCTTTGTCTCTTTCTGCTTTCTAATTTATGATCCGTTTCTACTCTTCGACATCGGTTTTATTCTTTCCTTTTCAGCAGTCCTATTTATTAGTGTCTTTCAACATTGGGATAAAATAGGACAATACTCCTACATAATAAGAACACTATTTTCTATCATTATAGTTTCAATTTTAGCACAATTAGGTACTATTAGTTTTACTTCTTATTTCTTTCAATATATACCTGCTTACAGCCTGTTTTCTAGTGTTCTAAGTGGATTTTTCACATTGCTATTGATGTACAATGGATTATTGATTCTTCTTTTAGATGCTTTGCATATTCCCATCAGTATATTGATTGATTTTTATGAATGGACCTACTTCTTATTCCAAAAATGGTTATTGCTGTTTAAAGACTTACCGCAGCTTCCATGGGTGAACATCTCTGCCCTGACAGCTATTGTACTTTGCATTACAATTTATATCAATCTAGCATTCAGAAGAATTAATTGGCTTTCTTTAAGTTTAATGTTCTTGACGTTGATTATTCAGTATAACACAACTTATCTTCAACATCAAAAAGCGGTTTATTTCTATGCTTCGAAAACACCCATGTTTAGTTTCATAGATCACAATCAAATCCATTCTTTTGTATTAAGAGATAGTTCTAAAACCATGTTTGAATATGAAACCATTATTAAAAAGCATCAATCTTTATTTTCTAATCCAAGCACGCATTTCATCAACATGAATCAAAAGAAAGAAAGTATTGAAATTCAATTAAACGATGGTTTAATTTATCAATATTCAAACCCTTATTCAACTCTCCACAAAAACGACTCAACACTACTTAAAATCAATCACTTAACCTTAAGAAATACACAAACAAGGATATACAGTCTTTATTAAATAATAATTAACAAGAATGTTAATTCTCTTTACAGTGTCACTTAAAGCGTTATTTTTGTAGCCTAATCAAATAATTTGAGACATTGACATTAATTAAGTCTATTTCTGGTATTAGGGGAACTATTGGCGGATCTACAGAAGATTCTTTAAACCCTATCGATGCAGCTAAATTTATTTCCACTTATGCAAAGTGGATCCTTGAAAACTCTGACAACAACAATAAAGTAGTATTGGGTAGAGATGCCCGTGTTTCTGGTGGCTGGTTAGCAGACATCGTTTCTGGTACTCTTCAAGCCATGGGTGTTCATGTGATCAACTTAGGTCTTTCGACTACTCCTACTGTAGAAATGGCAGTAGAAATGGAGGAAGCTGCTGGTGGTATCATTTTGACTGCAAGCCACAACCCTGCTAATTGGAATGCCCTAAAACTATTGGATTCAAAAGGTGAATTTATTTCTGCTGAAGCAATGGGAGAAATCCTTCAAAATGCTGAAGAAGGAAACTTTGAATTCGTAGATTACAAAAAAACTGGCAAAGTTACTCACGACGACACTTACATTGACAAACACATTGAGAAAATCTTAGCACTACCAATGGTAGACGTTGAAGCTATTCGTGCAAAAGATTTCAAAGTTGTAATTGATTGTGTCAACTCAACAGGAGGTATTGCTGTACCTAAAATTTTAAATGCTTTAGGTGTAACTCAAATTGAAGAGTTATACTGTGAACCTAATGGTAAATTCCCTCACAACCCAGAACCACTTCCTGAACATATCACGGAATTAAGTTCAACATTACAAAACGGAAACTATCACTTAGGTATTATTGTCGACCCCGATGTGGATCGTTTGGCATTTACTACTGAAGACGGTACTCCTTTCGGTGAAGAATATACATTAGTAGCTGTTGCGGATTATGTTTTAGAGCATAAAAAAGGCAATACAGTTTCTAACATGTCATCAACAAGAGCATTACGTGACGTTACTGAAAAGCATGGTGGTACTTATACTGCTTCTGCTGTAGGTGAGGTAAACGTAGTGAAAATGATGAAAGATACTGATGCTGTCATCGGTGGTGAAGGTAACGGAGGTGTCATTCTTCCAGAACTTCATTACGGTAGAGACGCGTTAGTAGGAATCGCATTATTCCTTTCTAAGTTGGCAAAATTCAATGGTTCTGCCAGCATGTTACGTCAGTCTTACCCTGACTATCATATTTCTAAAAATAAGATCGAATTGACACCTGAGATTGATGTTGATCTTATTCTTCAAAAAATGGAGGAGAAATATGCCAATCAACCTGTAAATACATTGGATGGTGTAAAAATCGAATTTGACAAAGAGTGGGTTCACCTTAGAAAATCGAATACAGAACCAATCATTCGTATTTACTCTGAATCTGCATCAGAACAAACTGCTGAGCACTTAGCTCAAAAAATCATTTCTGATATCAAAGAAATTATTCAGTTCAAAGCTGAAGATTCAGATGCTTAATAAGAAAGAATAAAACAGTTAAACACTTCATAGTCTGACTGTTGACTCTTAATATATTATAATCAAGCGGGCGATCTTCTCAGATTGCCCGTTTTTTGTCTTAACTTTACACTTTGGAGTGTAAACGATATAACTTTCACACATACACACAACCAATTCAAAATTAAACACGGCATGAGCATTTACTTAGATAGCGCAGCAAGTACTCAACTTGATCCACAGGTAAAAGAAGCAATGATCGCTTCAATGGATACCGTATTTGGTAATCCATCTTCTACACACGCACATGGTAGAGCCTCTAAGGCTGAGATTGAAAAAGCGCGTAAAATGATTGCTCAAAGTATTAATGCTTTACCTTCTGAAATCATTTTTACATCTGGCGGTACTGAAACAGATAATGCAGCTATTAAAGGTCTTGTACAAGCTTATGGTTTGAAAAGAATCATCACTTCTCAGTTAGAGCACCACGCAGTACTTCATATCACAGAACACTTAGCAAAAGAAAACGGTATTGAATTAGTTTTCTTGAATGTAGATAAAAAAGGCAATCTTGATCTTGATCAGTTAGAAGCTCTTTTAGCAGAAAATGGTGAAAAGACATTGGTGACATTGATGCACTGTAACAATGAGATTGGAAACATCCTTGATATTCAACGTGTTGGTGAACTTTGCAAAACTTCAGGTGCATACTTCCATTCTGATACCGTACAAAGTGTGGGACACTTCCCCGTGGATGTAAAAGCATTGCATATTCATACGTTAGCAGGTGCCGCACATAAATTCCATGGACCAAAAGGTGCCGGTTTTATGTACATTAAAAAAGGAACTAAAATGCCTGCCTTGATCGAAGGTGGTGGTCAAGAAAGAGAAGTGCGTTCGGGTACTGAAAATGTATGGGGAATTGTAGGTTTGGCGAAAGCTTTAGAAATTGCCAATGCTGAAATGGATACTCATACTGCACATATCAAAGAAGTGAAAGACTATATGAGAACTCAATTAGTGGAACATATCCCTGGTGTTGAGTTTAATGGAATGAGTGATGACCTTGACAATAGTTTATATACTGTTTTGAATGTAAGCTTTCCTCCATCTCCTAAAAACGGGATGCTTTTATTCGCTTTAGACCTTCAAAAAATCTCTGTATCTGGAGGTAGTGCATGTAGCAGTGGCGCCACTCAAGGCTCTCATGTTATAGCAGGTATCGGCGGGGATGCTGATAGAACTTCAGTTCGTTTCTCTTTCTCAAAATACAATACAAAAGAAGAAATCGATACTGTAGTCGTAAAATTGAAAGAAATCTTAGATCTAGTAGAGGCTTAATAGCCTATTAGTTCGAGTCAAAATATTGAAACACTCTGCTGAAAAGTAGAGTGTTTTTTTATAAAAAAAATCATCATCTGTAAAAGTTTTAATTATTTACAGATGATAATTAATAAGTATCTTAATTCGAGGAATGTAAGGCGCAAATAATTTTAATTTCGACCTCGTCTCCCACTGTAAATGTGCCCGTACCTTTACCTAAGTCATAATCTAAACGATTAATCTCAAACTTACCCACTAAAGTTGAACCATTAGCTGTAAATGGAATAGACACTTCTTTGGTTATGCCATGTAAAGTGAGGTTTCCTTTGGTCATATATTGATCTCCATTTTTAATGATTTCACTTGACTCAAAGCATATTTTGGGATATTTTTCAACATCAAAAAAGTCCTCATTTTTTAAATGTTTGTCTCTTTTCTCATTGTCTGTATTAACGGTAGATGCATCAATACAAACATCAAATTTTGCAGAGGATAAATCATTTTCATCAAATTGAATACTACCACTCATTCCATTGAAAAATCCCTCAACAGTGTTTACTTTGAAATTACTGATCGTAAAATCAATTTTTGAGGCTGAAATATTTATTTCTTGGGCATGTCCTGTCAGGACGAAAAAGAAGAATGAGGTTAATAAGATTAGGGTTTTGTTATTCATCATAATATCTATTTAATGTTGTATCTAGCGCCAATTACCAAACCATCACTGACACCTCTAAACCTGTCATTGCCAGGTTGTAATTCAGTTGGAGTCATAAATTCAGTGAAGGTATGAGCAAAACCTAACTTCGCTGACCACTTTTTATTGAAGTGATACTGTACATAGAACTCAGAGCTTAACATACCAATATCATTCGCTCCAATCAGTAAAGCTGAAACGTTGTTAGAAGAAGCTGTTGTAGCTTGAGAGCTTCCATTTCCTGTGTAAACTGCATCTTTGTCAGATCCAAAAGTATAACCTACAGCATCGATGTTCATACCCACTTCAAACTTGCTCTTAATACGGTAACTCAAAGAAATATAAAGGACAATATTCGACTGACTAGGAGAGGCTATAGTTAAAGTATCTTGCTTATCAGATTTTCCGAAATATTCTGGAGGAGCTGAGTAAAATTCCTTATTATCTTTACCTTGGAAGAAGGAATAGCGAAGTCCTGTTCCAAGAACGAATCTTTTCTTTTGTCCTAAGCCCCAAGAGTGACCTAGCGATAAAGATCCTACAAAGTCAGAACTGATTTGAACAGTCGCATCTGCATATAAATATTTTGAGGGTAATGTTTCAGCATCTTGTGCGTAAACACTCAAACAAAAAAAGGAAATGAATAGAGTTAATAACTTCTTTTTCATAGTAAAAGTAAAAGTTTGGTTTTAAAAAATGTTTTGTGGCTACTGTTTTCCAATATTTTGAACAGTATCACAAGTAAGTCGTAGTTTTAGCATTTTACTGACAAAATATATTTAAAAATTTATGATCCAGTGGTTTGAGTGTAATTGCTATTCAAAGAATACCACCTAAGAAAGATGGTACTCTTTGTTAATCGAAGTATTATTTACTTCCATCTGTATTCAGATCTTCCGTATAATTCATGCTCAATTTCTAATAGTCGATTGTACTTCGCTATACGTTCACCTCTACAAGCAGAACCTGTTTTAAGATGCCCTCCATCCATTGCAACAGCAAAATCAGCTAAGAAAGTATCTTCTGTTTCTCCTGATCGATGAGATAAGAAATAACGCCACCCCGCTTCTCTACACATTCTCACCGCTTCAATAGTTTCGGTAACTGTCCCGATTTGATTGAGCTTGATAAGGCAAGAATTAGCAGCTTTTTTCTCAATGCCTTCTTTAATGTATTTGGTATTTGTAACGAAAATATCATCACCAACTACTTCAATCTTATCTCCATATTTTGCAGTGAACTTAGCAAAACCATCCCAATCTTTTTCCGCTAAAGGATCTTCCCATAAAATGATCGGATACTTTTCTAACCACTCTCCTGCTAAGTCGATTAAATCATCTGAAGTCATTTTACCTCTTCCTGACCAAACTAGATCATAGTTGTCCTTCAAATTAGAACAGAATGAATTAGCGGCATTATCAACGGCAATAGATAAATCCTCACCAGGCTTATACCCTGCCTTTTCTATGGCTTCAATAATTAGCTCGATTGCTGCTTCGTTACTTTCACAATCTGGAGCAAAACCTCCTTCATCACCTACACTTGTTGCTAATTTTCTTTCCTTCAAAATTCCTTTTAGAATATGAAATGTTTCTGCCACATAACGAAGTCCCTCTTTGAACGAAGGTGCACCATGAGGCACGAGCATAAACTCTTGGAAGTCTACACTGTTATCTGCATGTTCTCCGCCATTTAAAATGTTCATACAAGGTACCGGAATACGAACGGCGTTGGTTCCACCTAAATATTGATACAATGGTAAATCCAACGATCTTGCAGCCGCTTTTGCTACTGCCATCGATACCCCCAAAATTGCATTAGCACCTAGCTTCGACTTATTGTCTGTGCCGTCTAATTCAATCATAGTGTAATCGATTTCTTTTTGCTGAGTTGCATCCATTCCTTCCAAGGCATCCGCAATAGCGGTTATCACATTATCTACTGCTTTTTGAACACCCTTCCCTCCATACCTCTCATCACCATCTCTGAGTTCAAGTGCTTCATTTAGACCTGTAGATGCTCCCGATGGAACAGAGGCATACTCTCTTGTACCATCAAACAATTCTACATATACACGTACTGTGGGATTACCTCTTGAATCTAGAATTTCAAGGGCATAGATTGATTCAATTAATGTGTCCATAAATAGTTTTCGGATTAAGTAATTATGAGTACCAAGACAAAATTATTTAATACTAATTCTATTTATTTTTTTGCGATTACTTCCTTCAAAAAACTTTTAATAGAACCACTATTCATACGTTTTTTAGCGTTGTACTCACAAAAAATAAATTAGAATTAAATATGACCTATTTTTGACTTAGTACTTAAGTCTTTGTGCTCTATAAGTTAATTATAATTCGAAAACCTCCCATTATAAAATGAAATAAATTAACGATTTCATATCACTGATAATCAATTCAATTCATATAATCCTATTCCAACTCCCCTTCCGCTTTCATATACAGTGATTTCAACTGATCTAATGTTTCTTGAGTTGGGTTTTCCCACAATCCTCTTTGGATAGCTTCCAGCATTCTCTCCGACATATCTTTTAATGCCCACGGATTATGTTGACGGATAAATTTTTGATTTTTTTGATTGAAAAGGTATTCTTCTGTGATCCCTTCATACATGAAATCTTCAATCAAATTAGTGGTTGCATCATAAGCGAAAAGATAATCCATAGTAGCGGCCATTTCGAAAGCACCTTTGTAACCGTGATCTCTCATGCCTTCCATCCATTTTGGATTAACTACTCTTGAGCGATATACTTTTAATAATTCTTCTTTAAGCGATTTGATTCTAGGTTGATCAGGACGGGAGTGATCCCCAAAGTAAGTGGTCGGCATTTCCCCTTTCTCCAAATTGACTGCAGCTGTCATACCTCCTTGGAATTGGTAGTAATCATCAGAATCTAAAAGGTCATGCTCTCGGTTATCTTGATTTTGAACCACAACTTCCACCATAGACAATCGCTTTCTGAAGGTCTCATGGGCTGACTTCCCTTCATTTCTTCTTCCTGTATACGCATAACCACCCCAATTGATATACACATTGGCTAAGTCTTCTTGTGTGTTCCAATTTTTCTCATCAATCAATCCCTGCAATCCTGCTCCATACGCTCCTGGCTTGGAACCGAAAACTCTGTACAATGAACGTTCATAAGCCGTTTTCTCATCCAATCCTTCTTTCTTCCAATCTTCTCTTTCTTTTTCAAAACGAGCTTTAATCGGGTTCATATCATACGGTTCTTCCAATTGAGCTACTTTCTCAATAGCTGAATTGAATAAAGAAATCACATCAGGAAAAGCATCTCTGAAGAAACCAGAAATACGTAATAGAACATCGACTCTTGGACGCTTTAACTCCAAGGTTGAAATAACTTCAAAATCTTTTACCCTTCGGTTCGCTCCCTGCCAAATTGGTCTGACACCCAATAATGCAAAAGCTTGTGCTATATCATCTCCACCTGTTCTCATGGTTGAGGTTCCCCAAACGGAAATCGCTACTGAACTTGGGAACTCTCCCTCTTCCTGCAGGTATCTGTCAATGATATTCTGAGCACTTTTCACTCCCAAATCATAAACGGATGGAGAAGGAATTGTTCTTGTATCTACGGAATAGAAATTTCTACCTGTCGGTAAAATATCCAATCGTCCTCTTGTTGGGGCACCTGATCCGCCGGCAGGAATGTATTGTGCATTTAAGCCTTTGAGAAGGTGGTCTATTTCATTCCTTGTTTTTAGTAAAGTCGGGATCGTTTTTCCTTTGATAAATGAGACGACTTTTTGTGTTTCCTCACCATTATTTCCTTCTTGATTATGGATGATTCCCTCAATGATCGTCTTCGCTCTATTCTCCAAAACCTCTACTGCCTGACCTATCGTTCTGCATTCCACTCCCATGATCGTTTGCTGTAATGCCGTTTCATAAACGGTATCCAATGGATCAAATGTTAATTCCAAATCAATGGCTAAGGCTTGTAAAATACTCTTGGTTTCTCCTTGAGGTAAGCGGTGCAATGCCACCAACATATCCAAGAACTTTTCTTCTTGTGGGAGTAAACCGAAAATATGCAATCCACCTCTGATTTGAGCTTCTTTTAATTCACATAAATAGCCGTCAATTACTTCTAATAAAGCGTCAATATCTTTCCCATCTTCATTCAAATCCACTCTTAAATGAGTAGAGTTGACAAGGTTTTCAATTTTTGCTTTGATTAAGTTCGCTCTTTTGGGATCTAGTAAAGCCGATTCATAAAATTCATCAATCAACAATTCCAATTGAAGCAACTCACCATAATTTTCAGCCCTTGTCATCGGCGGAATTAAGTGATCTAAAATGATGGCATGATTACGTCTTTTGGCTTGTGTTCCTTCTCCTGGATCATTAATAATAAAGGGATAGAAATGTGGTATAGCTCCCAATATTGCCGCTGGAAAACATGATTCCTTCGACAACGCCACACCTTTTCCCGGCAACCACTCCAAGTTGCCATGTTTCCCTACATGGATGATCGCATCGGCTGAAAAGTAATACTGTACCCAAATATAATACGCCAAATAAGCGTAAGTCGGTAGTAAGTCAGGGGAGTGATATGTGGCTTGTAGATCGATATTATATCCTCTGTTGGGCTGAATACTTAAGAAGATATTCCCTAGTTTTTTTCCAGGGATAAGAAAATAGCCTTCTCTGTAATTGGGGGATTTTGAAGGATGTCCCCATTGCTGTTCTATTTTCTCTCTTAAAGTTCTTGATAGTTGATTGTAGTGAGTATAAAAGTCTTCTTCTTTGATTTTAATTTCAGCCGATTTATAAGAAAGAGATTCTAATTCGTTGGTGACATTTTCAGTCAACAACTCCATCAATTCTTCGGTCCCTTCAGGAACATTTTCGCCTAAATCATACCCTGAGTTTTTTAAAGCATTTAATATTTCTACAGTACTCGCAGGTGTATCCAATCCTACTCCATTTGCCAAACGGCTATTTTTACTCGGATAGTTCGGAAGAATAACCGCCACATTTTTCTGCTTGTTTTCTTTTTCTCCTAGTTGAATCCACGCCTTTGCATGTTCGGCCACAAACTGACAACCTTCTAAATGAGGCTCGAAATATACAATTTCAGAATCTGTCAACTCGTCCTTTTCCTTCGCTTCTTTGAAGGCAATTACTGAGGTAATGATCTTTCCATCCACTTCCGGCAAAGCGATATTCATGGCAATATCTGTTGGCGGTAAACCAAAAGTCCCTTCTTCCCACACTTGCTTATTACAACTCGCCAATATTGCTTGGATGACGGGAACATTGAGTGTATCAAAAATTCCTTTGGTTTCATTGTCTTGAAAACCTTGTAATGAAAAGCCGGTCGTATTGATCAGTACATTAGGCGAAGCAATTTTACAATTTTCTAAAAGAGAAAAAATACGTTGCTGAATATCTTCATCACGATACGACAAGGCCATGCAAGTAATGGCTGTCACGCCTCTTCGTTCCAACTCTTCAGTCACTGCAATAAATGGATCAAGGTTATCAGCTAAGAAGTAACTTCTATAGCCTAATATCAATACCGTTGCCTTTTCTGTATGTGCTAAAGGTTGATTGAGAATTCCCTTAGAAGGATGATAAAGGAATAAATCAGGAATACTTTCTTGGGCCTTGATTGGAAAATCGTACTCCAATGTTTCATTCATGATCAGCTTCAACACCTCTTTGGTATTTTCCTTTCCTCCCATCACAAAATACTGCCATATTTCGCTGACTTTTGAAAGTGGCAAAGTGGACATCTGCATCAATTCCAAATCAGGTTTATTATCACCCGGTAGGAAAATCACATCGATATCATTGTCCTCGGCATATTCAGCAATCGCTTCACACAAATAAGAAAAGTAAGCGGTTCCTCCCAATAATTTCAACACTACAACTTTGGCTTCTGACACTACTTCTTCGATATAGGTATCAATCGTCAATTCCTGCTTGAAATACGTCAAATTGGCTAAACGTATACTGGGTAATTCGGCTTCTTTTTGATGTAATTCTTGATAGGCTTTGTTGACTGTGAATAATTCGGTGTCAGCTGCCGATAAGAAAAGAAGGTCTCCGGTAGATTGTTGGATATGGAAAACGCCTTCGTCATTAGGATTCCATCCTCCAGGAAGTGTTGAAATTAAATGCATGTTGAGAGAATAATTAAACTAAGCAACCTTTACTTTTTCTGGTTCTGATATCACATATTCTTCCACCAATAAGGATAGAACACTTGATGCTAAAGAGAAAAATGCCATTAGTGAAAAGACTAATGCAAAACCAAATTGCATGGCGAATAAGGCTCCGATGATAGCGGCGATGCCTTCTGATAGGGAACGGTAGCCGTAAAAGTGAGAATAGATACTTTTCTCTTTTCCTTTCTTCAATGACATGGCAATAATGGCACTCCATGAAGGATTAATGACAGTCTCACCTAGTGAGATGATAATCTGAATTAAGAAAACGTGAATAGGGCTACTGGCAAAAACATACAATCCATAACCTACACCCATTAGAGCATAGCCTATACACATCATAGCTCTTTTGCTCAGTTTGGTCTCATCTATTTTATCAAAAAGGAAATAGAAAATCCCTTTGAAAATGGCATATACACCTACGGCAATGCCGGCATCAATTAATGTACCTCCAATATTTTCTATAAAAATGGCATAAATGGGAGCTAATAAGTTGGCTCCCATATGAGTGAAAATTGATGCTAGTAATAATAGTTTTATATTCTTATGCATGAGCTGTTGAAGCTAATTTTAAGTTTTTTCCTATTACTACTAAATGCGTTTTTCTTGTCTCTCCTTCTTTCCAAGGTCGATCAAAATAATAATCAAAACGATCACCTACCCCTTGTAAAATCATACGCATTGGTTTATTGGGAATATTGACAAAACCTTTGATTCTGTAGATCTCATTCTCCTTCACCAATTGCGTTAATTCTTTTACTAACTGCTTGATGTCTGCTGTTTCTGAATATTGCAGTAATTCCGTAGAAAGTGAATCGTCGTGATCATGATCATGGTGGTGATGGTGATCGTGACTATGGTCATGATGATGATGTTCATGGTCGTGCCCGTGATCATGATCGTGGTGATGATGCTCTTCGTGAATAGAATGACGGTTTTCTACATCATCTTCAGCAGAAGCATCAAGACCAAGTAAAAGATCATTGCTTACCTCACCGTTTACTACAGGAATAATCTTCGTATTGGCTCTGATTTTTTGCTGAACGAAAGAAGAAATCTCTTCAAATTTAGCATCATCAACCAAGTCTCTCTTACTCACCAATACCAAATCAGCACAAGTCAATTGGTCTAGGAACAACTCTTCAATTGATGTCTCATGATCCAATGATTCGTCAGCTAATCGTTGCTCTTGCACTCTTTGTCTATCGCAGAACTCACCAGTTGCCACACCCACTGCATCTACTACTGTAATTACAGAATCGATAGTAATATGAGGTTTTAAGTCAGGCCAATTTACTGCTCTTAATAAAGGCTTTGGCATTGCCAATCCTGATGTCTCAATCACAATATGGTCGATATCCTCTTTACGTTCTATCAACTCCAACATTGCTGGTAAGAATTCTTCTTGTACTGTACAGCAGATACAACCGTCTGATAACTCGATCAAATTACACTCTTCATCACCGCAACCTGCTTTGATGATCTCTCCGTCTACACCAACTTCTCCAAATTCATTGACGATCAATGCAATTCTCTTTCCGTTGGCATTATTCAACATTTGGTGTACTAAGGTCGTTTTTCCAACGCCTAGGAAACCTGTAACAATCGTTATTGGGATTTTTCTCATGCTTGTGGTTTTTTCTTTCGTTTATATAAAAATAAATTCCATTTTTCTTCGGCTACTCCGTGCTTGTCCATCTCCGATCTTGCCATAGTAAAAAACAAATCAGACAGACGGTTGATGTACGAAGAGATATAGTCTAATACACTTTCCGGATCTTCATGACGTAAAGTCACCAAGGTGCGCTCGCCTCTTCTCACTTGTGTTCTGCACACATGGCACAAAGCTGAAATCTCATTTCCTCCCGGTAGTAAGAAATAATCCGAAGGACTACTCATTTTCCCTTCCATTTCATCGATCCATGCTTCGCAAAATTCTGCTCCGTCAGTGGGGTGAGGATTTTGGTTTTCTTTTTTAGAATCTGATGGTCGAGCCAAATGTGACATCATATTCATCATGTCTTTTTGAACTCTATGTAAATTCGGTTGCCACTCGTGATCATTGCCTAATTTTGATCTTAATAGACCGATGGTCGAATTCACTTCGTCCAGTGTACCTATGCATTCTAAACGGGGAGCATCTTTGAACTCTCTTTTTCCGCCGAATACGCCTGTTTTTCCTGAATCACCTTTTCTAGTGTAGATTTTCATAGCGTAAGAGTTTATTTGTTATGTATTTGGACTATTCTGATTCCATCATCAGCCCATGATTTAAATCATGGGTTGGTGATGGAGTAGATTCAATATCGCAAGTGTTAAGCCGGCAGGCGTCACTTGTGATTTATAATTGGCGAAGTCTCCCGACTTCGAAAGACAATATTATTCACCTAGAAGTCAGGAGACTTCGCCAATAGACAGTTCCAAGTGACGCTATCGCTTAACACTTGAAACATGGTTATTTTGTATATGATGAAGCAACTGCTGAAGGTCTCCTACTTCACCAAAATAAAAGTGGATGTAAGAGGCCAATACGTTTTTATATTGATAGATTTTTGTTGGAACTTCTTGCTCTCTTGCACTCCAAACGGTTCCAACGGTGGTTACATTTTCGTCTTGATGGACTTTTGAATAATGGAATTCGTGTCCTTTGATGATAAAATCATCGATGTCAATTTTTCGATAACCCAATGTGAGTTTCATGGCTTCCATTGAACTTGTAAAAGGGAATACTCCCACCATTGATAATTCATTTCCTTTTTGATCCACCATACTTTTCCCGAGGTACATCATCCCTCCGCATTCGGCGATGATTTGTCCTCCGTTTTCAGCGTAACTTTTGATGCTTTCTCTCATTTTCACATTTGCAGAAAGCTCTTGTGTATAACATTCCGGATAGCCTCCTGGGAAATAAACCAAATCGGCATTGGGGAGTTCTTGGTCGTGAATTGGGCTGAAAAACTGCACGGTTCCTAATTGCTTTAAGGCTTCAATATTTTGATAATAACTGAAGTTGAAACCTTCGTCTTGTGCCACTGCTATTTTGTAGTCAGGATTTGAAGTTTCCGCCTTTTTATCAAGGATTGTTTTTTCTCTTTGAGTAATAGAAAGTAGCTGATCAATAGCAATAGTTTCATTCATCTGATCCGCCATTTTGCCGATCATCTGATCATATTTTGAGAGGTTATCAATCGACAATCCTAAATGTCTTGAAGGAATTTTACATTCTTCAATATAGGGCACATGACCTAATGCTTTTATCCCAACATCTTCGCATGCTTCTTCTAAAAATTTGTAGTGGCTTTTTGTATTGACACGATTGAAAATCACTCCTGCAATATTCAAATCGGGATCAAAGTTTTTGAAGCCGAATAATAAGGGTGCAACGGAATAGGCTACGGATTTAGCATCGACTACAAAAATGACAGGAATATTAAGTTTCTTTGCCAACTCAGCGGTACTTCCTTCTGACTTTCTCGCACCATCAAACAAACCCATTACGCCTTCGATACAAGCCACATCGACCTCATTGGCCAACTCATGATATGTAGCACGCATGTGTTCTTCCCTCATCATAAAAAGATCAAGGTTGATACCCGTTTTTCCACAAGCTATTTTATGGAATTTAGGGTCGATATAATCCGGACCACTTTTGAAAGGCTGTACGCTATATCCTTTGTTTTTCAACAATCGAAGTAATCCCAATGTAACAGTGGTTTTGCCCGAATTACTTGTTGGTGCAGCGATGATGAAGCTTGCTGTTTTCATTCAATTTATTCTTTTACGACCATCGGAAGGCCGGATACTACAAATGTTACTTTTTGTGCTTGCTTGGCGATAAACTGATTGATCAGTCCATGAATATCGGTAAACTGACGACTCGCTTTGTTCATGGATATTCCACCCAATCCAATTTCATTACTGACCACAATCAGAGTACAATTCTGAGCAATTAATGCGGTCCAAATTTCTTGTGCTTTGCGTAAGGCTTTTTCTTTGTCGTAAGCTACCTCATCAAAAATATTGGTCAGCCAAAGCGTAATACAATCCAATAAAACTACTTTTCCAGCAAAAATATGATGATGAATATCAATGGGTTCTTCCACGGTAGTCCAACACTCCTCCCTTCTTTCTTGATGCAATGCAATTCGCTCATTGTGCTCCTCATCCCATTTCTTAGAAGTCGCCAAGTAAATAGGCGAATCAGATAACTCTAACGTTATTTTTTCAGCAAAAGCACTCTTTCCTGAACGTTGGCCTCCTGTAACAAAATGAATTTTTGCTTTCATGATTTAAAGGGATAGTTTTTGATAATTGCCTCTTAAACGATCGGCTAAATCTTGCATAATGCCTAATTTCACTACGCCCGTTTCCGCATCGACTAAAGTCAAGTGATCTACTTTTTTACAATGGAATTGGTAGCTTGAAATAATGTCTTCGATGGCAGTTTCAGCACAAAAACGTCCATCGGAAATAATCACTAACTCCGTTTCTAATAAATCAAAGCCCACCAACATGCTTTTTATTTTCTTCAAAGCGGCAATGATGTTCGTCTTTCCTCCCGTCTGCAATTGCTGTATTTTTTCTGTCACAAAACCGACGTTAGAGGTTTCCTGTACTAATACTTCCGCTTCATTTTGAAAAAGAGAAATCAGTGAAAAATGTACATCCGATAATTCGTTCTTTTCTATCATCTTTTGAACCGCTCCTTTGGCATAGGCAATCACTTGATCTTTGATCATGGAACCACTTGAATCCAAAATAAAGATGACCTGCTTTTTTGTTGGTTCTACTTTTGATTTTTTGATGACTTCGAAAGTATCAGTGGCTAAATATTGGCTCACTGTTTTTCGAGTATCTGTGGAAGATTTTATTCCATTTTGATGGATGATTTGCTTATTGCTTTCCTTAAAAGACTGTTGTAGTACGACCTCTTTCTCTGGAATTACGGATTCAAATTGATTGGGAGGTGTTTCTTCTTTTGACGTTTCCGGTTGCTCCTTTTGCTCTTCTTGAGGTGGAGGATTTTGAGGCGGTTCCTGATTCGGAGGAGTTTGATTTTTACGATGCAAAAGCACAAATTCTTGAATCGCTTTTACCTCCTCTTTGGTAACTTTCTTTCTATTTTGAAATGCCACATAAGCCCTTACCGTTTTAACTAATAAAATATCTGCTCTTAATCCTTCTACCGCATGATCAATGGCGAGTTGAGAACAATATTCTAAAACATCACTTTCTAATTCAATACTTGAAAGTCTTTCCTGTGCTGAAATTATTTGATTAAAAAGTTGTTTCTGCTCTTTATCAAAACCTTCAAAAAATGCTTTCGGATCGTCATCAAAAGCCAAGCGGTGTTGTACTATTTTTGTCCTTTCCTCTAATGAAGTTGACGTTTTCACCTCTACCGAAAGACCAAAACGATCTTTTAATTGAGGACGTAAATCTCCTTCTTCCGGATTCATGGAGCCGATTAAACAGAAACGACTCTTCAACTTTCTTGAAATTCCCTCCCTTTCCAAATGATAACTTCCCGTTGCGGAAGCATCCAATAGCACATCCATCAAATAATCATTCAGCAAATTGATTTCATCGATATATAAAAAACCCTGATGGGCTTGTGATAGCAAACCATGTTGGACTTCTTCTTTTTTATCATTGATGAGCTTTTCCAAATTGATATGTCCCAAAACTCTGTCTTCAGAAGCACCAATCGGCAAGTTGACAAATGGCTTTTCCATCAAATCAGACAGTGAACGGATCAAAGTAGTCTTGCCCGTTCCTTTATCGCCAACGGCTAAAACTCCTCCTAAAGTAGGATCGATGATATTAAGAATAAGTGCCAACTTAAACGATTCCTGACCGATGATGGCTGTAAAAGGGAAGTTGTTCATTAAGCAAAAATTGAATTGTAAATCCAGTATGATCCGATGACGATAGAAGCTACTCCTGCGAGTCCATTCATCCACTTAAAAATGGCGATGTTCTTTTCTATAAATCGACTTAAAACCGTCAATAAAGTATAGCTGTAAATGCCCATCGCTAAGATGATTCCAACAGATTCTACCAATAGAATTAATACGGCATCCCACATTGTAGCGGAACTTAAAATCAAAGCGGAAGTCAAGGCTCCACCTGTCCCTGCCAATCCATGAAGCATTCCGACCCAAAATGAGCGGTTCATGGGATTCATAGCAATTTCTTCCCCTTGCTTTCCATGAAGGTGAATCGGGTTGGTATCTAAATGATCATGCTCTTCGATCCTTTTATGATCCTGCATCATGTCATTGATCTTGTGATTTCTTTTGATGGCCACAATACCCAACCAAATCATGATCGGACCTACTGACATTTCTGCCCAATGTGATAAATCATGAACAAAAATCTCCGCTGTACTTTTGAACAGCAAGGCAATTCCGCCTAATAAAATCAGGGTCACTGAATGTCCTAAAGCCCATTGTGATGCTTTGAATACATTTTTAAAAGAGGCTCTTTCTTTTTTAATCGCATTTTCTGTAGCCAATACAGAAACCGCAGTAATATGATCTGGCTCAAAGGAGTGTAATACTCCTGCCATTAATGGTCGAATTAAACCTGCTCCTGTCATATCTTATTTAGTTTTATAAAATCACCCTCTTTTCCGATAAGGTAGATGGTGAGTTCTGTTTGTTTTATTATTTCTTTTGTTGTTTGATAGCATTTTTGGAGTAGTAACTGATAGAATAATTCCTCTTCTGTAAAAGGAAAAATCTCTACGAGTCTACTCGCCATATTTAATTGAAGAATTGCTTCTTGGTTCTCTTTTGAATAGCCTCCTTCTTGAGCGATGGATTGAATAAATTCTTTGTTCCAACTGGAAACGCAACTGTGCGTATCGGTTTGTCCTTCTGCCAACTTTACTGCTTTACCCAACATGATTCCGATGGTCACTTTTCTGATGGGTGAAGTTTGAATTTTGCGAAGCGTATCACCAATCCAGTTTCCATAATGGATATAGGCTTGTTCTGAAAAATCAGGAAATAGTGCTCGAAGGTATTTCTCACTTCTTGCTCCTGAATTGATCACGAGTTCATCAATGCCATTGGCAACTGCAACGTCAACGCCTTGCTCAATACTTGCGATGTAGGAAGAAGCCGAATAAGGTTTTACAATGCCTGAAGTACCCAAAATGGAAAGGCCGTTCATGATGCCCACTCGCTCATTTAAAGTCTTCTTGGCGAGCTTTTTTCCATTCACCACATAAACAGTGACTGCCACCCCCATTTCCAAATCATAATCATGCAAAAGCTTTTGTAAAGCATCGGTGATCATTTTCCTTGGAACAGGATTAATGGCCGGTTCTCCTACTCCCAATTGCAAACCAGGAAGTGTGACGGTTCCTACACCATCACCTGCTATAAACTGGATTTCCTGTGCTTCGATCAGCTGTAACTCACAACCTATTTCGGCACCGTTGGTCACATCGGGATCGTCGCCTGCATCTTTGATGACACTGCATTTTGCAGAGCTTAAAGAGTATTCGCAATAGTGAACAGGTATAGACAATATTTTCCCTATCGGTAAATGCACTTCTACCGCTTCCTGTTGTTGTTGAAAGATAATGGCCTTTAAGCCTGCTTTTGCAGCGGCCGTGGCTGAGGTTCCTGTTGTGAAACCTTCTTTCAACTCACCTTCTGGAACTTTCTTTAAACCCATGTTTATCTTTAAAATGTTACCCGGTTCCCCCTTCTCACTACTTTCAATTTTTCTTCTTCATTTTTTCCATTGATGACAAAACGAAGCAAAAAAATCTAGGCTGTGAAGTCAAAAGCTAAATTTCATTCCTTTCACCTCAATGATTTTAAACTCGCTGTGCTCGAACAACAAAATCATTTTTAACGGCTCATTTCATGAAATTCTTAACACTTTTCCCTTCAATGCCGTAAGAGAGGCAGACGTTCTGCGAACAAATAGAATTTATTCAAAACCATTTTGACCTAATTTATTTTCGAGTTCTTGAACTGTATAAACCACCTGAAAGGAAGCTGGTACTTTTGGCTCTCGAATAATAATGATCGGAATTCCACAAGTTTGTGAAGCATCAATTTTAGTTTGAAGAAAACCGCTTGCTCCACTTTCCTTGGTCATCACTACATCAATTCCTTTTTCTTTAATCAAAGACTCTTCTAACTCCTGTTCTTGATTAGGCATGGAGAGAATCAAATCTTCTTTAGGAAAACCTGCTTTTTCAGCAATCTTTTTGGAAGATTCCCTTGGTAGAATTCTAAAAATAGATGGATGCTGTTTCCACCACTTTTCAAACTTCTCAATGGTCTGTACCCCTGTTAGTGCCAATAGTTTCTTTCCTTGAAATTGATCAAAAAGCAAGGCTTCAGCATCTTTATAATCTTCCGCCCAAAGTATTCCGTTTTCTCCTTCTAGCTGTATTGGTTTTCTTCCAAACCGGATGACTGGAAGCTCATTTTTAAGGGCAACGGAAGCTATCGTTTGATGCAATATTTCTGCAAATGGATGAGCTGCATCAATGATCATTGAAATTTTATTTTCATGGATAAATGCATCCATGCAATCTTGATCCAATGCACCCGAATGATATTTCATGTACGCACTCTCCTCTACCTCCACTTTTGTTTTCGTAGAGTAGATAAATGGTTGTTGACGTCTTTCAAGACACTCCATCACTTTTTTGCCTTCCGTTGTTCCTCCAAAAACCAATACCATGCTTATGCTTCTTTTACGACGAACTTTTTGTTGGTTCTGAAGATATGTTGCCAATCAGGGCTGTATAATTGAGAGCGATTTTTTCTAGCTCCAATTGCCTTTCCGACTACGATCAATACCGTTCTTGTTTTCTTACTGTCTTTGACGATTTGAGCGAGATCTTTTAATTGACCTTGATAAACTTCCTCGTCCTTCCAAGTCAATCGGTACATCACGGCCACTGGCGTATTTTCATCAAAATGATTTAATAATTGAGATTGTACTTTCTTGGCGATTCCGGCACTGAGGAACAAGCACATTGTCGCATTGGTCTTGGCAAATGCTTCCACACTTTCTTTGGGTGGCATTGGCGTTTTCCCTTCTCCACGCGTCAACACAATCGACTGCACTACTTCTGGGATGGTAAATTCTGATTTTAAAACTGCCGCTGCCGCACTAAATGCAGAGATCCCCGGAACGATGAAATACTCCATTCCCAATTCATCAAAAACGGTCATCTGTTCTTGGATCGCTCCGTAAAGTGATGGGTCACCACTGTGCAATCTCACTACCGAATTTCCTTTCTTATATTCATCAAACATCAAAGTGATTTGCTCCTCCAATGTCATCATGGCTGAATTACGAACAATTGCTCCTTCCTTACACCAACTGATCATTTCCTCCGGCACCAAACTTCCGGCATACAATACGCAGTCTGCTTCTTCCAAATACTGCTTACCTTTTACCGTAATCAATTCCTCATCACCCGGACCTGCACCAATAATGGCTACGGCAGATCTTCTCTCAAAGTCCTTGATTAATGCGATCGAATAGGTAAACTTATCGTCGTTTTCTAGGTGTACTTTTGTTTTTTCCACCAATACTTTATCCTGCTTGGAAAGTAGCATCGCTGAAGATTCTGAAACGCCATCCACTCCAATTTTAGATTGTACCATCTCACTTGGATTCGGCACTGTTACTCCGTCTATTTCTTCTTTTGAGAAAGTGGAGAATGGTAAATAGTATTTATTGGAAAGGTCGAGGTAAGCACTTTGTTGGGCTTTGATATCAATAGAACCGAATGTTTTTAAGGCTGAGAAAGCAATTTTCTGCTCTTCTAATTCCGCTTTTAATCGTGCTTCGAAAAGAGGAAAATCTAAGGTCTTCGAACAACCCGAACCTAAGGCTAATACTTTAGGTCTGTAGTAAAGAGAAGGGATATTGAAATCGTAAATTTTATATGTCACCGCGATCAATAACGCAAACTGATCCGCATTGATTTCTTCCGCATCATAAAAAACCGTCACAAAATCAGGAAGGTTTTTCTCCAAATAAACCGTGCCTTTGTCTTTTACATCCAACAATAATGCTGTCGGCTGATTATTGACAAATAAGCTGATCAAATGATTTAAAGGCTGATCTGTCTCTACCGTCCAATCATAAGTTTGGCTCAGCGTATCCAACGCCCATATTTCCTGTAAATCACTCGATGTACTGATGATGGCTTTTCCTCCTACCACTTGTGCGATTTTCTCTGCAAATTGATTGGCTCCTCCTTGATGTCCTGAAAGCACTGACTGAATGTTTTTGCCGTGATCGTCAACGCAAACCACCGCAGGATCTGTTGCTTTTGTTTCGATAAATGGAGCAATCAAACGCACACAAATACCTAACGCACTCACAAAGCAAATGCCGTCTAATTTATGGTAATAGTTGTTCAGGTAATCACTTAAGGAAGCCACAACAGATACATTTTCGTTCTCTGTTGTTCGAGTAGTGACCACTAAAGATTTTGGGAATTCTTTCTGGAGAATAAGCGCCTGTGCTAATCCTCTATCAGTAGTGGCTATTATAGCTATTTTTTTCATTTTAAATTCTTTTTTGCGACCAATAGATGTATCGTATTGTGGTCATTGAGACTCATTTTAATCGGCACTGCTACGGTATAATTCAAGGCAAGACAAACTTTTTGGAAGGTCTCATAAGATTTCTCTAATACCGTATTCATCACCATCAAACCATTAGGAAGTAAAACAGAATCCAGTTTCTGAATCATCTCTTCCAATCGGTTGCCATGACCTCCAATAAACACGACATCTGGAGGCGTAATTTTTTGTATATCTTCTTCAAAGAAATCATCAATACTTACCACTATACCCGGGCAATGATGACGCTTTGCATTATTATCTATGATTTCTCCACATTCCGTTCTTTTCTCAAAAGCAAAAACTTGTAATGACGGATAGTTCAGCTGTGCTTCAATGGCAATAGAACCTGTGCAACTTCCTACATCCCAAAAGCACTTCTTATCCCACAATTCCAATGCTTGAAGTGTCAAGGAACGAATGGGCTGTTTGGTCATCATTCCCGGTCTTCCTTCCAAGGTTTGGAAAGTGCTATCTGCAATACTTCGAGGAGGAATAAAGTCAGATGTCTTGATCAGAATTACACAATTCAGCAATTGGTAATCGGCCGTTTCATTTGCTTCTTCCAAGGTGAATTGACGAACTCTTTCTTTCTCTCCATCCAATTCTTCACCGACATAAATGGTATAATTTGGATAACCATAAGTAAGCAATCGCTGTGCAATATGCTGTGGAGAATGCCCTTTGTCGGTCAAAATACCCATCATCTTTTCCCCTTGCATCAAGCAAATATCCAACGGCTTCCAAGTACGTCTGCCATGCAATGAAATGCTTTTGAGATCGCTGTAATTCAAAGAGGTTTTGTGTGCCAATCGTTGAATGGAATTGAAATAAGGGAGCACTTCAATGGATGCATTAGGCAACAATCTTTTCAGTGTATTACCAAAACCAAAAAATAATGGATCGCCCGAAGCGAAGATCACTACCTTTTGCTCTTTCGTTTGATACTGCTGAATGACGTCCTGCATTTTACCCGAAATCTCAATCCATTCATGATTTTCAGGTAGGTGCTTTTTCACCAATTGATAGTGCCTCTTTCCACCAGAAAAAACAGTATGATGCTGTATCAACTGCTTTACCTCAGCGTTCAGTTGCACTTCAGAATGATTGCCAATTCCGATGATGTAGAAATCAATATGTTTGTTTTCCTGTAGCAAGACTTAGAAATAGTTTTCAGATTCTTGAAGCGTGAAACAAGCATTGACCAAAGCGGCTGCGATATTACTTCCGCCTCTGTTGCCATTTAATACAATCCACTCGGCATTTTTCACTTGTACCAACTGTTCTTTGGATTCAATGACATTAACAAAACCTACCGGTACGCCAATAATTCCTGTGGGCTCGAAGTAAGGATTTTCTCTCAACTGATCTGTCAATTCAAACAAAGCTGTTGGTGCATTTCCTACCACAAACAAGGCATTCGGATACATGGCAATTGCTCTTTTAATACCCGCTTGAGAACGTGTCAGACCTTCTTCTTCTGCCAAAAGGAGTGTCTCTTCATCATTCAAAAGGCAAACAACTTGATTGCCGTATTCCTTTGTATATTTTTTTGTGATACCGGCTTGCACCATCGTTACATCCGTCACAATTGTCCCACCGTTTTGAAGGTATTTTGATAAAGACTTGACCGCTCTTGATGAGGCTTCATAATGCACATGATCATCGATCACTCCCGTGGTATGAATCAAGCGCGTAATCGCCCATTTATCTTCTACAGAATGCTCTAAATCTTGTAATTGTTCTGTGACAATACGGAAACTCTCTTGTTGGATTTCCTGTCCTGTATGTGGTTTTCTATTAAAATACCCACGAGGTGTCACTAAATGATTTTTGAATTGGAAAGTCTGCGAATTACCGATCATCACTAAAGAGAACATATCCACCATTTCTACATCAAAAGTCCCTAAGGTCTGAATCGTGATTTTCTCTTCAGGACGCGTCACTTGACGAATAATCGCTACAGGTGTGCTCGGATCTCGTTCTTCTAAAAAGATTTTTTTCAAACGCTCCAACTGCCAATATCTTTTCTTGCTTTTGGGGTTATATAAACTACAAACAAAATCACCTACAGCTGCTGCTCGGATACGCTTTTCAATCACTTGCCAAGGCGTCATTAAATCTGATAAGGAAATACAGCAGAAGTCGTGTCCTAATGGAGCACCCAACTTACTTCCTGCCGCTAAAAATGCAGAAACACCCGGCAAGGTTTCCAACTCTATTTCTGAATCTTTTTCTAAAGAAGCCACTTGATAAACGATGGCCGCCATGGAGTAAATACTAGCATCTCCCGACCCAATCACAAATACATGTTGGTTCTTTTTGGCTTCCTCAATTGCTACAATTGCTCGCTCCTCTTCTTTCCCCAAAGGCATGGCAATTTTTACTGCACCTTCTTTCAGATAGTCTTCACAAAATTGAAAGTAATAGTCATAACCAATCACTACATCTGCTTTTTGCAGTGCATTGACCACTACCGGTAATATATAGTCTTTGTGTCCAGGGCCTAAACCTGCTACTGTAATTTTCATGCTTGTTTGTTTTTCTTTATAATCAGTAAAGAGAAATAAGGGATCGTTCTCTCTTGAAGTTTGTCTAATGATGAAGTCATGAATTGCTCTGGCGTTCCGAGCTTTTCACAATACGTAAAATTGATTTCCTCTCTTTCCAAAATAGGTTGAATGTGTCGCATGACAGATCTGATTTTCATCAAAACCACCGTATCCGAAACTTTCAAAGCATCTTCTAAAACCTGTGTTGATTTTAGAATTGGAAGCACATGAATCGTCTCTCCTAAAAGGGCTAATGGCTGTTGAATTTCTGCCGCCCCTAAATGGAAAGAACTAATGCCCGGCACCAATGAAATTGGAATATCTGTCTGTTGAAATTTTTCTAAGAGATAAGAAAATGAACTGTAAGTGCTCAAGTCTCCTTCACATACTATGGCTACATCCAACCCTTCCGAAACATCTTTTTGAATATTCTGAAAAGCCTCTTCATATACAGGGTGAACGTGTACTCTGTCAATGGTCATTTCCATATAAAAGCCGACCAACTTCTCCTCCGGTAAATCATAACCTTCCATGATTTGAAGCGAGTAACTGCTCTTTCTTCCATCTTGAAAAATGGATCCGGGATAATAGATTTTATCAACAGATTGAAGTAGTTTATATCCTTTCAGCGTAATCAAATCGGGATCGCCTGGTCCTAATGAAATACCGTATACTTTTCCTTTTTCCATCTAAATTCCCAGTATATTTTTAACCGTTTTCATCACTCCTTTCTTCTCATCTACCTTTTCGTCCTCTTCGAAAAGAATTCCTTTTACATTCAAATGATGACCGATTTGCTCCTTACCTTCTTCTTCCTCAAAACCAATGATCTGCTTACGATACTTACACATCTGACAGTTCATATTGGCCATTCCGTTCTTGGCTTGATCGAGTCTTTCATCAAAAGCTTTCATAATCAATTCATCTGATCCAAAAGCTTCTGTATTGACGTATTCAGTAGTGGAATCCTTATTAAACTCCTCTACTGTTTCATAGATTCTTTCAAGTAAAACACCCGTAAAAAAGAAGAATGGAATCACATAAGTACGCTTCATGCCTAGTTTCTCAAACATCGGCAATGCTTCTGCAGTGGATGGATAAGCTGTACCACTATAGGCTACAGATGTAAAACCAAAACCCATTCCTTCCCAAAGCATCGCCGCTAATTTGTGTACATCAGAGTTGGCATCTGGATCCGTTGTTCCTCTGCCAATCACCATCAATCCACATTCTTTACGATCAATCGGCGGTAATAAAGCTTCCTGTTCCTCAATTCGCTTCTTCGATAAATCCAACAAATAAGAACTCACACCAATGTGTGTTCCCATCTTGATTTCAAGATCAGGGTAATACGATTGGATCGTGTTCATCTCATAAGGAATATCATTTTTGGCATGTGAACCAGCAAACAGTATGACAGGCAAAGCGTAAATTTTTCGTACTCCTTTTTCATACAATCGCTCCACCGCTGCTTCATACAAAGGGTGACTGAACTCTAAAAAGCCGTAGTCCACTTCGTATTCATTTTCGTACCTTTTTTTCAATAAAGCCACGAGTTTTTTAAATGCGTCTGTTCCTGTTTTTCTTCGGGAACCGTGTCCACACAATAGTATTCCTTGTTTCATTGTTCTTCTATTTTCACTTCTTCATTGAAGTAGGCTTGAGGATCATCGTATTTATATTCAAAGGATAGTAATCGCTTTGATTTAGTATTATCTATCAGTTTAAAAGCAAAACTTTTGCTGTCTCGAAAAACGGGAAGCGGAAGCCCTAACGTCACTGCTGCGTTGGTATATAAATCCCTTCGAATAGGATGAAGGTCTGCACAACCGTTGATGACTTCTCCAAAAACATCTTGCTCTATAACCGCCAAAATCAAATTGATCGCATCTGTTTGATGAATGACATTGACAGGCACATTCGGGTTTTTCAGCACCCTATTTTCTCTTAAAAGCTGAGAAGGATGACGCCCTCCGCCAATTAAACCTGCCATGCGAATAGCGGTCAATTGCTCTCCAAAATGTTGACGTAAAACTTGTTCTGCTTGATATATATTTTTTCCTCCTATGGTTTCAGGAGTGAATTGATCTGATTCTTTGATGGATTGATTGGTATTTGGATAGACTGAAGTGGAACTTACAAAGATGACTTTTTGATGGGGAGGCATTTGTTTTGTCAGTTGTTCGATCTGCTTGACATAAACGCCATGTTTATCTCTTCGATCAGCAGGTGGAAAACATACAATCAAAACGTCGGTTTCAGCAATCAAATTATCCCAATCTCCTTTGATATGATCTTCCTCTACTTTTACAAGAGTGATTTGATCTGTGAGTTCAAAAACGAGTAATTCTTCTTCTGAAGCCACACTTCCTTTTACCTCAAAACCTCTTTCTCTTAATCGTTCTGATAGCGGAATTCCTAACCAACCGACTCCTACAATAGTCACCTTCTTTTTCATACCGTTTCCAATTTTATTCCTTTTAATTGTACTTCTAAACAGTATTGCCAAGCGTGATCCTCTAACCAAATTAGTCCAATATCTTCTCCGAATTTATTTTTCATCCGGACTCCTTTTTTCAGAGTATCTAATTGTTCAAAATATTCGACTACGGCAATTCTCTTTTTGACGAGTTCTTGATTTTTTTGGTCAATAGGAGCAATAATCAGCTCAATAGCTTCACTCTCCAATTCCAATTCAAGTGTATACTTTTGACTGTAATTGACATTTTTGATTTCATTAAATGAAATAGGTATTTGACCGGAAAGGATGAGGGAAGATTTTGGACTGTTTTCTGATAAATAAAGAAAAAGAGGATAGGTGTATTGATCTGATGCAAAACCTCTAGTGATCCGACATTCACCAAATTCAGGATCTATTTTGATTGAGAAAGGTTTTGGAGTAAATGCCTCTCTTTCTTTGTCTGATTTGATTTCAGACCATTCGTCCTGATATAATAAATATTCAGTGACAGGTTCCTGATTTTCAATATGGCTTTTTATTATTTCTAGGCCTTTTTGTGGATTGAGGTCCTTGTACCAATAGTTAGGCTGAACAATGCATGTTGGAGCATCTTCACACCGACCGTTACATCTTGTTTTGATCGTGTGCGTGCTGTCCCATTGTCCACTATTTCTCAAGTAAGCACGTACGTTGCGTACCACTTCCTCTGATCCTGCTTTTTGGCAAGATCCTCCATCACAAAATAAAAAAATCTGTTGAGTTTCAGCGATGTTTTTCCCCATTAGTCAGATTGTTTGATTGAATAGCAACAATTGGGGATAATAGAATGACAATCTGCTAATTAAAAAATTAGTCTAGGAGACTAATAGCTGTAGTATAGATTGAAAGTCAGAACTTTTATTCCCGAAAGTCTTATAATTTCTTAGTACTTCTTCAGGCAGGTATTCTGACTTACTTTCTTTTGTTACTCCTTCCCATTTATCAAACAGTGGCTCATTGTAACAAAATTGTTTTCCGAAGAAAACGAAAGCTTACAGCTGCGGGTACAGTCTTGGATTTTCACCAAATTCCCTTTTCATTCCTCGATAGGAACACCCTTAAAGCATAGCAAAGTTACTTAATTTTCATTGGCATACAAACCTTGTCAAAAACAAAATTCATACGGTTTTCTACAGAATCAAAAGGAAGGTAAATTAGCTCAAATCCATACTCTAAATAGGTCTCTTTTAATACGTTAGAAAGTGATTTTTGGTAAGAAAATGATTCAGGTCTTTGGAGATCAGTGATATAAATCTTCTCCCATGGAAGGGCAAAAAAAACGACTTTATGATAAAATTTTTGATAGGGAAAGGATAATAAAGGTTCAGGGATGGATTTGTTTTGAAACTTCAGATAAGCTACTGTATCAATTAAACTTCGGTCACAAAAAGAGGCTCCAAAGTAGGATTGTAATTGAGTTATTGTTTTTTGAAATACCAATTGACTAAACCGTTCTACATCTTTCCAGGGCATCCCTTCTCCGCCTGTCAACTGTTCATGCATAATCACCTGTCGGGAAGCTTCGGGCATAGTTTCCACCTCGTTGTCAATTGCATTTATCAACGTTGTTTTTCCTGTTCCTGCTGCGCCTGAGATGATGTATTTTTGCATTATAAAAATTGAATTAAAACGAGAATAAAGACAATTGACAATACAAAAAGCCAGCTCGTAGCATAGTTTATATTCCCTACTTTGTAAATTTCTTGATGCTGAATATTTCTATCATTATGACCTATATAAGGCTTGTCTACTAATTTCCCTCCGTAAAAGTTGGGTCCTCCAAATCTGACATTAAGGATATAAGCCAATGCTGCTTCTGGAAAGCCGGCATTAGGACTGCTGTGTTTTTTACCTTCTGAGAAAACAGTAGTGAGACCTCCCAAACGAAACGTAATAATCAACATAAAAAGGGCAGTTAAACGAGCAGGAATATAATTCGCTACATCGTCTAACTTGGCTGCAAATTTACCAAACTTTTCGTAACGCTCATTTTTGTAACCAATCATAGAGTCAAAAGTATTGATCATTTTATACATCATGGCACCGGGTACGCCTAAAATAGCAAAGTAAAAAAGCGGTGCTATGACGCCATCACTTAAGTTTTCCGACATGGTTTCCAATGTAGCCGTGCGGATTTGTTGAGCACTTAATTCGGAAGTATCTCTTCCTACAATCCATGATAACCGCTTTCTTCCGGCTTCCAAACCTTCTTTTTCTAATGCATTAAAAACGGCAATTCCCTCTTTGACCAACGTCTTATTCGCCAAGCAATAAAATAGTAATATAATGCTGATCACTGTCGCAATAACTGCATTAAAGGAATGTATTAATCCAAGAATGTAAAAAGGCAAGGCGAATGACAATCCTACTAATATTATGGTCAAGAAGGCTCCTTTAAGTAGTTTGTTATTCCCTTTATTTAATCTTTTTTCTCCCAAAGAAATCAAGTTTCCATACCCTACAATAAGGTGGGGTAAAGCCCTTGGATCTCCAAAGATGAGATCTAATAAAAAAGCAACCGTTAATATAATAATAGACTCTAAATCCATGATTTTAATGCTTCAATGAGGTGTTGGTTTGCTGTATTAGATTGCACTGAAAGTCGGATAAATTCTCCTTCCAAATTGGTAAAATTAGTCGCATCACGAATCAATATTCCTTTTTCAATGAAATAGTTTTTCAATTCGCTCGCTTTTCCTTTCAATAATTTCACTAGGAAATAAGAGGTATTCGTGGATTGTACTTCTATAAAATCAATTCCCTTTAATTGCTCTTGAAAAGCACTTCTTTTTTCTAATAGTTCATCAATATCAAAAAGCAATTGATCATAATTCTCAAAAAGAAACTTCCCTGCCGAAAGTGCCAATCCATTTACACTCCAAGGAATTCGAATTGCCTTTAGAGTTTCAATACTTTTTGCATTAGAAATAATGTACCCTAAACGGAGTCCAGGGATAGTAAAGGTTTTAGTCAGTGATCTTACGATGATCAAATTATCGTATTTTTCAACTAAGGGAGCAACAGATGTTGTGGCAGAAGTAAACTCAATATAGGCTTCGTCAATTACGAAGGTAGTTGCTTTATTCTCCTTGATTAGTTTTTCTAATTCATCAAATGAAAAAACACTTCCCGTTGGATTATTAGGATTGCAGATAAATACCAAATCTGAGCAACGCTCTTGAATCACATTTCGATCCACCACCTGATAATTCACTTCATGAATCCTGCAGGCATCTTCATATTCTGAAAAAGTAGGCCCTACAATAGTAGCTAATTTCCCTCTAAACAACTGTGCTATCAGATAAAAGGCTTCAATAGCTCCATTGGTAAATAAGAAATTATCTGCCGGTTGATGATACCTTTTGGAGGCACACACGGACAGTTCTTCTGCTGCTGGCGAAGGGTAATTTTGAATGTTATGGAATTGTTCTTTTAGATGATCTAAAATTGCTGGGGGGCAACCTTTGTAAAAAACGTTGGAGCTGAAGTTGTGTTTGATTTGACCTTTTATGAGATGAAGATCGTCACCATGTCCGTTTAGCATATATCTTCCATGATTTTATTGATCTCCAAATTCTCCTCTACCCAGTCTGCCAGTTTATCAAACTGCTCTCCTTTGAACGTCTTATAATCTTGAGCCTCTGCATCTGGAAACTTCCTTTTCAATAGCTCATTGACCACTACTTGATTATCAAAAACACCATGCAGATACGTACCCCAACTCAATTTCCTATCAAAAAATCCTTCCTTTATACCTCCAATTGTATTCAATGCAAAAGCTTCCGGCACCAACGTTTCACCCATGTGTATCTCATATCCTTCACACACTTCATCGTGATTTTTGAAGGTAAATTGCTGCTGAACGGTTTGTTTATTTTTAGATAAAGTCGTTTCAATATCAAAAATTCCTAGCCCAAGTTCCTCTTCTTTTTCTCCTTCTACATGATGAGGATCGTAAACTACTTTACCCAACATCTGATAGCCTCCACAAACACCTATGATGGGAATTTTATCATACAATTCATGGATTAATTTGTCGATACCTTCTTCTTTCAACTTCGCTAGATCATTCATGGTGTTCTTCGTTCCCGGAAGTACAATCACATCTGCTTTCTTGAGTTCACCAATATCTCTTGTATAATATAAGTTGATCAGCGGCTCATTTTCTAATGCATGGAAGTCGGTATAATTCGACATATAATAATGCTTGAGAACCGCCACATTCAAGAATCCCTCTTGGGCAGTGACATTTCTAGTGCTTAAAGCAACAGAATCCTCTTCTTCAATAATAATATCTTGGGCATAAGGCAACACTCCCAAAACAGGATAGCCCGTCAACTCTTCCAACTTCTTCTTTCCTTCTACAAAAAGGCTTGCGTCCCCTCTAAATTTATTGATGATAATGCCTTTCAATAACTCCTTTTCCCAATCTTCCAACAAAGCAATCGTGCCATACACACTACCAAATACGCCTCCTCTGTCAATATCTGCCACCAGATAAACACATGCATTGGCCGCTTTTGCCATACGCATATTTACAATATCTCTGTGCTTTAAATTCAGTTCACTAATACTCCCTGCCCCTTCCATGACAATGGGACCGTATTGATCAGCAAGTTTATGAAATGCATTTTGAGCTTCCGCAAAGAGGTGTTTTTTATTTTCTCCCAAGAAATAATCTCTAGCCGACTGATCTCCTACAGGTTTTCCATGAAGCACCACTTGTGATTTATTTTTCCCGGAAGGTTTTAATAAAACGGGATTCATCTCTACCATCACGGGCAACTGACATGCTTCTGCCTGTACCGCTTGTGCCCTTCCAATTTCCAATCCATCATAAGTAGCAAAACTATTGAGAGACATGTTTTGAGCTTTAAAAGGAGCGGGTTGATATCCTTTATTTTTCAACCAACGACAGATACCTGTGGTGATCCAACTTTTTCCTACGTCAGAACCGGTACCTACCAGCATGATAGGACGCATGTTATTCATTTTAGTTTGATGTTAATTTGGGCTAAGTACTCTGGTGATCAATTAAACTATACTTTAATTTTGAAAAGAGTAATTAGTCATATTTTTTATAAATCTTGGTTACTTCTTAATTCAATATCAAAGTAAGATGAATGAAATGTATAGCGAACTAAGAAATATGACACTAAGGTAAATAATATTTTTTGATGGATGGGTTAGTAATCTTTTTAAAGGACTCTAATTAATGTCATGTTTTTTTTCAGAGAAGTGATTAAGAAATAAAAAAAGTGATACCGCCTAAAAATAGACGGCATCACCCATAATTGACAATTGAATCTAAATCACTACTACGCTAATGATTATCTTTTAATGACCTTCTTACGAAGGACTTCATTTTTCTCATGATTAATAATCTCGAAAACATATGTTCCTGAAGGGAGATCCGATAAGGATACTTCTATAGTACTGATGCTTTCTAAATTATCGATTGCTTTTACATGATGTCCTAATAAATTGTAGACATTAATAGTAGCGTTTCCAACAGCTCTATTCAATGCAATTTTAATAGTGCTCGATGTTGGGTTAGGACTAAGGACGGCATTTAAGCTTTCCGCTTCAAATGCTGAATCCAATGGTTTTTGAGTATTTATTCTTTCTGCAGATGACACATCATTTCCACCGAAGAAGAAACCGTATTCTGCATTGGCTAATGCCACTTCAATTTGTGCCCAACCTCTATGGTAACGTTGTGTGTAAGGCTCTCCCGCCAAGTAAGCCGCTTCTAATCTTGCAAACTCAGGATCGTCTTTGTATTGAGGACGAATATCTAAGAATGACATTCCAGATTGAATTGTCGCTCCACTTGGTAATGTACCTGTAAACGTTTCTGGAACATATACTTCTTGCTCAAAGATTCTCGCAAAATCAGCTCTCTCTTCTAATGAGGCAACACCTTTGTCATCACGGTAAGTTACCCACATTCTGTCTAAGATCTCTTTTGCTAAATATTGAGCGGCTGTATCAAGTGTAGCATACTTTTCAGTAGCAGCTGCATAGTAGATCAATGTTTTTGCTAAAGAAGCAGCCACACCTAAATCTTGATTATAGCTTGTCACCGTTACGTGAAGATTCGCATTGCTACCTGGATTTGCAGGATCCCAAGTATCAGGCTCTCCTGTCCACTCTAAACCAGCAGGAATATCAAAATCATTATCACCTACTAATACAGTTTCGTTGACAGCCCACTGTGCCCACTTCGTGATCAAGTCTCTCGCTCTAGGATCATTGTTGATATAGTACAACTCGGCAATACGCTCCATTGACCATACTTGCCATCCAAACCATCCACCTGAACCTGGATCATGGTACACTGGGTTTTCATCATATGCCATATCGTAGAAAGTAGATTTCCCAGCAGGGTAAACGCTGTAATCACCATTCCAGCTATTTGTTGCTCCACCAGCAATACCACCTTCAGCAGATTGTAACCAAGTATAGAATTCTAACTGACGGTCTAAACTTGTCGACCAATCTCTTACACCATTTGCTGAAACCGGCTTCAATTCTTCCACTTGAGATAATGCATAAGCCGCTACTGGGTTTTGGTACCCAAAGTGACAGTGTGATGCACCAATTCTAAATGCCCATGCTGCAGAAGCGTCCGTAGCTCCACCCCATGACATGTACCATGACATTAGGTAATGCACATTATCGTAGCTCGTTTGAGAAGTAGCATTTGGATCTTGTGCTCCTAGTGGTTTGAAATACTTATCAAACATGGCTAATCTCAAGTAATCACCCATTTTAGATGCTTTATCTAAATCTAAGTTGCTTAAACTTACCCCTTGCTCTTTTGCGTATTCGTAAGCCCAATACATTACCTGAACTGCTCTTGCGTCAGCATCTGGAGCACTTGTGTATCTCCATTGTGTTGAGTAAGATTTATCTTGTGTAAATAATGGTAAGAAACCATCTGCACTACCCCAATTAAATGCCTCCCATGATGGATGAGGAACGGTTTCGAATACAGATTCTTGCTCACCTCTTTGGAAAGTATTGATATACGAAGGAGCACTTACGCCATCACCGCGGTTGCCATAGCCATAGAAGTTATCGTTGTCCAATAACCAGTGCATTTGGTAGATGTGAGGATTTCCGTAGGCTGCTTCTAATTCTGCAGAAACATAATCCCCTTTTACTGGATTCGTAAAATCTAATGGAGCAGGATATAACTCAGGAAGTGGGAATTCAGGAGCATAAGCAGCCGGACTTGATGGATCATAAGCGCCATTTGTTGGCTGATCTTCTGCCGTTGGAATGATAAACTGCTCTGTTTTTCTCCAAACTTCTTGTAATGGCTCCCAGTCTCCTGTAATCCTACCGTGCATTGCTTCTAACCACATCCAGTAAGAATATAATTCTGAAGTCGATTCGTGACCGTGATCTGGTGCTTCTACAATTAATGATTCAATAGAGTGATGAGGAGATCCTTCAGGACTGAAGTATCCATTAGCAGGGTCCAAGTATTTATTTCTCATCTCCACAAAACGCTGAATGTACTCATTGTCTGTCGTTGGTGGAGGAGTAATAATCACATCGTCTTCTTCTGCTGTGATCGTAATGATCGCTTGATCTGATCCACCTTTTGTATCCGTAACTGTTAATGTCACATCATAGCTTCCTGCTACTGTATAAGTGTGAGTAGCTAAGGCACCTTCTGCTACTGTTCCATCTCCTAAGTCCCATGTATAAGATAAAGTATCACCATCTGCATCAGTAGAACCTGATCCGTCAAAGCTTACTACAAAAGGAATGTTACCAATTATTCCATCCACTGAAATACTTGCTACAGGAGGTGTATTTTCATCTGGTGGAGTCGTTCCGCCATCACAAGTTGGAGCTGTTGCAGTTTTGCTGAAATATATTGTAAAGCCACCTGTTTTCGACACCATTACAAAGTTATCCTGATCTGAAGTTACCCAATAGTCTCCATCAAAACCTGGAATTCCTGAAGCAGTTATTGTCACTGCAGGTTCAGCCGCGTCAAAAGTATGGGCTACTTTGCTTAATAGATCAACATACCAGTTAGGTTGTCCATTACTTGAATTAAAAGAGAATTGGTATAACCCTTTATTTGCAAGATCCCAATTGATTGTAAAATCACGCATGTTGCTTAAATCTGGACCACCGTTTCCTAATACAAAGATATTTGAATAAGCAGTGTGACCTGTCGATGCAAATGCCTCTGCTTGAGGAGCTCCGAAAGAGCAATCTGAGGTAACCGCCATAGCTGACATTACTCTCATAGAAGAAGCTGCTAGAGTTCCTGAACAATTTGGTGCTGTTGCTGAATTGTTGAAATAGATAGAAAAAGTACCTGTTTTTGATACTAACACAAAGTTAGCTCCATCCAATGTCGCCCAATAATCTCCATCAAAACCTGAAATACCTGAAGCGGTAATCGTTATTGATGGCTCAGCCGCATCAAAAGTATGAGATATTTTACCTAGTAAATCAACATACCAGCTTGGTTGTCCATTGTTTGAATTAAATGAGAATTGATACAGTCCTTTATTTGGCAAGTCCCAGTTGATTGTAAAATCACGCATATTACTCAAATCTGGGCCACCTTCACCTAATACATGAATGTTCTTGTACGCTGTATGCCCTGTAGATTCTAACGCTGATGCTGTAGGAGTACCGAAAGTACAATCAAAGCTTCCATCAGTCACTTTAATCGTTTCTGAAGTACTGCTTGATTTTCCTGAAGAATTAGATACTGTAAGTACCACAATGTAATCTCCATCGACTGCATAAGTTGTAGCAGCAGTAACACCTGTTCCTACTTCTCCATTACCGAAATCCCATGTATAAGTAAGAACATCTCCATTTGGATCAATAGAAGCGGAAGCATCAAAAGTAACATCCAATGGCATTACGCCTCCTGTTGTTGAAGCAGTGAATGATGCTACTGGAGGTGCATTTGGATCTAAAACTGTAATCGATTCAATCACTGGAGTCGATACATTTTCTCCATCACTTACTGTTAGCGTAACTGTATATTCACCTGGTAAAGTATAAGTAGCAGATGGAGTGACTAAGCTTGATGTAGTACCATTGCCAAAATCCCAAGAATAGGTAATTGGGTCTTCATTCGGGTCTGATGACATTGATGCATCAAAATTTACCGTCAGTGGTGCAACACCTTGATTTGTATCCATTGTAAAGCTTGCTACAGGTGTACCTCCACCGTTGGGTTCTGAACCGAAAACTAATACTCCATTATCATAAACAGGTATTCTTGGAGACTCATCTTCTGAATCTAATCCGAATGCGGACCAGTCATTTGAAGTATCATAAGGTACTCCGTTGGCTACTCTGAAGTTCACTTGTACATCACGACGGAATGCCGGATCACCAATAGGAGCGATTTGCTCACCTGCTAAAGATACTTCTGCATAATAGATATTATTTGCAGCATCCCAAGCTGCTACAGTCATCGTGCTGTTTCCTTGTACCGAGTTCAATTCAGGTTGGTAATCTGCAATCGTATAACCTTCTGCTACACCTTCAGAAATATCAAAGAAGTAACGGAAAGAAAGTTTATCAGTCACTCTTGAAGGCCAAGCCGTTCTGTTTTGAACTAAAACTCTCACTGTACTTCCTGATGCATTGTTGCTATTGAATTTAGAGAAAGTTCTGATCTCTGCACGCGTTGGTACTTCAGGAACTGGGAAGTCTGCTAATGGATCTCCACCAAACTCTTGATACATTCTTGCTAACGCTCCTGTAAAACAAGCATTGTAATCACAAGCTACCTCATTGGCTACATAATCTGAACGGTCATCCTCAAATGCATCATTTGGCTCGCCAGGGCCACCTACCAACGCTCCATATAATGTATGACTTGGATCGATTGGATTGTTTAAAAGGTTGTTTGCCCATGCTCCATGTGCTGATCTGTGATGCGGATTATAGGCAGGGTTATTTCCAAAGCCTACCATAAAACTTCTGTTGATCGGGTTATCACCCAAAGCATAATTGACTTGCTTCACAGCAAAATCATGATACTTTGCTTTTTTCTCAGGAGTCGTTGTCACGTTATCGCTGTAGATAAAAGCAATTAATGCCGTATTTGAACTATGACGTAATGATCCCCATTGCATCAAGTGAGCTTGCCCACCAGGACTGTAAGGAATTCTATCTCCTTCATAGCCATCTGTCCAATAATCCAAGTGTCTTTCAGCATCCGTTTTGTACTCTTCTTTACCTGTCAATTCAGACATTAAAACATAAATACCATAGGCTTTATCATCCCAAGCTAAGCCCCACTTATAGGCTTTCATAGTAGTTTGTCCTTCATTCGATAAGTTGGTGTATTCTGCTTCTGCTTTATCTAAATAAGTAGTTTTACCAGTAGCCTTGTACAACCAAGCTGCACCCCAAACTAACTCATCTTGATACCCACTAAATGAACGGTAGAACCCTGCTGCATCAGTGATTGATTCAGAATATACGCCTCTGTAGTTGTCTGCAAATGCATATAATTCCTCAGCGTGCTGTAACAATAAGGCACTATACGCTGGATCTGAATCTTTAAACACAATACTACAAGCTGCCATTGCTGCTGCAGTCTCTCCTGCTAAGTCAGAACCCGGGTTTGCTGCATCAATTTTATAAGCAGGTCGTGCCATTGTCATCACTTCCGGAGATCCCCAATACGCGTGATCAGGACCACCCGCACCTACTTGACCATAAAACTCAGTAGGGCCTGTATGACATCTTATAAAATAGTCAGTAACGAAACGAAGGTTCCTTTTCATTATTTCTAATTGCCCACTTTGTCTGTAAGCATCTTCGTATTCTACTACACCCCATGCCAATGTCGTAACACTAAAGGCCATTGGAAAACCAAATTTCACATGATCGCCGGCATCATACCAGCCACCCGTGAGATCTAATCCTACATCAGAGCCATCGTCTAATGCTGAGTCATCTCTCCAAGTCACCCTGTTCCATTCGGGTAATTTTCCAGATTGTTGTGCTTCATAAAAAAAGAGAGATTTCTGTAGGGCCTCTCCATAGTTAAATTGTTGTGCCCTTAGATTGTTAGTAGCAAGGCACAATAATAGTATTGTACCCAACATGAAATTGCGTATCATAATTAGTTTTAATTTAATGTACTCTTTAAGTACTAGGACGTTGATTGAGCCCTATTACTTAATGGACGTAACGAATAGTGCTCAACCTTTTAAGAAGGGAGCTTGTTGTTGTAATTATTTAATGAAGTACCAAGACAATTGTAAATAATAGTTGACTTTGTACTTAAGACAATGATTTAACCCTCCAGCTAAGAGGTTAAAGGGGTTGTATTGTTAAAATTTAGGACATAAAAATCCCTTCTAGTTTTTCGTTCCTTCAAAATTTCATTGAAAACAGAGTACAATGAAATTCAAAATGACTAGAGAAAACTAAGCAGTACGTATTATGTTGTTTTATCTCAACTTTACAACTACCCAAAAGTGTAGACATAACTAGGCCTAACCTTATTTCTTATTCTCAAAATAGAAATATGACTTTAATAATTCTCATGAAAAACAAGACATAACGGTAAAGTCTAAATGTCAATTAATTTTCATTTAAAAGAAAGGTTGAAGATTGTGTAATTCATTTCAGTTTTAATAGCATATATGATTACCCATTGATTTAACTGGTTTCAAAATAATAAAAAAGACAATTGCGATTCGGGCTCGACTCAATGATGCTATTGGTGTTGTTTTTAAATGGTTTAAAAAGAAAGATTTTGATATTTATTTTATACTAGAATATTTTTAATAGTTAGAAATTATTTAACTCATTTGTCAAAAATTTGACGGTAGCTGGATTTAGTTATTTCATTGTCAATTATTAACAATAATACAAATTTTGATAGTAAAATCATAATTTATAGACATATAATAAACTATGATATAAAAAAAGGGTTACCTCATTCCATCGAATGAAATAACCCTTATTTGGTAAAGTGTTACTGTTAGCTCACCTTTACTTTCGTTTTTTCTATTGCTTCTTTATACACCTCTTCATATTGAGGAATAATTTCAGCAATATTATAGCGTTGTGCTTGTTTGAGTGCATTGGCTTTAAACGTTGGTAGATTCTTATCGTCTAAAATATGTAATGCATTTTTTGCCATATCTTCTACATCACCAATGTTACTCATCATTCCAGTTTCTCCATGAATGTTTACCTCTGGAATACCGCCAGCGTTAGTAGAAACTACAGGTACTTCACATGCCATTGCTTCCAATGCTGCCAAACCAAAACTTTCTTTTTCGGAAGGCATTAAGAATAAATCTGCTACGGATAGAATTTCTTCTACCTCTGCCAACTTTCCTAAGAAACGAACATCATTACAAGTACGCAACTCGTAGCATTTCTCTTCCAATTTTGCTCTTTCAGGACCATCTCCTACCATCAGCAATTTACATGGTATTTTTTCTCTGACCCTCTTGAAAACCTCCAAAGCATCATCTGCTCTTTTCACATTTCTCATATTGGAAACATGAATCAATAGTTTTTCACCATCAGGGCAAATTGCTTTTTTAAAGTGATCTTTTTTATGCTTCATAAATCGATTTAAATCTACAAAGTTTGGGATCACTTTAATATCAGTCGTCAGATCAAAGTATTGGTAAGTCTCCTCTTTCAAACTTTCAGAAACAGAGGTTACACAATCTGATTCATCAATTGAAAATGCTACTACAGGCCCCAAACTGTCATCCTTCCCCACCAAAGTCACATCCGTACCATGAAGCGTAGTCACGATAGGCATATTAATTCCTTTTTTGGCTAAAATCTGCTTTGCGGTATAAGCTGCAGAAGCATGAGGAATTGCATAATGAGCATGTAAAACATCCAACTGTTCAGACTCTGCCACTTCTACCATTTTACTGGTCAATGCCAACTCATAAGGAGGGTACTTGAATAATGGGTAGGTCTTGATATCTACTTTATGATAGTAAATATTTTCATCAAAAAAGTCTAATCTTGTAGGTTGATCATAGGTAATAAAATGAACTTCATGACCTAAATCTGCAGCTAAACTTTTCCCTAACTCTGTAGCGACTACCCCACTACCTCCGTAGGTAGGATAACATATGATACCAATTTTCACGGTGTTGTCTGTTTAATGATAATTAAGCGACGATGTCTGAATAGGAAATTCCCATGTGAGATGCAGTGTAAACTACTTCACCTTTATCTAAAACAAGCACTTGAGGTGATTGATGCTCAATATTAAACTTTTCTGCAATTGCATTGGAAACATTTCTATATTGAATCAAATCCAAGTAATAAGCTGAGATGCCATTTCCATCGTCCCACGAACGTTCTAAACGACTTAATGCCATAGAACTAATCGAACAACGAGTAGAATGTTTTAAAATTAGGACTTTTTGTGATTGCGATAACGCCACTAACTCTTCTAATTGAGAGATTTCAGTTAACTGATGCCAGTTCATAACTTCTAAATTCGTTTAAACAACTTTCGCAAGTTAAGCAAATTATATTAGAAATCATTATGCACTTTTTCCCTAAGATTAGGTTATAATACAAATAGAAGTAACTAAAAGCATCATTAAGTAAGACTTCGAATACTACTTTTCAAACCTTAATGCTAAAGCAAAAATTCAAGAAATATCAGTCGAAATCAGGTATTATTCTTCGTTATTTTGATTATGTTGTATGATTTGTTCTCTTTGTTTTCGCTTCTCTTCTAACTCTTTTTGTTGTTTATCTTCCCACATTTTCTCTCTCATTTGCCACTGTTTCACTCCCACTCTACTGATCACTTCGTCAATTACTGAACTTGACAATTCTTGAATCAGTTTTTCATTTCCTTGCTTGGTTTTGGAGAACATAATCCCTTCTATCATTTCATAAACAACATCCTTCAAAATCAACTCATTTTTTTCAGAAGCAATATCTTCGAATAAGTCATTGGTTACCTTGAAGACTATATCAGAAATAGCATCTTCTAAACGAGAAGAGGCATAACTTCCCAAGACCGGTACTTTTTTAATGTCCTTAATTTCTTCATTTTCATTCACCGCATCCTCAATCAATACTGAAACGTAGTTTTCTAAATCTCCCTTTTTATTGGCATATGCCTCTTGCATAGCATACATGATCTTCCTTGAAATCCAAAAAGACAGATTTTCTTGATAAGGTTTGACTACGTCTACCATAAATTGTTGATTCGCATAACTCCCCGATTTAATCTCATCCTTCACTCCTTCCAATACATTAATCACTACCGCATCAGAGACTTCCTCCACTACTATTTCCTTGATGTGCAAAATTGTTCTGTACACACTCAGTTCTTCCAAATTGATCACCTCATGACTATGCCATCTAAACAACATGGCGAAAATTCTCAACAGCCTGAAAAAGTTCATTCCGGGAAAACTACCTATTAAGTCATAAAAATGTAGAAAGGGGTAAAAGTACCATTTTGCATACGCCTTTTTTCTGTAAGCTTCCCTCCATGAAGTGAAGAATTCAGTCAGATAAAAGACCATAAAACCAATTTCAATAATATAGAAATTATCAAAGATATAATCCTTGTACCAACTCGCCGGTATCTCTGCTACTGCAAACAAGAAGTGTTGAACAATTTCCGTTGCGAATAGCGAATTAAAAGTCATCCACAACAAATGAAATATGATAATATTTAGGATAATAATATCCCGCACTAGACGCTTGTATTCTTCTTTGTCTAGTTTATCGTAATTGAAATGTTTTTTGACGTTAAGGAAAACTCTCATTGTTAGTATTTTCTATTTAGATAGCTAAAATACCAAATATTATGGATTGGTGAGGGGTTTGGGCAAAAGATTTAATGAAGAATAACCTAATCTTAAACTGGTTCAAGTCTTAAGCCGTAGGCGTGACTTGGACCTATTATTTGGATAAAGTCTGTAGACTTTTAAACCAAATATTGTGTATTTATAAGTCTTCAGACTTATTACATTTCGCAAGCACAAGTCACACCTACGGCTTAAGACTTGCGCTAGTGGTTATTTAGAAATTACTACTTATTCAACCACTCCTTAAACTTTCCTACTTTATCTGCAGGAACAAATAATTCTGAAGGCGTTTCTGGGTTAGTGAAAATCTTCAATTTGGTTTTTGAATACCACGATACGCTGTCGATCGCATTAATCTGAACGATATATTTCCGGTTGACTCTGAAGAAATTTTTAGGATCTAGTTTCTTTTCGATTTGGTCCATGGTGTAATTCACATCATACACTTTTCCATCTGTCACTTGAATAAAAACGGCTTTGCTTTCTGCGAATACAAAGGAAATATCTTCCACTTTTATGGTTCTTAATTCATCACGGAAACTGACCATAAAACGTTCTTTGTAGTCGTGATTCATCTGCTGAGCGACGACTTGACCGAGTAAATCGTAATCTATTTTTTCAGAGGTTTTATCTGATAAAAAGCGTTTCTTGAATTTTTCAACACTTGTTTCTAATTCCGCTAAACTGACTGGTTTTAGAAGGTAATCGACACTGTTTTGTTTGAAGGCTTTTATGGCGTACTGATCAAAGGCTGTTGTGAAAATAATGGGTATTTCTACTTCCAATTTTTCAAAGATTTCAAAACTATTGCCGTCAGAAAGATGAATATCCATGAAAATAAGATCGACTTCTTCTCCGGATTCAAAAAACTCTATGCACTCTTCGATAGATTCTAATGAAGAAATGACTTCAAATTCATCCTCCAATTTCCCTAATAGCATTTTAAGTTTTCTAGCACTTGGTGCTTCATCTTCTACAATCAGTACTTTATACATCTTCTATTGATTTATCAATGGTAACTCTGCTATATATTGATCCCCTTGAACGCCAAAACGTGGGACTTTGTTGGAGATTAATTTATACTTTTCTTCCAAATTATTGAGTCCAGTATGTGTGGAGGCTGTTTCTGGAGTATCCCTTAGTTGGTAATTGTTGGCGACCACAATGTTGTTATCTTTTTCATAAATATGAATCTGAAGGGGTGATTTTTTAGAAATACGATTATGCTTAATGGCATTTTCAATCAATACCTGTAAGGATAAGGGTGGAATACTTTGGCCAGGAATTTCTGATTCCAAATCATTTTTCACTTGAAAACCTTCTTCGAAACGAATTTTCAAAAGAAATAAATAAGCTTCGATAAAGTCTAACTCCTGTTCTACAGGAACTAACATTTCTTCACTTATGGTCAATACATAGCGGTAGACCTTGGCAAACTCTTGAATAAACTGATCTGACTTTTCGATGTCTTCATAAATCAGGGAAGAAAGTACGCTTAGGTTATTGAAAAGAAAGTGATTATCTAATTGATTTTTAAGAGCGGAATATTTCGTCTGTAATTGTGCTTTTTCAACTCGCTCAAGGTTTAGTTCAAGCTCGTTTCTTTCACTGACCACCTCTATCATTTCTATTGCAACAATAAATAAAATGTTTTCTACCAAGGGTAAAGCAAACATGCCTTCGACTGGTAAATTTTGTTCTTTGAGTGCTATAAAACGATTGAAAAAATTCTCTGAACCATAAAAGAAATGCATAAAACTCATCAAAAGAATGGTCACCCCAAGCACCATCGCAAAATCGACAAGACCTCTTAAAAACAAATGCTTCTTCCAAGGAAGTACTTTATTTAATTTTACGACTGCAAAGTAATAACCAAATACAGCCAATGATGATGAAAAAAGAATCAGTGGTAATATCTCCGTAAGGAAATGCTTTACTTTATTTTCAGAAATATACCCACTCAATGTAAGCGTTGTCATTGGTATCAGAATGATACAAAACATGGCGAGCGGTATAAAAAACAACCACAATAAATTCCTTTTATTTTTCATATCTCTAATATAATCAGTTAAACAATTTCCTTTTAAATATTTAATACATTGTGAACTAAATTACCTTCAACTATCAATCGATATTTCTACAAGTTTTCTATGGTGTACTTTCAAACTTCATTCTTCTTCATTTTTGTCTTAACACAAAAACGAAGCAAAAAAGTCAAGGCTTAGAAGTCAAAAGCTAAATTACATGCCTTTCGCCTAAATGATTTTAAACTCGCTAAAGCTCAAACAACAAAATCATTTTTAACGGCTCAATCCATGAAATTCTTAACGCTTTTCCCTTCAAGGCCGAGGGTAGTACTACTAAACTAATAAGGTAGCAAAGCCACTGACGTGAATGTTAAGCATAATTATCATTCGTGTCTTCAGATCTTCAAAAATTTCCCTATTTATAATAAGTTAAAATGATTAACTATTTAGATTACAATGTATTAAAGCACCCAAGCCCGAAGACTTGAGTGCTGGATAACGGGGTTTACACTAATCTATTCATTAATTTGATCTAGTAGGTCTCCTGATAATTGTAAGATGGAATACTCTGCTACTTTGGCGTTGTATAACGCATCGTTTAATCTATTTTTTGCCGTCTGAAGATTGGTCTGTGCTGTACGGAAATCAATGCTTGTTACCTGTCCCAATTCGTATTGTTCTTTCGTTTGTCTGAAGTTCAATTCGGCTTGTTCCATGCTTTTGGCTTCCATGTTGGCAATACGTTGTTTGTAATCGTAATCCGACCAAGCGTTCATCACGTCTCTTTGCAATTCTTTGGTCAACTGCATGGTGTTTTGCTGTTGGGCCATTACACTGAGCTTTGCATTTTGCTCTTTCTTCTTTTGCTGATGTCCGTTGAATACATTAAATGACATGGTCACACCTGCTGACATCCCCAAGTTTTCATTGTAAAGAACTTGTCCAGCATCATTATTCATTCTGTTATAACCGTATTGAGCATAAGTGGAAAGTGTTGGTGATTTTCCTGCTTTTGCAATTTTCAAATCCAATTCTGTAATTTCCTCTTGCTTATGCTGAGCCAATAAAGAAAGGTTTTCAGTCATGGCTTTTTCCAATACATTATCAGCAGTCAATCCATTTAAGAATTCAAAATCAGCATCCACTTCATACATAGAACTTACCTCTCCTCCTAATACAACATTTAGTTTTCTAATCGCTGTGTAATAAGCTTGTTCTGTTTGAAGGTAAGCCGTGCTATCACTGTTCAAATCTACTTCTGCATTCAACACTTCTAGCTTTGTGGATTGCCCTAACAGATAACGGTTCTTCAATCTTTCCAATCTTTTGTTGGAAGTGACTATCGTTTCCTTAGAGATATTTAGGTTTTCTTGCTCACGCGATATATCATAAAATGCTTCCACCACTTGGAGAACAGTACTCTCTACTTCCTGCTTGAAACGGATATCTTCCAACGTCGCACTTTCACGAAGTTGATTTAATGTAAAGCGGTTGCCATTACCATTAAACAATACATAATCCATTCTGATGTTTGCATCAAAAGTTGTTGAAGCCGCATTGTCCAATTTCATTCTGTTATCACCTTCCGATGGAGCACCTGTATTCATAAACTCCATTTCGGTATCATTATTACTATAATCGGCCGTACCATTTGCTGTGATAGACGGTAACATCCCTGCCATACCAGCAGTCGCATTATTGTTCGCCTGTTCTTTATTTACTTCTACAGCTTTCAAGTTATGGTTGTTGGTCAATGCCAATTGAATTGCTTCATTGATGCTCATTTTTTCTTGAGCAATTCCATTTCCTGCCAACAATAAGAAACAGAAGGTATAGATGATATTAAGCTTCTTCATAGTCGTATGCTAATTCTTTGATTGCTGCTTCAACAGCTTCTTGATTTACTTGTTCTCCAGTTTTGATTTCTTTGATCTTCACTTTGATTTGGTTGAACATCTTGATACAAACCGGAAGAACGATAAGGGTAATTAGGGTTGCTCCTGCTATACCGTAAGAGATTGTGATCACCATCGGAATAAGGAACTGTGCTTGTAAACTTGTCTCAAAAACCATCGGCCCCATACCTGCTACTGTAGTTACCGTTGTCAATAAAATTGGACGGAAACGTGAGGTACATGCTTCGATCAAAGCATCATCAAATTTCATGTTGGCTTTTAAGTTGAGGTTAAAAGCATTGATCAATACTAAAGCATCATTGACCATCACACCAAGCAAGGCGATGACTCCCATAAATGACATCATACTAATGGCAAAACCATGTAGGTAATGTGCCAATACTACCCAGATAAAACTTAATGGAACGAGTGCAAATACGATGAACGACTGGCTGAATGATCTTAACGTAAAGACCACAATTGTGAACATGAGGATAAATACAATCGGAATTACTCTTGCCGCTGAATTACCTACTTTCTCTTGTTCTCTTTTCTGTCCATCAAAATCTGCTTCAACAGTTTGATGTTCTTTTAAAAGGTCAGGTAATAACTCTGTCTTGATTTTATTTAAGATATCTGGAAGAGCATCATCAGGATTTTTCAATTGAGCCGTCAACTTCATTTCTCTATTGAAATCAATGTGATTGATAGATGAATAACCGTCCTCAATGGTGAAATCTGCTATTTCTGAAAAAGGATAAGCGACTCCATTTCCCATTCTAATTTTCATTTTCTCCAAGTCACCGAAGCTATTTCTGTTGTCCATATCATAACGCACCCATACTTTCACCTCGTCCTGACCTCTTTGAATTCTTTGAATTTCATAACCGAAGAAACCTTGACGGATTTGAGAGATCACTTGCTGTTCAGTTAAACCTAGTTGATAGGCTTTATCTTTTAATGAAATATGGATTTCTCTGTTACCTGTGGGGTTGTTGTCTTTCACATTTCTCAACTCAGGCATTTTCTCCATACGCAACTTCAGTTCTTTCTTGACAACCGCTAACTCCTCTAAGTCATCTCCTCTTAATGAAACCACAACAGGATCTCCGAATGGGGAGAACGAAGCAAAACTGATTGACTCTGCTCCCGGAATTTTACCAATCTCTTCTGATAATAAATTACTGACAATGGCTGTTGACCCTGAACGCTCCTCTGCGCCTAACATGGTAAGGTTGAACTGTACTTGGTGGCCAGAACCCATATAGACCATGTTCACTTTTTTGATAATATCCTTATTATCTTTTTGTTCCGGTCTTAATTCTTTATTGACTACCTCAATTGCTCTTTCAATTTGCTGAACACCTTTCTCTGTTACTTCTTGTTGTGTACCGTTTGGCATTACCAAAGTGACTGTTATATCATCTCCTTCTATACTTGGGAAAAATGTTGCAGGTACTACTTTCTTGGCCATCATTCCTACCGAGAAAATAAATAAGGCCATTGTAATGCTAAATGTGATCGCCTTATTTCTTAAGGCAAACTCTAGGATAGGTTGATAAACATTGTCTCTAAATTTGAATAAATATTTATCTACCGTTTTCGTCACAATATTGGAATCTTCTTTCCCATTTTCTTTGAATGCTTTTGAAAAGGCAAGGTGAGCAGGAAGAATAATCAAACCTTCAATCAGAGAAACGAATAAGATCAGACCCACGATCCATGACATATCTTTGAAGAAATCTCCCATTGTACCATCAATGAACAGGAATGTAGAGAAAGCAACGATTGTCGTTAATACTGCTGAGATTACTGCTGGAAGAACTTCCATTGTTCCGTCGATTGCGGCTTGAATGGCAGGCTTTCCTTTCTCATAATGTTGATAGATATTTTCTGCAACCACAATCGCATCATCCACTAGAATTCCCAATACAACAATCAATGCGAAAAGGGAAATCATATTGATCGTTACTCCAGTGAATGAGATGAAGATGAACATCCCAAAAATAGAAAACGGAATACCAATCGCTACCCAAAAGGCGATTCTTGGATTAAGGAACAATGATAAAACAATCAATACCAAGATGATCCCTAGAATACCATTATCAATCAGAAGGTCTAAACGCTGTCCTAATAAATCTGACTGATCACGAATTACATCAATATGTAAAACATCGTTGTTTGCATTGAAAGTATCTATATACTCATACAGCACATCAGCTGTAGCTAAAATATCTTCACTAAATGTATTGTTGATTGTTACCGTAACGGCTCTTTTTCCATTTAGAGTCGCTCTTGCCGGTGCATCTTCCCATTGGTCAACGACTTTGGCTACATCTTTCAAACGAATCACACCGCCGTTATCTGTCTGACGAATGATAATGTGATCCATTTCTTTAGAAGAATAGCCTTTATTTTTTGCTCTGATGAAAAACTCTTCTTCACCATCTTTAATACTACCGCCGGTCATTTCCAAGTTGGCACTTTGTACTGCCATAGCCACTTCTTCAAAAGTCATATTATAACTTTCCAAAGCGTCTTCTTGAAGGAGAATCGCTATTTCTTCGTTGGGATAACCTGAAATCTCAATTTTAGAAATCCCTTTCTTTGCCAATAAATCTTTCTCTACTTTTCGTGCTGTTTCTTTTAATGATTTAAGAGAAACACCATCGCCCGTAATACCAAACATAAAACTGAAGTTGGCATCTTCATGCTTTGATGAAACTACCGATTCAACATCCAATGGAAATGACGCAATACCTTCTACCACGTTTTTCACACGTGTCAAAGCTTCATCCATATCTGTTCCTTTGAACATTTCTAAGGTAATTTTACCTACATTTTCTTGAGCGTAAGAAGTGATTTGATCCAACCCTTCAAGTCCTTTCAGCTCTTCTTCAATTTTCAGAATGACACCTTCCTCCACTTCTTCAGCAGATGAACCTGGGTACACTACATCAACATAAATAAAACGCTGAGGAGCATTGGGCATAAACGTACTCGTAATTTTACTTGCCGTTATAAAACCCATCACCAATGTGAGTGCCATTACTAGATTGACAGCCACTGGGAATTTTATAAAATAGGATATTAATTTTTTCATGATTCGATCCGCTTATTTCATCACTTGCACTTTCATTCCTTCGTAAGGGTTCTTGATGTTGGTCATCAACACTGCTGAGTTAGCAGGAACACCTTTGACAATCGCTTCAGACTTGAAAGATTCAAGCACTTCAACCTTCTGAATTTCCAGCTTATTGTTTTTTACTAGGAAGATTTTATTCTCATCAAAGATTAATTTTCGAGGAATTTGAATCGCATCTTCAAATGATGTACTGCTGACTTGTGCCGTTAAGAACATTCCTTCTTTTAGGTCTTTTCCTGAAGTTTGGATATACACTTTCACACTTTGAGAGTTGGCATCCAACGTACTTCCTATTCGGATCACTATACCTGCCCATTCTGTATCTAACTCAGAAGAGTACAACTTGACTTTACTTCCTTTTTTGAAATGTTCAATATCTTTTAGTGGGGCTGTTACTTCTAGTTCATAAGAAGACAAGCTGACCATTTCTCCAAGTTCTTCACCTGCTCTTACTGCTGTACCGGCTTCGATATTGCTCTTAGAGATCACACCATTGAAAGGTGCATAAATCGTATATTTGCTTAATTTCTCTTCAGATGATTTGATGGTATAGTAAGAACTATAAATTCCGTTTCCGGCGATAAAATATTTTTCTTTTTCAGTCTTTGGCGTTGGTAATTCCTTTAGCGGTTGATGGATATCAAGTGCTTTTAAATATTGATCCCAAGCAGGGTAACTTTCTGAAAAGTCTTCTTTTAAGTCTGGAAGAATCGCTGTAAGCTCTGTCATGAAATTACTTTTGTCTGCAAGCAACGTCATATAACGCTCTTGTTTGTCAATCTGTAAAACGACTTGACCTTTCTTGTAATAATTTCCTTCTCTAAATTTTTTCGCTGATGGTAACAAACGACCTTCTACCTCAGCATAAATTTCGTATCTATCTTTTGCTCGAAGCTTTCCTGTTACTTCAATTGTATTGTGTAATGTCTGAAGTTTCGCGTTTTCCACTTCAACTGCTAAAACACTCTTATCTTCGATTGGTGCTTCAGGTTGTTTTTCTGGTAATGCCTTCACTGCGAAAACAGCGATAATAATAATCAGAGGACTCAGAATTAGGTATAAGTATTTGCTTTTGACTTTCATCTCGTTGAATAAGTTTAATGTTATGATTTGATGATAACACAAACTTCCTCATTCTAGTCCTGTATATAAATTAAAGGTAGACGAAGCCGGGAAAATGAAGGATGAATCGGGAAAATTGGGGATGAAGCAGAAGGTAGAAATCGGGAGATTTCTAAGGATCTGTAGGACACGAATGACGCTGTCGCTTAACATTCGCGCCAGTGGTACTGATTCCCCATAGCGCAAATGTTAAGCGACAGCGTCATTTGTGTTTGAGAAATCAAAAGAAGTCTCTGACTTCTATACAAAATAAATAAAAAAATCACCCAACTTTAAATGATATATCTATTCAAAGTCGGGTGATTCAGGGTGCAAATTAAAAGATAACTGTCGATTAGAACTGCTTATCGAATTCTGTTTTCTTGCCTTTTTTCTTCGGTTTAGCATTCATGGTGTAGTTCACACTAAACTCTACGATTGGTCCGTATCTATAATAAGTTGTTCTTTGATAGAACGTATTTTCATTGGAATTTCTATCCTTACCCGTCGTATCTAAACCTTTGATATTAGATTGGAAAATGTCATTTGCTCTACCTGTAAAGGTCCACTCTGGCATACTTGTCGGTTTGTATACTAATGCGATATTTGACATATAGAACAAGTCATTTTGCCCTTGTGCTGTAACTGTCGCCGATTGTACATCGATATCAAATACAAAACTTAGCGTTTTCGTAAGCTCTGTATTCAGCGTAGATTTCCAACTCCAGTTCAAGCTACTTTGATCGATTGTCTGTCCATAAATAGATCCGTTAATTGCATAATGATATAACGATCCACCCATAAATAACTTCACTCTTCTGGCGATATTAAAATTAGAGTTCAACTCTAAACCTAATGACTGATCATCACCTGCATTGGTATAGGATCTCATCAAGACATTTTCTCCTTCGTTCACTACATTCACACGGAAAACAGCGTTTTCAACTCCTCTATAAAAGGCCGTTAAGCTGATGTTTTGGTTTCCGATTTTCTTATCAAAAGTAACTTCCGCCAAGTTTACAAATTCAGGCTGAAGGGTCGGGTCACCTACTTCGTATACTTCAAAGTGTCTTCTATATAGGAAAGGTGCCATGTTTTTCGTCGGTGGACGGTTGATACGTCTACTTGCTCCAAAGATTAATCTATTGTTTTCATTAAACTCATAATCTAAGTTTAATGAAGGGAAAGCATTTAATTGCTGAACGACAAACTCATCTTGTTCCGGTACATCAACGATAGGGAAAACGGCATAATTTCCTACTGTCATCACTTGATCAGTGTATTCCAAACGAAGTCCCGCTTTTAAATTTAACTTCCCGAACCTTGCTCCATAATCAACATAACCTGCATAAATATTACGCTTTAATTCATAAGAGTTTGAATACGGATGTTGCTCCCAACTTCCATTATTTAGGTTTAATGTATCATAGTTGTAGTTACCTGTTTGCGTCAAAAACTGAGGTTGTACACCAAAAGAAACCGTTTGATTGTCGCTGATTGGTTTTTCATAATCTAAAGAAAAACGAATGGCATGTAATGGCTGATCAGTCACCTGTGTATAATGTGTCAAAATCGTTTCTTCTGGCGACTCTGTTCCTTTATTATACACTTGGTTTTTGTTGTCCAAGTCATCACTCAAAATAGAGTGCTCATACACTAACCCAAGATTTAACTTTGATTTATTTTCAAACTGATGGAAGAAATCTAGGTTCGCAGTATGGAAATCACCAAAACGGTTGTGGGTATTGGGGTTATAAATATACTCTTCAGATCCATCAATCATTTGACCGTCTAAATCTTTGTAATAGTTATGGTATACATAATTTGCTGTACGCTTATTACTCTTATGACCGTAGAAATAAGAAGCTTTTAAAGAGGTATTTTCATTAAAATCATAACCAACACCTGCATTTGCTGAATAGTTGACATGCCATTCGGGACGATCACCTTCGGCATCCATATGGTATGTTCCAGTACGATTTCCATCACTGTCTCTTTGTGTAATTTCAGAATCACCCTCACGACGACCATCTACATTTCTACTCAAATAATTGGCTCCTGCATTAAAAGTCCATTTATCTTTTTGATGTGTAATATTAAAGTTACCACCACCACGAACGGGTTCCGAACCCTCTCTCCAAGGTGCACCACCAAGCATACCGCCTGCTGTAACTGAAGTACCTTCTAATTCTGATTTATTGACTGTAATGTTGATAATACCCGCTTTTCCTTGTGCATCGTATTTGGCTGAAGGAACCGTAATCACTTCAATGTTTTCAATTGATCCTGCCGAAATTTGTGATAATAAAGTAGAAGGATCAATTTGAGTAGGTTTTCCATTGATATACACCATAAAACCTTGTGTACCACGAACAGATACATCACCTTCAGGAGACACCGAAATTTGAGGTAATTTATTCAACATGTCTGTCGCTGTACCACTTCTAGCCGTTTCAAAATCAGAAGCATCGTATACTTTCCTATCGATTTTTGTAGAAACCGTTTCCTTTAAATCCTTTACCACAATTTCATCCAATTGTTGCACATTGGGTTTTAAGTATAATGTCCCAAGGTTAAAATCCTTAGTTAAGCTAATTGATTTATTTAAAGAGTGGTATCCAACAAAGGAAATCTCAATGTTATATTCCCCTTTTTTTACTTTATTCAGTTCAAAGTTTCCTTCAAAATCTGAACTCGTAAAAGTGATTATTTCTTCGTTTGCATCTAAAAGTTTAACGGAAGCATAAGGAATACTTTCATTGTTGTCTTGATCAACAAGTTGTCCTGAAATCTGAAAGTTTTGTGCAGAAAGAAAGGACACATTGACAAGCATCAAAATGATTGATAAAATTTGTTTCATTAGGTTTAGTTTTTAATTCATTTGGTTTAAAATAGATGTGTAAAAAATTACATCTACATGTCACACCATGCAAAGATGATAAAGTTCAAACAATAAGAGATGGTCTATTTGAAATTAAAAAGGTATAATCTATGTACATTTAGAATTTATGATAAAAACCGTTCTTTTTAGCCCATTTTAATGCATAAAAATCGAATACTCATTATATTAGTTGACCAATAAACAAGAAGCAGTCAAACTGCTCACATGTACAACACTTTTTAGAAACCAAATACTCACATGTATAATAAACCAATGCTACGAGATGGGGCACTTGAAGGGAAAACGTATATCGTTACCGGAGGTGCTACAGGCCTAGGCAAGTCCATGACTAAATATTTCCTTGAGCTAGGAGCCGATGTTACAATCTGCAGTAGAAAAGAAGAAAAACTTCAAGCCGCTGCAGACGAATTAGAAGAGGCGACTGGAAAACGTCCTTTTTATGTCGTTTGCGACGTCCGAAAATATAATCAAATTGAAAATGTCATTCAACAGACCGTTGAGAAGTTTGGACAGATTGATGGACTTTTGAATAATGCAGCAGGCAATTTTATCAGTCCAACAGAGCGTTTGAGTCACAAGGCTTTTGATACTATTGTTGATATCGTATTAAAAGGAACGTATTACTTTACTTTGGCGATGGGTAAATACTGGATTGCCAACGGACAAAAAGGCGTTATGCTAAATATAGTGACGACTTATGCTTCTACTGGATCAGGATATGTAGTGCCTTCTGCTTCTTCTAAAGCTGGCGTTTTGGCACTAACAAGATCACTCGCGGTAGAATGGGCAAAATATGGAATTCGTTCTAATGCCATTGCTCCAGGGCCATTCCCTACAAAAGGAGCATGGGATCGTTTATTCCCTGAAAACCTAAGAAGTCAATTTGATGAAGCAGGAAAAGTACCAGTTGGTCGTGTGGGAGAACATCAAGAATTAGCCAATCTAGCAGCTTATCTGATGTCTGATTTCTCTGCTTATGTCAATGGTGAAGTAGTTACGATTGATGGTGGTGAATGGCTGAAAGGTGCAGGAGAGTTTAATCATTTGGATGCTATCCCTTCACCAGTTTGGGATGATATTGCTTCAGCCATTAAGAGTAATACTAAAAAATAGTCTACATTTAGATTTTTAAAAATAAAAAAGGAGAACTGAAAATTACACTTCAGTTCTCCTTTTCCTTTGAAAGAGGTTTATATATTAATAATCATCCTCTTCGTCTATTTCCATAGCAGCTGCCTTTTCAGCATTTGCTTTTTTAATTCTTCTTGCTATTTCATCTGCATTCATTTTTTCTTTTACAACAAATGCAGATCTAAATTTCTTCTTAAGACTTGTATGAACACCGTGTGCAGTAAGACGGTCAAAGTAATAACCTACTCTTACTTTATAATTTGGTTGCTCATAAGTCATTTCAACTTCATAGTTACCAAATTCATTTTTTAAGAAATCCACTATTTCTTCCGCTTTATCTCTTGCTCTACCCGAATAAACTAAGATTCTATATACCTGTATTCCTCCAAGATCTCTTTCTGACAAGTGCGTTAAAATAGTGTCTACTTCTACATTGACATCACCTTCTGGAAAACCTAGTTCTTCTTGTCCCTGCGGTGTTTGTTCAGCAACATCATCTGTTTTCACTTCTGCTTTTGGCAAATAAGCTGTAAAATCTGTATCTACAAGATCAGACGACGGTACCGTTTGTTTTGGTTGAGAAGGTTTACAAGCCATTGCACTCATTAGCAAGGCTATAAATGTATAACGAATTAGTAGTTTCATATTTATATTTAGAAATAATGGAACGATCAAAGTTAAGCATTTAATCATTTGTATTGAAACTGTAAGCACCAGAAAAAAAGTAAACGGATATTTTATCTTATCTTTTTATCCTTTTCTTCGTTCCTTGTACTTATCAAAAAAAAGAGGCTGTCTCAAAATATGAAACAGCCTCTTGAAGAGTGATATCAAAGATTAACCTTCAATAATCACACATTTTCCATTTTGAACATCGTTCTCCACGGATTTATATTTTACACCTTCTTTGACAGTACCGTCACTGTATTTAACAGTTACTCTGTCATTTCTTTGGTATGTTTTTTCACTCTGACGTGGTTTAACAACTTCTACTGGAGCTTTTGGAGCTTCAGGAATATCACCACCTTGAGGAGTTGCGTCAGGAGCTAATGCCGAACCTGCGTCTGCCTTATTTGCCGTCACTTTTGGTTCTGGACGTTTCGGCATTGGAGGAGGAGCTGGCATTGGAGGTGCTTCCTGTACAGGAATCTTCGCTTTGGCTAAGAAACTAATGATCTCATCATTTACTTCCGCTAAGAACGTTTTGAACAATTCAAATGATTCGAACTTGTAGATCAATAATGGATCTTTTTGTTCGTGAACCGCATTTTGTACTTGTTGCTTCAACTCGTCCATTTCACGTAAGTGATCTTTCCATAAGTGGTCAATCACTGCCAATGTAACGTTTTGCTCTAATGCTGAAACTACTGATTCTCCATCATTTTCTAAAGCCTCTTCTAGGTTTACATGCACTTGGAACATCTTATGACCATCTGTAAATGGAATCACGATATTCTCAACTACACCACCTCTTTTTGCTTTTACTTTTTCAAAAACAGGTTTTGCTTTTTCCCAAAGTTGAGCATTTTTCTCTTTGTAGTGCGTTAACGCTTCTTTGTATAACTCTTGCGTTAAATACTCTTCGTTATGGTGTTGGAAACCGTCTTCTTTGATACTAGTTGAAATACCTAAAATCTTAAGGGCATCCAATTTGAAACCTTCGTAGTTACCTACGTGAGTTTCAGAAATATTTGCTGCTACATCAAAGAAAGAGTTCATTACGTCTACTTGTAAACGCTCTCCGAATAACGCATTTCTACGTCTACGGTAAATTACCTCTCTTTGGTAGTTCATTACATCATCATACTCCAAAAGACGCTTACGGATCGCGAAGTTGTTTTCCTCCACTTTACGTTGTGCTCTTTCGATAGACTTAGTAATCATTGAGTGTTGGATTACTTCACCTTCTTGAAGACCCAATCTATCCATAATACCTGCAATACGGTCTGAACCGAATAGACGCATTAAGTTATCTTCCAATGACACGAAGAACTGAGATGATCCTGGGTCACCTTGACGACCAGAACGACCTCTTAGCTGACGGTCTACACGACGAGATTCGTGACGTGATGTACCAATAATCGCTAAACCACCTGCATTTTTCACTTCATCAGGTAACTTAATATCGGTACCACGACCGGCCATGTTGGTAGCAATTGTTACTGTACCTGGCTGACCAGCTTTCGCTACTACATCTGCTTCACGACCGTGCTGCTTGGCGTTCAATACTTGGTGCTCGATACGTCTCATCTTCAACATACGGGACATTACTTCTGAGTTTTCTACTGAAGTAGTACCTACCAATACTGGACGTCCTTGCTCTACCAATTTCTGACATTCTTCCGCTACAGCATTGAACTTCTCACGGATCGTCTTGTATACATAATCCTCTCTGTCATCACGAACAATCGGACGGTGAGTAGGAACAGTTACTACGTCTAATTTGTAGATTTCATAGAATTCACCTGCTTCCGTTTCGGCTGTACCTGTCATACCTGTCAGTTTGTGGTACATACGGAAGTAGTTTTGTAAAGTCACCGTTGCATACGTTTGTGTAGCATCCTCGATCTTTACATTTTCTTTTGCTTCTAAAGCTTGGTGTAAACCATCTGAGTAACGACGACCTTCCATTACACGGCCAGTCTGCTCATCTACGATTTTCACCTTGTTGTCCACCAAGATATAATCTACGTCTTTTTCAAATAACGTATAGGCTTTCAACAATTGCTTCATCAAGTGAATACGCTGAGATTTTGTATCAAACTCTGCGATTAAAGCATCTTTGGCTTCAATCTTCTCTTCGTCTGACATTGCCGGGTCATTCTCAATCTTGCCAATACCTGTTGCTAGGTCAGGAAGGATAAAGAAGTCAGGTGCATTGGCTCCAGTCACAGAAGCAATACCTTTTTCCGTTAATTCAACGCTATTATTTTTTTCTTCGATAACGAATAATAAAGGCTCATCCGCTTCAGGCATTCTACGGTTGTTATCCGCCATGTACTCGCCTTCCACTTTTTGAAGCAATTGCTTCATACCTTCTTCACCTAAGAATTTAATCAAAGGCTTATATTTTGGCAACGAACGATGAGCTCTTAATAATTGAAGACCACCTTCTTGCTTATCGCCATCTTTGATTAATTTCTTCGCTTCATTCAACATTTTTTGAGTCTGCTTTCTTTGCTCATCTACTAAATGTTGAACTTTTGGTCTTAACTCACCAAATTCTTCTTGCTGATCACCTTTTGGTACTGGACCAGAAATGATTAGTGGCGTTCTAGCATCATCAATTAATACTGAATCGACCTCATCAATCATTGCAAAGTGATGCTCTCTTTGTACTAGATCATCTTTGTCTCTCGACATGTTATCACGCAGGTAATCGAAACCAAATTCGTTATTTGTACCATATGTGATATCTGCTTGATACGCTTTTCTACGAGATTCAGAGTTAGGCTGGTGCTTATCAATACAATCTACTGAAAGACCGTGGAACTGGAATAATGGTGCATTCCACTCCGAGTCACGTTTTGCTAAGTAGTCGTTTACTGTTACTACGTGAACACCTCTTTTTGCTAATGCGTTTAAGTAAGCAGGCAATGTACCAACGAGTGTTTTACCTTCACCCGTCATCATTTCACCTACTTTACCTTGGTGAAGGAAAATACCTCCCAACAACTGTACATCATAGTGGATCATGTTCCACTCCACTTCATTTCCGGCTGCTAACCACTTGTTTGACCAAGTCGCATTGTCACCTTCAATCGTGATGTTTTCATACTTTACAGCCATTTCACGGTCATAGTCCGTTGCTGTAACCGTAATTTGTTTGTTTTCAGTATATCTTCTACCAGTTTCTTTTACCACTGCAAAAGCTTGAGGTAAAAGATCCATTAATATTTCTTCTAATTTTTCGTTACGCTCTTTTTTCAGCTTATCAATTTCCTTGAAAGTCTTGTCTTTGAACGCAAGGTCAAGCTTAGTATCATTTTCAACCGCTTCTTGTTTCGATGTAATTTCATCGTCAATTGAAGCTAATCCACTTTGGATATAATCAATGAAGTAAGCTGTTTTAGCTCTTAGTTCGTCATCTGAAACCGATGATAATTTTTTATATTCTGCATCAATTTTGGCTAAATAAGGTCTGATCTCTTTCAGATCTCGCTCTGACTTAGTACCAAAAATTTTAGAGAATGCTTTGGTTAATGAACCTAACATATATTATTTTTTGATTTGATCTTTTTACAAAAATTCTTGATCGTCTTACAATCAACTTTACATCAATTAGACTTCTGCTTTAAAAATGTGATTGTAAACTGAAACTGCCGATCAATTATCCGACAAATATCACACAAATTTAATGTAATAAAACGATTTTCAATAGTTAAGCTTACGAATAATTAAAATAGGAAGTTCTAATTATTCACATTTCTTCTTAGACATAAAAAAAACCGAAAGATAAAGGAGTCCTTATCTTTCGGTTTTTCTCAATTTATAGCTCAAGACGTACTATTGTTCATCTACTTTCCATAAGCTGTCTACCTTAATATCAAATACTAAAGTAGCGTTTGGAGGAATAGTACCCGTTCCTGAAGTTCCATAACCAAGGGCTGAAGGAATAATCACTCTTGCCTCTTGTTTCTCGTGCATGCTGACTAATGCAATATTCCATCCTTCAATGATCGAAGTTTTACCTAAAACTACTGGGAATGGATCTTCTGATAATCGATTACTATCAAAGATTTCACCATGAAGTACCCAACCTGTATAGGTAATGTGCATAGAGTCACCAAGACTGATATCTCTATCTGTCAAGATTTCATCTTCAGGTGTGATTGAAGACATATATACTCCAAAGTTATAATACTTATCAACAGCTTCTTGATGAGTATCTGCACTAAAGTATGGAGGACCTGATATAATATACTCTTCGATCAAGTGCTTTTCAGCTTCATCAAAATCAATTTCTCCATCAAAAGAACTTGACGTTGTACACGAAAAGCCAATGAATAGGGTGCTTAAAAGCAGTAAATAGTGTCTAATGCGATATTGCATACTATAAATATGAACTAAAAAATATTATTATTGCTCGTCTTCTTTTATTTCAATAGTAAATACTAATGTCTTAAAAGGACGGATTGTTTTAAATAAATCTGATGTGTTAGGATTATCTCCCGTTTGCCAGTAAGCAGTGTGTGAAGGCATCACAAAAACAGCTTTTTCACCTACTTGCATTGTACGTAATGCTTTGTACCAACCATTGATTACAGTTGAAGATACGCTAGCATCTTGTGCAGCTTTTGCATCTTCAAAAACTACTACTTGGAATTTAGAATCTCCAGAATCAGTATTTGAATCAAATACTTCTCCATTTTGATCAATAAATTTACCTTCGTAACGAACTTGAACCGTATCACCAATTGCCACTACATCACCTGTACCCGCTTGAACTGTATGTTTTACAATATAGTCAGGTAGCTCTAAAGGTTGATCATCACCAAAGTAGTTGTCATCAACAATTGATTTTGATGTACCGTTGTATAATGTATCGTTTTCAATTTCTGTAAAACCTTCAATTGAATCTTTAGCATATTGTAATGCAACAAGTGCTTCGTATTCTGCTTGAGAATAGGCTGTACGTTCCGCTTTAATTTCGTAGTTTTCTAAAGTAACGATATCGTTAAACTGTAAACCTAAATTTGCTGAAGATGTACCACCAAATGCTAAGTAAGATGGAACATAAATTCTATCTAAAACCTCACTTGGTACGATAGAGTTCAAAGTTGCATCTGTTACACCAAGACAAATCGCACCTCTACGCATTGCAAAAGTGTACGTTGAATCTTTTAAAAGTGCATGTGTTACCAAATCATCAGGACCTTGATCAAATGCAGGGTCTCCAATGTATTCTTGAGCAAAACGTCTTAAATCTAAGTTGATTTCAAAAATTCTTAAATCGAAATCCTTAGGAAGTTCTCTTGTACCTTGGTTTGGAGGAGTAATGTAAACACTACCACCTGAAGGTAAAGTAGATGTTTTACGGTACTGAATGTCGTATGAAGCTAAGTATGCCTCCAGAGTCTCTGTATCTTTAGCGAAGTAATCCACAATGTCGTCATGAATACAACTTGTGAATCCAAGGAGGAAAAATACAGGAAGTGCGAACTTGAAAAATTTGTAAGTATTGTTCATATGATAAGTAGGTTTTAATATTAGATTTACATTTAAGAAGAATGAGAAGATCGTTCTTTCATTTCATTCCAATAAATACTCAGACAATTGTCTTTTGGTGGCAGACAAACATAAACCATTGTATTCTCAACAAATTTACTGTACTTATCAATAGTAAACTCATTGTGTTTGAATATATTATGTTAAGTACTCAAACAAAATTACCTTATGTTTAATTATTGCAACTTTGTCTGAGTACTCATTGTAATTTCAGTAATTTCTCAAATCGAAAAAATACTAAACTACCTCAAAAACACTTCTCCTTAATTTTATATTTTTAAAGGAAATGTCTTCTAAAATTATTTTGTTGGATTAACGAAGTCAATCAACTCAACATCAAATTTTAATACTGAGAACGGCTTGATCATTGATCCTGCTCCATTTGCACCGTAACCTAATTTTGAAGGAATGAATAAAGTTGCTTTAGAACCTTTTTTCAATAATGTGAAACCTTCATCCCATCCTGCTATTACTCTACCTTGACCCAATGGGAACTCAAATGGTTGTCCTCTATCTACTGAAGAATCAAATTTTTGACCATCTAATAAAGTACCAGTGTAGTGTACTTTTACGCTAGCACCTTTTTCTGGAGCTGCACCAGAACCTTCCTCGGTGATTACATAATATAATCCGTTGTCCGTTTTTTGAGCACCAGAAATATTGTTATCTGTCAAATAATCTTGAATTAACTGATCGTCAATTTCAACATATTTTTCAGCTTCTTCTTCCATTTTCTTCATAGCTTCCGCTTGCTTTTCTTCCATAGCTACACGGTAAGCTTCTTCGTCAGTGTATACGTTTACAGTACGGATACCTACTACTACTTCTTGCGAAGGATCTTTGATAAATGGAGGAGCCATTTTTCCAAAGAAATCAGAAGCGATAATTTTCATTTGAGCACTGTCTCCTTCGCTCATCATAGCAACCATTTCTCCTAGTGGATCCGCTGGCTGTCCTGCAGCTTGTTGTTGTTTCACGATTGAATCAGGGAAAACTTTTACAGCAGCAAACTCTCTTCCTGTTTCAGTAATATCAAATAATGTAGAATCTGAAGGTGTAGAGATATTTAATGTAAACTCAACGATATTATTTTCTTTGATCGCTGTACCACTTCCGCTCTCAACGATACTAAATTTCTTACCTGTTGGAGTTTCTTTTTCCTGTGGTCCACAAGCAACAGCACCTAACATTACGGCTGCAATTGCAATTTTCTTTTTGATTTGCATATTCAGTTTATAAGTAATTATTCTATTTTAATTTTTCCTGGAGTACTTTCTTGAATTTAGCGACTGCCTCATCAATTGTAATTCCATCAATTCTACCCCCTGCAGCATTTTTATGACCTCCACCATTAAAATGTTCGGCCGAAAGATCTGCTACAGAAAAATCTCCAATTGAACGGAAAGATACTTTAATGCCATCACGTTCGTCTTTTTCTTTGAAAAGTGCGGCGATTTTAATTCCATTGACAGACAAAGCATAATTCACTAAGCCCTCAGTATCTCCGGATTGTAACTTGAATCGTTCTCTATCATCTTGACTTACGGTGAAATATCCTGTATTTAGCTCAGGCCAAAAAGTGAGGTTCTCCCCTAAAGCATAGCCTAAGAATCTTAATCTAGTTTCAGTATTATTATCGTAAATAAGGTTGTAGATTCTAGCGGTATCAAGTCCTGTATCTTTTAAAGATGCTGCTATACGTAATGTTCTACTGCTCACACTTGGGAACTTAAAAGACCCTGTATCTGTAATTAAGCCTGCATATAAACAAGCGGCAATTCGTTGATCAATTTTCTGAATTCCTTCGTCTAAATCAATAAATTCATATATAAGTTGTGCGGCAGCTGCTGCATCAATATCCCAAAGTTCATAATCAGCAAACTCTTCTTTCCCTCTATGATGATCAATCATCACAATCGTTTTCTTGCTAATCGAGTTTCTGACTAATGGTCCTAGTTCTTCAATTCTACTTAGAGAAGAGAAATCCACACAAACAATCACATCTGCTTCTTCAATGATTGTTTCTGAAATTTCAGGTTTTTCTTTATCGTAAACCACCACTTCTTCGTGTCCTGGCATCCAATGCAAGAACGATGGGTAGTCATTTGGAGAAAGAACAGTTGTGATATGCTCATCTTTTCTTAAATACCAAGATAATCCCAATGCCGATCCTATAGCATCTGCGTCAGGCTTAGTATGCGGAATGATGACCACTTTTCTTGGTTCCTCTAAGAATTCTTTTAGTGTACTAAAATTGTGCATATAATATTTCACGTAACTGTGACATTACTCTAACATCACTTCTTATTTTTTACTCCCCTCAGCGAGAGAAGTATGCACAAAAGTCTTAAAAAATGTATTCTTAATCAATTTATTATCAATTCTATAGTTATTTATTCTTCACACCCAATACAAACAACAATTCAAATTACTGAAAATCAATTACTTAAACCTTTATTTTTTAGTGATATATTTAAGTTAAAATACCTTTCATTTTAAATAGAATATTAAAATAATACAGTAATTCACATTAATTCTAAATTTTAGACCCACTATATCTGATCTCTATTCACCCTCCTTCCTGTTAAAAAAATTAAATACTATAAACCTTTTTATTAATCGATCGTTCGATTTAATATAGATAATAAAAATTGATTAGGTAGTAGATTAGTTAAGATCGTGCGTATTTGGAAAGGGATCTCTTGATGAGGGATCCCTTTTTTTGTTTTAGCACAAAAACGAAGCAAAAAAGTCAAGGTCTTGAAGGGGAAAGTATCATGGATCAATACAATCCGTCAAAAAGCTTAAGAATTATTGTCTCTTCCATTCTATCACAATGCTATATTCTAAAACCTTTCCTTAAATTTGCAGATCAATTGGACATATCTTATGATATATGTCTCAAAGGAAGTTAGAAAATAATAATTTTAGAGCCTTGGCGAAGACAAAGACAAAGAAGGAAACTCCGATGATGAAGCAGTTCAATGCGATCAAAGCAAAGCATCCTACTGCTATGTTATTATTCAGAGTTGGAGATTTTTATGAGACGTTTGGAGATGATGCAATTACTGCAAGTAAGATATTAGATATCGTTTTAACGAAACGTTCTAATGGTTCTGCTTCTGAAACGGCATTGGCAGGTTTCCCTCATCATTCTTTGGATACCTACTTACCTAAATTAGTCAAAGCCGGACAAAGAGTTGCTATTGTAGATCAACTTGAAGATCCTAAAACAGCCAAAGGAGTGGTAAAAAGGGGAATCACTGAGTTGGTTACGCCTGGTGTGTCTATGAATGATAATGTACTAAGCGTAAAACAAAACAACTATTTGGCAGCAATTCACCTTTGTAAAAAAGAAATGGGAATTTCATTCCTAGATATTTCTACTGGTGAATTCTTTGTGGCTCAAGGTGATCAAAATTACATCGATAAATTATTACAAGGTTTTTCTCCTTCTGAAGTATTGTATTGTAGAACGGAACAGGAGCAATACAATGATACTTTTGGAGATACTTACCCTACTTTCAGACAAGATGATTGGGTGTATACTTCAGAATATGGTTATGATAAACTGACTTCTCATTTCGGCACGAAGAACTTAAAGGGCTTTGGTATTGAAAATCTTCCATTGGCAATTATTGCTGCGGGAGCTATTTTGAATTACCTGGAGTTGACAGAGCATCATCATATTGATCATATTCATCAAATCAGCAGAATTCAAGAAGATAAATATGTTTGGTTGGATAAATTTACAGCTAGAAGCCTTGAATTAATCTTCCCTCAAAATGAAGGAGGTGTTCCTCTCATCGACATTATGGACAAATGCGTTACTCCAATGGGGGCTCGTTTGTTGAAAAAATGGACTGTTCTTCCTTTAAAGGATCAAAAAAGTATTGATGCCCGTTTGAATGTGGTGCATTACTTTACGGAGGAGGAAAATACAGCAGATGAGGTACTCTCTCATTTAAGACAAATCACAGATATTGAACGTCTGATTTCCAAAGTAGCTGTAGGAAGAGTCAACCCTAGAGAAATTGTCTTTATCAAAAAAGCATTACAACATGCTGCTCCTATTAAGGCTATTCTTTCAAAAATTGATCATCAAGAGATCAAAGGAATAGCAGACCGTATCAATACATGTAAAGTCTTGGTTGATCGTATTGAGAAAGAAATGCAGGACAATCCTCCATTAAACCCTGCCCAAGGTAATATCATCCGCACAGGTGTTAATGCTGAATTGGATGAACTGAGAGCAATTTCTCACTCAGGAAAAGATTTCTTACAGAAAATACAAGAAAGAGAAAGTGAGCGTACAGGTATTCCTTCTTTAAAAATTGGATATAATAAAGTATTTGGTTATTACCTAGAAGTAAGAAATACACATAAAGATAAAGTTCCTGCAGAGTGGATTCGTAAGTCTACACTTGTCAATGCAGAACGCTATATCACAGAAGAGTTGAAACAATATGAAGAGAAAATTCTAACTGCAGAAACGCAAATTTCTGTTATTGAGAATAAACTTTTCATGGATTTGGTACATGCCTCAACAGAGTACATCAGTCCAATTCAACAAACGGCTTCAACACTAGCAAAACTTGATTGTCTACTTTCTTTTGCTACCAATGCCATTGAATATGATTATGTAAAGCCTGAGATTACAGCTGATAAAGCATTGTCAATCAAAGAAGGTAGACACCCAGTGATTGAGAGACAACTATCGGTAGATGATCCGTATGTTCCGAATGACGTGTATTTAGATACAGAAGAACAGCAAATCATGGTGATTACTGGTCCTAACATGTCAGGTAAGTCTGCCTTATTAAGACAAACTGCTCTGATTGTTTTGATGGCTCAAATGGGTTCTTTTGTTCCGGCACAATCAGCTACGATTGGTATTGTCGATAAAGTATTTACACGTGTAGGAGCATCCGACAATCTTTCAAAAGGCGAATCGACTTTTATGGTGGAAATGACAGAAACGGCTAGTATTCTGAATAACATTTCTGATAGAAGTTTAATTCTGATGGACGAAATTGGAAGAGGAACGAGTACTTATGATGGGGTTTCAATTGCCTGGGCCATTGTAGAGTACCTTCACAATCATAAAAAAGCGAGAGCAAAAACGCTCTTTGCTACGCACTACCATGAACTAAATGAGCTGGCGGAGGATTTCCCTCGTATCAAAAACTTCAATGTTTCTGTAAAAGAACATCAAAAGAAAATTATTTTCTTGAGAAAACTTAAGGAAGGTGGAAGTGAGCACAGTTTTGGTATTCATGTAGCACAATTGGCAGGTATGCCTCAAAAAGTAGTAAGACGTTCGGAAGAAATCTTAGAGCATTTAGAACAAGATAAACGCAAAGAGAAAAATACAGAACGTATCAAAGAAGTGCCTAAAGATAATTATCAACTTTCCATTTTTGACTCGGTAGATCCCGTTGCTAAAAAATTGAAAGATGAATTTGAAAAAATTGATGTCAATACCATGACTCCAATTGAGGCAATGCTTAAATTGAATGAACTAAAGAAACTTTTATCATAGATAGAAAATGAACAATCAATTATCGATAAAACCAATAGCACTAAAGTATGGTGCCATCATAGGCGTTTTCTCTTTTGGATACAGTACACTCCTTCATTATTTAGGAAATGCTCAAGACCCTTTTTTACAATACTTGAGTATAATGGTCTATGCCACTGCTACTGTCTTTGCTTACAGAGAATATAGAACGAATAATAATGAAGTCCTTACTTTCAAAATAGGGACTAGACTTGGTACATTGCTCTCTTTTGTAGCAGCCGCTATCTCTTCTGTATTCAATTACCTTTATATTAAATTTGTAGATGACAGTGCTATCAGAGAGGCTCTTGAAATTACAACCAAAGCTTTAGAGGGAAACCCTGATCTTACGGATGAACAATTTGAGATGACCGTTTCTTGGATGGAAACCATCAGTTATTCGGTACTTCCTCATCTTCTCAGTATTGTATTTTTGACATTCTTGGGTTTTCTATTCTCAATGGCCGTTGCTCAAATGATGAAAAGAGAGCCAGTAGATCCTGACCAAGATTACGATTTTTAATTTACAAGCTTCACTACTTTTAAAATGGAAGAAAAGAAAATAGATGTATCCGTAGTTGTTCCTTTACTCAATGAAGAGGAATCCCTCCCTGAATTAGTAGAATGGATCAGTAGAGTATTTGTTGCTGAAAAAATCAATGGTGATCTCTACCTTATTGATGATGGAAGTACTGATAATTCATGGGACATTATTGTGGAGTTGAAGAAGAAATTTGAATGGATTCATGGCATTCAATTTCAAAGAAACTATGGTAAATCAGCAGCACTACAAGTCGGTTTTCAAGCTGCTGAAGGTGAAGTAGTGATTACAATGGATGCTGACTTACAGGATAGTCCAGATGAAATTCCAGAATTAAGACGAATGATTTTGGAGGAAAAGTATGATATTGTTTCTGGTTGGAAAGAAAAAAGGTTTGATCCAATCACGAAAACGATTCCGACTAAATTATTTAATGCAGCTACTCGTGCTTTGTCTGGTATCCACTTAAATGACTTCAATTGTGGACTTAAAGCTTACAAACAAAATGTAGTAAAAAGCATTGAAGTCTATGGTGAAATGCACCGTTATATTCCTGTAATTGCGAAATGGCATGGCTTTGCAAAAATTGGAGAAAAACCAGTACAACATAGAGCTAGAAAGTATGGTACTACAAAATTTGGTTTGGAGCGTTTTATCAATGGGTTCCTTGATTTAATGTCCATCACTTTTGTTTCTCGCTTCAAAAAAGCCCCAATGCATTTCTTCGGTTTATTGGGTACACTTTCTTTTATGTCAGGAACTTTGGCCGCTGTTTGGCTATTAGGAGAGAAGGTTTATTTATCAATCAATCGCCTTCCTGTTAAAAGAGAAGTAGTAGAACAACCGTTATTCTACCTCGCACTGACTGCTGTAATTATAGGTTGTCAGATGTTTATGACTGGTTTTATCGCTGAAATGGTTTCTTTAAATCAGCCTAATCGAAATGATTATGGTATTAAAGGGAGGGTTTAGATCGTTCAAACGGGTTACGTTACTATACGAGAATAAATTGGGTTGAACCAATATGATAGCACCTAAGCACATTATGATGTTTAGGTGCTATTTTCTTAAATCATCTTTAAACTCTCTTGGTGTCACACCGTATTTCTTCTTGAAGTTAGCCGAAAAATGACTTGCACTAGAAAAACCCAAATCCATCGCTATCATTGACATCGTTCTTTCTCCCTCCTGTAAATAGGTTTTGGCAAGATCAAGGCGTACATCTTGATGGAATTGATGAATTGTCACTCCAAATACTTGCTTAAATAGCGCTCTAAGTCTACTGGCACTTAAACCACATTCTCTAGCCAAATCATCAATTTGAACCGGTTGGCTCACTTGGCTTTTCAAATAGTTTCTTGCTTTGAACACTGCTTTTGTATTGAAAGGGTATTTATTTGATTCCAGAATATTTTCACGCTCATTTACTTTAGAGAAAAAAGTAGCGACCAAATGCAAAGCACTAGCGTGTACTAATTCTTGTTCATAGATATTCTTCACCTCATCCGAATACATTCGCCAAAACATGCCATGCATGACAGGATCAAATTCTTCAAAAATATAATAGGGAGCATCTTCTAAGAAAAGCTGTTGATAATATTCCGATTTACTTGCCAAAAATTTATAATACTCTTTCTTCAACCGAATGCTCACAAACCTGGTTTTCCGATGTGGGAATAATTCCCACCCAACGGTGTCTTTTGTATTCGTGGTAAATGCTCCTTCCGTAAAGAAGGCAAATTCTTCCTTTTCATTATTTTCATTCTCAATATCAATTGTTTTCTTTTCTGAAGGTTCACCAAAGAAAATAGGAATATACTCATCCATGGTGTTCAACTGCTTCCCTGTAGAGGCAATTTTCTGTTTCAAATAGAAGTCAAAACGTAAAATTTCCATTTGATCATTGAAACGAAAACCATCAACAACTCCCTGTCCTAACTCATTATTAAAAATGATGGAGTCTTCTACTCTTTTACCATTGAATATTCTACCCCAAGCTTCTAAGGCTTTATCAAAATCTCTTTGTTCCATAACATAAAAGATATAAAAAAACCATTAGTAATTCCATATCTTCTCAGATTAAATTACTAATGGTTTAGAATGTATCGAACACCTTATTGAAGGTATTCCTTTATGGAAAATTAGCGGAGTTTATTGATTAACTCTGCATATTTTTCAATCGGGAAGTTATTGTCAGAGAACAAGTTTTGCATTCTTAGAATTGTAATTCCAGAATAACTTGTATTGGCTCTTGTCAAGGCCTTTTCGATTTGATCCCATCCTGACTGACTGTAAAGTTCATGATAAAGGGCGTTTTCACCCATTACTTGAATTCCCAGTTTTTTGGCAGAATTAGAGAACCACATCACAAGGTCTTCCGCTCTTGAGTAACCTTCCCAGTCCTTGTTCATTTTTTCTAAACAAGTAAAGTGAAGTACCACTCTTTCTTTAAAATCCTTGTCGATGATTTTCTTGAGCATATCCTCATATTCACCTCTATCAGTTGCCCCTATTCCTGGATAAGGAGCAATCAAACCTGCTGTAATCTCCGCTACCCTTGGTTTATTTGGATCTGAAATTAACCAGTGAATACCCGGCATTTTGAAACCAATTGGTACTTTTTCAAACTCCTCATTAAAGATCGCTGTTGCTCTTCTGATAATTTTATTACCATGTTTAGCAAGGCTATCATTGTACCAATTGAAGAAGTCCTGACCTATACGTGAAGTCGCATAATTATTATTATTAAATAAGTTATCAGCATCTGGCATTGGAATTTCTTCTGCTGATTCATATCCGGTATGCCATACCTCATTAATATAGTCTAAGCTACCGTACATGTTAATCACATGACGTTGGAAGTCTTCTTTTGCCAATCGGCTATAACACTGTAATGTACCACGGTTAGGGTAATCACCCCAGTCATGCGAGTTGTAAGAAGGGTATCTTAACTCACCCGCAGGTCCTAATGAAACGTTGATTTCATCCGTCATCCAAGCATACTTTTTATAGCGTTGCTTAAAAGCTTCCATGAAACGTTCATAATAAGGCATCACGTATGTATCTGCCCAAAGTGACACATACTCCACACTTACATCTCCTGTTTCAGAAACGTATTGTAAATCTTCGATTGACTTCAATTGAGGGTTTTCTTCAACAATTTTACCCCAGATCCAAAGCGGAATCATCTGCGTAAAGTCGTCGTTTACATTACCTCCTGCTTGGTGGAACGATAAAATCGGCACCCAATTCAATCCTTTTGACTCAATCAGTTTTACCATATTATCATAGTAAGACCAATCAAAAACATTTGATTGTGTACCTTCTACCAATCCCCACCATATATCAATAGAAACAGCAGAAACACCAATATCCCTCATACGATCTAATTGACGTGACACCGTCAACCAGTCATGATCTTGCAATAATCGTTTTGGGTTGTGTGTTTTAACATGCAAAGGTCCCATTACTCTGAAAGACTTTTGCTTTGTTTCTATATGATCATCTTTAAATTGAACTTTTCTGATCAACTCCTGTAAACGAGCACTACCGGTGTTTAATTGATCGAATAATACTTTCATATTATTGATGATCAAACCACTCAATGTGTCATTTTTCAGAAGCCAAAGTGCTGCGTTATCCCAAATCACGTGGGAGTTGATACCTTCTACAGAACTATTTTCTAAATAGAACGAAATCGGGTTACCTTCTCCAAATGAAAGTAATTCTTTTACTTTCAACGCATATTCAGAGTCTTTTTTGTACTCCGTTCTGCTCTTCGTTGGAATAATAATTCCTAATCTTTCTTCCTGAATACCATCAGCAATCATTGACAATGATGTCTGATAAGCGTCACCAATTGAGATATCTTTATGAATAGCAATACTTCCCGAACCAACTTCTAATTGGTGTGGAGTATTTTTTAGATTTTTTTCTGCGTAAGCAATAGATCCTCTAATACATAATTTCGAATGCTCAAATCCATGATCACTGAATGTATTTTGAAGAATGTGCAATAACTTATTTCCGTGATTACAAAGCGACTTACTGTACCAAGAAGTAACATCAAACCCATAAGTAGTATCAATGTATTTTCTTCCTTGAAGTGCATCATTTGTTTTAAAATAAGACAATAATGCTTCCTTATCTGTAATCCCTTCTATTCCCCAAGCTTCACCTGCTTCTCTATATCCTTTGTATTTTTCTCTCACATAGTTATCCCAATCATCCATAGCTATTGGAGAATAGCACTGCATATTTCTTCTTGGGAAAGAGCATTCATTAAGTGGATAACTTAATTCACCTTGTGGAGTAGCAGAGATAATAAATTTAGTGAAAGCACCAGAGATATCTTGGAAGTGATTTTTGAAAGATTGTATCAGTTCTTCATAGTAAGGCATCACATAATGATCTGCCCATAAGGAAACAGCATCTTGAACACTTCCTCCTGCTTTATTGACGTATTTTAATTGACTTAAGTATTTGATTTCATCGTGAGCACACATCAACTGCCCCCATAGCCAATCTGGTAATGTACAAAGGAAATTTTCTTCGTAATTGTTGATCATTTGAAAGTTGAATTCAACCACTACTTTTAGGTCGTTTTCGGTAATCTTGTTGATCAAACTTCTGTAGTATTGCCAATTGTAGTGAATGTAGTGTTCTTTGTGATCTGATGCCTTTCCTTCTCCTTCTACTAACTTCCACAACACGGGCACCAAAACCACTTCCATACCAATTTTCTTTCCTCTGACAATCCATTTTTCAAGGTCTGTCCAATCTGGATCATGTTGTGAAAAACAAGTATCAGGAGATAGAATTGAATACGGTAATCTGACTTCAAAAGTCTTCATTTTCTTTTATTAATTTAGTTAGAAACAATCCAAAAATGAATTGCCAATCATAGCATAAGACGAAAGTCGTTATACAATTTAGTTTAGTAAATATAATCAAGTTTTTAATAGAGAAAGAAATCAAGTAATTAAAATTTAAACAAATCATTTTCAGCAACCGGTAACATAATTCGCTAATTATCAAGGACCACTATTTAAAACACTGTTACCTCATTTTCTTAAAATGTAATTGTGATACAAATTTCAACCGCTCTGTTAAAGTGTTATTAGAAGACCTTAAAACCAACTATATCTCAAATCATTTTTTGCATTATTATAAGATAAGCATTGCAGAGAATCAAAATATTACATTTTCAATAATGTTATTTCATGAGACTATTATAGCTCAAAAAGCTAGTTTACTATTCTTCTATATTAGCAATAACAAAAGGAAAAGAAATAGAATTATTTCACTGCAAAAAAGAGGCAATTTCACGGTAATGATACTTATTAAGTAAATAGTTGATAAACATAAAACCACACCTTTGTAACAATGTAAAAACAAAGACTATAATCGAAGCTACTACTAGCTGAATACTTGGGGATTAATATAAATATTTAGCATTACAACATTTTGTAACATAACCTTTTTGTCACCCTCTCCCTTGTTTATTACATTTAACAATCTACAAAACACACGAGTACGAGCAATACTCCTTTTATTTTCAGAATAATAAACTATTCATCGAACATCACCTATGAACAAAACACTATTCATTTTACTATTATTCTCTTTCATCTCATGCAAGAGCAAAAAAACAGACAATGAGACGACTAAAGCTCTAACAAATGAATTGCAAAAAATCTCAGAGACAGGTTTAATCAAAGGTTTTTCAGTAGCAATCGTTGACGATAAAGATGTTTTATATCAGAGAGGTTTTGGGTATTCAAATGAAGAAAAGAAAACGCCTTACACCACACAAACTATTCAGAATATTGGATCCGTTTCTAAAGTGGTCATTGGCCTTTCACTTTTAAAAGCACAAGAACTAGGCATGCTGCATTTTAATGATCCGATCAATAAGTACTTACCTTTTAAAGTTTTCAACCCAGCATTTCCGGGTGAAGTCATCACAATAAAACATTTAGCCAACCATACTTCCTCCATTCTTGATACAAAATTTTATGATGAAAATGTATATGTACTGAAAGAAGATACTGATTCGGTTGAAAATGAACAACTCAAAGGCGCTTTCCAACCTGCAGACACCTATATACCAATGCCCGAATTCCTAAAAAAATTACTTTCTGAGGAAGGCGATTGGTATTTAAAAGAAGGTTTTGCGGAATTCAAGCCAGGTGAAAACTTTGCTTATTCTAATGTCGGTGCAGCATTGGCCGCTTATATCTTAGAAATTGCCAGCGGTCAATCTTACCCTGAGTTCACAAAGCAATATATTTTTGAACCGCTAAAGATGTCCTCTTCAGGATGGTCTTTTGAAACGGTTGATCTTTCTAAACATTCAACTTTGTATTTCGGTGAAAATGAACTTCCGTTATACAGACTTCAAAGTTATCCTGATGGCGGACTTTTGACTTCTGCCAATGATCTAGCGTTACTTTTAAAAGAACTGATCAAAGGACAATCCTCTAAAGGAAGTTTGCTACAACCTGAAAGTTATGAGGCACTCTTTGGAAAAAGGACCATTGTGCAATTAGCAGATACAGTCAAAAAGGAAAATCCTGTTTTTTCTGTAAAGTATGATTCCAACCTATTTATGGGAAGTACTTCATCAGGGTTCTATGGACATACTGGTGGTGACCCTGGAATTGTTTCTCTTTTCTTCTTTGATGCAGATCGTAAAGTAGGAAGATTAATCATAGTCAATACACACATAGATGGCAGTAAAGAGGCTGTTCTAAATGAACTTTGGACCATTTGGGAAAAGCTGGATGAATACAAAGTGAAGCTCATAAATTAAAGGAGATACACGAGCTGAATTCCCATTTTTAGAATTGAAACTCTATCAATTCTCTTATTTTTTTCAAAAGATCCTTATTTACAGCACTTCAATTGCTTATATCGTTATTTAGATTGAGAAAATATCTTATTTTTGCACGATCAAAAATTTGAAAATTTATAAAACTCACTAGAGAAACATACATGGACGCAAAAAGTATTCGCCGCACGTTCTTGGAATTCTTCCAAAGCAAGCAGCACGCCATCGTTCCTTCGGCACCACTTGTGATTAAAAACGACCCTACGTTGATGTTTACCAACGCAGGTATGAATCAATTCAAAGATTATTTCTTAGGAAACAAAGCCGCCGAGGATACACGTGTCGCCGATACTCAAAAATGTTTACGTGTATCTGGTAAACACAATGACTTGGAGGAAGTAGGTATTGATACTTACCACCACACCATGTTCGAAATGCTTGGTAACTGGTCATTCGGAGATTATTTCAAAAAAGAAGCAATTGAGTGGGGATGGGAACTTCTTACTGAAGTTTACAAACTGCCAAAAGATAGATTGTACGTGACAGTATTCGAAGGCGATGAGGCTGACGGTACTGAAATGGACCAAGAAGCAAAGGATATCTGGAAAGGTTTAATTCCTGAGGAAAGAATTATCCTTGCCAACAAAAAAGATAACTTCTGGGAAATGGGTGAGACAGGTCCTTGTGGTCCTTGTTCTGAAATCCATATTGATCTTCGTAACGATGAGGAAAGAGCGAAAGTAGACGGTCTTACTCTTGTAAATGAAGATCACCCATTAGTGGTAGAGATCTGGAACCTTGTATTTATGCAATTCAACCGTAAGGCGGATGGTTCATTGGTTTCTCTTCCTAACAAACATATCGACACTGGTATGGGATTCGAACGTTTATGTATGGCGATTCAAAAGAAAGAATCGAACTACGATACAGATGTATTCCAACCTATGATCCAATTCTTAGCAGCGAAGTCGGGTAAAGAATATGGTAAAGATGAGAAAATAGATATCGCTATCCGTGTGATCTCTGACCATATCCGTGCGATTTCATTTGCTATTGCTGACGGTCAATTACCTTCAAACAACAAAGCAGGTTATGTAATTCGTCGTATCCTTCGTAGAGCGGTACGTTACGGTTATACTTTCTTGGATTTCAACAAGCCATTCATGTATGAGTTGGTGGATATCCTTTCTGATCAGTTTGAAGAAACTTTCCCTGAAGTAATTTCACAAAAAGACTTCATCAAGAAAGTAGTAATGCAAGAAGAGGCGGCTTTCTTAAGAACACTAGACAAAGGTTTAGGGATTCTTCAAAAAGCAATGGACGCAGCTTCTGACAAAAAGATCGCAGGTAAAGAGGCATTCACTTTATACGATACATTCGGTTTCCCTCTTGACTTAACACAATTGATCGCTTCTGAAAACGGATTCTCAGTAGATACAGCCGGTTTCGATGTAGCCATGAAAGAGCAAAAAGACAGAGCTCGTGCTGCTTCAGCTTCAGAAAAAGGTGATTGGATTGATGTAAACGACGGTGACTCAGTGGAATTCTTGGGTTACGATGCATTAGAATCAGACGCTTCTATTTTACGTTACCGTGAAGTAACGGAAAAGAAGAAGACAATTATACAATTAGTGCTTGATCAAACTCCTTTCTATGCTGAAAGTGGTGGACAAGTAGGTGACAAAGGTATTTTAGTTTCAGGTGAAGAAACAATCGCTATCTTCGATACAAAGAAAGAGAACGATTTGATCATTCACTTCGCCAACAAACTACCTTCTAATCCTTCAGCTCCTGTAGTAGCTAAAGTTGATGCTACACGTAGATCTTTAACAGAGAATAACCACTCTGCTACTCACTTATTACACGCTGCTCTTAGAGAAGTATTAGGTGATCACGTGGCTCAAAAAGGTTCATTGGTCAACGAGAAACACTTACGTTTTGACTTCTCTCACTTCCAAAAAGTAGAAGCTGAGGAGTTGGCACAAATTGAGAAAATCGTCAACCAAAGAATCCGTCAAAATATCAAATTAGACGAACAAAGAAACGTTCCTATCGAAGAAGCAAAAGCAATGGGTGCTACTGCACTATTCGGTGAAAAATATGGAGACTTCGTTCGTGTAATTACTTTTGATAAAGATTACTCATTAGAACTTTGTGGTGGTACTCACGTTCCAGCTACTGGTAAAATTGGTTTACTAAAAATCACAGCTGAATCTTCAGTTGCTGCAGGTGTACGTCGTATTGAAGCGATCACTGCCGATGCTGCTGAGGAATATGTGGATGAGCAAATCACTTTATTACAAGAGATCAAAGAGCTATTGAAAGCAAAAGATCCTAAGAAAGCAGTGGCTGACTTAGTAGATGCTAAAAACGCTCTATCGAAAGAAGTAGAAACACTTCGTAATAAGGAGCTTCAAGCGGTGAAAAACGAATTAGCTTCTAAAGCGGTTGCGAAAGATGGTTTCAACTTTATCGCTGCCAAAGTGGCTGTTCCAAATGCTCAAGGTTTAAAGCAATTGGCTTACGACTTAAAAGCTGTGGTAGAAAATATCTTCTTGATCTTAGCGGCTGACGTTGACGGAAAACCTCAAGTAGCAGTAATGATCGATGAAGAGTTAGTAAAATCGAAAGACTTACACGCTGGTAAAATCGTTAAGGAATTAGCGAAAGAAATCAAAGGTGGCGGAGGTGGACAACCTTTCTTCGCAACTGCGGGTGGCAAGGATATTACTGGCTTGGATGCTGTTGTTGAAAAAGCGCAAGAGTTAGCTTAGTTAAGGGAAGAGGGATGAATGAAGTGGTAAGAGGTTAATGCCAAATACCTGATCTATTCATTCTAAAAACCTTACTTTGGATAATTCTTAATAGATATTGAAACGGCCTTCTCTTAATTGAGGAGGCCGTTTTTTTGTATACCCATGATTGAAATCATGGGTTTTTGATAGGGACTTAAACTCAAGCCTCAAACTGGTGCAAGTGTTAAGTGAAACGTAACTTGTGTCTGGTATTTTTATAAGGCACTGTCTTAAAAGGCAACAAACTTTTTACATATTTCAAGCACAAGTATTATTATTACGTTAAATGTATTAGTAAACAGTAACTACAAAAAACTCTATGTCTGATCAAAAATATTGTATTCAACTTAAAGCAACTTTACTTCACTTACCCTCGAATAATAAGCCAAAAAAATATCATTTTAAATATTTCATAGTCACCACAATAATACTAGTAATTCTATGTATTTTCTTGGGAAATATTTACTCAGAAGATCAGTATAAAGGTTTTATCATTTGTCTATATCTTCTTTCATCATTACCTCTTGTGACCTACTTCTTTTTAGAAGTTGATTTTGATACACTTAATGTATATGAAACATACCCTCTTATTGGAAAAATCGAATTCAATTCTGACACGTTATATGTAAATGAAGAAGAGTTGTCAATTGATAGTATTCAACAAATCAAGTTAGACTTTATTCAACATGGTAATATTTCATGGAGCATAATTGATGAACAGATTAAGGCAGGCTTTATTCAAAACCCAAATAAGGTTAGTCTTGGTGGCCGTAATGGCTATCATTTACAAAAAACTTATAATTCGATTATAATTTACCCAAAAAAAGGTTCTGCTAATCGATATTCATTTTTTATAGATAAAGTAACAACAGAAGATACTGTGTTAGCATTTATCAATTTTTGTTACCACAACGGTATAAATTTTAAAGAGTATACAAATGGTATAAGATCATATAAAATGAAAAATGATCTTACTTATGATGAAATTCAACAAATCAAACAAGAGCATGATTTAAAATCATGGGTTTAAACTGTCTTGGTTTACATTTTCTAAGAACGAATATAAAACTGTAATAACCTCAAACTGGCACAAGTGTTAAGTGAAACGTCACTTGTGTCTATATTTTTTATGAGTCTGTTGGCTTATTAAAACTCCGATTATCTAAAACCTTGATTTAAGAGGGAGTTTAGTGATAAAATCTCTATAATTTAGGATTATTAAATATTGAATTACCGTTGCAGTATTATTTATTCAAATAAAAAGTGCACCTTTGTATTAAGTATTAATCCTGTTAGATTAATATGGGCATTGCTATGGCTTCAATTTCTTAGCAATGCCTTTTTTTATCTACAACACATGCACAAAACAACATATATGCATATTTAATTTATACCAATAAGAAAACCACTCTTTATTTCAGATATTGTTCGCGTATTTTCACAAGTGTTAAGTGAAACATCACTTGTATCTATATTTTTTATGAGTCTGTTGACTTATAGAAATATTTTTGTACTAAAACATATCTAAAGCACTAATGAGGGCTCATTATATAAGAGGTACTATTCAATAAAATAACCTCTCTCGTTAAACTATAATAAAATCACCCAACAAATCTTAAACTAAATTTGTACTACAAATATTCTCTCTAAATTAATAAACGATAATTTTATTCCTCTTCATTTTAAAGCAAACTATTATGAGTATAAAAAGCCTATTCGGTTTACTTCTTATTTCATTATTAATAAGTTGTGATCAATCCCAAGAAGATGAAATGAACAAAGCCAAAATCCGTTCTTTAATAGAGAGTACCTCTCCTATTGAAAAAGAAACATTTTCATTTGATAAATCAGAAAACATCGAAATTGTGACCAAAGACAGTGTTTTCATCAACATCAACTGGGAAGATTTAGAAATTGATGAAGCCAATTTTTCTGGTAAAATCAATGTCAAGTTCACTAATTACCCTACAAATATCGATATGTTTTTCGGTGGTCTAAAAACCGTTGCTGATACTGCACTTTTTGAGTCAGGTGGTAGTTTTAATTTAGAAGTCTTTGATGGAACAACTCCTGTAAATCTTAAGGAAGGTAAAACTGCAAGTATACAATACCCTGTCAATGGAACACCAAAAAAAATGGACTTGCATCTCTATGATGAAACAGGAAATTGGGTAAAAACGAATGTTCCTGTAGAACAGAGAACTATTGAGCGAAAAGATACTATTACCAAGGAAATCGTTATAGCTAGGAAAAAAGATGACCCTTTGTATTATACAAGAACAGATAAAGTTTACACCGATGTTAGTATTCAAGTGACAGACCTTGATTTCTACTACGTAAACCTGTCAAAACTCAATTATGCTTACTTCGATTACCCTCCTAAATCTCAGTTAACATTCATCAACATAACTCCTAACTTCGATCTACAAAGTAATTATGATGTTCATATTTTATTTAAAAAATTTAATGCGATTCAAAATTATTGGATAACGAAAGAGTCTCTTGTTCAAGGAATTCACAATACATCAAATTCGCTCCCTTTAGGAGCAAAAGCTACTGTTTTAGTTTTTTCTGTAAAAGGTGAAGACTTCTTATTCGAAAAGAAAGACATCAAAATAGAAGAAGGTCTCGTTTTAGAATTGAATCCTAAAAAAATGTCTAAAGAGAAAATTCAGCGTCAATTACGCTCCTTAAAAAGGCACTTTAAATAGTCACTTTAGATTTGTGCTAGTGAGTGTTAATATCAAAAGTATTACCGCACTTAGGACATGTACACTTTTCTGGCACATCCGGTTTTCCTGATTTAATTCTTGATATTTCTTCTATAAAGCCTGTCCCAATAATACCTGTAGGAAGTGCAACAAGACCAATACCCATAACTGCAACAAAACTTGCTATTATATCTCCTAAAGGAGTAACAGGGTACATATCTCCATAACCTACGGTGGTAAGAGTAGCAACTGCCCACCACATTGACTTAGTTATACTTGAAAAAACACCAGGTTGTGCTTCTCTTTCTACAAAGAAAATTAATGATGCAGAGAATACTATTAAAATACAAGACATAAATATGGTCAACAAAAGCTCTTCTTTTCGTGACTTAATCACTCTTATAAGGATAGACATAGCAGAACTATATCGTCCAAATTTAAAAAGTCTAAATAATCGAAATAATCTTAGAATTCTAATAAAGCGAAGGTCGAGGTTGGCCAGAATAAAATAAGATGGAATAATCGCTGATAGATCCACCAAACCATAAAAAGAGAAGACGAAAGCTAATATTGCTCCAACTCTTGATTTATTAGGATATTTGTATTTTGAGGTTACTAACCTAATAATATATTCAATAGTAAAAATTACAACTGAAAACTGTTCAAATATAAAGAACTCTTTTTGATATTGATCATAGATCCATTGATGAGACTCTAAGATAACTGACAATACATTTAATAAAATTAATGATATTATAAAAACGTCAAAAGCTTTACTTGTTTTGTTAGTCCCATCGCTTTTTTCAACAATTTGAAAGGCTTTCTGTGTAATATTCATTTTTATGGTTAGTTACAGTTAATTGTAGTATCAAATGTAATCAATATTATCTCGAAGAGTTTCTAAAAGTGGTGTAAGAGTTAAGGAAAACACCATTTGTACTACGTGTCTTTATAAGTCCGTCAACTTATAGAAAAATTTGCTCATCTCAAAGTCTTCATACTTGCACTCCTTTAGTTTATTACCTCCCCCTTCGTTGAAAAACAACTGCCTTTCATTGAATAAATTACTGAACCTTCATGAGATATTTTATCTTTATTTATGTTGAATACTATTTAACGGTAAAGAATATGAAAAATAAACTATATCTCTTTTTTTTTTTCTGTAATACTATTACTCTCTTTTAAAGGAAAAGATAAAGCGCCTACAATCACTCATAAAGCTACCTACGAAGTTAATATCACGGAAGATATCATATATGCAAAAGGATTAAGTCATGAGGCGATTAATAGTGTACAAGCAAATGAAGTCCCATTAAAATTAGACGTTTATTCTCCCAAAAATAAGGATAATAATCGACCAGTTTTTCTATTTTTCCATGGAGGAGGATTTAAAGGTGGTTCACGAAAAATGGTCCATATCGCTAACATGGGAAAGTATTTTGCATCTAGAGGATGGGTATTTATCTCAGCAGATTATAGGGTAATGAAACAAAAGGGAACTATTCCTCAACAATGGATAAGTATTTCTAAAAAATATCCTCAAAAAGTGAGAGGACAAGCATTGGCCGTTTATCCAGCTTTGCGTGATGCTAAAGCGGCTATGCGATGGGTGATTGCCAATAAAGAGCAATACCATATCAACACTGATTACATCACTGTTGGTGGAGGATCTGCTGGCGCTTTAACTGCAATTGGTTTGGGTATTTCTGACCTCGAAGACTACAGAGATGAAATTAGTATTGAGACTGACCCAACTTTATCTACGACCCATCTTAAAGAAGAATATAAAGTAAAAACCATTATTGACCTTTGGGGTACAAAAGCGGTATTAGATGCTCTTGAAAAACTAGATGGAAAAAGTCGATTCGATAGCGATGATCCTTCCTTATTAATTTTACATGGTACTCAAGATCAAAATAAAAACACTCCTTTCAATAAAGCGGAAGAACTTAAAGCCACGTATGATGCTAATGGGTTAACTGCTAAATTAATTCCTTTGGAAGGTGCAGGACATGGAGCTTGGAAAGCCACTGTTGATGGGAAAAATTTGGCTGATTTGGCTTTTGAATTTATTGTAGAGCAACAAAAACTACAAACAGAATAATAAATTTTAAGCTCTAAAAAAGAAATACTTAAGAAAGTTCAAACCTACCTTATCTTTATTGAGAAGGTAGGTTTTCTAGATCTATATTTAGTTAAGGATTAATGCGGTACATCTCCCCTACTTCCTTTTGCATCCAATCTCCATAGTTACTGATTTTTCTAGAACTAGATGATTCCTTAAAAAGGTCTATCACCTGTAATAAGTAATAACCATTTTCCTTCTGGGACTTATTACTTTCGTAATTAGATGTAATCATTTTCAAATGATCTGGCCTTAAGCTTTCGAAATAACCATCATATAAGTTTTGAGAAGAAATACCTGACCCAAGATCCATTTTTGCTCCCAACCTTGCCTTTGATTCCACGGTTACCTCAGTAAGTTGTTCTCTACCATCCTTTATTCCAGTTTCAAATTTTGCTACTAAAGACAAGTTATCTTTTTCACCCATAAAATCTTTTCTTGAAATAGAGTAAATACCATTTTCATACTTTAATTCATTACCATTTTTTCTGTTAAGTTCGATACTCGATACCGCTATTGGTAATGTTTCAACATGTTTTGTACTGTAGGAATAAGCCATAAAATCATCGCTATACCCTGATCTAGATACAGCAAAGGTTTTTATTTTATTGCCTCTTTTTATGGGGAAAAGGACTCTTTCTTTGCCATTATTATTAATCCTCTGTAAGTTATTGGAACAATAAACATCTGTTCCATGAATATCAATCAAACTCTCTATATAGATCCACTCCCCATTTTTTTCAGGGAAAGGCTGAACCGCAATAGCATCTTGAATATCCTCTAATTCTACACTTACTGTAGAACCACTTTCGTAGTTCTGGAAAACTATCGCAACACCTCTTGACTTATCATCAGAATAGAAAATAAAAGGGTAAACTTTTTCATTTTGCTCCAATTCTCTGTAAATAAATTCATGATAACTGTAATACTCATCTGAATACAAAAACCTTTGGCTTTTAGCTCCTCCAAAATTTTTATACACTCTACTTACTTCATGAGCTATTTTGAGAATTAATTTTGAATCATCATTTCTTGGTCTGAAAGTCTTCATTTCTTGATCTGAAGAAGATACATGTTCATACGTTAATTTATGATTTTCAATATGTTCTTCCTCATTTGCAGCAGTATGTATATAATCAAAATAGTACTTTTCTGCTCTGACAAAATAAAAATCTTGTCCAATAATAGACGGATCTAATTCGATTTCAATTTCTTCATTACAAGTAGAAACATCGTACACCTTTGAGATTACATTACCTTCGACATCGGCAAAATACACATTGTATTTATAATCAGATGTACTTTGCAAGTAATAGAAATCATATCCTGGCAAACCAGATTCTGATCGAAAATTAAATTGATCGACATAACCGGTTTCAAATTTAAAAGGAGGCAGAAAATTATCGACTTCAATTGCCGCTTCAGCCGTTAAAAATTCAGAAGTTGTATCTTCTTTTTCTTTGGGTATTCGAACAGAAAATAGTTGGAGTCCTTCTTGTATCCCTTTTGAATCAAACGCTATAGCATAATTATTTGCTGACTGCTTCAAAGTAATTGGAACCTCCTTCCCATTACAAAACAATTGAACGTCATTCATTTCTAATTGAACTTGATCCTGAATCAATAATTTAATTTGAGCCATACCTCTAATATAAGATGGTGCCTGTAACTCCAAAGGTTTGTTGATCTTGGCTTTATCTTCAAAAAGACTACAAGAAAAAAAGGGCAGCAGGCATAAAAGAATCGTAATCAGTTTACTGAAAAAATATTTAGTCATAAAAAAATTAGGAATTGATTGATGGTTTTAATTTGTCACGAAAATAGGGTTTAGTACGCGTAATCTGAAAATAATATCTTAATTAATTCTCGCCTGAAATTTAGTTGTTCAAAAAAAAACGACCTATTCATAACTGAATAGGTCGATTTCATAAGTTTTTTAAAGTCTAAAGGAGACCGGTAAAACCATTCTCTGTTTTACCGTTTGTCCTTTCATTCTTCCAGGTTTCCACTTAGGTGCTTTTTTAAGTACCCTTAAAGTTTCCTTATCAATAGAAGGGCTTACACCTCTTAGAATCTTAAAATCTGAAAGTTTACCCGATTTCAATACTACGAACTGTACATATACTTTTCCTTGTACATCATTTTTTTTCGCATCAGAAGGGTATCTCATATTTATTCCCAAGAAGTTATAAAACGATACCATTCCTTTAGGATAGGTGGCAGGAGATTCAGGTACCTTATAATCGTATTCATTGGCTTTTTCATCCCAGCTTACACCTTTAATTAATTTGCCTTTTTTGTAATTTTCTTCAAAATATTTTTCTTCAGAAGCAAATACACCATTCCATAAACCTTGCTTTAATGAGTTCTGAACTTTTCCTTCTTCAGTATATTTTTTTCGAGCATTGTTGGGGTAAATCGTATGTTTTATTTGCCCCTCTCCATCTTTAAGTGTTTGATTCCCGTCTTCATCCCATCCATTCACAAATAGCATAGATGGTATTCCGGATTTCTTGTCATACTGTACTTTATATTCTAAATTAAGGTTTCCATTTTCGTGGTAGGCTTTCCACATTCCTACTTTTTTACTATCTGCATACTCTCCCTCGTCTGATTTATTTCCATTTTTAAAATAGGATACAAACTGTCCTTCTTTAGCATTGTAATATTTAGGTTTAATGGTCTCATAAGTTCTATGTATCGACCCATCTAAAAAATAGATAGTATGCTTGAATACTGTTCCATTCGATTTGCCTGCTTTGGAAAGAATATAATATTCCATTCTCGTTTCATCCTCTGTCTCACCATAACCCTCAGTCAAAAATATTTTTGATTGACCAAAAGAGATGACCGTATAAAAAGCCAAGAGCAAAGTTAAAAATAACTTTTTCATAAAATTAGTGCTTGTTTTAATGATAAATTAGTTTGCTTGCGGCACTTCCAAAAATGCCAAATTATTTATTAGAATTAATGTTCAGGATCTCTTCCCTGATATTATATTAGGTGAAATCTTAACAGGTTCTAAGCATTTATTTTAGCAAGTATATCACCATTTTTAATGACATACAAATTTCATACATCAATATTAGATTACATTTATTAGTGCATAAAAAAGGGTCAAGTTCTCATAAACTCAACCCTTCCTTTAATGTATTGCTTTCTACTTAATAGCTCAAAACCATCTTCTATTGAAATTAATTCAATGAACTACAATTGACCAATTTGTAGCCTTTTCCAACATAATTGATTTGCATAGGGCCATATTGAGTACCATCATATGGTTTGAAAAAGTGAACCCTTTTGATTCCACATACATCGTATTTATCTGTAACAAACAAATAGGTCACTAGGAATTTTCCCTTTGTAGCACCTGTTGTTTCATCTTTTTCAATAAGCCATTCACCATTTACAATTTTAATGTCTTTTACAGTAAAGCTCTGATCTTTATCTTTAAACATTGTGATCATTTGTTTCTCCAATGCCTCATCATCCATTACTGTTCTATAATCAACCCAATTGTGCTCTACTTCTTTCGTTTTCAAAATACCTCCTATATACGCACCTATTTCAGCGTTATAGGTTCCCTTTTCCTTCGTTTTATAATAATAGAAAGAATATTTCTTCCAAGTGAATGAATTATACTTTTCAACAGCTTTAAAAAGTGCTACATCATTATGGCTAATTGCAAATTTAGCGAGTTTTTCTCCATTTGATTTTTCAATTTTGGCACCTGCACTCTCTAAGTACTTTATCATTTCGTAGTTTTTTTGATTTTCACTACCTTCCTCAACTACAAGGTCTAAAGCGGTGCCTTTTTCAAAATTAACCGGAGCACCATGCTCAACAATTAATTTCACTAAATCTATATTATTAGTATAAATAGCTTTTTCCAATGTCCAAGTGTCTACTTTAGGGTTGAGACCTTTTTCCAATAAGGATTGAACGGCTACTAATACATCGTTTTCAAACAAAGCGTCTTCATATAACTCTTCTTTACTTTGATTGAATTTATACTCCTCAATCACTTCCACCCATTTTTTTTCCTGAGCTGCATAATGAGAGTAATCCTGATTACAATCTACCTCTTCTAATTTTTTTAGCGTCGAACGGATACCTCCAAGTTGTATTTTAGTGGTGTCTCCATTTGCAAGGTAGGCCTGATTTTTAGCTTCATAAGCTTCTATCTTATTCAACAAGTAATTGCAGTGACGCTCACTTTTTAGTGAATGCACCAAACTGTCAAACTTTTCATATCTTTTTAGATATTTTTCTGCTCCGCTACATTTACCTTGTACACACTTCACGGTCAATGCCTTATATTCATGCATAGGTGTATCAATCCCTTCCAATGTCGGAACGGTTAAGAGTGCAGAAATTTGCCGATCGTACATGGCCAAATCTCTTTCAACAACATCACACCGTATCGGTATATTGCCTCCTGTAGTTATCTGATCGGAAGCCTCCGATAGTCTCGGCGATTGGGCATGACATACAGTTGTGAGTGTAAAAGTTATAAATGACCAGTAACACAATAGAATAGTCGTCGTCTTCATTGTAAATAATTAGTTTATTTTAATACCTGTAATAAATAGTCAACACACTTTATTACCCTAGTTTTTGAAATCAATAAAAAACTAGAGAAAGTCAGTTTAAAGCACTTTCGCACTTTAGAAATACTCTAAGATCAAATAAAAAATAACAACAGTTTCACAGTAAAATTCTAGTTCATCAAATATTTATCTAAAAGCAAGAATCTATAATAAAGTTGAAAATTGATCTGAATCAGTACTTTTATAACGAGGAAAGCAGTGATTTTATTTTCCGGGTTGTAAAATTAATTTCACATTTTTACGAAGCAAATAATGCAGTCATAATACGCCTTCTTTACAGGAATAAGTCAACACTTTATTTGAATTAGACAATTATCAAATTAAAAACACATATATAACTGTACATCTGCTACTTACACGTAAATAATGTTAAGTGAATTTCATTAAATTCACTATCCTTTTTTGTCAATAAAGAATAGAAATCTTTCATGAATTTTCAGCATTATTTATCAGGGTTCATACAATATAAAGTAATGTTAATACGTTCTCTCTATGCCTTATAAAAGATGATAAAAGGCATCTAATATTTTTTTTGTATATTTGAACTTCAAATACCGAAGATTTAGGTCTTCACAATTGAGATATGGCAAAGATTAAATATTATTACGATACTGAAACTTGTCGTTACGAACGCATAAGAACCTCTCCCTTTGATATGTTTATCAACATCACTGGGTTATTGTTTGCGTGCTCTTTGTTCGGCTTTTTCTTTTCGGCTATATATATAAAATACTTCCCTTCTGCTAAAGAAGCACGTTTACAGAAGGAAAATGCAGACTTACTTTATTCACACAAGCTTCTTCAAAAAGAAGTAGATGATGTGAAAAATGTGGTGGCTTCTCTTCAAGATAGAGACGATAAAATTTATCGTGTAATTTTTGAGGCAGATCCTATTCCAAACGAAATCCGTCAGGCAGGTACTGGTGGTAGTCAGAAATACCAAGACCTTTTAGATAAGAAACTTTCTAGAGAGGACATGATTTTAGGTACTCTCTCTAAGATTGATAACCTTAAAAGGCAGATGTATATTCAGACCAAGTCGTACGACGAAATTGTTGACTTAGCACTGAATAAATCTGAAATGTTGGCAGCCATCCCGGCAATTCAACCTGTAGACAACAAAGATCTGAAAAGGTTGGCCTCTGGTTTCGGCATGAGAATTCACCCTATCTTAAAGGTGAAGAAAATGCACGCCGGTATTGATTTCTCTGCACCAAAAGGAACTGCAATTTATGCTACTGGTGATGGTAAAGTCATCAAAGCTAGAAAATCGAATAGAGGATACGGTTGGGAAATTGAAGTAGATCACGGTTTTGGCTACGTCACAAAATATGCTCACATGTCGAAGTTTGATGTCAAGCGTGGACAAAAAGTATATAGAGGCCAAAAGATTGGTGAAGTGGGAAGTACAGGTTCTTCAACTGCTCCACACCTTCATTATGAGGTAATTCACAAGAAGAGAAAAGTAAATCCAATCCGATACTTCTCTAAAGATGTTACTGCTGATCAATATGCTACATTATTAGAAAAAGCATCGGTAGAAAACCAGTCATTAGGATATTAATATCACACATCATATTATCATCCCCATATACTTTTTATTCTGTATATGGGGATTTTTTTATGTCAAATCGGAAGAATTCATACATTTTAGCCCTAAAAACAAAAAAATATTTTAAAAATATTAATTAACTAAATTTCCATTTATATATTGCAGCACACAAAACTTCCATTCCTCATTGATGAGGAAACCTATTTTTTATAACACATACGTACTCATATAACACATTTTAGACATGATTATAGGCGTTCCAAAGGAAATTAAGAACAATGAAAACCGTGTTGCTTTAACTCCAGGTGGAGCTAAAGAGCTTATCAAAAGAGGACACACAGTTTATGTTCAATCTACAGCTGGTATTGGCAGTGGATTTTCAGATGAAGAATACGTAGCCGCTGGTGCTCAATTACTTCCTACTATTGAGGAAACTTATGCAATTGCTGAAATGATTATGAAAGTAAAAGAGCCAATTGAGGCGGAATACTCTCTAATCAAAAAAGATCAATTACTATTCACTTACTTCCACTTTGCTTCTTATGAGCCATTGACTCGTGCTATGATCGAGCAAAAGCCGGTTTGTTTAGCTTATGAAACAGTGGAAAGAGCGGATAGAAGCTTACCTTTATTGATTCCTATGTCAGAAGTAGCAGGTAGAATGGCTACTCAAGAAGGTGCTAAATATCTTGAAAAACCAATGGGTGGTAGAGGTATTTTACTTGGTGGTGTTCCAGGTGTAAAACCAGCAAAAGTAATCGTAATTGGTGGTGGTATCGTAGGTACTCAAGCAACTAAGATTGCAGCAGGTATGGGTGCTGATGTAACGATTATGGACATCGATTTGTACCGTTTACGTCAGTTGGATGATATCATGCCAGCAAACGTAAAAACAATGGTATCTTCTGAGTACAATATCCGTGAGGAAATCAAAGATGCTGATATGGTGGTAGGTGCTGTACTTATTCCTGGTGCTAAAGCTCCTCACTTGATCACAAAAGATATGTTGAGCTCAATGAAAGACGGTGCTGTACTTGTTGACGTTGCAGTGGATCAAGGTGGATGTTTTGAAACAACAAAACCTACTACGCACGCAGAGCCAGTATTTGAGGTAGATGGTGTAATGCACTACTGTGTAGCGAACATGCCTGGTGCTGTTCCTTATACTTCTACACTTGCATTAACAAACGCAACTCTTCCTTATGCTATCCAATTAGCGGACAAAGGATGGGAAGCTGCTTGTCGTGATAACGAAGATTTGAAGAAAGGTTTGAACATCATTGGTGGCGATGTAGTTTACAAAGCTGTTGCTGATGCTTTCGGTCTTGAATATAAAAACGTTGAAGACTTTCTTTTAGCGAAAGCTTAATTTTCAGCGTGCATAAAAAAGTCATGATTTTATTTTAAATCATGACTTTTTTTTTTGTTTTGTTTTTTCCATTTCTGCCAATCAGGAGAACTATAAAACTGCTCGTAATGATCTTTGGATAATATTTCCTCAATAGGAACTCCCACTACATCAGAGACTTTCACTACCTCTTCGAGCATTCCTTTGTAATTCTGTTCCGAATAATAAGCATCTACTAGTAAAAGCCGTGCATCTGTCACAAAGCTTTCTGACTTTATAATCTTCTTTAATACCTTTTTGGCTTTTGGTGATTTATTCCATGCTAAAAGAATTTCAGCTTCACGTAACGAAAGGTATTCATCGCCTCCTATTAACTGAGCTAATTCATCTAACATTACTTTTGCCATTTCATAATTATCCAGGGAACCATAAATATCCATTAAAACTAAACGAATACTTTTGTCATCAGGGTATTGCTGCAAATAGGCATTTTTGAGAGACTCCATCTCTGAAATATTACCTTGCAATGCATGAGCTTGAATTAAAGCAATTTGTGTATTTTTTTGTTTCTTAAAAAAAGAAGAAAGTGAATCGTATTCAGAAATTGTACTTCCGTATAATCCCTCTTGATTATACCCAAAAAGATCAATTACCTTCAATAATGAGTTTCTATAAGAAACATTCTGTACTAAGTCAGGATTTTCATTGGCCAACATGGTCGCTACAATGTCTGAAAAATATCCTCCTCCAGAATAAAAGTAGATATCAGCAATATTCCATTGATTCAGATGATTTTTGACCAACAACATTTCATTATAATCAAGCCATCCATCTCCCTTCAAATCACGGTATAACAGATTTACATTGCCATCAGTATCTTCTAAAACCTTCACAAATGATAATTCACCATCTGTACCGATTTGCTCTACTAATAACTCTCCCAGCCTTAATTGTTGCTTAAATACCTCCGAATATTCTTTCCAATCAGTAGACCTTCTATGTAAACTTTTAAATACCCTCTGAGTGAAAACTTCATAATTGATCCATTGATCCACAATGCTACCATCTCTATGATAAATAGCACTGTCAATTGTGATGGCCAAAGCTAACTCTGATTTTCCAGGTTGCCCATAAGCACATACTCCAATTAAAGTAATGGAAAAAAGTAGTAAATATTTTTTTAAAACATTATGCATTCAACTCTCGATACTTGTTATACTCTTAAGTAAAGGTATAAAGTAAGGTGAGAATATACTATATAAATACGAATCTATAATTGAAATAGCCCCTAATTTAATTAATATGACTCCTCTATACCGTACTATTCGAAAGGTTTTGAGTAGAGATATAAAAAAAGAGTAGCATAAAACTACTCTTTGAATGGGTTAAAAACTTCAAGTTTAAACTTAAGGTAAAAGTATATTTTCTAGTATACGAACAAATGCATATCAAATTATACTCTTATTTAAAGAGAGGGGCAAATTTAGATCTATAAGCATAAGCCAAATAAATGACCATTCCTAAAAAGAATGTTGCACCGCCAATTCCAGCAGGATCAAGTGTTGCATGGAATAAAAATGCGTTGAATCCTACTGCTCCTAAAACTACTAACGTAGCAGGAACCGCTTTCTTCGTTGCCAATAACAATCCACCAACTACCTCGATAATTCCTACGATTGGTAAGACTCCCATTAGCATTAATGAGCCAAAAACTTGTGCAACTTCCTCACTAGCAGGAGGCATTGGTATAAAATTCAAAAATTTGTTTAATCCAAAAACGATCATCATGACGGCAAGTAAATATCGAATAACCGTTGTTGCTTTTCCTTCTGAAACGAATGAATAACCTTGCGTAAGTGATTGATTTTCCATGATTTATAATTTTATTTAATTCTATTTTTCAAAAGTATACAGTTTACATTCAAACAAAAACAATATTTGTTTGTGTTTTATTTGTTTAAACAATATTAGTATAATGAAATTAGAATTCAAAAACATTAAACAATATTCGTTTAAACATATAACAATATTAACATTATTGTTAAATTTTTTCTTTGAATAGTTATATAATATTTGGATTTTGCATTTGAATTAACTCCATTTTTTAAATAAAAAGTGAACTTCCATGAAAAATGTTTATCGTCTTAACTTTCTAAGCATTGTTTTATTATTCATTTCACTTCAACTTCACGCACAAGACCAACCTACTTTCAAGACTGACTTTTTTAATGAGGTTGAATTTCCTGAGAAAATAAATGTCAGTAACCAATCTTTACAAAGTAATGGTTATGGTTCATTCTCAAAGGGGCTAAAAAAAGTATTCTCTTGTGCTTTGTATGTTGAACAACCAACAGATGATGCCATTAGTTTAATCTACAGTGATGATTTAAAAGTAATTGACCTTGTAATGACTTCTAATTACTTACAATCTGAAACTACTGTCAAAAAAATCAAAACAGCATACGCCAAAGATCTAAAAGCAGATCTTAATGCTTCTGCTGATGAAAAGCAGTTTATTTCTGACTTAAGAAAACATGATAAAATCATAACTTCTCAAGTGACAACAGTAGAAAAACTATTTGGTGAAGCTTTCAACAAATCGAACTTAGGAAATGTAGATAGCATCAGTGATGATATCAAAGAATACATTGCCTCTTTTGGTGATTTGATTGAAACAGGCGACCATTTCAGAATTATCAGCAAGAACAATCAAGTGACTCTCTTCAAAAACGGAGAGCAACTATTCCAAACTGATAATAAAGCATTCAAAAAAGCTCTAATGAACATCTATTTAGGAAATACTCCAATTGATGCATCATTAAGAGAAAGCCTTCTTTCTATGTAAAAGAAACAATTGACAATTAGAGGCCGGTTATTGAAAAATAATCGGCCTCTTTTTTTACCAATAAGTCATTCATTTTCACTCGATTAAAAAATAATTAGATTTTTTTTCAAAAAAGAATAGGGGTAAATCCTCAAACACGGGTCATTATACCGGAAGCAGGAAAACAAAGACTTCTACTCATGACGTCAAGTGAAGTCAACCTCCTATTCCAATTAATTTTGAAACAAAAAATATCTAAATATATAATCAAATGAAAAATCTAATTTTCAACCTTTTCTCACTTTTATTCATTACATCATCTGTTTTTGCTCAAGAGAAAGATTCAAGACCTTTTCAAGTGTCATTTTTATACCCTTTAGGAATTAACGGTACAAATACACAAGTAGCAAGTGATGGCTCTTTTAACGTGCTTTGGGGTGTGAATGGTGGTGTCAATTACTTTGAGTTGGGAGGTATTGCCAATGTTAATAATGGAGATGTAAGAGGCGGTCAAATAGCGGGTATCACAAATGTCACAAGAGGCGAAAGTAACGGGCTTGTTATTGCTGGTATTACCAACTTAAATACCTCTTCAGCAAGAGGTTTACAATTAGCAGGTATCAATAACTATACAAATAATGAAGTAAATGGTGCTCAAATTTCTGGTATCTCCAACATTTCTGGTGGTGATATGAATGGTGCACAAATTGGATTGATCAATACAGTAAGAGGTAACCTCAAAGGTGCACAAGTGGGTTTAGTAAACTATACTGATAGCTTAAATGGTGCTCAAATTGGCTTAATTAACGTCGTAAAAGATGGAGCAAAGGGTACTCCTATTGGCCTTATCAATATAGTGAAAGATGGTTATTATGCAGTAGAAGTTGGTGTTGGTGAAACAGTTTGGGGTAACGTAAACTTCAAAATGGGTACACAACAATTCTATACAATTTTTAAAGTAGGTTATACTGAATACAACGATAAACTTGTGAATACATTTGGTGCTGGTTTCGGTACTCAATTCGAGTTAGCAAAAAGAGTGAACTTAGCATTAGACCTTTCTGCTAACCAAGTTATACACGATAATACTTGGAAAGACACTGGTCTGAACTTATTAAACAAAGCAGATTTAAACGTTCAAGTAAAAGTGTTGAAGAACTTAAGTATCTATGCAGGTCCTTCTTTAAATGTTTACACAACAGACTATAAATTAAATGGAAGTGAAACTGCAGGTACTTTGGATGTACCAGAACATGCATTTTTTGATGAAACTTCAGATCACGGAACTAGAACTGCCATTTGGATTGGTGGTCAAGCAGGTTTGAATTTTACTTTCTAATTTTCGGAACCCATTATCAAAAAATATAAAAGGGAGAGGCTCAAAAAGTCTCTCCTTTTATTTTCACTTAACATTACCACTTTAGTTTTTGTGTATATGAAAATGCTAAGACTAATAAATATAATTGGGTAAAGAATCTATGATTAATACTTACTTGCTTAAACCAGTTGTGACTACTTCCCAGTCGTTCAAGTGGAAAGACTTATCGAAAAATGCTTCTTTGGGTGCATAAAGACGGAAATAGATAAACCAACCGTCATTACCTACAGTTTTTAAATAGTTTGCAGGATTAACTCCTTTAGGACATTCCGCTCCTATATATAGATCGATAGACCCGTCCTTGTTGTATGTCACATCTTTTCTTCTTGAGTTGATCCCAACATCTGAAATTTTTTCTCCTCCATTATCATAAGGTCTTCTTGTATTTTCAGAGTATAATGTCACGGACCAGAATTGATCTACTGGCACATCAGCCGGCACATGTAACTTGTAGGTTTTATCAGCCCTTAATAATTCTCCGTTCTCATCTCTTTTGGATGTCATATAGATCTGACCATATCCCGGTGAGGGTTCTACCATACCTTTTGTAGAACTTACGGCTTCGTAGTACCATACTGCTCTTTCATCAAGGTAAACCATCATATCATTGCTCTGAGGAATATTAAAATCAAATGATTTGTACCAGTTTGTACCTTCCCAGTAAGGCGTACTAAAACGAGGGTTTGTTTGAAGGTTTCTCAACATTAATTCCCCCATATTCCCACCTTTTATCAAAATTTCTTTTTGTTTTTCGGTAGGTTGAAACGGTTTACCAATTTCTATTCCTAATGGTTTCAGCATTGCTATCCATGCTTTGTCCTGCTCTCGTACAGGTTCTTCATTGATGATCGTATGTAAAGTTTCCCAATACGCCAATCCTCTTGGTGCAGTAGCAGACCATTCCACATCTTTATTTTCTGCGAAAGTCGCCTTGTGCAATTTCTCTCCAACTTTCCCAAGTTTCAATGCCTTTTTAAACTCCTTCTCTACCTTTGGATCTGCTTCCAAAATTCTTAATCCTATGAAAAAGTTATTTGTTTCTGACTGTACAATAAAATCTGCTTGTCCTTCATACTTTTTGGGATCATCATTTGGACCACAAATAATATAAGTGCCGCCCTGCCCTTTATCGGGACCTGTTAAACCTAAATCAGCAACGGGTCTTTGCCATAAATCTAAAAAACCACCTGCTGTCATCCCTTTTGGATATTCTAATTTTACAGCTCCATCTTTCAAGTTAGAAAAGGTAAAAATATAAGGTGTCGTAAGGTTACCTGTTACAATACCCCTTTTCTCCTTTAGGGATTTTAGGACCACAAAGTTTTCCAAACCAGCAACATCATAGGCTTTATCTTCTTGTAGTCCCCAAGTTTTCATAGACACAATTGGCGTTGACCAAATGTAAGTTTGAGAGGCACGTTGGAAATCCATAATGTCAAATAATTCCTGCTCTCCTTTCGTGATAAAATTGTGTTCTAGTTCAATATTTCCATAGACTGTTTCAATAATTTCATCACCCTCTAAAGTAGCATCTGATAAGGGAACCTGAGCAAATGCAGATTGAATGCCTGACTGTAGCAATAATGCAGTACCTAATAATTGTAGTGTTTTATTTTTCATTTTAATATTGGATTGATTTACATTCTATTTATACCCTCCATCTCTGTTTATAGATTACCTTCATCGGTTCAAAGGATATCGCAGTTAGTTCAAATGCTATTGTTGTCTGATTTTTTGTCGTATTTTCAATACAGAATTAATGAGTCATTGCACATTTATGGAAAAAATCACAATACACACGGGGTCAGTGGCAGAGGTAGCTACACAGTTGACTGCGATTCTAGGTAAAGAGCCTTCCAAAGAGAACACATTACATATCAATAATCATTTGGTAGAATTATACTACGAATGGTTTTTCCCATTTGATGGCATTGAGATTGGACTTCATAATGTGAGGTATAAAAGTGATATGGAAGTGGATGTATTAAGTGATACAAGTGAGAAAAAATACATTTATTTTCAATTTGAATATAAAGGCAATGTCTCTCCAAAAACACCTCAAGAAAATCAAAAACTAACATCGCTTGTCACGATGATGAGTATGCAGAGTACAAGTATTTTCTTGAACATGAAAGCGAAAAAAGGAGATCAGAGTCAGTGGGTGACGTTGAGAATTTCAGAAGACTATTTCAATCGTTATATGTCACATATGAAAGTGCATATCGGGAAAGTATTTGATACAGCAAACCCTTGGGTGATTTATGAAATAACTCCTCCAAAAATCAACCTTCTTATCGATGACCTTTTTATGTTGAATGATGAGATGACTCCACCCCTAAAAAACAGTTTGATTGTCGCAAGATCAGTGGAAGCTACTGGGCTTTTTCTGGATCAGGTTATCAGAAGAAAACATCAAAGTCAGAGAAATACCAACTTGCATATTGAGGATATAAAAAGAATGCAGATGATCAAAGAAGAATTGATTGTTCTTTACGATAATACTCCCTCCTTAACTTCTATTGCTGAAAAATACGGTGTGTCTGTTTCTAAATTAAAAAGAGATTTTGGTAGCGTATTTGGTACTACGATCCCTTGTTTTCATTCCAATTATCGTCTTGAATTAGCGTATAAAATGTTGGAAACACAGCAAGTTTCTATTTCTGATGTAGCAAGGCATTTTGGGTATAAAAGTTTATCTAACTTTTCTGAGAACTTTAAAGAAAAGTTTGATACTACACCAAAGGAAGTCGCCATCAAATATAATCTTTAAAAGATAAGATTTCACATTCTATTTAAATGAGAACTTAATCTTCGATAGTGAAAAAGATTAACCCTCAAAGTTATTATATTGTTCCAACAACTATTTCTCAATTACTTACTGATCTTTCGCTCTCTTAAAATTTGCGAATAGTTAAAATATTAATAAGTAGATGCTAAATTAAGTTGTTCTCAGA